>JAZQEK010000115.1:0-51348 GCA_045538995.1 Acetatifactor sp. | reverse complement strand
TGCAATAAGTTGAGAGAAATTGTTGAATTAGAAGTGATATTAATACTAATTAATAACAAGAGTGCAAGGTTACAATACTTTGCACTCTTGCTTTGTAATATAACTAGCATATTATTTATTGAAAGTGGTGATTATTTTTTTAATAAAGTATTGACAATTCTACATAAAAGATATAATATGCAACTAGAAAGTAGTTGCAAAAAGAGAGGGGTGGACGCTATATCAGATGAGTAAGTTTGAAAAAGCAAAAGAACGAATATTACAAAAGCCAAAAGACTATACTTATACAGAAGCGAAATATCTACTAGGAAAGATGAGATTTGAAGAATATACTAAAGGCAAAACTTCTGGGTCTAGGGTATGCTTTTTCAGAGAAGAGGACAAGGCTGCAATTTTGTTACATAAACCTCATCCGGGAGATGAAATGGACAGAGGTGCAGTGAGTGATTTAGTTGAATACTTAAAAGGTATAGGTGAACTATGACAAAAAAGAATATTTTGGAATATAAAGGATATCACACAATAATTGAATATGATGTTGAAGCATTTAAATTACGAGGAAAAATAGAAGGTATAAATGATTTTGTAAATTTTGAAAGCGATAATCCTAAAATGATTGAACAGGAATTTCATACAGCAGTAGATGACTATTTGGTATTTTGTCAAGCTGTGGGAAAGGAACCTGATAAGGAATATAAGGGAACGTTCAATGTGAGAATTCAGCCGGAGTTGCACAAAAAGTTGGCAGTATTAGCATCGAAAAATGGGGAATCATTAAATAATACTGTGGAGAGAGCAATTCAAGCCTATGTGGATGGAAGTGCAGTTACCGACACAGAATTACAACAAACTATACGGGTGTTATCTATAGCTTTAGCAACTCAAAGAATTTACGATAAAGAGCATCCGAAACAAATTACAACAAAGTCTAATATAATTCCGTTTGATATATATAATTCGTCAAATATTAATATGTCTTATCAAGAAACGAGGTCAAATTAAATGATAAAAAATTTTTGTGAATATTTTTTACCAGAACAAGAATTTTATTTGCATAAAATAGAATATGATAGAATAGATACTATTGCTTCTCCCAAAGAAGTTTTGCTGAATTGTGCAGATAATATAAATGTTGAAGTAAATGAAAAGAATGAAGTTAAAATAATTGTTACCAGAACATTAACTTTTGAGCCGGAAGAAATGTTTCGATTAGTGGTAGCATTTGGTGCAAATTTGAAGCTTGAGCCGCAAAAGATGATGGAATATAATTGGCATGAGTTAAATCTGGCAGAAGAGTTTCGAGAAAATGGTAATTTTGTAATTGATAATTTAATGAGTAGAATTTCTCTATTAATAGCTCAAGTAACATCTTCTTTCGGCCAATCACCATTGATTTTGCCTCCAAGTGTTGCTAAGAAGTAATAATAAGTGGCTGCCATGCGACAGCCACTTATTTTAATGTTCTATAATATTACTCCTCAAACCCTGCCTTTTCCTTTATCTGCATAGCACCATAATAAGCGTACTTGGGTTTATACATGGCATCGTACAGCATAGGGTGACGCTCTGCTCTCCAGGAAAGCTTGTCGGTCAGTCCCCAGAAGGTGAAGGCATCCATTTCTACCTTGTCTTCTTCTACCATTTGCAAAATACCATGGATCAGATTGTAGTAATACTGTCCCTGTACCTTCAGGTTTTCTTCGGTAGCAGGTTTGATTTCCGGCCAGGAGCCCAGACACACATCCAGCTCTGTCAGGTTTACCTTCAAGCCGGTAGAACCGAGCTTTTCTACGGTTTTGAAATAGTCGTCCAAATTATCCTCTGTGTACAAATGTGCCTGGAAGCCGATGCCATCGATGAGGTAATTACCGTCTTCATCCACCAGAGTCTGTACGAAATCGTAGAGAGTATCGGTCTTAAACTGCTCATTATAATCATTATAATACAGGTCGATGTAGTCAGGGGCATACTTATCCGCATAGTAGAAAGCATACCACATATAATCATCGCCGATGGTCTTTAGCCACAGGCTGTCACGCTTGGAACCATCCTCCATCCAAGCCTCGTTCACTACATCATAAGCATAAAACATTTCCAGATAACCCAGCTCTTCCAGCTGCACAAATACTTGAGAAATATAGCTTTCCATGCGGGCGAGCATCACTTCTCTGCTCACCAGGGACTTGCCGGGATTAAAATCTTCATAGAAAATCCAGTTAGGGGTCTGGCTGTGCCAAATGAGGGTATGTCCACGTACCGCCATGTCATTTTCTTTGCACCACTTTAACAGGGATTTGGTAGTAGAGTTAAACTTTACCACCAGATCATTCGCCTTTTTGCTTTCCTTCTGATCCAAAATATAGTCCGGTTTCAGATGATTTTCAAAGGTAATGCTGTTGAAATTTTCCTTGATTAATTTGGTGCAGGTTTTGTTGCTTATCATATAGTCTGACAAGCAGGTACCTGCCTTCATATCGTATTTGGAAAACAAGGTCTGCAAACCCTCCGGTGATACGACAGGTTCTTGAGTAGGTGCTTCCGTAGGGGTAGTGGTATCATTGTCCTTTGAGTTTTCCGGCGTGTTACTTTCCACTACCGTTTGTGTACCAGGAGGTGTCTGTGGTGTATCCGGTGTTTTAGCGGAGCAGGCTGTCATGGATAGTGCCAGAGCAGCTGCCAAAAGTGCTGTTTTCCATCGTTTCATAGTTCAAATTCCTTTCAAATTTAAGACCTAATTCATTTATGGTGTCTTTCATTGGAAACACTGCGTCCTGTAGTAGAATAGAATGCTTTCAATGTAAGATTGAAAAATATGGATGTTCTTGCTACCCTTATTATATAAATAAAGGTATGGGTTTTGCTTTGCAATTATTGCGAATTAGTGTTTAACGATTGCGGGAATGTGGGAAGCCACAAGAAATTGCCGGGTAACACTATGGAAAACCATTGACAAAAACGCCTACAAGTTGTAGTCTAGTTATAGGACTACAACTTGTAGGCAGGTTATTAGGAGGTTTTTATGGGTAATATAATTATGAAGATGGGTGTAGTAGAATCGCGCTTTGCAGATATTATTTGGCAGAATGAGCCTATGAGCTCCGGAGAACTTTTTAAGCTGGCGGAGCAAGAGCTGACCTGGAAGCGGCAGACTTCTTATACGGTGTTGAAGCGTTTGTGTGAAAGAGGTATTTTCAAACAGGAGGGCAGGACGATTACAGCCTGTATCAGCAGAGAGGAATTCTATGCTATGCAGAGTGAGCAATTCGTAGAGGAAACCTTTGATGGTTCTTTGCCGGCTTTTTTGGCAGCATTTGCTACCCGAAAACTATTAACTGCACAGGAGATAGCACAGATTCGTGAAATGATTGATTCTTATGAGGAGGCTTAAGTATGGAGGTTGTATTCTTAAAGCTTTTCAATATGAGCATTTCAGCCGGGTGGATGATACTGGCGATATTGTTGGTGCGACTGCTTTTCAAGAGAGTGCCGAAGATATTTTGCTGCCTGTTATGGGCACTGGTGGGGGTGCGCTTGGTTTGTCCTTTTTCTCCGGAAAGTATATTTAGTCTCATTCCCAGTGCAGAAACGATACCGGAGCAAATGCTATATGTGATGAAGCCACAGTTGGATACAGGGATTTCTGTGCTGAATGATACCATTAATCCGGTGATTTCCCAGAGCCTCAGTCCGAATGTAGGCGATAGTGTGAACCCTATGCAGGTGATTACCATGATAGGAACTTATGTCTGGCTGTCTGGAATGGTGATTTTGCTGCTTTATGCAGGAATCAGTTATTTCCGAATTCACAGAAAAGTAAGGGTTTCTCTGCCACTGGAGGATAATATTTATTTGTGTGATGATATCAGCAGTCCCTTTATCCTGGGGATACTGTGCCCAAAGATTTATATGCCTTCCACATTGAATAAGGAACAGACAGAATACGTGGTTGCACATGAAAAGGCACATTTGAAGCGACACGACCATTGGTGGAAGCCCTTGGGCTTTTTGCTCCTTTGTGTGTATTGGTTCCATCCTCTGATTTGGGTGGGTTATGCCTGTCTGTGTAAGGATATCGAGCTGGCCTGTGATGAGAAGGTAATTGGTGACCTGGGAGAAGCGGGGAAGAAGTCCTATTCCGAGGCTTTACTCTTTTGCAGTGTATCCCGCCGGATGATAGTCGGTTGCCCTTTGGCTTTTGGGGAAGTAGGGGTCAAGGAAAGAGTACGGGCAGTACTCCACTACAAGAAGCCTGCTTTTTGGGTGGTCTTGGCAGGGATATTGGTTTGTGGTGTGATAATGATTTGCTTTTTAACCAATCCTGCCAACGGAAAGGAAGAGGTATTCGGGCATACTTATCGTGTGGAAAAAAGCGTATATGTATCACCGGACACGCTTACATCTTCCATGGCATATACAATGGATAAGTTGCCATTGTATCATTTTTCTGAGGATTATGTCATGTATCGCAGGGAGATGCTTTCTATAGAGGAGATGCAGAAGGGCTTTGCACCATACGGTTCGATGCAGGAGGTGGAGCTGACGGCGGAGAATTTCGATAACTATTTCGAAGAGTATGACTTCTGTTGGCATGAGGAGCTTACTCCACAGGAGCTTCGCCGCGGAAACCGTAAGGCGTGGCAGCTGGTATCGATTGTTTCTACGAATTGTTATTTATTGCAGCAAAAGGATGGTCAGATCTATCTGGCAACGTGGTATTATGATCGTGACCAGAACGGCAAGGTGAGTTACCTTTATGAGTTGACGAGAGCAGACGAAGTAAGTGTCATGGTAGGTACAGCGGATACTAATGTTGATCATGGTTCTTCTACTCCGGCGGAGGAGCCGCAACAGGATGCAGGTAACTCGGAACCCTCAGAAGATACAATGCAAGAGACAAGTATCTCCGCAGATATAGAGGAGGCAACGCAGGATGAAAGCAACCCGGTGCATTCCGAAGCTACCAACCAGTCTTCTTCCACAGAACAGCTACCGGAAACCACAGAGTTGACAAAGGAAGAAAAGCTGGACAATGCCGTTCGCAAAGCCATATTGGGTAGTGATTATGGTAAAAATGTGGAAGGCTTACTGTGTCACACTGCCAGCTATGTGATATTGGGCACAGAGCAGATTTGCGGTACTCCTACGGTTGATGGGGGTGAAGGAAAAGAATACCTGAAGCTCTATGTGCGTGCTTGGAAGCAAAGCTTTGTATACGAGTATCCTTCAAAGGAACCGTTGCCAAACCTGACCGGAGGCAATGAAGGGGCGAGAATCATTACCTTTGAAGTAAGTCCGGAAGGGGAATATGAATTGGTAGAATATTGGAACCCGGAATCCACAGGAAAATATTACAAAGGTGTGAAGGATTATTTCCCGGACGATATCGAAGAGCTGGCATTGAATGAGGATTTGTTTGTAGCAGAGCTGGAGCAGGATTGTTATGAGCAGGCTGTGCGGTATGGAGAGGTAGGACATTCCGATGAAAAAATGCAGTCTTCGCAGTCACATGAGTGATTGAATCGCATGGCTCTTAGTCATCGGTACATTTATTTAGTGATATTAGCCCGGTTCGCTTATTTGTACCTTTTATGTAGTCAAAGGATCATCGAAAACATAAATAGCCCGGTACAAATAAGCAAACCCGGAATGAAAATAATGTTGACAAAAAATAGAAAAAATATTACTATCTAATCAGATAATATCAGTAATAATTTTCAAGAGTAATCAAAAGAAGCGTGCATTCTGCACATTCCGGCAAATCGGCCATTTACTCAAGGAAAGAATAATTTAATATGGCGGATTTGTGACCCGATGAGTCCGTCTGAATGGAGGGATTCTATGGGGAAAATTGATGTGGCGGTGAATCATTACTACAGTGATAGGGAACGGTTCGCAGATATGTTCAACGGAGTGTTTTTCAAAGGAAAACAGGTAGTAAAACCGGAAGAACTGACGTTAGGTAGTCAGGTGTATCGTCAGACACCTACGGCGTTAGGGAAGTTGTCAGATGAAGGATTGGTTCCAAAGGAGGAGCAGTTTATGATGCGGATAAGAGATATTCGCATGAAGAATAAGCAAGGGACATCCTTTCGAATACTGGCAGTGGAAAGCGAGGAAAATGTTGACTATAGTATGCCTTTTCGTCTGATGCAGTATGATGTGTTGGAATATCAGAGACAGGTGAATAAGATAAGAAGAAAGAACAGTTGGGGGCGAGAAGGTCAGCGAAAGAGACCCGGGAAGCTACGAAAAACAGACCGATTGTGGCCTGTATACACCATATGTATTTATTATGGTACGAAAAAATGGGATGGTCCGAGATGCTTACGTGACATGATGGATTTTGGAACGGATGAGGATGGTATGAGTGAGTTTTTTGCAGATTATTCGTTTCGATTATTTTGTGTGAATGAGATGGATGATTTCAGCATGTTTCAGACGCAGCTACAGGAGGTGTTCCAATTGATGCGATATCGGAAGGATAAAGAAAAAATGTTGCAATTATTGGAGGAAAGTCCCCAATATAGTGATTTAGATGAAGAAACACTGGAACTATTGGCGATAGTGGTGGATGAACCAAAAATATGGAGGAATAGAAGCAAGTATAAGCAGGATAGTAAAGGAGGTTACAATATGTGTAAGGCATGGAAAGATATGAAAAAGGATGCGAGAAATGAGGGAAAATATGAGGGTAGACTGGAAGGCATAAAAAACTTAATTGAAACCTGTCAGGAATTTAGTCAGACTTATGAAGAAACTTTGAAAAGAGTAATGGAGAAGTTTGGAATGGAAAGAGAGATGGTAGTAAAGCAGATGGATAAATATTGGGTCTAATGGATACCGATAATCTTTTGTTCTCTAAATAGCTATATTTTCCATAAAGTATAATACATGCGGTACAGAAATTCCTCTTGCATTTCCGGTACAGATATGCTACCATAACCCTTGCATAAAAACAGATAGAAAACATAATAGGTGTCCAATAGACTTGTTCACAAGTCTATGAGAAATGCTTACGCATTTCTGAGTAGATAAGAATAGTCTGATTGGGTGAAAAGGGAAGCAGGTGCAAGTCCTGCACGAACTCGTCGCTGTAAGAGAGGAGCCTTTTTTCCACAGTCCAATAGGATTGTGAGGGTCACTGGGGGATAATTCCCGGGAAGATGAAGAAGGGTGTGGATACTTAAGTCAGAAGACCTGCCTATGATGGTACGCAAAAGACCACGAGTAACTGGTTCGTACATAATAGCACAGGAGTATTGTCGCTTTCTGTGCAGAGTAGCTTTTCCGGAGGCTGCTTTATTAAAGTACGCTTGTAACCCTTTACCCCTGTGGTAGAGGGTTTTCTTTATGTTTGATATTTATGCTACAGAAAATGGATCCAATCTGTTCCTATGAATGGATTTATGGTGCAGCAAAGCAGTTCATTCTATTGGTGCCATAACTATTATGAATGTAGGACCGAATTGGAGCATAGAAAGGAGACGAATCATGGAACAAACAAAGAAATCTAACAAGAAAATCATACTTGCAGTAGCAATACTGGCACTGGTAGTGGTGGCAATGGCAGCAGTCTTTTTTATTTTCCGTGAGAAGCCGGTAGAAGGCAGCAAGTCCATCACCATCGAGGTCATCAATCAGGCACAGGAATCTACCATGTATGAGCTGAAAACAGATGCTGAGTTCTTGCGTCAGGCCATGGAAGAAGCAGAGGGTCTGGAGTTTACCGGTACGGAAAGTCAATACGGTTTGACAGTAGAAACGATAAATGGTGAAGGAACGGACTTTAACAATGGTTCCTACTGGAGCTTCTATGTGAATGACGCTTATTGTAACTATGGCATCGATACCCAGCCGGTTCTGGATGGGGATGCATTTCAGATTGTTTACACAGTTTATGTAGCAGAGTAAGTTGGGAAGAAGTAACAGGAATAGGTAGAGGCACGAACCGTTCTGACTACCGGGATCTTGCGTTGCGAAGAATAGGAAACGAAAGGAGGGTACACATGAACAAGGAAAAGGTAAGCTTGGCGATTAAGGACATCACACTTATTGGTATGATGGTGGCTGTCATAGAAGTTTGTAAGGTGGCACTTGCGTGGGCGCCGAATATTGAACTGACTACTTTTTTGCTGATTATGTTTACCCTCTTTTTTGGTAAAAGAATTGTCCTTGTGGTACCGGTTTTTATTTTAGTAGAAGGTACCATGTACGGAATTCATCTGTGGTGGATTATGTATTTGTATGCATGGCCGCTTTTGGTTCTGCTGACATGGATATTTCGCCGGCAGCAGTCCGTGTGGTTTTGGAGTGTGTTGTCCGGTGCGTTTGGACTGGCCTTTGGTTTTTTGTGTTCCTTCCCCTATGTGGCAATCGGTGCTGTGGATGGAGGTATTCGAAACGGTCTTTACGCTGGCTTCACCTGGTGGGTGGCAGGCATACCCTTTGATATCATACACGGAGTGGCGAATTTCGTGATTATGCTGGTGCTCTACCATCCGGTGAGATTGGTTTTGAAGCAGGCGAAGCATTTATATGAGTAGGGGATTATTTCCATTAAGAATTTCAAAATCCTCCTACTCCTCCTCATCATTCTGCTCCGACCGTGCCAGAGAGAAAATAAACTCGCTGCCTTCCTCCGGAGTGCTGATGACATTAATGTTTTCGTTGTGAGCATTGATGATTTCCTTGGTGATACTTAAGCCCAATCCGGTGCCCTTCTTGTCCTTACCACGGGACAGGTCAGATTTATAAAATCTATCCCAAATCATCTGGATATCCTCTTTGGGAATACCGATACCCGTATCCTTCACGGACACGAAGATTTTGTTACGCTTCTCAGAGGTTTCGATTTTGATGGTAGAGTTCGAATGGCTGAACTTGATAGCATTGTCTATCAGGTTATAAAGCACCTGCTGAATTTTTTCCTTATCCGCAAATACATACAATACTTCTCCGGTCAGCACCAGTTCAATAGAGATACCCTTTTTGCGGCAGGTACCCTCAAAGGTAGCGATGGTGTTACGGATGGTTTCATTAATATCGAAGTGAGTAGTGTTTAGCAGCATGCCCTTGGTATTTAAGTTGTTCAGGGTCAGCAGGCTGTTGGTCAGCTTGGTCAGACGTTCCGTTTCGTTAAGAACGATGGTCAGGTACTTCTCGTGCATTTCCGGTGGGATGGTTCCGTCAATCATTGCCTCCAGATAACCACGGATGGAGGTCAGAGGAGAACGGAAGTCATGGGAAACATTGGCCACGAACTTTTTCTGGTCGTCCTCGGAACGGGCAATTTCACTGGCCATGTAGGACAGACAGGCTGCCAGATAACCGATTTCATCTCCGCTGTCTACACTGAATTTGTAATGCATATTACCGGTTGCGTACTGCTCCGTAGCCTTGGTGATTTTACGCAGGGGCAGATATACAATTTCCGTGAAGAAAATCAAAATAATCAGGGACAGGAAAAACAAAATGGCTAGGGTAACATAGCTGATACTCAGCAGGCTATAACAGTCATTCATGATAGAGGCCATTTCATAGTGTATCACCACATACCCCTTTACCTTGTAGTCTGCGGTAATGGGGGCGATGACACTGAGCTTTTCCGAATCAAAGGTCTCGAAAAAGTTGCCTATAATATAGTAAGAATTTGCAGAAACCGTAGGGTCGAAGTTATTAATAACGATGGGGGTTTCTACATCAATTTCTCGGGTGCTGTCCAAAATCAGTCTTCCCGAAGGGTTAATAATCTGGACAATAGAACCGGTACAGTCAGACAAAAAATCCAACTGCTCCTTTACTTCCTCCAGAGAGGTTTCGCTTTTGTACAATTCGCTGGCGTAGGTATCGGCAATCAGAGAGCCTTGGGAATAAAGCTCCGAGGATTTCTCTCTCACCAGATGTTCCTGTATCATGGTAGGCACGAAGGTGGTAACAATCACCACGCCGAACACACCAAAAATAATATAAGCCAGCAAAAACTTCAAATAAAGTGTATGCTTCATAATTTACTTAATTCCTAACTTCGAATTTATATCCAATTCCCCAAATCGTAGCGATTTTCCAGTTGGCATGGTCCTTAATCTTTTCACGCAGACGCTTGATATGAACATCCACGGTACGAGTGTCGCCGATGTATTCGTAGCCCCAAATCTGGTCTAACAGCTGTTCTCTGGTGAAAACATGGTTGGGAGAAGAGGCCAGGAAGTACAAAAGCTCCAATTCCTTGGGGGGCATTTCTACCACATTGCCCTTGTAACGTACAGAGTAATTGGTCTGATTGATTACCAGATCCGGATACTCTACGCACTTGTCATTATTTACTTCAGGGGTAGCAGCCACCGGTTTGTAACGACGCAAAACCGCCTTGGCACGAGCTACCAGCTCCTTGGAATCAAAGGGCTTCTCAATATAATCATCTGCACCCAACTCCAGTCCCAGCACCTTGTCAAAGACTTCGCCTTTGGCAGAAAGCATGATGATGGGCACAGAGTATCTGGCACGTACTTCACGGCAAACCTGATAACCGTCGATACCGGGAAGCATCAAGTCCAACAGTATCAAGTTGGGTTGGTAGAGCACCATGGCATCCATGACAGACTCGCCATCATTGACAATCATGGTTTCAAAGCATTCCTTGGTAAAGTATAGGGAAATCAGCTCTGCAATATTGTTATCATCGTCTACAATTAAAACCTTTTGTTTGCTAACCATTTTTAACCTCTTTCTATTTAAACGTTACAATCGTCACTCCTGCATCCCCCTCACCATATTCGCCCAAGCGGAATTCCTTCACATATTTCAGGCGTTTTAGGTGGCTGTGTACGGCGGCTCGCAAGGCTCCGGTGCCTTTGCCGTGTACCACGCGGACACTGGGCAAGTGTGCCAGATAAGCGTCATCCAAATATTTATCCAGCTCGGACAGGGCTTCGTCAACGGTACGTCCCAGCAAATTGATTTCCGTGGAAATGCTGCTGACCTTGGAAGCCTTGATTTTGCCGGTGTTGGTACGCTGTAGGGTAGGTGCTGTGATGGTAGTTTCCTCTGCAAAGGCCAAATCCTTGATATTGGTGGCGGTACGCATGATACCGCACTGTACGAAAAGGTTGCCCTTGCTGTCCGGCAAGGTACTGACCGTACCCTTCAGACCCAGAGAAATAATCTTTACAGAATCACCCTTCTTCAGCTTAGCAGGGTCCAGTGTTTTCTGCTTGGGCTGGTTGGTATCCTTCTTCAGTGCCAGCTTCTCATTTTTCTCCGAAATCTTGTCACGCACCTTCTGGCGTTTCTTTTCCAGAGCTTTTATGTCCGTGCCGGAGTTTACTTTGTTGAAGTCGCGGATGGTTTCGTCAGCTATTTCTTTTGCCTCCTGAAGGATTTCACGAGCCTTTTCATTGGCCTCTCGCAAAATCTTGTCCTTGGCACGGTCTATCTTTTCATTCTTTGCTTTCAACTGATCCTGCAGGGTACGGATGCGCTCCTTGTACTCTGCGATTTCCTTCTGCTCCTTTTCGATGGTGATGCGGCTTGCCTCCAAATCCGCAATCACATCCTCGAAGCTTTCGTCTTCCTTACTAATCTGCTCCTTTGCCGCCTCGATAATATCGTCCGGCAGACCCAGCTTGGAAGAGATGGCAAAGGCATTACTTTTGCCGGGGATACCGATAAGCAGTCGATAAGTGGGCTGCAGGGTTTCCACGCTGAATTCACAGCAGGCATTTTCCACAAAAGAAGTGGACAAAGCATAAATCTTCAGTTCACTATAGTGAGTGGTAGCCATAGTGCGGATACCACGTTCATGCAAATGGTTCAATATAGCAATGGCCAGTGCCGCACCCTCTGTAGGGTCGGTTCCGGCACCCAGCTCGTCAAACAGACACAGAGAATTCTCGTCCGCATGTGCCAAAATATGCACAATACTCTTCATATGGGAAGAGAAGGTACTTAAGGATTGCTCGATACTCTGCTCATCTCCGATATCTGCGTACACTTCCGTGAAAATGGACAGCTCGGAACGGTCCAGTGCGGGAATGTGCAGTCCTGCCTGCCCCATGAGGGTGAAAAGTCCCACAGTCTTCAGGGAAACAGTCTTACCTCCCGTGTTGGGACCGGTAATAATCAACAGGTCGAAGTCCTTACCCAAATGAATATCAATAGGTACTACCTGCTTTTTCGGCAGCAGGGGATGACGTCCCTTGCGAATGTTAATATAGTGGTCGGTATTGAAAATCGGTTCTGTTGCATTCTGCTCCATGGCCAGCTTGGCTTTGGCAAACACAAAGTCCAGATGGGTCATATTCACCTGATTGATTTCCAGTTCCCTGGTATATTCACCGGCCTGAGCACTGAGCTCAGCCAGAATACGCTCGATTTCCTCCTGCTCCTGCAGAGCCAGTTCCTTCAACTGATTGTTCAGCTCGACCACGGCAGCAGGCTCGATGAAGAAGGTAGAACCGGTAGCAGACTGGTCGTGTACCATACCGTGTACCTGACTTTTGTATTCACTCTTGACCGGAATACAATACCGATTGTTACGCATGGTAATCACAGCATCCTGCAAATAGCTGCGGTAGGAACCATTCACCATATTTAACAGCTGGCTGTGAATCTTGTCATTGGTAGTCACCATACTGCGACGGATGGATTTCAGCTTGGGGCTGGCATCATCTGCAAATTCATCCTCTGCCAAAATGCAGCGATTGATTTCATTGGCCAAAAAAGTCAGAGGAGCCAGCTGCTCGAAGTATTCCTCCAAACTGTCAGAAGGAGCATCCTCCTTATCCTTACGACCATAGGTTTTGATACGGTTTACATTGTCCAAAAGCTTGGCGATTTTCAACAGCTCTGCACCGGATAGGGTACTGCCGATTTCCAAGGTCTTTACGGTAAAGCCGATATCCTTGTTGCCTCCGAAGGAGGTACTGCCCTGTTTGAACAGTCTGCTCAGTGCATCCCGTGTCTCGGACTGAGCCTTGCGGATTTCTTCCAAATCCGTAATCGGCACCAGTGCCTGACACACCTTCTTGCCCGGCTCGGAATCCGCAAAGTCTGCCAGAGACTGTATGATTTTTGTATATTCCAAGGTGTTTAAAACTTTTTCATTCATAACTTCCTTAACTCCTAATGTCTCATATGGCAGGCGACCTGCCTATTTGAGACCAAAACTGGCGGACACTAGTGGGAAATGTCCATAATTATACAGAATAAGTATAGCACAGAATTGTTTGCAAGGGTAGGATTAATTTGTATTTGTGCGGGAGAACTTCAGATGTGATTTGACGTTCGCTTTTGGGTATAGTATACTTAAGCTATGTAAGTATGCAATTTTGTCAGATAAGAGGAGCATTTTCATGAAGGAGAATTCTGCCATCGAGGATATTTATAATTGGATAAAGGGAAAAGTGAAAAAGCAGTGGATTGTCACCTTTGTGGCAAGTATGTGTATCGGGCTGTTGACCTACGGATACTTTTTGACCAATCGTTTCCTGACCTATGATTCTATGTGGAACATTTATTCCAGACAGGATATGATTTCCTCCGGCAGACAGTTTCTGACCTATGTCTGTCGTATCAGCTCAGATTACGATTTGCCCTTTTTAAATGGGCTGTTGGCGATTTTTTATTTGGCATTGACAGCTATCGTTCTGGTGGAAATCTTCCGTGTGAAAAGCAATATCGGTGCGGTGCTGTTGTCCGGTCTGCTGGTGACCTTCCCCAGTGTGATTTCTACCTTCTGCTATACCTTTACGGTGGACGGCTATATGCTGGCACTGTTGATGGTAGCAGTGGCTTTCTGGCTGACAGATAATCGCAGGTTCGGTTGTGTGGCAGGTGCGGTTTTACTGGGAATCAGTCTGGGTGTGTATCAGGCATACTTGGCTTTTCTGATGGTTTTGTGCGTGTTGATGCTGTTGTTGTATCTGTTGGAGGAGGGCGACTTAAAGAAGCTCTTGGGAAAAGTAGGCAGATACGCAGTCATGGGAATCGGCGGTTACGCTTTTTATGTAGTATCTTTAAATATTATGTTGTCGGTGAAGGGCGTGGAGTTGTCCGGCTATCAGGGCACGGACAAGATTAACAGCTTTTCATTGGCACAGTTGCCGGCAGGTATCCAGTCGGCTTTTTGGAACTTTGTGAATTTTGGCCGTTGGGAAAATGTACTGACTACCACGGATGTGATGAAGCTGGTATTCCTGTTATCTCTGTTGGTGGGAGCCGGGATGTACGCTTACCTGTTCTGGAAAAAAGGCTGTTTGAAAAAGCCCCTTACCATAATTCTGGCAGTGCTTTTGGTGGCAGTATTACCTTTCTGTGCAACGGTGATTAATATTATGTCGCCGGATACCACCCATCATTTACTGATGCGAGGAGCGTGGAGCCTGTTCTTTATTTTCGTGGTGGTAGTGACGGAGCGAATGGCCGGCTATGTGACCAAGCGGGAACAGAAGGTGAAGCAGGTAGTATCTGCGGTAGCCATGCTGTGTAGTGTGGTTTTGATTTTTGAATTTGCCAAGATGGCGCATATTGTGAGCTTTAATATGCAGGAGCGTTACGAAAAGAATTATGCCCTGACACTGCGTATCGTAGAACGTCTGGAGCAGACGGAAGGCTATCAACACGGTATGAAGGTAGCTATTCTGGGCGGAGAACCCAGTGAGGAAATTTTCCCCTCCACGGATATTACAGCGGGAGATTTGTCCGGATACTTCGGGGCAGGCGGTGACTATTCCCTGAATTCCACAGAGAAGTTTGCAGCTTTTATGGCACATTATATGAATGTGACCATTCAGACCATAGAGTATCAGGAGGAAGTGAAGCTGACGGAAACCGTAGAATTTCAGGAAATGGAGAAGTTCCCGAACAGTGAGTGCATCCGCCTGATTGGAGATGTTTGGGTAGTGAAGCTGAATGGGTAAACCAGAGTGAGGTTATCATATGCAAGACATGGAACAGAATAACAAAAATGACTTTGTCATAGAGAAAATTAAAGAACGCCCCATTAGCCGCAAGAAACTTTTGCGAAGAACGCTGATTACGGCTACCATGGCAGTGATGTTTGGTTTGATTGCCTGTTTCACCTTTTTGGTGCTGGAGCCGGTGATTAGCAACTGGCTGTATCCTAAGGAGGAGCCGAATGTGGTGATTTTTCCGGAGGAGCAGGAGGAAATGGAGCCGGAGGATATGCTTTCCGATAATTTACCGGCAGAGGCTACACCGAAGCCTGTCAGCAATCCTGTCTTTCCGGCAGATCCACAACAGGAGCAATATCAGGCTATGCTGGAGTATATTACCTTGGACGTGGAAAATTACACCCAGCTTTATTCTGCTTTAGGCAGTATGGTGCGGGATTTGAATCGCTGCATGGTTACCATCGAGGCCACTCAGTCCAAAAAGGATTGGTTGGGAAATATTATCGAAAGTCAGATGCATGGTTCCGGCGTAGTGGTGGGCAATAATGGCAGAGAGCTGCTCATATTGACCAATTACGCTTTTTTGAAAAATGCAGATACTATAGAGGCGGTGTTTTGGGATGGTTATACCATACAAACACAGCTGATGCAGCATCACACGGAATCGGACATTGCTATCCTGAGTGTGAGTATAGCAGATTTGGGTACCCGATATGACAGTATTCAGGCAGCCACCTTTGGGTCGTCTTCTACGCAACAGCTTTTGTGTACCCCGGTGATTGCACTGGGCAGCCCCATGGGAGAAAGCGGTTCCGTAGGTTATGGAATGATTGTTTCCGAAAACAATCAGATAACTGCGGTGGACAGCAATTTTGAACTTCTAATGACAGATATTTACGGCAGTCAGAATGCCACCGGCTTTTTGTTCAATATGCGAGGCCAAATCATCGGTATGATTACCACGAAAAATACTTCTTCCGACATACGCAACATGATAGCCGCGTATGGTATCAGCGATTTAAAGAAGCTGATTTCCAAAATGTCCGGCGGGTCGAACATTGCTTATCTGGGTATTACCGGTATGGATGTAAGCGAAGAGGCCAACAGGGTGCATCAGGTACCGGAGGGCGTTTATGTAAAGGATATCGAGATGAATTCTCCGGCCATGGAGGCAGGCATTTTGCCGGGAGATATACTGGTAGGCTTTGAGACCTCCATTATCACACAGTTTAAGGACTATTTTCAGGCATTTACCGGTGTCTCTCCGGGGGATACGGTGAAGGTGAAAATCATGAGACAGTCTCAGAATGAATATACTCCCATGGAGTTTCATATCGTATTGGGAGAAGCAGAATAGAAAGAGGAAAGAACGATGAAATTTATCAAGGATTACCGAGAAGGCGACAGAGTATTTGACATTTATCTTTGCAAGCATAAGCAGGCAGCCGTGACCAAAAACGGCAAGCCTTATGAAAATGTGATCCTGCAAGATAAGACCGGCACTATCGATGCAAAGGTTTGGGAACCCAACAATCCCGGCATCAGCGAATATGATGCTTTGGATTATATCGAAGTGTATGGTGAAGTGAATAATTTCCAGGGGGCATTGCAGGTAAATGTAAAACGTATTCGTGTATGTCAGGAGGGAGAATACAATCCCGCAGACTATCTGCCTGTCAGCTCCAAGGATATTTCCACCATGTACGGGGAACTGACTGTGCTCATCAGTACCATTCAGAATACATATTTAAAGCAGTTATTGGAAGCCTTTTTCGTAAAGGACGATGCTTTCAAAAAGCAGTTTTGCAATTCCTCTGCAGCAAAAGCCATACATCATGGTTTCGTAGGCGGACTTTTGGAGCATACTCTAAGCGTAACCAAGCTTTGTGATTATTACTGCACAGCATACCCTATATTGAAGAGAGATTTGCTGCTGACCGCAGCTATGTGCCATGACATCGGCAAGGTAAAGGAATTGTCTCCGTTCCCGGAAAATGACTATACGGATGCAGGACAGCTGCTGGGACATATCGTCATGGGTACCCAGATGGTAGCAGAGCGGGCAGCAGGTATCCCGGGCTTTCCACAGGAGTTGTTGACACAGGTGCAGCATTGTATCCTGGCTCATCATGGCAAGTACGAATTTGGTTCCCCGAAGATACCGGCTATCATCGAAGCAGTGGCACTGAACTATGCAGACGATACGGATGCCAAGCTGGAAACCTTTAAGGAGATATTGGACAATGCCGGGGACAATACCGGGTGGCTGGGCTATAATCGATTGTTTGAATCCAATTTGAAGCAGAGTCGGGTGGATTAAATTTGACCGGGAGAAGGATATGAACTATCAGAAAAATGACATCGTTAGAGTAACAATAGAAGACATCGGTACGGAGGGGGAAGGCATCGGCAAAATCGATGGTTTCACCCTATTCGTGAAGGATGCTGTAGTAGGCGACGAAATCGAGGCAAAAATCATCAAGCCGAAGAAGAACTACGCCTACGCCCGTTTAGAGAAGGTGCTGACACCTTCTCCTTTTCGTGTGGAGCCAAAATGTGCTTACCACAGACAGTGCGGAGGTTGCCAGATACAGGCACTTTCCTATGAAAAGCAGCTGGAATTCAAGCACAATAAGGTGCGTAACAACCTGCTTCGTATCGGAGGTTTTTCGGAGGAACTGCTGGATGACTGTATGGAACCCATCGTGGGTATGGAGGAGCCTTATTACTATCGAAACAAGGCACAATACCCGGTTGGCACCGACAAGGAGGGCAAAATCATCACCGGCTTTTATGCCGGACGCACCCATAGCATCATAGCCAATACGGAGTGCTATTTGGGGGTACCGGGGAACAAGGAAATCCTGGAAATCATTCTCGCCCACATGGAGAAAAATCATGTGAGTGCCTATAACGAAGAGACCGGAAAGGGTTGTGTGCGACATGTGCTCATTCGTACCGGCTTCACCAGTGGACAGGTGATGGTCTGTATAGTGATTAACGGTCGGGAAAAGGGCTGCAAGGGGAAGGAATATCTGCCCGGGCAGCAGGCTCTGTTGGACAAGCTGGCTTCCATAGAAGGCATGACCAGCATCTCCGTGAGCATCAATACCGAAAAAACCAATGTCATCATGGGTAAGGAAATACAGGTGCTTTGGGGAGAACCTACCATTTCTGACGTGATACATGTCAGAGATATGACCAAGGAAGGCTACCCTTTCACCGGACAGGAGCTGACCTTTAAAATATCCCCACTGTCCTTTTATCAGGTGAACCCGGTACAGACCGAAAAGCTCTACAGTTTGGCTCTGGAATACGCCGGACTGACCGGACAGGAAACCGTGTGGGATTTGTACTGTGGTATCGGTACCATTTCCCTCTTTCTGGCAGATAGGGCAAAGCAGGTCTATGGTGTGGAAATCGTTCCCCAAGCCATCGCCGATGCCAGGGAAAATGCGAAGCGAAACGGTATCACCAATGCGGAGTTCTTCGTAGGCAAGGCAGAGGAAGTGCTGCCGGAGTTTTATGAGAAGCTGAGCAAGGGTGCAGAGATGGATGTGGTAGAGAAGCGGTCAGGGGCGCAGGGCGCAGCAGATATGCTCCACCCGGATGTCATCGTGGTAGACCCGCCCCGCAAGGGCTGCGACAATGCCTGTCTGGAAACGATGCTCAAAATGCAGCCTAAGCGAATCGTTTATGTAAGTTGCGATAGTGCAACTATGGCTAGAGATGTGAAGCTGCTGTGTGAGGGCGGATATGAGTTGAAGAGAGTAAGGGCTGTGGACCAGTTTGGGCATACGGTGCACACAGAAGCCATTTGTTCACTTGTGTTTAAGGAAGGTTGATGATTATATTGGGTTGAATTGGAGGTGAATGTGTTGAAGATGGATAAAATGTTTATTCAGAAATTTGTTAGAAAATTGAAAAAGAAAAACAATGAAATAAAACCGTGTCCGGAAGAGGGCATATTTGTTTTGAAAGGTCAAATGAACAATGACTTGGCATATGAATTGATAAAAGGAATGTTTGAATTTTCAGACAGATGTCCGGATAAGACAATTACACTTTATATAAACAGCGATGGAGGTTATGTAACAGCAGGAATGGCTGTTTATGACACTATGCGAGCATTACAAAATCCTATAAAGACTATAGGCTATGAGAGTGTAGGAGGTATCAGTACGTTGATACTTATCGCGGGCACGAAAGGAATGCGAGAAGCGTTGCAAAGTACAAGGATTTCTGTAGGGGCATTTTCTATAAGGGCAGATATTGAACACCCCCCCGAGCGATTGTATTCTGTGTTAGAAAAAGTGAGGAGAGAATTTGCATTACATATAGGAAATACAGAAGAACAAATGCAAGAGATGATAGGGGCACAGGAATGGTTAAGTGTAGAGCAGGCCATACAAATGGGTCTAATCGATGTTTTGACGGATAAGTAGTCATTCAAAATTGTTGGTTATTCAACAGTTTATGAGAAGACTTATCAATATACTCAAATGTAAAAATAGTTTTATTATATGGAGGTTTAGTATGGGATTATTTAAGAAATTATTCGGTGCAAGTAGCGTGAAAGAGTTAAAGGAAGATGGTGCACAGCAGTTGGAGCTTATTTTACAACAGAAAGTAAGTACATTAAAAAATGATTCTTTGTGGGTTGTAGGCAAGGCTGTGGACACTAAGGATACAAATGCAGTATTTATACTATTGACAGATATTAAATTTTGTTATGTATATCAGGTTAGTGAAACAAACGGAACACTTGTTGTTTCTAATGCATTTGTAACTTCAGAAGAAGAATTAATCAGCATTGATTTCAATGATAATGGGAATAGCTTATCTGTTCATGTTGATAGTTTAAATGGAAGCGTGGAGTTTTTTGTAGAGCCTACCGTATGTAGTGTTTTGGGAAATATAAAAATCGTTAGAACGCAAGGTAAGGAATTCGTGCTTCTGAAAAACATTATTTTCCCTAATTATCGCACCATGTGTCAAGAGCGAAAGGTAAATAAAAGTAGCTTCACCGGTATACGTGAAATCGTAAAAAATCTTCCGGCTTCGGTTAGGGAAAATATAAAAGATTCCATTACAAAAGGTGATATGATGCAGGCAACTAAACTTTTGCGGGAAGCTACAGGCTATGGTCTGGCAGAAGTGAAAGAAATCGTAGAACAACAAGATTTTTATCTAATGCTCTAAACATTGAGGAAGTCGCAAGCACTCACTGTTGAATATTTGATTAAGAAGGGACAACGCTTGGTAAAGGACGTACTCCTATACATCTCCTTGGATGTATCTGTGCGAGGTGCTTTTTTGATGGCATTTGGGTGGCTTTGTTTTGCTACAGAGTTACATTTGAGTGAATGCTTTTTAACACAAGTGTTTATATCGTTGTAAACTTGTGGGTGCCTGTGGCAGGAAAACCGACTTTGGTTGGGGAGGATCATACAATTGTTTACAGTAACATAGAAGGTACAGAATAAAATAATCTGCTGCATGATGCAAAAGATTATTTTATGCCGTACCTTCTTTCAATTTGATGAAAAAAGCAAGTTCCGGAGATGTAAATTTAATAATTTGCACAGTTTCTCAGAGGCGAACTTACGGAGCAACAAAGTATCTTTATCATGCGTGCATTCCGGGAAATGAGACATTACATAAAGTAGAATCAACAGTTTGTCACACAGTCAGAGATTCCACTTGTTATGGCAAAGGCATTTAAGATATAAGATTAGATTAATTTTTACAGCAAGGAGAGTAATGAACTAATCGTTCATTGCTCCCTTTTTATGTTTAGAGAAAAGTCGCAACATGTAAGGGGAAGGTTCTTACACCGATGGGTTCAGTTGTTTTGATATTTGGTATAAATCTTATATATTTATAAAATGTAAAAATATGATTGTATATGTTGTTTTAAAATGGTAAAATAAATACAAAATATGTTGTTTTGGGAGGTATAAGATGAATAGTAAAGGAACAGAATGGAGACGTTGGGATTTACATTTACATACATCGTCATCGTACGACTATGAATATAATGCAGACGATGCAGATAGTGTTTTAGTGCAGACGTTATTGGACAATGAGATTGCTGGTGCAGTAATTACAGACCATTTTGTTATAGATGCAGAGCATATTCAAAATCTAAGAAGGTTAACATCTGATATTGCCTTCTTTCCTGGCGTAGAATTGAGAACAGATAAAGGAGACACTAATATACATGTAGAGGAGGTGTTATTCTATGGAGTTTAAAAAACTTCCTTCTAATTCTAAGAAACTTTTAGATGAAATATTGCAAGCAGATAATCCAGTTCAGATGCTGTGTAAGCGATTTGAAAGTGCATCAAGAAAAGAAGATGAGGAACTTCGCGGTATTCTAAGAGAATTAAGAGAAGAAGGATTTGTTAATGTCAGTTGGGCATCAAATAAACCATATCGCGTTAATATCAGTAATTCAGCCAGAACATACAATGAACGTCTTGCAGAATATGAAGCGATGATGCACGAAAAAGTGATATATAATATAGATACTGTGAATAATAATAGCGTTAATATTGGGGATGGAAATAAAATTAGTAACTCCAAGATTGCAAATGCAATTACAAATGAATCAAGTGAAGAAAAGAAGTCATTTTTTGAAAAACATCCAGTGATTTGTAGTTTTTTAATTTCGCTTGCTGCAGGAGTTGTGTTGTTGTTTTCGTTTTGGTCAGAAATCGTTAAGTGGATAGAAGGAGTGTTTTAATGGCTAAAAGTAAAATTATTCTAGATTTAGCAAACAGTTCAGTTGATACGATGACAGCTTTGAAAAGAGCAAAAGTATTACTGATTGAATTAGGAAATGATAAATTATTAGAATGGGTTAATTGTGAAATTGCAGGCTATCCGTGTGATGCAGACGTTCCAGAATATAGAGTTGTTCAAGGAAATTTGATGGGGAGTTACTTTAAGGGCTCAATGGCTAATCATATGAAATGGAATAATGTGTCTCTGCCATTAGGGAAAATGCCAGATGAAATTAGAGATAGAATATTGAATGTTTCTTTTCATGAGGGAGTGGATGCATTAAAAAAATTGTTAGAGAGTACAAATGATGAAGAAAGGCAATTAGGAGCAACATTGCCAGCAGAATTTTTCCCCATCATTGCTAAATGTAATAATGATCCTTATATGAATATTATTTCTGCAAGAGTAGTGATTGGTTCTCAATTTGTACAGAACATTTTTTCAGTTATAGAAAATAAATTATTAGATATATTTATGATATTAGAAAAGGAATTTGGGAATCTTGATTCTTTGGATATAGATGTTTCTGGGAAATCGGAAGAAGAATTACATAAAATTTCTGAAAGAATGGTGGTTGTTATTTATAACGACAATCGAGTAACTGTAGGTAATGGAAATAAAATAAAAGATTCAAATATTGCGTCAACAATTGAATGACAAAAATGAGGTTTGCCCCGCAATCTAGGGCAAACCTCAACTTTTACTGAAATCCTATATAAAAGTAGAGTTCACGCATGAATCTTCAACGGTCACAGGCATCGCAAGTTTCTGTATCCTGATCACTACTAATAATACTATTATCAATTCATAGATGCAAGTGGTCTAATAAAATTTATTCTCAATATAGACATCCAATTAGCTGGGAATCCCATCAATTCCATAGTTTTAGCAGACGGATTGTACTTTTTGATGACGTTCTTTAATTCATAATAGAACTGTCGGAAATCTATGGCATCAAGTAAATATTTTAATGAGATTACTGTAGCGAATAAATCAGATTTCCCTTGCTGGTATCGGGAATTTATCTTTGGAATGTGCAACTTCTTATGTGCGATAAGAACAGGAATGGAGTCCTGAGTTTTGGTATTAAATAAACGATTGCCATGGGCACAAATATTGCGGTACTTGGTGAGGATAACCAGCATCTTACCAAGTTCATTTCTTCCGATATGGTGGAAATCATTACACACTAGGGTTTGCAATGTCCCTTTAAATAGCGATACATACTGGCAGTTTCACCAATGGTAAGGTCGGTGGTAAGAACCCATAAAGGAACATCTTGATAAGTATGCATGTAATGAGCAACCTGCGGAGAGGAATGACGCCCATTAATCTTGCCATTCATTTTGCGAAATAGATACTGTACATCGGATAGGTTATTGCCATAGTCATAATTGTTGATGTCCTGATAAAAAGCCATACCGTTTCCATATGTATTGCTAAAATGATATGAGATGGATGATTTCACATGTTTTTCAAATATTAATATATATTTCAAGAATACATCTCTTAATTCTGCATCAAACAAATACAAATTATAGATATCATCAAAGGTGGTACCGGGATAAAAGCTATTTGTTGCAGGGTCTTTGAAAATATCCTTGTATCCGTTGATAAGACCATAATAACTCACCTTTTCAAGAGCGGTTGTTGCAGAAGCTTCATCGTTAATGACTAACTGCTTTTGCTTTAAATATTTAATTTGTGCCTGATAATCTAAAAATGGTTTCTTTTGTAGATTGTTAGCCATAAAAACACCTCCGTTAATTTCTGCATAAATAACAAAACGGCCCCCGCAGGAGCCGCTCGGGTTACGGGCTTCTCAAGTTTCCGTAACTCATTCACTACAAAAAGTATAAGCCATTTCGGATAGAATGTCAAATGCTTTTGGGTAGTGATTATATGATATGCAACTCTTGAAATAATTATAACACAAACGGATGTTCGAAACAAGAAAAATATGATTGAGATATGGTTGGAACAGATATATAATTGTGTTGGGACAATGAAAAGTGTGTAAGTTACGATGTAGATTGGAGGTTGTTCACATGGAAGTTTCAAAAAGCGATTGGAAATTGTTTAGAACTCGTATTGGTGATTGGCAGGAAGCGTATATGGAACGCTTGGTTAAGAAATATATGGATTTATTAGATGGAGAAGAAAATGCTTCAGATAAGTTTTGGAAGCTGGAAGAGCGAATAAAAAAGGATAAAAAGCATCCGGGAGTAATGCTCGAATTAAGCAAAGGGAATATGATTTTTGATATTGTGGCATTGATTAATAGTGGTGTAATTACCACTGCTGATTTGGAAGGTTTTAGTGATGAATTAAAAGAAAGTGTAAATTTTCTTTTACATAGGTAGCAGAAGGTATTACGTACATAGGAATTGCAGGTGATATTTGTGAATTGTCCAAACTCCATGAAGCAAAGCTTTTTACTAACTATAGTTAATACGATAGGGTGAATTACAAAATGAAAAGTTTCGAAAACAAGATGAAGGCACCTAAGGGAATTGAGCCGGAAAGTTGGTTTATTGAATGTTATCGCAAGCATAAGGGGCATCCATTAAAGGTGCTTGTGGGCTTATATAAGGGCAATTATCATAAGTTTATATTGGCTGTTTTATTTTTCTTTCTGAAGCATGCCTGTGTATGGGTGCTGCCCATTGTGACAGCCAATATCATTAATGATATTACGACTAAAAATCCGGATGCGGTGCAAAATATTATCATGTATACGGCACTGATGGTATTCTTAATAGCTCTCAATGTGCCGATGAATTATCTGTATGTGGATTATAAATCTCAGGCCACCAGATATGCGGAAACCGGACTTCGGAAGGCACTGGTACTGAAATTGCAGCAGCTATCTATTTCCTACCATACCGGAACCATGTCCGGTAAGCTGCAATCTAAGATTATGCGAGATGTGGAGGCCATAGAGGCCTTATCAACCCATATGTTTCTGAGTCTCTTAAACATTGCTCTGAACATTGCGGTAGCACTGGTAGTCACCATCAGTAAAAGTCCGGTGGTGTTTCTGTTCTTTTTAGTAACGGCACCTGTTGCTGCTTTCATTATGATGGCTTTCCGTACCCGTATGAAGGAAAGTAACAAGGCATTTCGTAAGGAGATGGAGGAGACCAGTGCCAGAGTCATGGAGATGGTAGAGTTGATTCCTGTCACCCGTGCGCATGCACTGGAGGAGGAAGAGATACATAAGATGAGTTCCCAGCTTCTGGCTGTTGCGGAAAAAGGATATCGACTGGATTTGGTTCAGTCGCTTTTTGGTTCCGTAGGCTGGGCGATTTTCCAGATATTCCAGATTGTCTGTCTTGGTTTTACCGGATATCTGGCATTTCAGGGAGATATCCTTGCAGGAGATATTACTCTTTATCAGAGCTATTTTGCAACCATTGTCAATCAGGTATCGGCGGTGATATCTCTGGTACCTATTATTGCTAAGGGCTTTGAATCTATCACCTCCATCGGGGAGGTGCTTTTGTCTGAAGAGGTGGAGCACAACGATGGGAAAGAGGTGCTGGATAATGTGGAAGGAGAATTTTCCTTTGAGAATGTACATTTCCACTATCAGGATTCTGAAAAAAACACTCTGCGTGGTTTGAACCTAAAGGTAAGAAAGGGCGAGACGATTGCTCTGGTAGGAGAGTCCGGTGCCGGAAAATCCACAATCCTAAATCTGGTAAATGGCTTTTATCTGGCTACCAACGGCAAGGTGCTTATAGATGGGAAGGATTTGTCTGCCATCGACCTGCGTAGCTACCGAAAGCATCTGGCAGTGGTACCACAGACCTCCATATTATTTTCGGGAACGATCAGAGATAATATTACATACGGATGCAGTAATGTGTCGGAGGAGCGGCTTATGGCGGCTGTAAAAGCAGCAAACCTATCTGAGTTGATTGAAAGCCTGCCCGATGGCTTAAATACAATGGTTGGCGAGCATGGCGGAAAGCTCTCCGGTGGTCAGAGACAGCGTGTATCCATTGCACGTGCGTTAATCCGTGACCCGAAGGTGATAGTGCTGGATGAAGCCACATCCGCTTTAGATACCATTTCTGAGAAGCTGATTCAGGAAGCCATCAACAATCTTGCAAAGGATAGAACGACATTCATCGTTGCACATCGCCTTTCCACCATTCGTGAGGCCGATAAGATTGCGGTGATTTCTCACGGGAAATGTATTGAGTACGGTACCTATGAGGAATTGATGGAGAAAAAGGGCGTGTTCTATGAAATGAAGAAGGTGCAGAGTTAGAATCCCTTTGCAATTAAATATATGCTTATTTAGAAGCAGAATGGAATGGCTGTTTGAATAATTATAAATTAGCAGGGCAATCGACCTGCTATAGTTATTTAAAATCAAACAGCATATTCATGTCACATTCTAGTATGTGACAACAGGCATACAAAAACGACACAGTCGGATTTTGTGTGCCTTTTTCGATTCTGTTATAAGAATAGATAGAAACATCAACTCCTATAACTTGAAGTTTTGCAACCATATCGATTTGCTTAATTTTCATGGATTTACGGAGTTTTGCGATGTTGTTACCTATGTTAATATCATTTACCTGAATGATTCTATCAATACTTTCATTATTCTTCATTTTTGCACCTCTGTGCAATATTTTATGTAATATTAGCAGAAAGTAATTGCACGAGAATGCAATAAATGTTATAATGAATGAAAATTTGTTGGAAAATTCTATGTATAATATTTTGAAGGAGGTGAGACATGATGGAAAAATATCCGGGACATCCGATATTGACATTTCTGCAAAATATCTTTTGGATAATAAGTGGGTTTGGGCTTGGTGCTTGTGTATATGCGTTAGCTTGTTTGTTCTGGCTTAAGCCGGAAGATATGAATGTGGAGGGTACCGCTATGGTGGCGATGGTTTCAGGACTTGCTTTTATAGTATGCTTTCCACTTGCTATTATTGTTGGTAAAAAGGGCAAAAGACTGGTGGCACAGGATAAAGCCAAAGCACCAAAGAGATTTAGAGATTTACAAGAGGAGAATGAAGAGTCATGATAGTAGGAATTTTATTGGTTATCGGTTTTGTAGCAATTATGGTATGGGCAGTAAAGCACGACAAGGAGAAGGCAAAGCAATTTGAAGAGGAATTTGAAAAACAGTTTGCAGAGAAAAGAGTGTATGGTAATGAGAAAATATTCATTACCCCGGATAACGAATTGGTAGTTTGTTATGCTGCAAACGGTGTGAAGGGTTACAAAATATTTAAATTAGAAAATGTCAAATACATTATGAGCTGTTGGGATTATACAGCAAAATGTTGGCGTATAGGACTTTATGAGGAAAATAAAAAGCTGTTAAAAGGTGAAGATCATAATTCCGGAACAAAGCCACTTCGTAAAGCGGAGGCTCATTTTGCTAATAGGTCAGAAGATGTAGAATTTTTGGAGATGATTATGAAATTTGTGCCCAATGCAGAGTTAGTAGGATTATACTTTAAAGAGTATAAGGGAAGTTTGAAGAAGTAAGAAATAGAGCATGCATAGCTATATTCAATATAATTTTAGAATTGGAGTAAGCCTCGGTAAAGTTTTTTACCGAGGTTCATTGTTTTTAATAATATTTTTATTGATAAGTTGTTGACCCTGCAAATCAAAAGATATATAATTTGTTTATGCAATGCATAAAGAGGTGAAATATGGAAGCAAGAGAAGAATTGAGAAAATTAAGAGAAAGTACCGGTATGAATAGAAAAGAATTTTGTGAGTACTTTGAAATTCCATACATGACGGAAACAGACTGGGAACTGGGGAATAGAAGAGTTCCGCAGTATCTTTTGCGATTGATGGCATATAAAATTCAAATGGAGAAGTTGTTTGATAAGAAAAGCGAGAATGACAAGGGAGATAATGCAGTTAACAAATAATGTGTTGGTAATTGTGCAACAGCCTGTGGCACAATTTGTAGGAGGATGAGTGTAGAGATGACAGAAAGTACGGAATTAATGACATTAGATAATATATGTAATCGAGTATACATTATAAGAGGACAGCAGGTTATGCTTGATTATGATTTGGCTGAGATTTATGGGTATGAAGTGAAGCGTTTGAATGAGCAGGTAAAGCGTAATATCGCAAGGTTTCCAGAAGATTTTATGTTTCAATTGACAAAAGATGAGATTCCAGACAATTTTTCAAAGTCGCAAATTGCGACTTTGAACGAAAATGGAGATAAAAGAGGCACTAATATAAAAAAAGTACCTTATGCATTCACGGAACAAGGCATCTATATGCTTGCTACTGTTCTTAGAGGCGATCTTGCAGAACAGCAAAGTATTTTTATTATGCGCGCATTCCGGGAAATGCGACATTACATAAAGCAGAATCAACAGTTTGTTACTCAATCGGAGATGCGTCTTGTTACGGCAAAGGTGTCCGAGATTTCTGTACAGGTTGCAGGTGTTGTAGATTGGAAGAATAAAGCTGAGGAAAGATTTGATAGTATTCAAAAAAGCATAGATTCACTTAACGAAAACTTTGTTTCGGATAAGGATTTCAAAAACTTTGTTATCTATAAAGGGCAGAAATTTGAAGCAGACGCAGCATACATAGATATATATCAGCAAGCAAAGAAGAGCATTTATGTGGTGGATGATTATGTGAATACGAAGACCTTGCAGCTTCTGTCACAGAAGCAAACAGGAGTAGAAGTGATTCTTTTTACAGAAAATGGTCACGGAAAAAGGGGATTTTTGACATCGGCAGTCGTAAGTGATTTTGTTCAGCAATATCCCCCAATACAAATAAAACCGAATCCGGACTGTCATGATAGGTTGATTGTTTTAGATTATGGTTTGTCTACGGAGCAGGCATTTCATTGTGGCGCATCCAGTAAGGATGCAGGGAAGAAGCTTTGTGCGATAAACATGATTGCAGATACAAGTATGATTCATCCGGTAATAGACAAGCTATTATTAGCACCGGATAAGCGGATATAGTATTCAAAGTTACAGAATATATGATAAAATGAAGGAAGCAGCGGAGGAAAAAACAATGTATTTATCAGAATTTTGTGATGTGAAATAGGAAGAAAAATATAATGTGGTACTGGTGGAATGGAAGAAGTTTTGTTGCACAGTACTTCATGCCAAAAGCTGCTGAATACGGCTGTAAAATCATTTACTTTATTATTGATAAGGGAAATTCACTGAAGGAAGAACTGGAAGGACAGGCAGCAGCTTCCAAAGAACTACTGGAGTTTAAATATATTTATGACATAGAAGAGACCCTTTTATAAAAGGGTTACGCATGCTTTATTTTAAGGGGAGGTACACATATGTGTGGAATAAGTTCTAATCAGTAAAGTAAATCTATTGGAGGCAGAACATGAATATAAATATTCGAGAAATAAAAAGTAAGGAATATAAACTTCTGGATGATTTTTTGTATGAGGCAATCTTTATTCCGGAAGGAGTAGAAGCACCGCCGAGAGCAATTATCGATACACCGGAGTTGCAGGTTTATGTGAAAGATTTCGGAAGGCAGGAAGGTGACATTTGCTTTGTTGCTGAAGCAGAAGAAAAGATAGTCGGAGCGGTTTGGGTTCGCATTATGGAAGACTATGGACATGTGGAAGAGGGTGTTCCTTCTTTTGCCATATCTCTGTATAAAGAATATCGAGGTCTCGGTATCGGAACCAAGATGATGAAACAGATGCTGGCAGAGCTAAAAAGAAGAGGATATCAGAAAGCCTCTTTGGCAGTGCAGAAAGCAAACTATGCCGTGAAGATGTATCGGAATGTTGGATTTGAGATTATTGATGAAAACGCGGAGGAATATATCATGGTATGCGTATTGTAATTGTGCAACAGGGTGTATCACAAATTACGTTAGAAGCAACGGATACGGGGAATGTAGGGAAAAGTATAAAGTACCTGCATTCCCTTTAAAAACACTCAAAACAGTTTTGCAAATAATTTTAACAAAACTGTTGACAAGAAAGTACAGTGTGGTATAATACAATCATAACAAACAAACAGACAAAACAAGCAAATAGACAAATTGGAGGAATAAGTATGAAAGACTGTACCTTTATTACAAATGAATTATTGGATCAGATGGTTATAGGTAAGATATATGATCTTCAGGAGTTGTATCGAATGATTGAGAATACAAATCTGACTATTGATGACTATAGACATAAGATTCGAGCAGTACTGGAAAAACGTGTAATTGCCGGAAAATATCAAATAGTATATCATGGAAATGCAGAATATTCACTTTGGAGAGATGATGATTATAATGGTACATACAGAAAGGAGGTAGCGTAATGGAATTTAATTTTATGTTGCAGATAATTGCAGATATTGATGAAAAAACGAAGGCGGTGACTGTGAAAAAGGTAATCCCTTTCAATTCTTCTGTTGAGAATAGCGAGCATTTATCGCACGTTATACGTGATACAGAGGCTAAGTACGGAATACTAACTTTTGGAAAGGAAGCCAAGTCAATAGGAATGACTATTGGTACGAATATTACCATAGAAATTGATGGGAAGTTTTTTAAAGAGACAATGACTCATAAGTCTGTGACCGGACGAATTGACGGAATGACAGCAGCATATTCAGAGGGACTTCTAAAGAATGGAGAAAAGATAGAGGTGAGATACGATATGGAGGGTCGTATTCTGCGGATGAATCATGTCGTAGATTAATGGGTACTGTTGGAGACATTTACCGATGTACACATTCCGATGAACAGGAAATACTTGTGGACACCGAATTATGGTAGAGGTAAAATAGAAATGATACTTAGAGAAGCAAATAAAAAGGATTTAGAGGAAATATTGCAGTTGTACTTGTACCTTCACGAGGATAGTATTCCGGAGGATTCGGAGCATTTGCGAAACACATGGGACAGTATCGTAGAGGATGAAAATCATCATTTGATTGTTTGTGAGGTGGCCGGTAAAATTGTGGCATCCTGTGTATGCGTGATTATCCCCAATCTTACGAGAAATGTCCGTCCCTACGCTTTTGTAGAGAATGTGGTAACCCACGGGGAGTATCGCAGGAAGGGGTATGCAACAGCGTGCCTGCATTTTGCAAGGCAGATTGCAGAAGAAAATCATTGCTATAAAATGATGCTGCTTACCGGTTCGAAGAAAGAAAGCACATTGAATTTTTATCGAAATGCCGGCTATAACAGCTCGGATAAGACAGCATTTATACAGTGGATTAATATGTAAAAAGAACCAGGAGGATAAGAAAATGGGCAAAAATAAGTGGTGGATATTGCTTGGTGCAGTGGCTTGCTTTTTGTTCGGCGGTTTCAGCTGGCTGATTGCGTATGTTATCGTTATGGTAGGAGCGAAAATACTCTCCAATGCGTCAGCACGTCGGGAAGTGAAGGCTATACTATGCCTAATAGGTATAGGCTTTGGTTATTATAAAGCAGGTTGGATTGGTGCGATTATAATCGGCTTGCTTATCGGATGGGCATTGCTTGAGGTAGAGGGACCGATATAGGAGCAAGAAATGTGAATGGAAAAGACAATTCAAACCTATGAATGCTTATATGAACAACTTCTGTCATTGGATAGCGAACATAGGATGCAACAGTTGGAAAAGGATATATTTTGTATCAGCCTGGAGGAAGGTTATGTGATTACTGTCCACGATGATTCTCCTCGGGGTGAGGTATATCTGGCTTATACTGTAGAGGGAAAGCCGCTCACACATTATCATCCTGATTACCGGGAGGCATATGCGGATTTGGCAGAGGTATTAAAGAATCCGGGAGAAGAAGTGGAGCGTTTAAAGCAGGTTGAAGCAAAGGTAAACAAGTCTTCAAATAAATATGAAAAGATATGTATTTTATTAGCAGTGGCACTTCTTTGTCTCGTTGGTTTGGTGCGTATAATCTCCTATTTCAGTTCTTTTTCTACCACACGGGAGTATTATACAGACCAGCAGATAGCGGATTACGTGAAGGATGTGTTTGGGGAGGATTTTACCCTTATCCGTAAAGAAGGAGACCATGAGTATATTTATGAGGATCCGCGGGGGATATCTTTTTCTGTGCGGGCACTGGCAGATGCCGTACTCAGCATGGATGGGGCGGACGGACCACTCTTTCGAAAGGCGGTAATCGATGATTATTGGGAGTCTGTGGCAGAGTATTATGAAGAAGATATTGAAAAGCTGGCCGGACAGAACGGCATGGAAGCGAAGTATTATCAGTACGATATCGTTCTGAGGGTCGATGCTCTGGAAGACATCGACATTGCGGCACAGGTAATGGAAGAAATCGACAGTCTGCTTAGTATGGATGTGGATTATGAAAAGGGAAAGCTGAGGAAATACGAAATAACAGTGATTGATTATTCCCTGAAAATAACGCCGGCGCTGGCATTTGACAGTGCCAATGACAGCTGGGTATATCAGCAGGAAAATCGGGTTTGCGACTTCGAGATTTCTATGAAGGAGGAAGACCGGCTGAAGAAGGAAGAGATTTTGGAGAGGATAGAGCGGAATTTGAGGTAGAAACCGTGAGAAGGGAAGAGGAGATGACCCGCATGAGTGACAAAACAGACAAGGCACCTCGTATATTGGATATTTATGTTCGTTTATGCGAGGGCTATGTAATTAGCAAAAAAGAAGAAGCGGAAAAGTTTCATGTAGATGAACGTTCTATCCAACGTGATATTGACGAAATCCGGAAATATCTGGCGGATAGGGTAGTGACTTCCCCGGGGGAATGCAGAACGGTTCAGTACAGTCGGGAGCAGAAGGGCTTTGTCATGGTTGGAGGAAAGGGTTCGGCCATGAGCAATAGCGAGCTTTTGGCAATAAGTAAGATTTTATTGGAAAGCCGTGCATTTACCAAAGAAGAAATGAATGATATCTTAGACAAGCTGATAGATGGTTGTGTGCCGGAAAAGAACCGGAAGCTGGTGTCGGATTTGATTGCCAATGAAAAGTTTCATTATGTTGCCTTACGAAATAATTCTGCCATCAAGGATAAATTGTGGGCCATTGGAGAAGAGGTCAAAGAGCAGAAGTTGCTTGCCATCAGTTATCGACGCGGTGGTGATGAGGGAACCGTGGTTTCCGGAGTGGTGCAGCCTTTGGCGATTGTCTTTTCGGAATATTATTTCTATCTGATTGCCAATATCGTGGAAAAGGAAGGCAATACTTATGAGAAAAAGTATTCTTATCCGGCAGTTTACAGAATTGATCGTATTCTGGAGTATAGGGAGATTGGTGAGAAATTCAGGGTGGACTATGCTAATCGTTTCGAGGAAGGTATTTTTCGTAAGAGGATTCAGTTTATGTTCCAGGGGAAGCTGATGAAGATACAGTTTCGGTACACCGGAGGCAATTCAGAAGCGATTTTGGACAGATTACCCACAGCAAGAATTCTTTCAGAAATGAACGGAGTACAGCTGGTGGAGGCTGAGGTGTACGGAAAGGGTATCCTGATGTGGCTTTTGAGTTTGGGAGATATGGTAGAGGTGATTCGTCCTGCTTCATTACGTGAGGAAATGAAGGAGAAGGTACGTAGTATGATGGCTCTGTATGAGGACTAAAGAAGGGGTGGTACGATGGCAGGGATAAAGATTTATAATGCCAATCAGATTGGTGGAAACTATACAGTGATTTCTACAGGGAAAGCAAGGATAATGATTGACTACGGACAGTCGCTGCCGGGTGCTACAGCTAAACAGGAGGAGTTTGACTGGGAAAAGGATAGGGTGGATGCAGTGTTCTTTACGCACTATCATGGGGATCATGTAGGTCGGATACTGGAAATTCCCAGCCACATTCCCTTATATATGGGACGTGCTACCAGGCAGATTATGCTCAATATCCATACTGCACTTTCTCATGTGGAGGAGCTACGGGAAGAACAGCAAAGATATATAGAGCTTCTGAATGATAAGGAGCGGGTTCATGTGTTTACGGCAGGTCAGCCCTGTAAGAAAATCGGTGATATCGAAGTGACTCCTTACCTGGTGGACCATTCGGCATATGACGCTTATATGTTTTTGGTGAAAACGCCCGGTGACAATATATTGCACACCGGGGATTTCAGAGAGCATGGTTATCGCGGAGGAAAGATGGTGGGGCTCATTGAGTCACTGGTACTTCCAAAGGCCGGGGGGCATATTGATACTCTAATCATCGAAGGAACGATGATGGAGCGTCTGGGAGAAGAGGTCAGGAAGGAAATACAGTTGCAAGAGGAGGCTGTAAACCGGTTTTCAGAAAATAAATATGCTTTCTTAGTGTGTTCTTCTACGAATCTGGATACACTGGCATCGTTTCATGAGGCGGCTTCGAAAAAAGATATGTATACTTACTGTTACAGCAAATATTTGCTGGGACAATTGGAAACCTTTACGAAAATGGCAGGGGCCTATACGGATTTATACCTATTTGATAATACGTATCTGGTGGAATTGGACAGGGTATTTTCACACAAATACTGGAAAGAACCTAAGACTCAGGAAAAAATCATGCGGGAAAAGGGATTTCTGTGTATTATTAAACCGCAGGCACAATATGCAGAGTGGATAGAACGGTTTGCAGATTTGAACCCGCTGGTGATTTATTCTATGTGGGAGGGCTATCTGGACGAAACAAAGGGTGCCTACAATAAGGAGTGGGCAGAGTTTTTTGCACCTTACAAAGAGAGCCCGCAGTTTGTTTCTCTCCATACCAGTGGACATGCTACACCGGATACTATTGCTAAAATCATTGAGACTGTGAAGCCCGGGAAGCGGATTTATCCCATGCATACAGGAAAGGCAGAGGAATTTCTCAAACTACCTATCAAAGAGGAGTACAAAGAAAGGATTTGTTGGGATGGGGGACAATAAGGATAAAAATAAGAATCTGCTGGACAGATATATAGATGAAAAAGACCCTATTTGCAGAGAAGAGCGACAGTATGCGTTGTTTCTCTATAATTATTTGTGTTCCATGAAAAAGGGTGAGGTTTCGGAGCAGGATAAAATTCGTATGCAACTCTTTGGAACAGAGCCTGTGGTAATAGAAGCGGTTTATTATGAGGCTACTTTTATGCGGGATTTATTCTTTTGGGATAAAAAGCAGAAAGAGTGGGAGCAACGTTTTAATCAATATCTATTGGAATATGTGAAGGAGTTGCCTGAGATTAGCAGTCTGGAGTTTCGGGAGTGGTCCTGCAGTGAGGAGGAGAGGAAAACACTGGAGAATCTGCAGAAAGAAGCATATGCAAAGTATCATTTGGGTATGTATATAGGACATCCTACCAGAGAGGAAAACGTGGATTTTTGTAAAAAAATAAATACGATGCTGAAGGCATTGATGAATTCTACACCGGATATTGCTATAGTATATGTGGATAGCAGTGATGTACGACATTTAGCTTTTTTGGAATGTAAATATGAATCTCCGGAAGGGCACTCCGGCGAAAAGGGAATGCGTATTTTTCAAACAGAAGCTCAAAATGCCATCGCTTATTTTTTGACCAATAGGCTACCGGATTATATGGCAGATGTATATGATGATACGCGGATTGTGAAGTTTTATAAATCTGAACCAAGGAGAAAAAGTGAAGAGAAAGTGTATCTTTCTGTTTTGGATTTAATTCGTTATCAGAAAGGTGGTTGGTAGTTTACCGACTGCCTTTTTTTATTGTGGATTTAAGATTTTATGGGATATATTTGAGTGGATGACAAAAATTGTCATTCATAAGTGTTATTATCTATACATAGATTACAGCGCACCTTGACAACTGAATAGTCACTGTTATGTAAATGGTCAATCAAAAGGAGGACTCGTGTATGCAGAATATTGAATTTAAAGACGAAGATGGTTTTGATTACTTAGTAAGTGTGCCGGTTTTGAACCAAGATAAGTTAAACGTACTCAGAATGTGGGTTGCGTATGACATGGGGAAAAGATATTCCTATTACGATTACAGCGAGGTGAAGAGAGGGTATTACTTGTATTTTTCTTTGGAAGAGATACATAAAGATTATTTGGCACGTTCCCTTTCTACTCATGCGGAGAATTGCCGCATTTTCCTGGGAGAGGTTTCCAGAAGATCCAAAGGGTGGCATAAAGATTTTGCCCAGCTGGCTGAAAAAATCGTGCTTCCGGCTATTCAGGATTTGTTTCCGGAGATGGAATTAGACTGGGAGAACCTATCCTATTGTTACTGGAGCGGTAAAGGAAGCGGTGTCGGTATGCTTTGTGACTTTTATAAAATCTTACAGCCAAGGGAAACTTGGCTGTAAGTGAGTAAGGCAGTGGAATTTCAGTAGAAGCATTTGGAGGAGGAAAAATATATGTTGATGGGTAACTTGGAAGAGTTGAGAAAAGTACATAGAGAGATGAAGGAACTGAGTGCAGTTATGGACAGCGCTCAGTTGCAAGAGCATAAGGTGCAGCTGTGGGAAGCGATGGGAAGAGTGATGAACTTGGCAAGAATAGCCAGAGCGGAAGGACTGTTGGCGTTGGAGGAAGCTTTGGAGAAAGGTTCCGCAGAAGAGGAGCCCTTGAAGCAGATGGTGACGCTTGTTTTGGATGGAAATGACCCGGAGACCATACTGGGAATTGGCTGGACCAGATACTATGTGGGTTTGTATACAGATTTTGAAGCCCTTCGTCATTTGTTGTATCTGGAGGGTGCATTGTCCATTCAGGCGGGAATAAATCCCCGGGTTTTGGAAGAAAAGCTGAAAACCATGCTTTCACCGGATATGTATAAGGAGTATTCCCGGATGCAGGAGCAGAAGTATATAGAAGAAGAAAATACAAAGCAGGAGAATTTGATTGAATGCTTATGCAAAGGAAAGAGACTGTGGAATTCCATGGATCAGGGCTATTATGTGTCGAAGCTGTTGGATTATGTACTTTGTGATATTTCCGGCAAGGATTTGCAGAGAGCATTGCGTGAAATAGAAAATACTACACTGTCGTTGGCAATGAAGGGGATGAGCGGTGCGGCCAGAAGTTGTATTTTTGCAAATTTGTCGGAGCGGTTAGGGCAAATGGTGGCAGAGGGTATGGTGAATATGGGACCGGTACGTGCAGTGGATATCATGGAGGCAACTCAGAAAATCCTGGCTATAATCATTCGTTTGGTGGAAAAGGGTGAAATCCCAGGGAACTATGACTATTTGGCACCCTTTTTAGAGATTGTGTATGTAAATACAGAGGATAAACTCTCAAAATATGGTAAAATAGAAGCATTGAGAAATCTGTTGGATGAATATGAACAAAGTGAAAATCTTGTAGAAGAATTCGCAGGAGAAGAGGAGTGAGAATCGGATGATTTATGTAATGTCGGATATTCATGGTTGCTACGACAAGTATCGAAAAATGTTGGAAAGGATTGCCTTTTCAAAGACAGATACCCTATACATACTGGGAGATGTGGTAGACAGAGGTCCTCATGGAATGCAGGTTCTGTTGGACATAGCCGCACGTGACAATGTGGTCTTGTTACAGGGAAATCATGACCGGCTGGCAGGCATTTTGCTGACCAATCTATATCTTATGGAGGAACAGGGGTGCAGTGAGGAACTGTTGGACCTATATCGCATGTGGATGGGGGATGGTGGTCAAAGCACTTTGACGGAGTTTCTGACCTTATCAGAGGAGGATCGGATAACAGCCCTGGAGGTACTGAAGAATACAAAGTTGATGAAGGAACTGGAAGTGAATGGAAACAGCTTCCTACTGGCACATACGGTCCCGGAGGTGGACAGGATTTGCGATTATGAGGAATGGGGTGCGGAAGATTACCTTTGGGGTGAGCCGGATTATGAGGAGATATATTTTGACGATAAATATGTAGTCACGGGGCATACTCCTACCGGTTATATTGAAGAGGCCTCAAAGGGGAAAATTTGGAGAGGCAATAATCATATCGCCATAGATTGCGGAGCTGTTTTCGGGTATCCGCTGGGATGTTTCTGTTTGGATACCTTTGAGGAGTTTTATGTGGGGTAGAGGGAAATAATTAAAAGAGGTCAGCCCATAAACGGACTGACCTTGTTTTTTAGATTTCCCTTATGTCAAAGGGTTTGAGTTCATTCAGGCTGAAGTGATAATTGACTACCACGCCCTTGTGCTGTCCATTTACCACATCACCATTGCCACTCTTTCTGCGGAAGCGGCGGGCATCCTGATAACGGTTGTAGATAGGTTCTAATACGGTAGTTTGCTGGTAATAGTATTGTACCTGCCCATTAGGAACGATGCAGGGGCGTTCACTCAATACCCACAAAATATAAACCGGTACAGGTTCCTTGTGTGCTACCTGGAAATAACGAACCAAATCCGATAAGTTCAGAGCCATGGTTTCGGAAGGAACCAAATCACTGTTAGGAAGCAAGTGGCTGACAGCCATAAAGGAGCGTCTTTGTGCCTTTACTTCTATGTAGCAGCGAAGGGGACCACCTTCGTATTCATACACTTCCACATCAGGATATCCATCCTTTTCCGTCTTCTTTGCAAAAAGACCGTAGTCGCATATTTGCTGTATTAGCAATCGCTCAAAATGTTCTGAATATTCCACATCATTTCCAAATTGATAATTCATCAGGCTTTTTCCGTCGCAGCGGGTAGTACAGGTAGAGCAGTTGTAACGATAAGGCATGGTAAGTCCTCCTTTATGTAAGCTACTGTTTTGGTTACCGCTTGATACAATGGCGGTGCTTCTTACCAAAAGTATAAGAAATCTGTAGGCTAGAGTCAATATACCGGCAGTTCAATCGGGACGCTATTTCGAAAACCGGAAGGAGGAGGTGGATTAATGGTATAAACCTCTTTTTCAGAATTGTGTTGCCGGTATGGATAGGCTATAATAGAAACCAGAAATCATTGATAAACAAGGAGTAGCTATGTATACAAAGGAAGCGTTAAAGAACGATTTGAATAAGATGGGGCTGTCCGGTGAGGAAGCAATCATGGTGCATTCTTCCATGAAGGCTATCGGGGAAGTGGATGGTGGTGCGGATACGGTAGTAGATGCCTTTATGGAGTATTTTCAGGAAGGATTGTTGATGATGCCTACCCATACCTGGGCGCAGATGAAGATAGGGTATGATACCTTTGATCCGGCTACAGAACCGGCTTGTGTAGGAATTCTTCCGAATATCTTTCGAATGAGAGAGGGGGTTGTCCGTTCTCTGCATCCTACCCACAGCATAGCAGCCTATGGCAAGGCTGCCGCAGATTACATAAAAGGCGAAGAACATGCTACGACACCCTGCCCGCCGGGAGGCTGTTGGGACCGATTGCGGGAAGTAAATGCAAAGATATTGCTGCTGGGAGTTACCCATGGAAGGAATACCTTTATTCATAGTGTGGACGAAGCCTTGGGAGTGAAGGATCGTCTCACGGATGAGCCTACACAGATGCATATTGTGATGCCGGATGGCAGCCGGAAGACGGTGGAGATGTATCGTCATTATAATCGTGTCTTGGGTACAGGGAGTTTTTCTGACCATTTCGACAAGATGAAGCAGGCTTTTTATGACTTAGGTGCTGCCAAGCAAGTAAAATTCGGGGAGGCGGACTGTATTCTGTGTAATGCAAGAAAGCTGTTTGAGGTTTGTCAGAAGTTATTTGCTATAGAGGAAACCTGTATTATTGACAGGGAGGAGATACCGGAGGAGTGGTGGAAGGAGTAAACATATGCAGGAAAGTAAATTGTTCGTGGAAAAACTGGACTGTGTGCCGGGGATTTATGTGATATACAATAGAGACACGAAAGCTGTGTATATAGGGCAGGCAAAAGACCTGAAAAGTCGAACCACTCAGCATGTTCGAGCATTGTTTGTGAATAAGGATGATAACGCGAATTTACAAAAAGATTTTGATGAGGGTGGACAAAGCTATAGAATAGCGCTGTTGCAAACGGTTTCGGAAGGTTCTCTGTTGGACTATTATGAAAGTCTTTATTATCAGGCCGCAAAGATGTTATTGGAGGTCAGCGGGGGCTATGAGGTCAGTCAGGTCTACAATACGATGGATTTGACCGATAAAATGACACCTCTCGAGGCTGAGTTGGCAGAAGCTATGCAGCAGTTGAAAAAGGTGCTTCACAGAAAAAGCTCCAGAGAAGTACAGGAATACAGTAGTGCAGTACAGGTTCGTTTGAAGCTGAAGCAGGACTGGTTGGGAATGTCGAATGAAAAAATAGTAGCGGCTGCAAGGGAAAAAGTGGATGAATTGATTTTCCAAAGGGAAGCTGCTTCAACAGGGATAACAGAGCAGGCCATGGGGCAGAGCATAAGTACTCATCAAATGGAGCGGCTACCCAAATTAGACCCTATAAGCTTACAGGGATTGATGAAAACAGGACAATTAAATTATCTGATAGTGGGCAAAATGGGGGATTATGTGGGGGAAGGCTCCTCACAGACCTTTGAAGAGATTATGATAGAGAAGCTGGCAGAGATAGCCTGTGAGGGAAAGTGTCTGTGGGCGGCAGCAGGTCCGACTATTCAGGAGGCGAAGCGGTTTCGGGAGACGTATGGATTCGGGCAAGAAAAGAAGCTGTATGCACTCTTTTCCATGACTACTTCACAATACAAGAATGACAATCCTTCGAAAACTTATTGTTGGACAGATGCGGACGGAAAGGTATACAAGGATACTGCTCCGGCAAAGAAAAGCGGAGAATTCAAGGCTCTTGTTATTAAGCAATTCTGGACGGTAGAGGAAGATTTTTTGGTGGATGATTTTTATGACCAGTATTATCGTTATGAAGTGAAATATAATGGAAACCAAGAGTATTTGTTGAATAGTGATGTGAAGAACTGTTCCCGCCAGATGCAGTGTGTGGTATCCAAGAAGGAGATTTTGAGCAATCCGAAGCTGCAAGAGGAGCTGAAGTTAACAGGGGCTTTGTTGGAGGAATTCATCCAAACGAAGAGCTGTGGTGAGTTGACTTTTCGGGAAGGAGAGCATCCTGTATTTTATATTCTGGCAGAGGTAGTGGATTATGTAACGGTGCGTCTGCAACAGGAAGAAAAAAGTTGAGATAAAAACAAAGTGAAGATTGACATTTAAGCTAGGGAGAATTATACTTTATTTATGCAATGCATAAATCGGTGGTGTTGAAATGAAAGATGAAATAAAAAGGCTACGTGAAAGTACAGGGATGAATCGAAAAGAGTTTTGTGAGTATTTTGAAATCCCTTATATGACAGAAACTGACTGGGAGTTGGGAAAGCGTCGTGTTCCGCCATATCTTTTGCGATTAATAGCCTATAAAATTCAAATGGAAAAGCTGGCAACCAAAATAGATTGTGCTCATACTAATGATACGGCAGATTATGATAAAGAATAATTTGCAATGATTTCTTATAAAGAACAGGAAGGAAATGAGTTACATGACACCTGAAGAAAAAGCGATAATGGTAAAATCGCAGCGTATTAATAAGTGGTGTGCACAAAAGATTTATTATTCTATTGGGAAGCAATATCAAAGAAAGTGGACAGTAAAAAGGGGGGAAGTATATTTCGTTGATTTGGGAGAAAATGTAGGTAGTGAAGAGAATAAAATTCGTCCTGTTGTAGTATTACAAGCGGATGCGTATAATTTTAAATCCCCAGTCTTTACATGTGCCATTATTTCGTCAAGCCCTTTGACAATACAGGATATTCAGATACCGATAAAAGGAACTTATTTATATAAGGACGAGAACGGGGTTGAGAAAAAATTGATTGGAAATATAGATTTAGGACAGATAAAGACTGTAGGAAAAGAAAGAATTGTAAACAATAAGGTTTGTATGCTAAAAACAGAAATTCAGGAAATAGACCGAAAACTATTGAATGTTCTAGGCTTATCAGGTATAATTAGAGCAAAAGAAAACACTATTAAATCTTTGCAAGGAAAGATAGAATATATGAAAAAGTAAAGCGAATAAGAGTATTTTTGATTGATTTTTCATATAATATAGTGTAGTATTTTGGCTACAGATATGGTCAGTTTGGCGATTGACCGGTAAAGTAAATTCAGTTATGGTAGATTTGGCAATCTATCGGCAGGCTCTCACCTTGGTGGGAGCTTTCTATTTTTGCATATTTATTATTTATGTGGAAGGAGTAGTACCATGCTTCATTTTACAGGTTATAATAATGGCAAGGCTATTGCAGTGAATAATCATAAAAACTTAATGAAGGCTTTTCGGTTATCTGCTATCCCCGCAGTTTTATTATCGTTGGTTGCAATCCTTACAGAGCCTTGGATATTGCTTGTAGTCTGGATTTTCCCCGGCATGATGCTTCTGTTCTCAAGGATGGTCTTCTGGTTTGAAAAATACGACGAAGAGGTTTTCCTACAGGGGCAAAAGAAGAAGCATGATTTCCTCCTATCGGAGGGGAAATTTTACAAGGATGGCAAGGAAATGAAGGACATCCAAAAGGTAGAAATATACGAGTATAAAGGGTATCTGCTGTTGGAGTTTAACAGAGATAAATTGGGCAGGGACAGGTTTTATTTAGTGCCGGATGATGCTTACATAGCGGGCTCTCGTGAGGAGCTTTTGAAGTTAAGAAAGTAAATTCTGCCATGACAAAAGCCATGGCAGAATCAGTGATAATGCTGTGTTATTCTTCGGAAGCCAGTTGTTCCTCCAATTGTTGAAACAGAGCGTCTATTTCTTCATCGGAGAAGGCCTCTGTTTCCTGCTCATCAATGTATTCCAGTCTGGAACGAAGGAATTGCAACTCTTCAGCCTCTTGTTCCGGCATACTTTGACAGTATTGATATGCTTTTCTTAAGTATTTTTCTGCTTCAGAAAGCTTTTCTTCACAAAGAAAATAAATTCCAAAATCAATATAATCTCTCAATAATTCAGGATTCAATGGTGCCTCAGGGTCAATCCGTTTCTGAAAGAAATCCTGGATTACCTGATGCCCTTTTTCCGAAGAGATATTGTTTTCCACGGTATACTTCTTTACCCGGTACAATGCGGACAGATTACGATATCGCGCAGCATCCCCATACTTGCCGTTATTTCGGGCGGTTCGGTACAGTTTGAAGTATGTACTAATGTACTTCTGGTAGATATTTATGTTGCACTTGATTACTTCGTCTTTTCTTCCCAAAGCAGTGTATATTTCAGAAATATGATTCAGGATATCGATAGTGTCGCGGTCATCCTCACCCTTTAAATCCATCTGCTTGAAATAAATCTCCTGATACAAGTTCAATGCAGTTTCGTAATCCGTACGTTCTTTGTAGATGTTGGCTGTCTTGCGCATTACAGACAGAATGGTATGGTTATTCCTATCTGCCAATTGCTGAAGACTTTCCGTAAGTGTTTCCAGTAATTCATCAGAGGATTTCTGATTCCCCTGTTTTTCATATTCCAAACTCAAATCCAACAATGCAAGCAAGGTGTTCGGGTGTTTGTCTCCCAGACGGTTGAGATAGCCCTGATAAATTTGTTTTCTATCGCTTAGGATGGATGAATTGTCATAAGTATCCTGAGAAGACAAGAAATCACAGCGTGCACTAAGGATGTATAGGGTGGAGGGATGATTTGTTCCCAACACTTTTTGGCGAAGCTCATAAATAGCATTGTACTCAACCAATGTCTCTTCTGTAGAAAGATGCTTCTTTCGGGAGATAAACCAATTTCCTCTTGCTTTCAGGGTTTTAGGATGTTCTTCGCCTAGTTTGTCACGGTACTTTTCGTATGCCTCTTGTTTCAAAAGCAGGATTTCAGCTTCTTTCGAAACAAAGTCTGAGGGCTGTTCGGCAGAAGATAATCCGGCAAGGAAGCTATTCCGAGAGGAACAAGTGGTAACATAACGGAAAAAGGCATCCAATGTGGGTTCTTCTTCTTTGTTTGGGTCTTTTTGGATTAGAATATCATATATATGTTTATCTATTTTATAACAAATTTCATAGTTCTTAGCAAAAAAGAACACATCACTGATATTTTTTAATAGCAGACTTTCTGCATCTGCAGTTACATCCATAGTAGAAAGGTTCAGCTTCTCATATATTTCTTCTACGATGGATAAAGCCTTTCTTTGATAGCCGCTTTGAATCAAAGCATATGCTTTAATCACACTTGCAAGCAGGGCTTCCGTGTCATTTTCAGTAGAAAGGTTGGCGGTACCGTTGTCGCTTCCTAACAGTTTCAAGGTAGATACGTAATCATTACAGGAATTGTATGCGATTGCTAAGCGGGTTTTGGCTTTTTGGGTAGCGGGGTTTCGTTCCCCAAGTACGCTCTTTAGGATTTCGTAGTTGTTTTGTTTTTCGGCAATGCTTTCGGTAGAGTTTTCAGAGGAAGGCTCCACATTCACCAAAATATAAATGTTCATGAACACTATTTTTTCTGTCAGGAGCTTTTTATCAAGCTCTGTCAAAAAAGTATCGCAGCTTTTGTCTGACAGCATTTTGTTAATAAGAGCAGCTTCATTTTCATCCAAAAAATCTACGGTACGGATAGCAAGCTGAAAAGCCGATGTCTTGGTTCGCAGGGCAGAGCTTGTGGTATTAATGGTCTGCTCCAGCTTGCTTCGAATCCATTCAATCAGATTCAGGTAATAGTGAAAAGTAATACTATCCTTTTGGACATAAGCATGATAGAGTTTATCTATGAATTTGTAACAGCCCGGGTTAAAATGTTGGCTATACAGTGGGATGATTCTGGAACGGATTTGCTTTTCCAGTTCGTCGTCACTGTATTGAGCAGCTTCTTTGCATAGGGTATTCAGTTCCTCCATGAAATTATTTCCATCATTCAGGGAACCTAAAAGCATGGCCATGTGGAACAGACTTTCTGAATCTGTCTTTTCATGAAGCAGGCGTTCCGTTAGTGTTTGAGCATAAATGGTTAAATCCTCTGTGTTGGGGCTGTAGTTCCCGGTAGTATATAAGGAATAAAGCAGGTCTGCTGCATAACAGGGATTCTGTGTATCGATTTCTGAAAGGAGGCGCAAAACGGTTTTTTTGCGGTCCATGGGGGCAATCAGTCGGATGTTTTCATCCATAATCTGTTTATTGTTTTCGCTTAATGCACGAATAGTATTTTCATAAATAGCGTTCTCGTAGGTAAGTAGCCGGTCCTTACTTTGTGCAGCCATTTTTTCCTTTTTGGCATCGGGAAGCTTGAACCAACGTGTGCGGAATCGGTCAAATTTCTGAAGAATTTCGCCGGTGGGATATACCCTGCGAAGATTATCACGGTAAGCTTCGGTAGAAGAGGAATTGTTTTTGCACAGTACGGCTAAATCAACGGTCCATTTATCCTGTAAATAGGTAAGGAGTAATTTTTGTTTCATTCGGTTTCTGCCGAAGTAAACGCTAATCATTTTGTAAGAAAGCCAAATCAGTAAGATAATTGACACCAGGAATGATAAAAAGAGGCTATCCGGCTTGTTCAGTAGGTACACGATTACAGAGAAACACAGATCGGTCAGCAGGTAAGTCATAATGGCGATAAAGCAACTAAACAGAGGCTCTACCAGTTTGTGATCCTTAATATCAATCCAGTAAACATAGCCCACATTAGTAGACAGTACTGCCGTCAGGGACAGCACGATAAAGGTATTGGAAATCTGGCTCAGCAGTATATCAAAGCTGCTATAGTTGTCGGGTATCATCAACTGAATATTAGGACAAATGTCAGCAAAAAGAATGCTCAAAGTATGAGTAATACAATCCAATATGTGGAATGCGTCATCCAATGCACAAATGGTAGTCAAAACCAGTAATGAAACACACACATATAGAGCAATTCTTAAGGGGAAAAACTTCTCTTTCATTGGGATACCTCGTTTCTTTTGTATGTAGGGTACATGAAGTACCTTCATTATCCTGATTATAGCATATGATTAATGGGCAATTCAACTGCCTAGTGCGGGTGAGGACTGGAGGGAGAGCTATCAAAATCATGAGACAGACAAGAAAATTGATGGTATAATAATGCTATATAGGCATTGTTTGAAGCTAGAGTGTTAGGAGTGGCTATATATAGAAAACCTTTGATGAAGTAGATGAGTAGGGAGGATGGATTATAAGTTGATCAATATAGAGAAAGACAATGTAAGTAAAATTGCACAGAATTTTGGAGAAAGATTGACCATGTTTCACTTATATCATTATCTTGGTTGGGACGTTGAATATGTAGATTATGTTGGTGCAGATATTATGGCAATCGATAGAGAAACAAAAAGAAGATATGCCATCTCTGTTAAAACACGAAAAATGAATGAAAAATGGGAGGGAGATAAAGTATTTCCGGAGAGCCGTTCGTTTACGCTATTTCGAAATAAGGATGCACAGTATTTGCGAGAATTTGCGAATGATATGGATATGGAACCATTGGTGGCTTTTGTTGTGGTATTTCAACGAAAAAACAAAACTCGTGGAAATAATAGTGCATACTTATTTTTAATAGGTTTGGATGATTTAGAAGATATGCGTGATAAAACAAGCTATGTTTGGACACACGAGGAAAAGGAAGATAAGAGTGGAAATGTTGATGTTGGTTTTAGCTTGCGTTTTGGGGATAGGGATGAAGCTACACTTCATGCTTTATGCGAAGATGAACGAGTTACATGGTTTCAAATGGAAATTAATGACCATCAAATTGCAAATTCGTATAACTTGAATCCGAAAATAACTCAGCAGCAGCTTTCGTCTGAGCATTGGAGCAAACAGCAAGGAACTTTTGGCGAGTATTTAGCACTTTGGCATCTGGGTAAAAATCATAAAATACGAGGATATCATGTTGATTCTGTTGGTGCAGATCTTGTGCTAATTGATTCTGATAACCCCAGTGATGAAAATGAACAATATGCGGTATCTGTAAAAACTTTTACTTATGATGCAAAACAACCATCCTATCAATTTGAGAAAGCAAATGAAACAAAACTCTTACAATACGCAAAAAAGTGGGGGCGTATTGGCAGCATGCTTCCTATGATTTGTTTCAATTGCATTCGATATGGCGAATCACCGATTGGTGAGAAACGTATAGAGAAAATATATATGATGGCTTTTTTGATTTCTCATGTAGATGAGTTAATGAAACAAGGATGCAAGAGTTATATTTATCGAACAGATAAAAGTGATATTATCACAATCAAGTATGACGATGAGGCACTTGAAAAGATTAAAAAAGATCCTGAAATAGTTTTTTCAGAAATTGATTTTACTCATCATCATTACTTTTTGGGAGATTGATGACTTTTAGCGGGTAGGAGAGAAATTACCATGGAAGCAGGATTTGCTACCGGGCCGGAGTTGTAGATGATATGAAAAGGTTATTAGCACTTTAGAAATAGGGAGAAAACCTGCAACTTAAGCACCTGTTTTGCAACATAGACATATTTCTTTTTCAAATAGAAGATTTTCTGATAAAGTCCTTTTATAAATACAAAAAGGATGGTAGCAAATATGTCGGAGCAGAACAACAAAAAGAGAAACATTGGAGGTCGGTACTTCCTACATGCAATGTGGATTTTTGCCGGTTTGGGTGTGGAAGTGATTTATGCATTTGTGCTGGAGCCATGGATATATGGACATAGTATTGCTGAGTTTACAACGGCAGAAAACCTCATTCATTGGGCGATAACCTGTATTACATGGCTATTCATAGCGAGGCTGGTAGTGAAAAGTGCGATGAAAGAGTTAGGTTTTTCCTTGGTAGGAGAGAGCAAAAGATGGACTATGGTGGGTATTGCAGCCAGTGTAATATTAGTAGGAGCTATGGTGGTAATTAACTTTCTTGATGTAGGCTCGTTGAAGGTGATTCATGAATTTCAGGCACTGGGAGTGTTAAAATTTACCTTTCAACATATTTATTACTTGTGCGAAGTACTATTGTTTACTCTGATTATTATCTTTGGACAGCATGCTTTGGAGCATTGTTTTCAAAAAAAGAATTTTCCCTATGGAGGCATTCTTGTAGGACTTACCTGGGGGTTGGCTCACTGGATTACAAAAGGTTCTCTATGGATTGGTTTGGGTGGTATGCTGATAGGTTTTTTGTTTGGAGCAGTCTATTGTTTGTTGGAGAGGGATTTTAAGAAAACTTATATTGTATTAGCACTGGCATTTATCCTATAGGGGGAAAGAAAAGAGGTATTCGTTTGAAAATAAATATCTACAAGGTACCAGATTTAAAGGAAAATCATGTGGACTTGTATTATGATCAGGTGGATGAGGCCACCAAAACGGTAAAAGAGTATTTGGAGGCTTTTGAAGGCACTATTTTAGGTTATGATGAAGAAACCCAGAGGGAGCATAGGGTTTCTCCCGGAGAAATACTGTATTTGGAGATCGTAGACCGAAAGACCTATGCTTATTTGAAGAACCATGTGTGGCGTGTGGATTACGGTCTGCAGGAATTTCTGGAAAAATATGATAGCACCGGATTTGTGCGAATCAGCAAGTCCATGTTGGTAAATATTTATCATATTGCAGAACTGAAAGCCCAGATGAATATGCGTGTAAACATTCTGCTGGATAATGGGGAGCAGATAGTACTCAATCGGGGATATAAAAATTCCTTTTATGATTATTTAGAAAGGAAGGTATCAGAGGCATGATTACAAGGAGAAATTTTTTCCCAACGGTTTGCGTGGTTTATACTATAATGGTGCTCTGTAAGGTTTTATTGGAGCTTACAAAGGGTTCCAATGACACAAATTATGGTATCAATTTGATTGTGATGTTTCTGGTGGCTTGTTTTGCTACTTTTGTACTGTCCCTGCATCAGTTTTTGGAAAGCATTCCGTTATTATTTGTGATAATCCTGCAATATCTCGTAGTAATTGGTTGCACTATGTTGGGAATCTATGTGGGAGGTAGTTTTTTGGAGTTGGCTGCTACCGCATATAAGGATATGTTTATTTCTGTAACAGTTCCTTATGTAGTGGGGGCTGCAATATATTACGTGATGTATTTCCGGGAAGTAAAAAGGGCAAATCAAAATTTGGTAAAATTAAATTTGCACGTTAACCGCTCTTAATATGCACTTTTTGGTATAGATACAGGAAGGCGAAGCATGTATACTAATATCAAGAAGTTGATTTTCTTATGAGGAGGATGAGAGATATGATTATAACAACAACACCTTCCGTGGAAGGACATAACATCGTAGAATACAAGGGTATTGCTTTCGGAGAAGTGATATCCGGCGTAAATGTAGTGAGAGATTTTGCGGCAGGAATATCCAATTTTTTTGGAGGACGTAGTGGTGCTTATGAGGAAGAGCTGGTGAATGCCAGAAATCAGGCGATGCAGGAAATGCATCAGAGAGCAACCCAGATGGGGGCGAATGCTATCGTAGGTGTGGATATTGATTATGAAGTATTGGGGGCAGATAACGGTATGCTGATGGTTACTGCCAGCGGTACTGCAGTAGTAGTTCAGTAAGAATGAAAGGGCTGTCGAGAAGGCAGCCCTTTTCCTATGTCTTACTTCTTTATCAATCTGACAAGGAAGATAACGATGCAGGAACCAACTACACCGCTGATGATGCTTCCGAGGATACCATTGATGGACAAGCCAAGCAGATTGAAAATAAATCCGCCGATAACACCACCAACCAAGCCAAGGATAATATTAACGAGAAGGCTGTGACCGCTCTTCATGATATATCCGGCGAGGCATCCGCAAACACCACCGATAACAAGTGAAATCAGAATGTTTATCATGCTTTTCCCTCCTTTACAAATTTGCTCCCCCTTATTATTATAATATATGTAAAAGGTTTTATTTGTAAATACTAAATTGATAAAAAATGTGAAAACACGAAAGGGGAAAACATTATGCCACCAATGGGAGGCCCTATGGGAAGGGGCTATTTAACAGAAGAAGAAAAGGCGAATAAGCCAAAAGTAACATTACCTTTATTGAAAAGAATTTTTTCTTATTTAGTGCCATACTGGAAGCAGATGGCTATCGTGCTGGTATGTATACTGATTTCATCCGCATTTAGTTTGTTGCCATCCGTTTTGACCGGACGTATTATTGACGAGGGTTTGATAGGGCAGGATATGAAGATGCTTATCATACTTATTGTGACGTCCTTGGGAGTGACTTTGGGGGCGAATCTGATACGAGTAGCGGAGAGCTATTTGAATAATTGGATAGCACAGCATATTACATATGATATGCGTAACAAGATGTATCGGCATCTGCAGAAAATGTCTCAGAGCTTTTTTACCTCTAACAATCAGGGAGATATTATCACCCGTATGACCAGTGATATCTCAGGAGTGGAGCGTGTTATCACAAGTACCTTTACATCGATTCTTTCGAACTCTATTACATTAATCTGTGCAGTGGTGATTATGTATCAGGAAAACTGGATACTGGCGACGGTTGGAGTTCTTGTAATTCCTTTGTTTACAATTCCAACCAGGTGGGCCGGAAAAACACGTTGGACGCTCACTAGAGAGGCTCAGGAATGTAATGATGAAATCAATGGTATTCTAAATGAAACTCTGTCTGTAAGCGGTCAGCTTCTGGTAAAGCTGTTCGGTAAAGAGGAGTATGAGTATAACCGATATGAAAAGGTGAATGCTCAGATGATAAAATTGAATATCAGAGAAAGCATGGCGGGCAGATGGTTCAGAGTAGTAAAAAATACCTTTTCGAGTGAAGGCCCGATGTTGCTATATCTTGTGGGCGGAATTCTTATGATGAAGTATAATTCGTCACTTTCAGTTGGTGATATTACAGTGCTTGTTGCACTTCTTGGAAGAATGTATGGACCGGTAAATTCATTACTCAATATTCAGGTTGAGTGGATTCGTTCCATGGCACTATTCACAAGGATTTTTGAATACTTTGACATGCCGGTGGAGATTAAAAATGCAGAGAATGCAATTGTTCCGGAACATGCCGAAGGAAATGTAGAATTCAGAAATGTTGAGTTTTCGTATACACCTGAAAGACAAATTCTTAAGGATATAAGCTTTGAATTGAAAAGCGGAAACAGTATAGCGATTGTAGGACCATCCGGGTCGGGCAAGAGTACAATAATAAATCTGATACCGCGCTTGTATGATGTATGTGCAGGTCAGGTTACCTTTGACGGAGTAGATGTAAGAAAGCTTGATTTGGAATTCCTAAGGGAAAATATCGGTATTGTCAGTCAGGAAACATATCTGTTCAATGGAACAATTCGTGAGAATTTACTGTATGCAAAGCCGGATGCTACAGAGGTTGAATTGATAGAAGCGTGTAAGAAAGCCAATATCTATGATTTTGTGGAAAGTCAGGAGAATGGTCTGGATACCATGGTTGGTAACAGAGGGCTGAAATTATCAGGAGGCGAAAAGCAGCGCATATCCATTGCACGTATTCTTTTGAAGAATCCTGCATTGTTCATTTTTGATGAGGCAACGTCTGCACTTGATTCAATTTCTGAGAACAAGATTCAGGAAGCGATAGATCCTATTATTCATTCCAGAACCAGTATTCTTATTGCACATCGCCTTTCAACTATTTTAGCTGCGGATGAGATATTGGTAATTAAGGATGGTAAGATTGCAGAGAGAGGTGTGCATTCCGAACTTGTAAAGGCGGGTGGAATATATACGGAGCTTTACGAAACACAGTTTGGAAAAGCCTTGGATGTGTAGGCAGGAGGATAATGGAA
>JAZQEK010000114.1:0-4225 GCA_045538995.1 Acetatifactor sp. | reverse complement strand
GGATATATCTATGTACATGATATGTCCTCTAGACGCGATACCATGAATTGTTGCCTTTTTGACATTCAAAACGTACTTAAAGGTGGCTTTGAAATGGGCAACATATGGTACAATGAACCGAAATCTTTGGATGTTGCCTTTGACGTTATGGGTGACATCATATTAAGTGCTGCTGGACAGCAATATGGTGGCTTTACCGTGCCAAGTGTGGATTTGGTTTTAGAGCCATACGCACAGATATCCTATGATAAATATTTAGCCAAATATTTAAGACTTGGTATTTCACAAGAAGTAGCCAAGGAGGAAGCGTATAAAGATATTGTACGAGAATTCGAGCAGGGATTCCAAGGCTGGGAATACAAGTTTAACACTTTGGCAAGCAGCAGAGGAGATTATCCTTTTATCACGGTAACAGCAGGAACTGGAACTGGACGATTTGCTCGCCTAGCAACCATATCAATGCTTAAAGTACGAAGAGAAGGGCAAGGCAAAAAAGGCTGTAAAAAGCCTGTTTTGTTCCCTAAGATTGTATTTTTGTATGATGAGAATTTGCATGGACCGGGTAAGCCGTTGGAGGATGTATTCGAAGCGGGCGTACAGTGTTCTGCAAAGACCATGTATCCCGACTGGCTGAGCCTCACCGGAAAGGGCTATGTAGCTAGTATTTACAAGCAGTATGGAGAAATCATCTCCCCCATGGGTTGCAGAGCATTCTTGTCCCCGTGGTATCGCAGAGGCGGTATGCATCCGGCAGATGAGAATGATAGTCCGATTTTCGTAGGACGTTTCAATATTGGTGCAGTTTCTCTGCATTTGCCCATGATTTTGGCAAAGTCCAGAAAGGAAAGCAAGGACTTCTATGAGGTGCTGGATTACTATTTGAACTTAATCCGCCAGCTTCACATCAGAACCTATGCATATCTGGGTGAAATGCGTGCATCCACCAATCCTTTGGCATATTGTGAGGGTGGTTTCCTGGGCGGTAATCTAAAGCTGACAGACAAGATTAAGCCACTGTTGAAGGCTGCTACCGCAAGCTTTGGTATTACTGCTTTGAATGAGTTGCAGGAGCTTTATAATGGCAAGTCATTGGTAGAGGACGGACAGTTTGCAGTAGAGGTATTGGAGCATATCAATGCAAAGGTAAATGAGTTTAAGGAAGAAGACGGTAATCTGTATGCAATTTATGGAACTCCAGCTGAAAACCTTTGTGGTTTGCAGGTAAAGCAGTTCCGTAAGAAGTATGGTATTATCGAGGGCGTATCTGACAGAGAATATGTAAGCAACAGCTTCCATTGTCATGTTTCAGAGGATATTACTCCTATTGAGAAGCAGAATCTGGAAGACCGTTTCTGGAATTTGAGCAATGGTGGTAAGATACAGTATGTGAAGTACCCTATTGATTATAATATCGAAGCAGTAAAAACTTTAATCCGTCGTGCCATGGATATGGGCTTTTATGAGGGTGTGAATTTGTCACTGGCATATTGCGATGACTGCGGACATCAGGAGTTGGAAATGGACGAGTGCCCTAAGTGCGGCAGTCGTAACCTGACCAAGATAGACCGTATGAATGGATATTTGTCCTATTCAAGAGTGCATGGGGACACCCGATTGAATGATGCCAAGATGGCAGAAATAGCGGAAAGGAAGAGCATGTAAGAGGATATGAGGTATCATAATATAACAAAGGATGATATGTTGAATGGGGATGGGCTGCGAGTGGTACTTTGGGTAGCAGGCTGTACGCATTGTTGTGATGGCTGTCAGAACCCGATTACTTGGGATCCTGACGGTGGCCTGTTGTTTGATGATGCTGCTAAGGCAGAGATATTCGAACAGTTGGAGAAGGATTACATATCGGGAATTACATTTTCCGGTGGGGATCCGTTACATCCTGCCAATCGTTTGGCAGTAAGAGGTCTTATGGCTGAAATCAAGGAGAAGTTTCCGAAGAAGACTATTTGGCTGTATACCGGAGATGTTTGGGAGAATATCATGTATTATCCCATGATGCAGTATGTGGATGTAGTAGTGGATGGTGAGTTCGTACTGGAGCAGAGAGATGTGAAGCTACTTTGGAAGGGAAGCAAAAATCAGAGAGTGATTAATGTGCGCAAAACCCTTTCACCGGAGAATACGGATCCGTCTGTGCCGGTGTTACACTGTGGAGACTATGCGTAGGTGTATCTGCAGATGAGGGGAAAAAGATGCTACCTGTCATAAGCCGGGAAGAGTGGAATGATGAGGTGTGGAAGGAGAACTGGAGAATGAAGAGAATTGCAAAGTTTCATAAGGTAAGCTTAGAGCAGTTTATGGGAGCAGTGAAGGATGAGTTCCCGGAATATTCAGAGGAAGATATTAAGGATATTTATGAATCGGTTGAACTTCCCAAGCGGGCGACAAAAGGAAGTGCCGGATACGATTTCTTCTCACCTTTTGCTTTTTCTATGGAGCCGGGTTCTACCGTTAAGGTGCCTACCGGTATCCGTGTAGAGATGGAGGAGGACTGGGTGTTGAAGCTGTATCCCCGAAGCGGTTTAGGCTTTAAATATCGTTTGCAGCTGAACAATACAGTAGGTATCATCGACAGCGATTATTTCTATTCAGACAATGAAGGACATATCATGGCGAAGATAACCAATGATTCCAACGAAGGAAAAACCGTGGAAATATCCGCCGGAATGGGCTTTATTCAAGGAATTTTCCTGGAGTATGGAGTGACTGTGGATGATGATGCTCAGGGAATAAGAAATGGTGGTTTCGGAAGTACTACAAAATAGCAAAGTTTGAGAATGCTCTCTGTTTCGTAGCTGGTGGCTATAGAACGGAGAGTTTTTTATTGCAAAATGTAAAAAAAAACATGTATCAAATCTCTAAAAAATACAGCAAGAAAAATAAAAAGAGGCTGGTGAAAAATAAAACCTTCAAAAATAGCAATATTTGAGAAGCTCAGAGCAAGAATTGGCAAGAAGTGCTGGACGAAACTACGATAAAATATAGAGGTAAAAATATACCATTCGGGGGTAGAAAATTATGAAAAGGAAGATTAAGAAATGGCTGACGATGGTCTTATCGCTGGCGATGGTACTGGGAAGTATACAGTATGCACCGATGGCAGAAGTACAAGCGGAAGATGTAGTTAGCGAAACAAGTGCCAAGACATATAATTTTAATCAATTGGCAAATTATGATTACGCTGAGTCGATATCTACAGACGGCTCAATGAACATTTCTTTTTATAGAAATGGAGCAGAAGCTTGGTATTATGTGCCTGATGATATTCCAAGTGATGTAACAACGATTACCTTGAATACAAACAATAATTATTATCAAATGATGAAGGTATTTAAGGCAGATGGAAGTTTGCTTACACAGGCGTGGACAAATGAAGTAACAGTGTCCGAAGATATAAGCGGTATGTATGTTGTTATTTCTAATAATGATAGTAGTGCATCATATACCGCACCTAGACAGTATACGATTACAGGTATTACCTTTACAGGTGAAACAGAAACAAAAACTTATACGTTCAATGAATTGACAAATAAAAGAACTATGAGTATTTCTGGTGAAGGGGCATTAAGTGTTACCTATAATCAGAATTATGCGGAGTTGAAATATGTTCTTCCAGAAGATATTGATTCTAGCAAATTGCAAAGTGTTGTTTTAAATAATACTACAGATGTAGAACAGTTTGGATTTAAATTGTATACGAATACAAACGGTTGGAGTAATCCGAGTGATACAAAGTATTGGACTAATACTTATGAGTTGACAGATGCTGACAGAACAGCAGGAGTTTTAGGTTTTGGTATTATGTTGTCTGGTGATGTGGCACCTAAAAATTTCCAATTTAGCAGTGTAACATTTAATGTTGAGGAAGAGGTTGCTGAAGCAACTGCTAACATTACTCCCACCGGAATCGTAGGCGAGGATATTTCTTATCAGGCAACTGAGCTTGGAGTGGAATGGTCAAGTGCAGATAAAGAAGCAACCACCACTAATCAGCTGAAGCTGGTGTTCAGTGAAAACAAGGGAGAAATTCGTTTTAAGTTGCCGGAGGCAATAGATTTAACAAACTGTAATGCGGTAACCTTTGCGACAACAGAGCACAGCAACAAGCTGGCATTCAAGGTATTGGATGCAGATGGAAATGAGATATTAGTCAAATATGACCAGTCAGGAAATACCCTTTATAATTTCGAATTGTCAAGCACAGCAA
>JAZQEK010000113.1:0-1775 GCA_045538995.1 Acetatifactor sp. | reverse complement strand
TCTCAGTTATTTACACAGTACATTGCCAAACAGTATGGCTATACAGTGAAGTATGTTCGGGATGAATTTACGGAGGCGCCGGTACCGGCTGAGGATACTGTCTTTGGAACTAACGGAACCATTACCTATTATAATCCGTCTGTAGGCGGATGGACAGTGGAACAGGGCTATCAGAACGCGGAGGAACGTGTGAATGCTTTTGTGAGTCAATATGGCTGTGATTTGTTCACCGTAGCGTTTGGTATGAATAACCCTTCGTTGGCATCTTCTAAGTTTGTGCAGTATACAGAAGGAATCATAAAGCGAGTACAGGAGCATGCACCAGAAATGAACGTGGCCTTGGTTTCTACCATGGTACCAAACCCGGATGCTACCAATGGCTGGTACGGTAATCAGGAGATGTTTGAAGCTGAGATGCGTACCTTGGCAGATGAGCTAAACGAAAAAGGTATGGGGTGTGCGGTTGTGCCTATGACCAGTATGAGTAAGGCTGTTTTGGAGACAAAGAGATTCCGGGATGTGACGGGGAATAATATCAATCATCCTAATGACTTTATGGGAAGAGTGTATGCACAGGTGATGGCGGAGACCGTGTTTGGGTATAATGAGTAAACTTATAGTAAATTTCCACAAAAATGGGCTTTTCAAAAAGGCCCATTTTTTACGGGGCTTTTTGCGAATTGTGGTAGTATTCCGGATACAACTATGCTATACTACTTAAAAGCATTAATATTTCTAATATCTAATAAATAATCACATCGATTATCTCGCCGTTTGGCAACAATGAAATCTCAATGCTTAATACCCAATAAACAAAAGCAGAGAGACTATTTGGGAAAGGGCTTCCAACAGAAAGAAGCAGTTACATATGTTGTGAATGAATGCATTGAAAAAGGAATTTTGAAGGATGTTTTGGAAAAACACCGAGCGGAGGTGGTGGATATGTTTTTGACAACGTTTGATAAGAAGATGTATGAAGAAGCGATAAGAGAAGAGGGACGCGATGAAGTCAGAGAGAAATATGCGGAACTATCCAAAGACCACGCAGAACTATCCAAAGACCACGCAGAACTATCCAAAGACCATGCGGAACTAACCAAAGACCATGCGGAATTAATCAAACAACTTGAAGCAGTACGTAAGAGAAATTCTGAACTAGAAGCATTACTAAAAAAGAAAAATTAGAGGCTGACAATCATGAAACGACACACATTTGCAATGAGAATAAACAAAGGAAAAACCGCTGATTTCAGAAGAAATTTGGGTAAGATATGGCCGGAGTTAACGGCGTTTTTGGATGAACACGCCATGACAAATTTTAGCGTGTGGAGTGTAGAGGACATTGTATTCGGCTATTATGAGACGGATGACAACTTTGCATTTACAGAAGAAGATAAGAAGAAAGTGGCTCAGTGGGAAGCTCAGTGTAGCCACATCTATACCTGGATTTCAGTGCCATTTGAGAACATGCGTCTTATGTACCATGATTTTGGTATTGTTAGAGAGAGTAAAGAATTAATCAGGCACAGAGTATTTGTCACCAAGTTGGTGCCAGAGGCAGAGGAAGAGTATAAGAGACGCCACGATGCTTTGGTGGAAGCACGAGGCGATAAGGTAACGGAAGGACCGGACAGCAATTTTTCTATCTGGAATGCAGGAGGTTACATATTCGGGTATAACGAGATTGATACCACTATGGAACACGAGATGACAGATGAGGAGAGAGAAAGTTCTATTCAGTGGGAAAGAAAAATGCTTGAAATTATGAGCTGGCT
>JAZQEK010000112.1:0-44805 GCA_045538995.1 Acetatifactor sp. | reverse complement strand
CATCTGTTTCTATCGCCTTGATAATATATTCTTCACCAATTTGTGCTTCTGTCAAATTCATGTTAGCCTCCTAAATATGAAACAATAATTAGTCTCGTCTAACCAAATAAAGATTAACACCGAAATTCTCTTCTGTCAAGCTCTCTTTTTATATTTTTTTACATTTTTTTCCAATATCTCGCATCCTATTTTTAGGACTACACACTTTCACCAAAAACTTCTTCCAGTTCATTCAGATTTTGATCAGAATGCTCAATCTCTCTGGCATAGCGATATGCCAGCTCTACATAATCCTCCATAGTCAAGGTGTCCTGTTCCAGCCATCTGGTCAGATACAGTTCCCGTATGAAACGAACCGACTCTACTGCCAAAGCCATCTTGCTATATATCATGTCATCATACACAGCACCACAAAAATAAGTATACAAAAAGAACACAAACAATCGTACTCCTATCTGCTCCCACAACACTCCGGCAGATTCATCCTGTTGTAAAAAGCCTTCCAAAGCTTGCACCTGCTGTCGGTAATCCGCTTCTGTACCTGCATACAGCTTCTTTTCTACTGCTTTCAGAACCTCCGTCCACTCCTCCCGCAGTCTCTCCAATTCATATATATGTCCATAGAGTGCTTTTCTATGACTATAGCGTTCCAACTTCACGAAATCCATGTCAATTTGTCCGAAGCCATCCTCCTCATAACGTCGTACGACCTCATCGATAGCGAAATACTCCTCCCTATCAATACATTCCTGCATTTCCCGTGCAAACTGCAAATAGAGACACATTTTCTCCTCCAGCTTTCCTTCCGCCTTCTGCAAATGCTTCATCACAATCGCTCTGGCATCCTCCAACTGAGTAAACAGCAAAACATCGAAATCCTCGAATTCCTCTGCCAATTCTTCCTCTGCATCATCTTCGTACTCATCAAACACCGGAAATACATCCTGTTCCAGTATCATCCTCGCCGCTATGGGACAGGACAGAGATAGGGACAGCTCCCGCAGTCCCTCATACTCCTCTACATGTCTGGGATAGTTTTTACAGGTATGGCACAGTGCCTCCTCTCCCAGTGTCGTATAAATATCACACAAATCCTCTTCATTTAAGAAGGCACACCTCCTGTTGCATTGATAAAAGGCTCCCTCCTGCCAATCGATGGAATTTCGAAGTCGTTTCCCGAATGCTCCCTGCACCTCTCCATAATACTCCAAGGAATCCTCATCAATCATTATCTGCCAGCCTGCACAGCAGGTATCCGGACAAGTCCCCGCCACACAGCGAAAATCCTCATAATAATCAGGCTTGATGTATCTCATGGTTATTCTCTCCTGTCAATCGTCTTCCGTCTGCCCCCAAATAGCAATGCTTTCCTCACACACGTTTTTCTTCAGCAAATTCTTCTCTGTATCCTGAGACAAATGAAGCTAAATCATAATCCTCGCCTCAAAGCATCCTTCCTCACAAATAATCTGCAACTCAAATCCATGCATCTGACAAATATTCCTTACAATAGCCAGTCCCAAACCACTGCCCTTACGTCCGCCTCTGTTTACATCTCCTACCACAAAAGGCTCACACAGAGTATCTGCCACTGCACGCAAATCTGTCTCGCAGGAATTCTGAAAGCTTATCTGCTCTGCTCCTATCATAACACGAATAACACCATTATTTGAAGCATATTTCACAGCATTCTCCAATAAATTATGCAACACCTGCTCAAATAGCACCTTATCAGCCTCTATGGTAAGCTCACCTGCAAGCTCCACCTTCAATCCCCTCTCCTGCAGCCTGCTTTCTTCGGTCTTTACCAACTCCTGCATTTTTTCTGATACATCAAATGCTTCTCTTTTTAATACCACATTCCCACTCTCAGACTTGGACAAACTCAACACAGCCTCAATAATACCATTCATATACTGCACATTATTCAAAATCGCTCCCGAATAATACTCCTGTTTCTCCGTATGCAGATTATCCCGCAGGTTTTCTGCATAACCGGAAATAGACATAAGCGGGCTCTTCAAATCATGCGCCATGGTATTCATGAGATTTCTACGATAATCCTCTACATCATACTGTGCCTTCAAGCGTGTGTAAGAGACCTTTGCCAACAGAAATGCCACCAAAACACCTACCAACAACAGAATAGCTGCTAGGATTATCATCCATCCTCCATACTGCTCCCACACGTCATATACAGTGGCAGACAGAAAGGCAACCTCCCGACCGCCCTTCAAAGTCATCTTCATCATGTTGGTCAGTTCTATGCGAAAGAAGCTCTCTGCCATACCATCTGAGCCACTCACCTTCGGCGTCTGCAACTGCAGAAACTCTTTTAGCTCTATCAAGCTCTCGTAGGAAGCATCTGAGCTGCACATATAATTTTTCGAAGGACTGGTTTCACCATAACCGGTCACCATGGGTTCCAGCCATGCCTCTGCTGCCTCTGTAATCACTCTTTCATAGCCCTCCGGGATTCCCTTCTCTGTCGGAGCATCTAAATAGATATTGAGCAACTCATGCATTTGATAATTGTTTCTCGCCAGATAATATTCCAAATCCTTTATGTAGGTTGCTTTTATCTGCATATCTCCCGGAATGAAGTGCCTTCCGTCAGTATAAAAGCTCGAAAAATCCACAGATTCATAAAGATGCACCAAGGCTCTGTTCTGTTTCTGCAACTCCCCACGATATTCTTCCCAACCGGGTATTTCTGCCGGTACACAAGTATAAATCATTGAATCTGTTTCTTCTGTAGCATTTTTTATCTGAAAAATCCGTTCAGTACAATCCGCTATTACTTCTCCGCTTTCCTGCTCCTGTAATAAAGAAAAGAACCCTCTGGACACTGCCATCATAGCCATCTGAAATTGTACATTATTCGAAAAAAACGGTTCCTCATATTTCTCTGCCAGTGAGCTGATATACCTCACCATAGTTCCCTGTGCTCTATAATAATTACTTACGGCATCTGATTTTTTATTGTTCACAAAGGAATTCAAACCTACTGCATATACCAACCCCACAATCAACAATACCAACAGAACTCTTTGCAGAAATATAGTACTGAACTTCTTCCTCTTACACATCAATGCTACAGTGCCGCTTCCCTTCTTTTTCTTTCTGTCTTTCCGTTTCCTCATCACAAGCTCCTTCCCCTTCCTAATCCGTGATTTTGTACCCCTTTGTCACAACGGTTTTGATTTGCGTTCCTGCTGCCCCCAGTGCCTTTCGAAGCTTCTTGATATGATTGTCCACCACACGCTCATTTCCTTCATAATCATACCCCCAGATACGGGTCAACAGCAGCTCCCTCTCCACTACTCTATCCTTATTCTCCATCAAATACTTTAACAAAGCATACTGCTTGGGTGGTAACTCCAATGTTTCCCCGTGCACTGTCACGGTGAGCCTCGCCGGATCCAGCATAATATCACCGCAAACCATTTCTGCACAGGTCACCATACCCTTGGCTCTCTTTATCAGTGCCTGTACTTTTGCATACAGCTCTGCCAGCGAAAAAGGTTTTACTATGTAATTATCACAGCCCAAATGATACCCATAAAGCACATCCTCTTCACGTCCTCTGGCCGTCAGAAAGATAATTGGCACAATACTGCTTTGCCTGAGACTACGACAAATTTCAAAGCCATTTATTCCGGGCAGCATCACATCCAACAGGCAAAGGTCGAATTCCTGTTCATATACTGCGGTCAAACCTTCCTGACCATCCTTAGCAATATGAAGCTGTATCTCGCCCTCACTCTTGGCTGTAAAATAGTCCTCTATAACCTCTCTGATTTGTGCATCATCCTCTACCAATAAAATATGATATGCCATGTTTTCCGCCTCTCATTTGTTCCGTTACTAATTTTATCTTAAAAGAAAGTTGTATCCTTTTTATATCCATTCCCACAAATTTATATTTTTTTACTTCATGTATCCCTATTTAGTCTATGACAAAACTCAAGAACTAAAAAAAGGAGTTGATGTACTGCTTGTATATTCCTGTACATCAGCTCCTATCATGTTATTTTATAATGACGCAGTTTCTTCTCTGTCAAGAGCTCTGCCGGCTATCACTTTAATAATGAATATTACTGCACCTATAGTAATATTCAGAATTATAAATATTGGCAGCAACATACCTATCAACCCGTTTACGGCAAACAGCACTATAAACGCAAGTATCATCAACAGATAATGGGGATTATCTGTTCGTTGAAAATATCGATATTTATCAATATACCTCCTATGTTGCTTGTCCCATATCTCAGCCGTACGTCCCTGCCAGCCCAATATGGTTCTGGAGATAATTCCAACCCATCCAACTCCGAACAAAAAGCCCATTTCTCCGGCAAGCATACTTATCACCGGCAACATTTTAAAGAATTCATAGGTAACAGAACTAATATCCGCTCCTAACAGTTTGCCCATAACTCCTTCTGTGGGACAATTAAAATCATCTATTGTAAAGAACTGGGCATACCCTTCCACTGCCTGAGATAACTTATATTCCTTGTTGCTTTGGTACTCATCCCTATTGTGTATGCTCATCACCAAAACACTTGCAAGCACAATAAAGATTAGTTCCAAAATACCGGTTGTTAACCTAACGCCTAATTTATCAACAGCACTTTCTACCACTTCTCCCATTGATGCAAATATTGACAAAATACCGGTCAATACAGCCTTCACACCGGCCCATACCAGTGCAAGCAATTTTCCCATTAAGCTCCTTTGCCCCAAAAAGGCAGCCTGTAATAACAATGCAGAAACATAAAGCAGCACCAATAGCAACACTCTGGTCAGCTTCATATTTTCGCCTTGAATACGCGGCAATATTAACAATGCCACTGCAACAATCACAATTGCTTTTACAATGGAGAATAAAACTCCCCCACGAGGACGGGCATATTGTTTTGAATGGTATCCCTTCACTTTTTGCAATACACCGATTCCTATGGAAACTGCCATGATACCGATAAATAAGTACAAATAATTTACATTCATGCAAAATTTCTCAATTGTACGATTATCAGTAATCATTGGAAGTATCATAAAAGTAAAGATTGCCACCGGAAAAAATAAAATTCCGTCTATAATCCTTGCAACCATAATCAAAAATCCCCTCAAAAAACGTATCTCTATCCTTTTTCTAATGTTTATTATTATTTCTTCACACTTAACCACTTCAAATATCCGTTGATAAAGGTATCCAAAGAGCCATCCAGCACTGCGTCTACATTGCCGCTTTCTACTTCTGTTCTATGGTCCTTCACCATGGTATAAGGCTGCAATACATAAGAACGTATCTGATTGCCCCAACCGATATCCTTTACCTCACCTCGAATATCGGACAACTTTTCTACATTTGCCTCCTGCTTCAGCAAATATAGCTTCGCCTTCAGCATCTGCATAGCCTTGTCCTTGTTCTGGAACTGACTTCGCTCATTCTGACACTGTACCACCGTACCTGTGGGAATATGGGTAATACGAATTGCAGAAGAGGTCTTATTAATATGCTGACCACCGGCACCACTGCTTCGATAGGTGTCGATACGCAAATCCTTCTCGTCAATTTCTACATCCAAATCCTCTTCAATATCAGGCATAACATCCAATGACACGAAAGACGTCTGGCGCTTGCCCTGCGCATTAAAGGGGGAAATACGCACCAAACGATGCACCCCTTTCTCTGACTTCAGATATCCGTAAGCATTAATACCATTTACCTGAAAAGTCACCGATTTAATACCGGCTTCATCGCCATCCAGATAATCCAGCACCTCTACGGCAAAGCCCTTACGCTCTGCCCAACGGGTATACATACGATACAGCATGCTGCACCAGTCACAGCTTTCCGTACCGCCTGCACCTGCATTCAGCTTCAAGATAGCATTGTTAGTATCATACTCACCTGCCAAAAGGGTACCGATACGAAGCTCCTCGAATTCCTTCTTGAACTCCTCCAGTTCTCCGGCAATCTCGGGTATGAGAGACGCATCATTCTCCTCATAGCCCATCTGTATCAATGTGAGAATATCCTCATACTGGGTTTCCAGCTTCTGATACTCTCCCACTGTATCCTTCATATTTTTTAATTCCTTCATTTGCTTGTTAGAGCGGTCCGGATCATCCCAGAAGCCGGGAGCCTCCATTTCTCTCTCTAACTCTTCGATTCGCTTTGCCTTACTGTCCAGGTCAAAGTGAATCCCTCACTTCCGCTAATGGTGTTTCGTAAGTCAGTATTTCTGACTTCATCTGGTCTAATTCAACCACAATAGCTCACCTTCTTTCTACTTCCTTCCGCAGCACTGCTTATACTTCTTGCCGCTTCCGCATGGGCAGGGATCGTTGGGATATACCTTATCCTCCGTCTTCTTCACCGGTGCCTTGACACTGTCATCCTTGTTGGTACCGGTCACCTTTGCAACCTGCTCACGCTCTACCTTCTGCTCCACCTTGATACGGAACAGCATTCTCACGGTTTCTTCCTTGATGTTCTGGGTCATTTCATCGAACATATCATAGCCGGCCATCTTGTACTCTACGATAGGATTACGCTGTGCATATGCCTGCAATCCGATACCCTGACGCAGCTGATCCATATCATCAATATGATCCATCCATTTTCTATCAATTACCTTTAACAGAATCACACGCTCGATTTCGCGGATAGCTTCCGGATCCGGGAATTCTGTTTCTTTTGCTTCATACAGCTTCACAGCCTCTTCCTTCAGCTGCTGCTTCAGGCTGCTCTTCTTGCCCTTTGTCACACGTTCTGCGGTAACCGGCTCCAACGGAATGGTAGGAATGAGCAGACTGTTCAATTCGTTGAAATCCCACTCGTCCATATCCATATCATCATTGATACTGATATCTACGGAGTTCTCCACAATATCCGTAATCATCTTGTAAATAACATCACGCATGCTTTCGCCGTTAAGCACTCGACATCTTTCTTCATAGATAATCTCTCTCTGCTCACTCATAACACGGTCATATTCCAAGACATTCTTACGAATAGCAAAGTTGTTGCTTTCTATCTTCTTCTGTGCTGATTCGATGGCATTGGTCAAAGCCTTATGCTCGATTTCCTGATTCTCCGGAATACCCAGTGCATTGAACATGGTAATCAGACGCTCGGAACCGAACAATCTCATCAAATCATCCTGCAGTGAAATGTAGAACTTGGATTCACCCACATCACCCTGACGACCGGAACGACCACGGAGCTGATTGTCAATACGTCTGGATTCATGACGTTCTGTACCGATAATCTTCAAACCGCCGGCAGCTCTGGCTTCCTCGTCCAGCTTAATATCCGTACCACGACCTGCCATATTGGTAGCAATGGTAACTGCACCATGAATACCTGCATCTGCAACGATTTCTGCTTCACGCTCATGGAACTTCGCATTCAATACATTATGTTTAATGCCTCTCTTCGTCAGCATACGGCTCAGCTCTTCACTGGCGTCGATGGTAATAGTACCTACCAGTACGGGCTGTCCCTTAGCATGTGCCTCTTCGATAGCATTGATAATCGCTGTCAGCTTCTCTGCTCTGGTCTTATATACGGCATCCTGATGATCCACACGGGCTACAGGCTTATTGGTAGGCACTTCTACTACGTCCATACCATAAATCTCTCTAAATTCGCTTTCCTCAGTCAATGCGGTACCGGTCATACCACACTTCTTACCAAACAGATTGAAGAAGTTCTGGAAGGTAATGGACGCCAAAGTCTTACTTTCACGCTTTACCTTTACCTTTTCCTTTGCTTCGATAGCCTGATGCAAACCATCGGAATAACGACGTCCGGGCATAATACGTCCGGTAAATTCATCTACGATAATAACCTGATTATCCTTTACCACATAATCCTGGTCACGGAACATCAGATTATGTGCTCTCAGTGCCAAAATAATAATGTGCTGGATTTCCAGATTCTGCGTATCTGCAAAGTTATCTAAGTGGAAGAAACGCTCTACTTTTTCCACACCGGCTGCAGTTAAGTTAATGACCTTATCCTTTTCATTTACGATAAAGTCTCCGGTTTCCTGCTGCTGAACACCCATGATAGCGTCCATCTTGGACAAATCCTTCATATCCTCACCACGCTTCATCTGACGTGCCAGCAAATCACACATTTCGTACAAAGCAGTAGACTTACCACTCTGACCGGAAATAATAAGCGGTGTTCTGGCCTCATCGATTAACACAGAGTCTACCTCATCGATGATGGCATAGTTCAAACCACGAAGCACCAGCTGCTCCTTATAAATAACCATATTGTCTCTCAGGTAGTCGAAACCGAGCTCATTGTTGGTTACATAGGTAATATCACAGGCATAGGCTGCCTTTCTTTCCTCAGAGCTCATACTGTTCAGCACCACGCCAACCTTCAGACCCAGAAATTCATGTACCTGTCCCATCCACTCCGCATCACGCTTCGCCAGATAGTCATTTACGGTAACAACATGTACACCTTTCCCGGAAAGGGCATTCAGATAAGCCGGCAACAAACAAGTCTGCGTCTTACCTTCACCGGTCTTCATTTCTGCGATACGCCCCTGATGCAGAATAATACCGCCGATTAACTGTACTCTATAATGCTCTGTATTCAAAACACGCTTCGCTGCTTCACGAACCACAGCATAGGCTTCCGGAAGTAAATCATCCAGAGTAGCACCATCCTCCAAACGTTTTTTGAACTCATCTGTCTTTGCTCTTAATTCCTCATCTCTCAAAGACTGCATCTCAGGACGCAGTGCTTCAATCTTATCCACAAGAGGAGTGATACGTTTAATTTCTCTGGCACTATAGGTACCAAAAATCTTTTCAAACATACTCATAATTATTCCATCCTTCTTTTGCTTTATTAACAAGCCTACAGAGTATTGTAACAGATTTTACCGCAGTATTCAACCTCAGAAAATACAGTAACTTCTGAACATTTTGTAAATTTTATGTTAAGTTTGACTTATTTGATAAAAATGTATATAATCTTATATAAGGAAATCTATGTCTTGTCAAAGGAAAGAGGAACGCATTATGAGAATTGTACCCACCTTACAGCTAGTCCCCGGCATGGTAGTTGCAGAGGACATTTTATCAGCAGATATGAGATTTATTCTGGAGAAGGGCACCTGCTTAACGGATGCCATGATTACCAGACTGGATTTGTATGGTGTTTTGTCCGTTCCCATCAAAAAGGAATCAACCAACCAAGACATACGAAATGCTGCTAACCAGACTTATTCTGAGCGTATCAAGCACAGTCCCGAGTTCATTGAATTCAAAGAAAATTACTTATCTGAGGTGATTTCCTTCAAGGAAAAGCTCAACAGCGTGATTACCCGGAATGCTCCCCTGAATGTACAGGAGCTGGTGGCAGATGCCCTGAAAACGATTCATAATTTTCACGGTCGTATCGGTATCTTTGATATGTTGCACAACATACGTGTTTTCGATGATTCTACTTTTTCTCACTGCATGAATGTGGGATTGATTTGTTATATTTTCGCCGGCTGGCTGAAGCTGGACCCGGCAGAGACCAAATTAGTTACTGCCTGCGGTTTGCTGCACGATATCGGGAAACTTCTGGTTTCCAAGGATATTCTGACCAAACCCGGCAAATTAACAGACCAGGAATTTTTAGAAATTAAGAAGCATCCTTCTACCGGTTATAAGCTTTTACAGGCACAGGAGGTGGACGAAGCTATATGTCTGGCTGCCCTGATGCATCATGAACGCAATGACGGAAGCGGATATCCTTTGGGCTTAACCGATGCCAAAATCCACAAATTTGCTAAAATCGTAGCCATTGCAGATGTATACGATGCCATGACCTCTTCCCGCGTTTACAGAGGTCCCATGTGTCCTTTTACGGTTATTGAAATCTTCGAAGCAGAAGGCTTCCAGAAATATGATGTGAATTACATACTGACCTTTTTAGAGAATATTGTAAATACCTATATTCCCAATCCATGCCGCCTAAGCGATGGTCGGGAAGGTACCATTATTATGATTAATAAACACAAGCTCTCCCGCCCCATTGTGAAATGTGGAGAAGAATATATCAATCTGGCAGACTATACCGATTTGCATATTGAATGTCTGCTATAATATCAGGAGAAGACACATGGATTTTATTCATTTATATGTAAATTATCCGCAGCATTCGGGTAGCTTTCCCACCATTGGTGCTGCCATCGACCACTTAATGGAGGACTACTCTCCTCTGCCGGAGCAGTACCCGGCTCCTACAGAAAGTATCACTCCTGTTATTCTTCACATAGCACCGGGCATCTATCGAGAGAAACTGGTTTTGGAGCGTCCTCATGTCACTCTTTTGGGTGAAGATGCAGCCTCCACAGTTCTGGTCTTTGGCGACCACGCTTATGACACTATGGAGGACGGCAGTCGCAGAGGCACCTTCCGTACCGCTTCCTTTCGTATCCACACCCATGATATTTGTGTGAAAAACCTTACCTTCCAAAACGATTCCGGCTTTGGCTATACTGTTGGTCAGGCATTGGCTCTTTATGTGGACGGTGACCGAAACAGCTTTTACAACTGTCGTTTTCTGGGTAGTCAAGATACCCTTTTCACGGCTCCCCTTCCGCAAAAGGAAGCACAGCCCGGCGGGTTCGTAGGTCCCGGTCAGCACAAACCTCGTACTCTGGGCAGACAATATTATGAAAATTGCTACATCCAAGGTGATGTGGATTTTATATTTGGCGGTGCCATTGCCTACTACTACAAATGTACCCTCTTCTCCAAGAGGGCAGAGCAGATGGCTCCCGAGAGCTTAGAAGCCAATGTATATGGCTACATTACCGCTGCTTCTACCTTTGAAAACGAACCCTATGGTTATGTTTTTCAGGATTGCAAATTAGAAAGTGACTGTCCCAAGGCTTCGGTCTTTTTAGGCAGACCTTGGCGCGAATATGCCAAGACCGTTTTCCTAAACTGTGAAATGGGCGAACACATCCGCCCCGAGGGCTGGAACGACTGGGGCAAGACCCACGGACATTTCTTTTACGCAGAATACTGTTCCACCGGTCCCGGTGCTTCCCCGAAAACCCGAGCGGATTTTTCCCACCAGCTAAGTGAGGATGAGGCTATAGAATACACCGTAGAAAAAGTATTGAGTGGATGGATACCACAGAACAATCATTAAATTTTCGCATACAAACGTCCCGAACCTTCATGGTCCGGGACGTTTGTATATAGCTTATACTCTCTTACACTTCTAATTTATCTTTATCAGCGGCCTTATCCACGCAAATACTGTTCCCACTCTACATGCGGTATTTCCAATGCCTCCAGTGCCTGTTCCATTGTCAGATGCAGGTTTTTCATCATGCAGCGAATCGCTGCTTCTGTGCCTTTACGTTCACCTTCACGCCTGCCTTCATCCCTCGCATCTTTCTTCATCTCTTTCCATGCCTTACACATGTTGTAGCCCCCCTCCTGCTTATATTTGCTTCTATTTTTCCATATCCTTGGTTCGTCCACCACTACTGCCAGTAGCTCCAGTGTTTCTCTATCCAGTTCCCTGTATTTCGGACTTTCCTCCAGTAATTGCAGCATTTTTTCTTTATCTTTCCGATACTGCATCAGCCGCAACACATCCTGCAGCGGTGTGTGAAACATGCTGAAATCCTCCATTTCATTCACACAGAGCAGGCGAAACGGATAGTCTGCGAAGAACTCACTCATTCCCTCCTCGTCCGTACCGAAATCCATCATATCCCGCAGGCACCGTGGACCATCCCACTTCTTCGTGCCATAGTACACGCATAGGGTGTACACTGGCCACAGACGGTCATTTTTACGCAATTTCCCCGGTTTCTTTCGTTGTCCGGCTCTGCCCCAGCTGTTCCTTCGCCTTATCTTATTCACCTGTTGCTGGTATTCCATCACATCATACTGTAGCATTCGAAAGGGCATACCATAATCAACTTTATTCTCGCTTTCTACCGCCAGTATCCGGAATGCGGTTCCCTTTCGGTTCGTCATCTTGATGTCCCTCGTCCGCTCCAAAAACAACTCTTTTTCCAGTGGTCGCCCCTCCCCAGACTCTTGCTCCAGTGCGATTGGTGTCTGTCGATACACCTGTGAGCTTAACGTCAGCTCCTCCGGTTTCACCACCTGTCTCCCCTCGAAAAATACTCCATTGAATAAATCTGCGAACCGCTCCGTATCACTGCAGTAACGGTTCACCACCACATCAATTTTCCCCATAAAATCCCTCCATTCAGACGGACTCATCGGGTCACAAATCCGCCATATTTCATTGTCTTTTCCTGAGTAAATGGCTGATTTGCCAGAATGTGCAGAATGCACCCTTCCTTTGATTACTCTTGAAAACTATAAAGTGATATACTTTGATTTTATACTAAAGGCATTTCCTGTTTTTGTCAATATAAATTTTTTTGTTTTATTATTTATTTATTTTAGATTTGTGCAAAAATCAAATCCCCGAACCTTCACGGTTCGGGGATTTTGCTTTTCACTTATGCTCTCTTACGCTTTTTATTTATCAGGTAACTTCCCATTCCCAAACTGAGAACTGCCAACATCATCAGACCCGGCAGTAAACCACCGTTCTCATCATCAGTCTTGGGTGAGGCGATGCTCTGTTGCATGATATCCTCATCAATCACGATAGTATATTCTGATGCGTGAGTAAATACCAGATGTGCGGTGCCGTACTCATCAATATCATCCGCCCAAATAAACTGCATTATGCCATACTGCTCATTGTAGTAGAACAGATTTGCAAACAAACCGGCATTCTTCGGGTCCAGATTGATATTTAAGATTGCCTTTAAGCCCAGCTCACCATCATGTGTCAGGCTGATATTTACAAAGGTTCTTTCCCCTGTTACTTTGTTGATTACCTCTACCGGAATAGTATTCACGGGCTTCTCCTCAGTACCAACCTTTACTTCAAAATTGATATCACTTACCTTATCCGCAATGATGTCTTTACCATAAATAGTCCAACTTACACCATTACCTAAATCCAGAGTAATGGTAATGTCCTTGCCTTTAATGTCGTCAAATACAGCACCCGGTACAGAAGTCGCACCATTCATATCTACAACAATAGTATCGCCGGCCTTCGCTTTAGCAGTCTCACCTCGGATAACCTCCCAGCCAATCTTACCGGTATCATCCTGAATAAATGGTTTACCGGGGTCTCTCGGTGCCACGGTAGGTACCGGAGCAACCGGTGTCACCGGTTTCGGTGTTGCCGGAGCCTGAGTAGGTGCCGCTGTCGGAGCTTGAGTCGGTGCTGCCGTCGGAACCTGAGTCGGTGCTACCGTCGGGGCCTGTGTAGGTGCTTCCGTCGGAGCCTGTGTCGGTGCTGCCGTCGGAACCTGAGTAGGCACTGCTGTCGGAGCCTGAGTAGGCGCTGCCGTCGGGGCCTGTGTCGGTGCTGCCGTCGGAGCCGTTGTGGGAGGTGTTGTAGGTTCTACAGTAGGTGTAGGAGTAGGTTCTGCATCTCCACCCGATACAGTTCCTCCGGGTATCGTTGTACCACCTTCTTCACTTTCTCCGGGTGTCGTTGTACCACCTTCTTCATTTACCTTCTCAATAGGTTCCTTATAACTGTACTCACACTCGCTACAAGTATAGGTTCTTTCCCCTTCTGCATGTACAGTGGGCTGCTTGGTTACCTGACTTGTAAAGCTATGTGTTGCTTCATCTTTCTTTAAACCGCAAGAGCATACATGCCAGTGACCATCTTCGTCATACTTCCACTCAGTTAAGAAACTATGTTCCAGTTCCTCACCACAGATATCACATACATGGTCATGGTTATCATCTTTACAGCTTGTAACTGCTTTACCACAATACTCACAAGTATGCTTTCCGCTTGCTGCTTCATGGGTACCAAATACCTTGTCACAGCCATAATCACAGTCATGGTCTTTATCGGTATCTTCACATGTTCCAAATGCTTTGTCACAACCGTAATCGCAGACATGATCTTTATCTGCATCCTTATGTCCGGTTGCCGGAATCGCTTCACCTGTTGCCAGCTTTTCTTCACAAATCAGACAATAGGTATCACCGGTATAACCATCCTCTGTACAGCTTTCTTCCGCTTCATCACGAAGCTCTGTCTCTCCGTCATGTACACATGCTGCTCTGGTAATGGCTACCGTCACACTTTCGGTCTCGTAGTTGCCTGCATCCGTACCGGTATAAACCGCCACTGCATTGCATACTACACCTACCTCAAGAGCAGTTTCACCATTCTGCCATGTCCAGCCTGTAGGCAAATCTGTCTCGCCCACAGTATCGGTAGTATAAGGAACGTTCAAAGAACTCTCCGGCTTATTAGGTGCCGCCGGTGCCTTGTTCACTGTAATCTTTGCTGTGGTTTCCACTGCCTTATAATTCACGCTGTCCGCAGGGGTAAATACCACCTCAAATGCTGTGGTATCCGAATCAGCCACAGCGGGTTTCACTGTGGTATCCTTCCATGAAAAGCTTCCTGCTACTGCCATATCCACAGAATCACTATGCTTAGCCTGACCGCTTACTGTAGAAGCCGCGAGGCTGTCCCCATACGTAATGGTGGTGCCGTTTACCTGTGTAATCACCGGTGTAGCCTGATTTACCTTAACACGAATCGTTTCGGTTACTGTTTCATAATTGTTTATATCCGCCGGTGTAAATACTGCCTCATATCCGCTGTTATTTACTACCGGTACGGTACCGGATACTTTCCAGCTCCAGCTTCCGTTTAAGTCATTGCCATCCACGCCTGTTGCGCTGCCACCTGACAACTCACTGTCTGCCAGTACTGCTGAAGGATTGTAAACTCTCTCTGCCACAGTAGGTACCACTACCACAGGAGTTGCCTTCTTTACTACGATAGCCACACTGCCTTCTTTGACAGCATATTCCTCATTATCCGGGGTAAATACCCATGTAGCACTGGTGGTGCCTGCCTCCGGCTTAAGAGTAGCCTCTTTCCATGCAAGAGTACCTGCCACTGCATTTCCAACTTCATCCTCAAACACTACCTCTTCAAAGGACATCTCTGACAGTGCATCCCCATAAGTAATGGTATCATTTGTCAAAGTCACTTCCGTCTTAGGACTAACCGGTAGCCATTCTACCAGTACCGGCTCCACAGTAATCGTAAAGTCTGCATAGTTGTCACTTTTTACAGTAACTGTAATCTGTGCTGCATCGCTTACTTCACCTACCGCTACGCTGTAGCCTAACACACTGCCATTCATGGTCGGTGCCACGCTGAATATCCGGCTTTCCATTACAGCGGGGGTGCCGTAGGTTACTTCTCCGCAATCTGCAGGCAGATAAGCCGACAAATCTATGGTATCTGCATTTTCTCTTGAATACAAATAATTTCTTTGAATGGTATCTACGGTATAACCATCCTTTTTCGCCACTTCCACAGCAATCTGCTTGCTATCTGCTGGATTATAGTTAGTACTTTCTGCCAAGGAAACCGTAATCAGCGCCACACCTGCTTTGTGAATGGTTACGATACCCTCTGACGTAACAGTTGCCACATTCTCATCATCGGATTCATAGGTAACCTCTGCCTCAGGGTTGTTGTCTGATACACCCAAAGAAAATGGTGGTTGCCCAAATATCTTGCCATGTGAAAGATATTCCACAATAATCTCTGCATTCAGCTTTTCAATGCTTACCCACACTGTCACCGGTCCCGTAGGCTGTACCAGCTCATAGTTCCCCTTATCCGCGCCGGTCAGGGTAAGTGCAGGCAGTGTCAGACTTTCATAAGTACCGGCATTGTCACTGCTTAAGGTTCCCTTCACACCGGTTAAGTTGACGGAAACATCATCCGTTCCCTGAATGCCACTTAATGTAATGCCTGTAATATTAACCGTTTTATCATTTGCAATATAAGCTCTGCTTGCTACAGTTGCTTCTGTCACAGTTAATTCCTTTGCTGTAACCTTTACAACAAAACTATATGCAAGCGTTACTTCTGTGTTTTCAACACCCTGCGGATTCACACTGACATAATAGGTGTGTTCACCTGCGTCCAAGGTAGCAAGATACTCCGACTGCATCTCTATGGAAAGTGTTCCGCTGTTTTCCGTAACAATATAGTCCGTATTTCTTACCAGCTCTGCTCCCTGTGCATCTGTAATCTTCGCAAAGGTATTCGCGTTCAGGTTAAGCACTGCTTCTTCGTCTGCTTCCTCTTTGTAGGTATGAGTAAGCTCCGGAGTAGTAATTTCACTATCCTCATAAATTACTATACCTTCACTGTTTAAGATTACTTCATTTCCGCCATTGTCTGTTACTCTGACAAAAATATAGTATTTACCTGTTGCATTTATGTTCAGGGGATCTGTGTAGTTACTCCATTGAATAGTTTCTGTGTTTGTAATTTCTTCATTCGAAATATAGTATTGCTTATCTGCAACCCCACTTCCTTCATCACTGTAAGTAATATCTACTGTTGTATAGCCTTTACAGAAATGACCAAAAGTAATTGTATTTATAAACTGCTTCCATTCATCTGTACCAACTTTATATGTTGCAGTTGGTGCATTAGTGTCTGTAATTGTAATAGATACTGTTTCCGTGACAGTCTCATAATTTATGTTATCATTTGGTGTGAATACATAAGTATAATCCTTTGTACCATACTGCAATGTGGTTCCTTCTGCCAAAGAAAGTGTACCAGGCACTGTTTCATTCGAGCGACTCAATACTACCTGAGATACATCTAGTGTATTCTCCATATTTGACGCTGAAACTGTTCCGATATCCGGTGTTGCCTTTGCTACAGTTACCATAATCGTTCCGGTTACCGTCTCATAATTAGCATCCACCGGTGTAAATACTGCCTCATATCCGTCATTTACAACAGTCGGAACGGTGCCGGAATCTTCCCAGCTCCAGGTTCCCTCAATAGTCTCTCCATATTCATCCTTCACCGTACCACCTGACAGTGCAACATCCGCTAGTGTCACAGAAGGGTTATATACCCAGTCTGCCACAACGGGAACTGCTTCTACCACCAAAGGTGCCTGCTTCACGGTAATATCCAGAGTACCTACTACCTCTTTGTATGCATCACTATCCGGTATGAATCTCCACGATGCTTTTTCGGTTGCCACATCCGGTACTTCATTAGCGTCTTCCCACCTAAGAGTACCCGTTACTTCTTCTCCGGCTTCTCCCACAAAGGTAACCTCATTAAACGCCAGTTCACCAAGCCTCTGACCATAGATAAGCTCATTGGTTTCCAGAGACACACTTATGCCGTCCTTTACTGTTACCGCATATTTATCTCTACGGGTAACATCAAGTGCATAGATTGCATTTTCATAATTGTCCATTTCAACCCTAATAATAATGATTATTGCTAAATCTTCCGTATAGCTATCCAACGCTTTTACATCATAGGTAATCTCTCCGCTGCTTCTATCTACTGATATATTCTCAAGCATATCACCTGACATACTCTGTAAATAATACGATACTCCGCCACAATCTGTAGGAAGTCCGGTAATGCTAACACTCTCACCTTCAAAGCGCTGATGATACATATATTCTTTGCTTCCTCTTGGCAAAGTAGGTTTAGCCGCCTTGCTGATAGTAACAGGAGTTGTTAATTGAACATCTTTCGCACTTGTTACAATGGAATAATTTGATGCTGCATCACCTGTTAATGTAATGCCAGACAAGTCAACCGTACTGTATTCACCTACATTTATACTATTAATGGTTGCAGTAGCACTTACTGATACCTTATCTTTATCTTCATCTTCATCTAATATGCCCTCAATAATTATCGCCGAAATCTCAACTGTATTTGTTCCGTCAAACGCTCTATCAATTGCAGTAACAGAACTGATTTCAAGAGTTTTTGGAGCAATCGTTACCTCAATGCTTGCAGGAGTAGTATCGTTATGGTTTTCATCACCGTCCACCTTATACCAAACCTTGTAATCACCTGCATTCAAACCTTGCGGGATGCTGATACTATACTCACCATCTTCTTCCAAGCTATAGAGCATTGTACCGCCTGTTGTTGTTCCTGCATTTATTAAGTTCTGTAAAGTACCGTCATATACAAGGTCTGCAGGTGTCGGAGCTGCTGCAATTACGGAGTCTACCTTTTCAATGGTGAACTCTCCTACAGGAACGTTAAAAACTGCGTTGTAGTTAGTGCTCGCCTCAACATCAATGAAAACTGTATAAGTTCCTGCGGCTACAGGATCTCCGGAATACCTGACAGTAATTTCACCCATACCAACCTTATCGGTTGTAACGGTTGCCTCTTTTACCTGTCCGTCATAGTCAAGGTTTGTCGGTGCGGTGTATGTAAACATTTCCGCTGTTGGTGTTGCCTTTGTAATCTCAAATGTACCAACTTCAATATCAGTAGCAGCAACATAGTTATCTCCCTCTGCCACATCAATTTTTACAGTATATGTGCCAGCATTTATAGGAGTAACCTCTATATCGTTCTGATAATACTTGACGGTAATTTCTCCCATACCTGTTATGCCCGTCTTTGCTGTAACATCTGCGGATTTTGCATTTTCGTCATAGGTAGCACTTTCTATATGTGTGAACATTTCCGCTGTCGGAATTCCCTTACCAATAGACCAAGTAACATTTGATATTGTACCTTTGCAGTTACCTTTACCTGTGATTGTAGCTGTATAGCTGCCCACATTTGTCTGTGCGGTAACTGTTACATCATAATCATCAGCAGTAAGTGTTGTATTGCCAAGTGTTACTGTGAATGTAGGTGTCTGTGCTGTATTATCATAAGTAAGTGTATTGCTCTGCACTACCGTTGCTTCAGAAATATCAAGATAGATTTTCTCGACTTTCACAGGCTCACTGGCATAGTCCGTAGAATTATCTGCATTTACTTGTTCTGCCAAGAGATAGATATGATAATCTGTTCCCAAAGTTCCTGTCAAACCACTTGGAAGTGTAAAGGTTCCTGTTCCGCTTGCGGAAAAACTATCTACATTTAATTTCTGATAATCTAAAACAGTTGCTCCATTCATGTTTCCTGCGGTGTATTCCTTATCCAGAATCAGCACGGAAACCTGTGTGGCATTCGCACTGTTCGTTCCACTGATACTGTATGGAACGGTTACTGTCTTACCATTTCTTGTTGCATCTCCATTTGCCGCAATGGTCATGTCACCATCTAACAGTGTCAGCTTATACTCTGCGCCTGTCTCCCCGGCAGTTCCTGAGATGACAGATGAGAAGAGGACAGATGACAGATTCAAATTCAAAGCGGGACTCACACCTCTGTTAAATGTGACCGAAGTATTGCTGATGGCACCAATGCTAACAATGCCGAGAAATTCAGTATCACTAACCGCGGAAGACCGCAACCACCACTTGCCATCAGAGCTTCCTGTCTTCCTGCGGTTTTCACATCCCCCATCTGTCATGCTATATCCGTATGCTTCGTTGGACACATCTTCTGCGTCAAGCAAAAAGATGTACTCTCCAGTTAATGCCACATAATTCACAAAAGCTTCTTGCACCCAACTTGTCACATTGACTCCCGTTTCACTCTCTGTTGTCAATGGATGGCTGGTCACTGTACTTGCGGCGATAGCATTCTTTTCGGCAGTGGTAAACACTCCCTCTTTATTCAAAAAACCGTCTCCATTGATACTATTATTTATTTCACCGTTTGCCCACACACCATAACGACTTTCAAATGTATACTCAAACAAAACACTGTCACAATCAAGGAACATCGTCTGTGTCGTTCCATCTGCACTGTAATCTGTGGTACTTGCATCCAGTACACGATATTTTACAGGACTGCTATTATAATTTCCATAGTACACATAGCTTCCGTTCCATGCATCGGAACTACTTGCCGGTGCAGTTGGGTCAGCTATCACACTTGTACCAAGTCCTGCGATGGTTTTCGTGTTGCCTGTGTTTTCTTCTGCCAGTGCGTCCGCCTGCTCTGCCGATACTGTCAGCATATTGCCGGGCATTAGTCCTACCACCAGGGCGGTTGTAAGCACAAAACTTAGTATTCGCCTTGTAAGTTTCCTTGTTTTTCCTTTTTTCACGTTGAATTCCTCCTATCAAAAAATCCTATGTATATCTATCCATTATCTATATAAATGGTGAAAACCATAATTTAGTAAACTATTTCTCTTTTCCTCTTCTATCGTTTTCCGTAATTATCTTTCATTTTTTGTTCCACGAAGCTACAGAACTCTTCAAACACATGATTACCACTACTTCGGTAATCCATTGCCATGACCTCTTTTAAAACACTTTGCCGAATATCTTTCGGCACTTCATATACTTTCATGATTGCATCTAAACTGCTTGTGACTCTTTGTTCCAATGTAAGCTTTTGTGCATTCTCCGTCATAAACATGGCACATTCAATACCGGAGGCTACATTCTCTGCCTGTACATACTCTGTCTCACTCCACTCCTTACAAAATTCCGCAAAGGTTCTTTTTGACCTTTCAGCATCATTTGCACGAATAACTGCAAGAGGTAATGGCTGTGTATATGAAGCGATTACCAAATCCTTAATATTCGGATTCTCCTCACAAACAGAAGCAAACATTGCCAGTTCAAACAGATAGTCAATTAGCAGAGCATATTCTCTGTCTTTCTTTTCAACCTCTGTATATATCTGAAATGAACACAGTTCCTTTACCATCTCAGCAAGGATATGTTCCTTTGTCGGAAACCAAAAAGTAAGGTTTCCTGTACTCATATGTAATGTTTTTGCCATGGTGGTAACATAGGCATTTGTATAGCCTTTTTCTAAGAATAATTTCGTTGCTAAATATAAGATTTCATATTTTGTATTTGGTATACCCTTTACTTTCAATTCTAATACCCCATCATCAATTAGTATCATTCCTATTATAAATAATATCTTACAATTTAGTCAATAAAATAAGCGTTGTTAAGTAATATCTACCTATCCTATCCTTGCAAATACTGTTCCCACTCTGTTCTTGCATTTTCCCGGAAACCAACCCGAACGCCAGACCTTCCTATCGAACAAGCAGTAGAACGAGCGGTGAACGAATGTATCGAAGAGGGAATCCTGACAGATTTCCTATCACAGAACAAGGCGGAGGCTATTGGCAAGACCCAGGACATCACCGAAAGTATATAAACTCACATACGCACAAATCCCCGAACCATCACGGTTCGGGGATTTTGCTTACCTATACTCTCTGGTTTATACTCTCATCTATGCCTCATCATACAGCTTCTGAATGAATTCCTTCACCTGCACATTATTCTCCGGTGTGGTATTCTCCAAGGTTGCATGAATATAAGGCTTACGCTCCTTCATAAATTTGATAATGGAGGTATAGTCCATCTGACCTAAGCCTGCACCTACCGACTTCATCTTACCATCTTCGATGACGAAATCCTTCAAATGCACCATTGCCACATCCGGTCCCAAAAGCTCTATAGCCTCGTCCACGATTGCTACCTGGTCCTGATAATTGCACATATCCAACAGATTCACAGGGTCCAGAATAATCTGCAAATTCGGGGAACCGATTTCGTCCAATACCCTGCGGGCACGCTTGGGGTTGCACACAATATGCTTCCATACCGGCTCAATGGCAAATACCACGCCCATTGCTTCCGCATACTTTACGATAGGGCGCAGATTTTTGATGAAAAGCTGCAAGGACTCTTCATTGTGGCACTCCGGGACATGGGTGTAGGTTTCATTGGGGCAACCGGTTTCGGTACCTACCACACCGCAGCCCAGCCAGGATGCAAAGCGAATATGTGCCATATAACGATGTACCGCCTTCTGCAACTGTTCTTCATTGGGATTTGCCAGATTTAAGTAGCAGCCCAGCACTGCGATATCCACGTCATTCTTTTCAAAAACCTTCTTAATATACATTGCCAGCCCCGGTGTCAATGCCTCATCCGTTACCGGAAACTCACTAATCACCTTTGCCAGAGCCAAATGTCCGCACTTGAAACCCAAGTCATGTACATCTGCAATACGCTCCTCGAAGCAAAGCTTCTTTGTATCATGTAATCGAATTCCTAATTGCATTGTCTTTATTACCTCCTTCATGGTCTTCCTACCTGAAGCTCATCCACCCCAATAAACTCATATGCCTCACCATCCTGACCGGTGATATTCACGTTCTCCAGTGTCAGCTTCGCTACATTTCTGGCAAACATACCACGCTTGCTACTCTTTGCCACGCCCTCAGACATAGCCGGCACATCAAACTTGGGGTTCTCCGCATAGCTGATGGAAACATTCTTCATCACAATTTCTTCAATCTTCTGCTCCGGTAATCCGTCAAAGAAAGCGGCTGCCACATGACAGTTGGTACAGTCCATATTTTCAAAAACCATCTTCTTAATCACAGGAGTACGGTCATCCACAGGGTATACCTCTCGAGACTGCACATACTCGGTCTTACCATCCGGATCACAGAAATAGAAGGAATTCACCACCAGTGGGGTCATCACATGATCCAGTGTCAGATTGCGGAACACGATATTGCTCAATATAGCGTCCTTGCCGCGACCGCGTCTGGTCTTGATACGCAGACCTCTGTCTGTATGACGGAAGGTACATTCTTCTACCGTCATATTTACTACACCGCCGGCCATTTCACTTCCCAGGGTCACTGCACCGTGTCCGTTTTCCATGAGACACTGACGCACCAGAATATTCTCGGAAGGTCTCTTAAACTTCTTACCCATATAAATCTTACCGGACTTCACAGCGATACAGTCATCTCCCAGAGAGAACCGCACACCGATAATGTCGATATTCTTGCAGGACTCCGGATCCAAACCATCGGTATTGGGTGAATCTGCAGGATTTTCTACCACTACATTAATAAACTTCAAATCATCACTAAAGAAAGGATGCAGGGTCCAGGAAGGAGAATTGCAGAATTTCACGCCCTGCAAGGTCACATTCTTACAATGGTTAATAAAGAACAGTCTGGGGCGGAAAGCAATATTCATCACTTTAGGATTGTACCACCAGTTTTCCTTGGATGCCGCACCATTAATGGTACCTTCTCCATACAGAATTACATCCTCCACATTCATACCACAGATAATTCCGGCAAACATGGGCAAGGGATTCCCCTCCCAGGTACCCAGATAATATTCATCCGTCTCATCATAGCTCTGAATGGTTGCCGGGAATGTCACGAAACGGTTTCTGTCAGTATCCGCCTTCAGTTCAGCCCCCTTCGCCAACTCCAGACGCAAATGGCTCTTCAAAAACAAACTGGTGATACGATAGGTTCCTTCCGGTATCAACACACGACCATTCTCCGGACAAGCCATAATCGCTGCCTGAATGAAGTGGGTATCGTCCTGAACACCATCTCCCTTGGCACCGAATTTCTTTACATTCAGAGTCACAAACTCATAATCCGTATCAAAACAAACCTCTCCCTGCTTCTCCCCATCTGCAAACACCTCTACCAACTGCTTGCTGTCCGGCTTCAAACCATACAGAGAAGTGATGGTCTTATCTGTTTCTCCGTAAAGAGCGCCATTCAAATAAATCTCGTAGGTACGCTTCGCAAAAAATCGTCCGCCATCCTTAATTTCTATTGTCGCACTACGTGCAGTGTGCATAATATGTAAAATTTCCATGTTCTCCTCCTTATTCTGCGTAGCACTCATACTTCTCAGCCAACAGCAAATCCTTATCGCAGGCTCTCTGAATAGCATCCTTCACCAATGCATCTACCTTCGCATCCACAGCAAATGCACCATCCCGATAAAAGCTTGCAATAGCCAGCTTTACATCCACACGGAACATATCCAAAAGCTCCCGATAGTACTCATAAATTTCCGGACTGATTACCTCCAATACATTCATCTGCATATCCAAAAGGGCTGCATACTTCTCCACACCACTTTCTACAGTGGTTTGTGCATTCCATTCACGCAGCTGTGCCAACAAATCCGGATACCCCTCCTTTTTATTGCAGGTTGTCTCATAAGCACAATACACCGGATAAGCAAAACGTGCTGCCTCGTACATATCTCCGATGCTGCTCAAGTCCCAAGTCCCCTCCGCGGTTCTGGGTAAAGCCTTCAACTGTGCCACAACCTCTGCCAGTTCCTCTATCTTCCCCTGCTTCATGTTTTCATAAGCAAGTGTTAATTTCTCCATCATATTACCGCTCCTTTCTGCGAAAAAACGGAGCAAATGTCAACACACTTACTCCGTATCTCTCATAAATTACAGGGTTACGCCCTGCTTAAAGATTGCCATATCATGGAAGCCGGCTGCCTCACTGCAAACCTTCTCTCCTGATGCAACTCTTACTACATAATCAAACAAATTCTGTGCTTCTGCTGCCATGTTGCTATCCTCTACCAGTACACCGGCGTTGAAGTCAATCCAGTTAGACTTCTTATTTGCCAGTCTGGAATTGGTAGAAATCTTCATGGTAGGTACCGGTGAAGCAAAAGGTGTACCACGACCGGTGGTAAACAGCACGATATGTGCACCTGCTGCCGCCAAAGCAGTTGCAGCTACCAGGTCATTACCGGGCGCACTTAACAGATTAAGTCCCGGAGTTTTTACAGTCTCACCATAAGCCAACACACCCTTTACCAGAGCACTTCCGGACTTCTGGGTACATCCAAGAGACTTATCCTCCAGTGTGGAAATACCACCCTTCTTGTTACCCGGTGAAGGATTCTCATAAATGGTCTGATTGTGACTCTTGAAGTAATTTTTGAAGTCATTAATCAAATCTACAGTCTGGTGAAACAGCTCTTCATTTGCACAACGGTTCATCAGAATGGTTTCTGCACCGAACATCTCAGGAACCTCTGTCAAAATGGTAGTACCACCCTTGGAAATCAACATATCGGAGAAGCGTCCTACCAAAGGATTTGCAGTGATACCGGACAGACCGTCACTACCGCCACACTTCATACCGATTACCAGCTTGCTTACGCTGATAGGCTCTCTTTCGAAGCCTGCCGCATAATCAATCAGTCCCTTGATGATTTCTACAGAATCAGCAATTTCATCATCGCTCTCCTGTGCCACTAAGAACTTCACTCTATTTTCATCATAATCACCAATATAAGGCTTCAAAACATCAATATTGCTGTTCTCACAGCCAAGTCCCAATACCAATACACCGCCTGCATTAGGATGGTTAATCAAATCTGCCAGAATCTGACGGGTATGCTCCTGGTCATCACCCATCTGGGAACAACCATAAGGATGAGGGAAAGCAATAACTTCCTCTACACTGCCCTTTACAAAAGCATTTGCCTGCTTTGCAATAGCAGTTGCTACGTTGTTCACACAACCAACAGTAGGAATAACCCAGATTTCGTTACGCACACCCACCTTACCATCAGGTCTGTGAAAGCCCATGAAGGTTGCGTCGTCAGTCTTAACCTCTTCTACAGGTGTAGGATCATAGGTATACTCTAACAAATCGCCCAAAGCAGTCTTTACATTGTGAGTATGTATCCAAGCACCGGTCTGAATAGCTTCCTTGGCATTACCGATACGGTAACCATACTTCACAACCTCGCTGCCTTCTGCGATATCTTGAATAGCCATCTTGTGACCTGCCGGAATTTCCTCTACAGCAGTCACGGTAGCACCGTCCTCCAGGGTAATCACGGTACCCTGAGGAAGTGTCTGTAATGCTACTACTACATTATCATTATCGTTAATCTTTAAGAAATTTTGCATAATGCTGCCCTCATACCATTTGCCTTAATATCATCTAAGTATGCAACTACTGCATCCGTTAAACCTGCCACTTCGTTCAAATTCTGACCGAAGAAGTCCTCGTTGCCAAGGAAAGCAGTAACGAACTCGCGAGTTTCCTTTGCAGAATTAGCTGCGAAGAACTCAAGTACGCTCATATCATCCATTACATTGTATTCCTGACCGTCTCTGTTACCAATCAATGCCTTGCCTCTGATTTCGCTGCCGGTGTAGAATGCCATAAGTGCTGCCAAAGAGAATGTCAAATGTACAGGTAACTTACCCATTTTTTCTACATAACCTAAGAAGCTGGGCATACATCTTGCTCTCCACTTAGATACAGAGTTCAGAGAAATTGCAAGCAATGCATGGTCTACATAAGGATTATTGAAGCGGTTTACTACTTCGCCGGCGAAGGTCTTAAGCTCATCTTCAGGAAGGCTCAAGGTAGGAATTACTTCATCATAAATAGTCTTTAACATAAAGTTTCTGATATCGTCATCCTGCATAGAATCTCTAACGATATCCTTGCCTGCTAAGTATGCAGCCAATACAAAGGAGGTATGCGCACCATTTAAGATACGAACCTTTCTCTGCTTATAAGGCTTCTGATTGTCAGTATAAATAACAGGAAGTCCTGCCTGAGGAAGTGGTAACTCCTCGCTAATATCTACAGCAGACTCAATTACCCAAAGTGCAAAAGGCTCACCGGTAACCATAATATGGTCTTCATAACCAAGTGCCTTCCACTCCTCTTCTTCGGTAGCCTTAGGATAACCGGTAATGATACGGTCAACCAAGGTAGAAGTAAATACACAAGCCTCATCTACCCAAGCCTTGAACTCGTCGCTTAAGCCCCAAAGCTCGATAAGCTGCATAACACACTTCTTTAACATAATACCATTGTCATCGATAAGCTCTACAGGAAGCATTACCAGACCCTTGGACTTATCACCGTTAAAGGTCTCAAATCTATGATATAAGAATTTCGTTAACTTTCCGGGGAAAGTCTTAGGAGGATTCAACTCAAACTTGTCAGTATCATCATAAACGATACCTGCCTCAGTTGTATTGGAAACTACGAAACGCAAGGTGTCGATTTCAGCCAGTCCCATGTACTTCTCATACTCGTTGATAGCATCTACCGCATCTGCCACGCTGGTAACTACTCTGTTGATAATCTTTGCTTCGCCGTCTACATTACCACGCAGAGAAACAGTGTACTGACACTCCTGATTGTGGAACATTTCCAGATTACCGAACTCGATGGGCTTGATTAACACGATGTCACCATCGAACTTGCCCTGCTCATTTGCTACATCAATCATGTAGTCCACGAAACCACGAAGGAAATTACCTTCTCCGAACTGTACCACCTTAATAGGTCTTTCTTTCTTGCCTGATAATGCTTTGTTTAATAATTCCATGACGTCCTCCATCCTGCCCCTCGGGCAATCTTATTCTTACTGATAATTCTTTTCAACTAGCGTTGTGTTACATTTCTATGTAAGCATTTACATTATTGATTTTACAGCGAAAACGCAGATTAGTCAATATATTAAAAAATATATCTTGAAAATATCTTTGTAGTTGGGTATAATCTGTATAGGTTCTTTATGAAACTACTTACATTTTATTGTTTCATATGTACTACCGTCTAGTTTAATCATTATTTTGAACCGAGGAAATAACTATGACAATTTACGACATTTCAGAAAAAGCCGGCGTATCTATCGCCACTGTATCCCGTGTTCTCAACGGCAGCAACAATGTCAGCGAGAAAACCAAGAAAAAAGTATTGGACGTCATTAACCAATACGAATACACTCCCAATGCATTTGCCAGAGGTCTGGGACTGAATACCATGAAGACCATCGGTATTCTTTGTGCAGACTCTTCCGACCTTTACATGGCGAAGGCTATCTATTTCGTAGAGCAGCTCTTACGTTCCAATGGCTACGACAGTATTTTATGCTGTAGCGGCTACGATTTGGAAAATATGAAAAAGAGCATGAACCTATTGATTACCAAAAAGGTAGATGGCATTATTCTGGTAGGTTCTACGTACATATGTGAAAAAGAAGAAGATAATAAGTACATTTTAGATGCAGCTTCACAGGTACCGGTTATGTTATTGAACGGTGCTCTGGATGCACCTAATGTATATAGTATATTGTCCGATGACTTCTCTTCCATGTATGATGCCACCACGCATATGATACACTCGGGGGTAAAGGATATTTTGTACTTCTACAATTCTACCTCTTACAGTGGTAAGAAGAAGCTGGCCGGTTATCGTACCGCCATGGAAAATGCAGGTCTCTTGAAAAGCGGCAATCTGATGCAGTTTTATCAGGGTTCTCATGAGGACATTCCTGCTATGGCAGAGCATTTATCCAAGCTGGCACAAAAAGGCATCACCTTCCACGGAGTTGTGGCAGCCAATGATACTTTGGCACTGGGAGCAGTGAAATATGCCCGCGAAGCTGGTTTAAAGATGCCGAACGATTTGTCGATTATCGGTTATAACAATTCTATGCTGACCAATACCTGCGAACCGGAACTGACTTCTATTGATAACAAACTGGAAACGCTTTGCCAGCATTTGATTACTACCCTGATGGGTGTGTTAAACGGCAACGAAATGCCTAAGAAAACCGTCTTTTCCGGTGAACTCGTAAAGCGAGGCACTACCTTATAAATAAAAAGAATATGATTTTAGGTCGCATAGGCGACAGAAAGAGAGGATACTATGAAAACATTTATGGACAAGGATTTTCTCCTTGAAACCGAAACAGCGAAAGCACTTTTCCACAACTATGCAGAGGTCACTCCTATTCTGGACTACCACTGCCACATCAATCCCAAAGAAATCGCAGAGGATAGAAAGTTTGATAATATTACTCAGGTATGGTTGGGCGGCGACCACTATAAGTGGCGTTTCATGCGTTCTTGTGGTGTCGATGAAAAGTACATTACCGGAGATGCTTCTGATTATGAGAAGTTCTGCAAGTGGGCTGAGTGTGTAGGTAAGGCCATCGGTAACCCCCTCTTCCACTGGAGCCACTTAGAGCTGCAGAGATACTTCGGCTACTATGGTGTATTGAATAAGAACACCGCGGATGAGGTTTGGAACCTTTGTAATGCAAAGCTTGCTGAGCCTTCCATGAGCGTTCGTAACATCATCAAGCAGAGCAATGTTACCCTGATTTGTACCACTGATGACCCTATTGATTCTCTGGAATGGCACAAGGCTATTGCAGCAGATGAAACCTTCGATGTAAAGGTACTGCCTGCATGGAGACCTGACAAAGCCATGAACATTGAAAAGCCCGAATACTTAGACTATTTGGATAAGCTGGCAGAAGCTGCCGGTATGGATGCGATTACTACTTTCGCAGAGTTGAAGGAAGCATTAAAGATTCGTATGGAATTCTTTGCATCCATGGGCTGTAATGTATCTGACCATGCTTTGGAATATGTAATGTACTATCCCGCAAGCGATGATGAATTAGAAGAAATCTTCTTAAAGAGACAGAACCGTATGATTTTAACCAAGGAAGAAGAATTAAAGTTCAAGACTGCATTCATGCTCTTCGTTGGTCGTGAATATGCAAAGTTAGACTGGGCTATGCAGCTTCATTATGGCTGTAAGCGTGATAACAATACTTTAATGTACGAGAAACTTGGTCCTGATACCGGTTATGACTGCATCAACAACTTTGCTCCTTCTTCCCAGATGGCAGACTTTTTGAATGCACTTATTACTACCAACGAGCTTCCCAGAACGGTTATCTACAGCTTGAATCCTAACGACAATCAGGCTATCGGTACCATCCTCGGATGCTTCCAGGACTCTACCGCTGTGGCAAAGATTCAGCAGGGTAGCGCTTGGTGGTTCAATGACCACAAGACCGGCATGCAGGATCAGATGATTTCTCTTGCAAACCTGGGTAACCTGTCAGGCTTTGTTGGAATGTTGACAGACTCTCGTAGCTTCCTGTCCTACACCAGACACGAATACTTCCGTCGTATTATGTGTAACTTAATCGGTAACTGGGTAGAAAACGGTGAGTTCCCGGCAGACATGGAAATCTTAAGTGAAATCGTTACCGATATCTCTTACAACAACGCAAAGCGTTATTTCCACTTCCCTTTATAAGAGGATAAATAAAACAGGCGGTGCAATTAAGTTTGCACCGCCTGTTTTGTGTGAGAGAATGTTGTTTTGAAGAGTTAATCTTTACTTACAAGAATACTATAGCCTAATTATTTATTATTTTCTAATAATTTTCTGCCATTTTTTTGCAAAAACACTGCTTTTTTAGCTTTTATGTGATATAATTTTATCAAAGTCGACACCAACTCAAGCTTAGATTGGAGAAAAACATGGATATCAGAAGACAAGGTCCCAGAAAAGAAATCAATCGAATCGTTGTCACAAGGGGTAAACGTGGAGACCATTCTCCTGTTCAGCCGGATCACTACCACAACTTTTATGAAATCTTTTATATTTATTCCGGTACCTGCCGTTTTTTGCTCAAGGACAGCGTTTACCAGCTCAAGCGTGGCGATATCGTCTTTGTTGCACCGGGAGAACTGCATCATTCCCATTATGCGGGTACCAGCTGCGAAATCACTACCATTTACTTCAAAAACGACTATGTAGACTACGAACTTTTCCAAAAATGGTTGCCAAAGGACATGCAGACCAATCTCCATTCCTTTATGGGCAGTATCCCTTCCCTCTATCTGGAGGATTTTCATGCTTTGCTGAGCCGTATGCTCTCTGAGCATGCAAATATCGATGAATACTCGGATACCTTTTTGGCCTGCCATTTACAGGAGCTGCTTCTACTGCTTATGCGTCATTCCGTTATGAATGAAGAAGAACCGGAGCTTTTAAATTCCAGCGATGCCGATATTCTGCTTGCCACCAAATACATATACAAAAACTTCCGCCAGCCCTTGACACTGGAGGAAATATCTTCTGTGGCTTCCTTAAGCCCCACCTACTTCAGCAAAAAATTCAAGCAGGTCACCGGTATGGGCTTCAAGGAATACCTGAATTTCGTACGTCTGAAGCATGCCCAGACTGCACTGTTAACTACCAACAATACTATTACTGACATTGCACTGGAATATGGTTTTAATGACAGCAACTATTTCAAGGATTTATTCAAGAAGGTTTATGGCAAATCTCCCAGAGAATTTCGTAAAAATCCTGACTAAAAAACTTGTCCTATTTTGACAAATTCGGTATAATAACATCAGATTATAAACTTTTTATAAATTTTGACGAGTTACCTATTTCGTCAGAACAGGAGTTACTATGTTTGGAAAACGACCTGATGGCCGCGCCATCCGCAACTTAGACCCTATGCAGAAAATCATGCCCTATATCATGAGAACCCGTACGGACTCCATGAATATGTATGAGGATATTTTCCCTTGCCAGCCTATGGATATGTATATCAAGGCAAAAGCCGAGGAAGGTCTGAAGCTCAATTACATGCACATTATCATCGCTGCAGTGGTTCGCCTGATTGCCCTGCGACCACAGCTCAACCGTTTCGTTATGAAGGGTAAGATTTACGCCCGCCCCAAGATTTGGGTGAGCTTCGTAGTACATCCCACCTTAGACGATGGCAGTACCGGCACTACTATTAAGCTTTGCTTCGAAGGAACGGAAACCATTACCGAGATTGCCGAGAAAATCAACGAGGCCATTACTCGGGAAACCACCAAGCGTACCGGCGAAAACGGCACAGACAAGCTTATGCGCGTGCTCATGAATAACATCCCGGGACCTTTTATCCGCCTGGTAGTAAATACCTTGCTCTGGATGGATAAACACAGCATCCTTCCCGGCAAAATCATTGAACTCAGCCCCTTCCATACCTCCTTCTTTATTACCAACCTGAAGTCGCTGGGTATCAATCATATTTATCATCATGTTTATGAATTCGGCACCACCGGCTTATTCTTTGCCATGGGCAAGGAAAAACGAGTACCTACTGTATTATCCAACAATGAAATCGTACCTCAGAAGCAAATGGGCTGGGGTGTAGTATCCGATGAACGTTTTTGCGACGGATTGTACTTTGCACTTTCCCTCAGACAACTGCGTAAGTTCATGAACAATCCTGCTATCTTAGAAAAGCCTTTGGAGGCAAAGGTAGAAGATTTAGTATAAATATTCAGGCTGGGAAGCGTTTTATAACCTAGCGTTTCCCAGCCTGTTATTATTTGTTCAAATTCTTGATATCCTCTGCCTTTCCCATAACCATGACGCTCTCGCCTTCTGAGAATACATGATTCGGACTGGGTAAAGGAAATATCTGACCATTCTTTTTAACTGCCATAACACTCACATTATACTTATTACGGATTGCCAAATCCTTGATACTCTTTCCCTTCCACTTAATCGGAATAGCAACCTCAAATATACCGATTTCCGGGGTCAGCTCCACATAATCAAAAATATTATCTGCTCCGAACTTAATTGCCAACCGTTCTGCAATCTCACGTTCCGCATAAGTCACATAATCTGCACCATTTCGCAGCAAAAGCTTCTTATGTACATCTCTGGTAGCACGGGCAATTACATATTTACACTCCAGCTCCTTTAATAAAACAGTGATTTCCAATACCTGTTGAAAATTCTCACTGATAGCTACAACGGCCATATCGAAATTGCGGATCCCCAACGATGCCATAAAACGCTCGTCTGTTGCGTCTCCTATCAATATCTGCGGTATCAGCCCCACCGCTGCATCTGCTCTCTCCTCGCTGATATCCACAGCTAACACTTCATGTCCGGTCTCAATCAATTTCTGTGCCATATGCCGTCCGAAACGTCCCAGACCAATAATCAAAATAGATTTCATACGATTGCCCTCCTATCCTACCTGAACCTTATCCAAAGGCAGCCTTGAAGATGTATAACGCTTCTCTGAAGAAAATGCCAATAACATGGTAATCGAACCAACCCTGCCGCAAATCATCAATAGTGCCAATAACAATTTAGTAAACATGCTTACTGTGGGAGTTACCCCAAAGCTAAGTCCCACTGTTGCCATAGCCGACACTGCTTCAAACAATGCAGTAATCATCGGAATACCTTCTACTGCCGAAATCAGCACCGATGCCACGGAAACAGCCAGTAAATACGTCATAAATACGCAAGAAGCAGTTCTGGTAATATTCTCCTCCATACGTCGTCCAAAGGCTTCTACGTTTTTCTTTCGAAAGAATGTGGTAAAAATACTCAAACACAGCACCCAAAAGGTAGTAGTTTTCATACCACCCGCTGTCGAACCGGTAGAACCACCGATTAGCATCAGACAAATCATCACAAACTTACCGGCCTCTGTCATAACGGACAAATCAATGGTATTAAAGCCTGCCGTTCTGGCACTGACTGACTGGAATAGTGATGCACACAGCTTCTCACTAACCGACAACCCTTCCATGGCCGGACTATGAAATTCCAATGCCAATAATGCTACTGCCCCCAGAAACACCAAAGCGATACTAATGGACAATACCATCTTCGTCTGCAGATTGAACAGCTTCCAACGTCCTCTTTTTACACCAATATCGTGCCAGACAAAAAAGCCCAAGCCACCGATAAAAATCAAAAGCATAATAACAATATTAACATACCAATTTCCCACGGAACCGGTCAGAGACGAAAACACTCCCGTAGTTCCACCCATCAAATCAAAACCACCATTGCAAAAAGCGGATATGGAGTGGAAAATGGAGAAATAAATTCCCTTTGCCAGTCCGAACCTGGGTACAAAGGCAAAGGATAACAGCATGGCACCGATACCTTCCACAATCAAGGTTCCGAAGGCAATAAACTTCGTCATATGTACGATACCGCCTAATTGCGGTGCCGATACAGAATTCTGCATAATCACTCGTTGACTTAAACCGATTTTTTTCCCTGCTAACAGCATGGCTAACACCGCAATGGTCATAAAGCCCACACCGCCGATTTGAATCAGTAGCAAAATCACCAATTGCCCGAACAAAGTCCAATGTGTAAAGGTATCAAAACGTATCAGACCTGTCACACAGGTAGCCGATGTAGCGGTAAAAAAGCAATCTGTTATACCGGTACCACCGGGACCTTTCGTCGCAAAAGGAAGTGCCAACAACAATGTTCCTAATAATATTACTGTACAATATCCCCCAAGAATCAACTTCATGGGGGATATCTTCTGCCAAATATTCATTCTGATTAGTACTCCATAACCTTCTCTTCACCGGTCATCACACGGATAGCACCCTGTGCCAAAGCCAGAAGTTCATCTTCACCGGGATATACGGTGAAAGGAGCGATAAAGCCTGCTCTTTCCTTCAAAGCGTCGATTACAGTTGCATTGTACGCAATACCGCCGGTTACGATAATCTGGTCTACCTTGCCCTTTAATACACAAGCCATAGAACCCATATCCTTTGCAACCTGGAAAGTAAATGCATCCTTTACTTCTGCTGCAAAAGTATCTGTCTCCGCCTTCTTTACTACATCACGCATATCGTTGGTACCAAGGTATGCATTAAAACCACCCTTACCAACGATTTTGCTGTAAACTTCCTTCTCGGTATACTCACCGGAGAAGCACATCTTAATCAATGCACCGCTGGGAACACCGCCTGCACGCTCCGGAGAGAATGCACCGTCACCATCCAATGCGTTAAATACATCTACAATCTTGCCCTTTTCATGAGCACCTACAGATACACCACCACCCATGTGAACAACGATTAAGTTCAAAGATTCATAAGGAACGCCCTGCTCCTTTGCATATCTCTTTGCCACTGCCTTCTGATTCAAAGCATGGAACACGGACTTACGGGGAAGCTCCGGCACACCTGAGTATCTGGCGATAGGCATCAGCTCATCTACTACTACAGGGTCTACGATATAAGAAGGAACACCGATAGAATCAGCGATTTCTCTAGCCAGAATACCACCTAAGTTAGAAGCATGTTGTCCCTGCTTACCTACCTTCAAATCAGCCAAAAGCTCATCGGTTACCGCATAGGTACCACCCGGAATAGGCTTCAACATACCACCACGACCAACTACTACATTCAAAGACTTCACATCAAAGCCCTTATTCTCCAACAGGTCAGTAATGATTTTCTTACGGAAATCCTTCTGGTCTGCGATGGTTGCATACTGAGAAATCTCCTCGGTAGAATGTCTCAAGGTTTCTTCGAATAAAAGGGTCTCATCCTCAAACACACCAATCTTGGTGGAGGTAGAACCGGGATTAATAATTAAGCTCTTAATAGACATTTTTGCGTCCTCCTATTTATTTTCTGCCTTCTTCAATTCCTCAGCCACAACTGCTGCCAAAGCCAAAGAATTTACCTTAGTCTCGAAACTGTCAGAACGGCTGGTAAGTACTACAGGCACCTTGGTACCGGTCAGAATACAACCATTCTTCATATCTGTCATATGTACGATTGCCTTATATACTAAGTTACCTGCATGAATATCCGGGAACAACAGAACATCTGCGTCACCCTGAATCTTACGGTCAGTAGCACCCTTATGCTTTGCAGCTTCCGGATCAATAGCCAGATCAAGAGAAAGAGGACCATCTATGATACAATCCTTGATAATTCCTTCTTCGTTCATCTTGGTTAACTCAGCAGCCTCTACTGTTACCGGCATCTTGGGATTTACTACCTCAACAGCTGCCAAAGGAGCCACCTTAGGACACTCTACGCCACAAGCCTTTGCTACAGGTATGGTGTTGTTGATAATGTTCACCTTGTCCTCCAAAGTAGGATAGGTCATGAATGCCACGTCGGTTAAGAATAACAACTGGTCAATTCCCGGGATATCAAATACACATACATGAGACAAAGGAGCACCGGTTCTCAAACCTACTTCCTTGTCCAAAACGCTCTTTAAGAAATTCTTGGTATCTACCAAGCCCTTCATATACATATCTACCTTGCCGTCGTGTGCCAGCTTTACAGCAGTTAAAGCTGCCTGCACCATATCCGGCTCATTAATAATTTCAAACTCACTCAAATCCATATCCATGGACTTTGCAATCTCACGAATCTTTGCTTCATCACCTACCAAAACAGCGTCAGCAATCCCTCTCTTCTTCGCCTCTCTTACAGCTTCCAATACAGCGTCATCCTGTGCAGCAGCTACTGCCACCTTCTTCATCACACCGCCGGTAGCCTTGCCGACGATATCTTCAAAACCCATCTTCATTTTTGTCGCTTCCTTTCTTTCTGCTTTTGCGTCTCTCTATGTGATTGTGAGGGCATGCCCCAAATCACACCATCGTTAAAATAATAACACACTATGAGAGAAATTGCAACTATGTTTACATAGAAGTAGGCGGTATATATGGCATTCACACACCGGACAAAAAAACAGACACTTGTAATTTATAGCAGCTTCTTTATTTCCGTCAAATTCTCCACACAGGCAAATAATTTCTCACGCAGTTCCTCCTCCGGCTGGGTCTGGTCCGGTACCATAACCACCTTACAGCCTGCCCGATAAGCACTGATTGCCCCATTGGGGGAATCCTCCACTGCGATACAATCCTGCGGTTTACGTCCTAACTGTTCACAGGCATACAAATAAATATCCGGCGAGGGCTTGCCCTCCTTCACCATGGTAGCTGATATAATGGTATCGAAATACTGTAGTAACCCCATCTGCTCCAAATACCGGTTGGTTCGCTCCATATCCGTAGCAGTGGCAATAGCAGTCCGGATGCCCTGCTCCTTCAGCCAGGTAAGCAGTTCTACTGCACCGGGCTTCAGTTGTATCCCTTCTTTGGCCAGACATGCCTCCATGAGCTCCTTACGCTTGTTTCGCACCTGATGATAATCAATCTCGTCCCCGAACATCTCCTTCAAACGCGCCGGGGCAAAAGGTCGCCCCAAACTACGCATGCTCAAAGCCTGCTCGTCCGTCATATGATACCCGAATGCCGCCAAAGCCTGTGGCCAGCAAATCCGGTAATACTTCTCCGTATCAATCAACGTTCCATCCATATCAAAAATCACTGTGTCTATCATATTCTTCCCCTAATCTATCCAATAACGAAAATCATTTTCTTCTCCTAAGCGATGCGCCCAAAAACCTATCTCACGGCACACCTTATCCGCCAGCTTCAAATGCATCGGTGAGTCATAACAAAACTCTTCTGCTTTGAACATAACTAGTACGGTACCATTGGACAGCTTATGCGTAGTCAAAAGTGCTCGCTCCTGCGGGGTAACACCTTCCACCTGATCTCCACTGTCCTCTCCGGCTGAAATGCCTCGTCTGTCCATTTCCACCAACAAATCTTCCAAGGTAAAAACTCTCATGCTACGAATGAGTTTACACTTTTCTGCAAAACGAGGTACATAACTAACCCGAAGGGTTCCATCGGCTTTTACCACAAACATATGACAGAAATCCCTATACTCACCGGGATACTCTACGAAGAATAACGCATCCTCGTATACACAGACTCTGGAAGCACAGTCCAGCTTTAACTCTGCAAAATGTCGGATACAAATCTCCTTCATGGTCTTTGTATCTGCCAAAGCATACCTTTTCGCCTCCAGCTTAACGATTTTTTCATAAAGCCTATCCTGCTTCTCCTGGTCACATAACTCCTTCTGCTGATACGTCAGGTTGATGGACTGCAACCCACCTCCCACAGTATTTACAAAGCTACGATACTGACTGTTGACATATATGACACTATCCTGAATCACCAAAACATCTGCCAGCTTCTCCCAATCTGCCTCCTCATAATTCAGTTCTTCCGTATTCACCATGCTTCCACGCACAACAGCCCACTTCTGACGATTGGGATAAGAGCCCTCCCTGATGATGTGAATATCCGTTACCACACCCGGACGAGCCTCTCTCCACTGGGGGTCAGCAAAACATTCATAATCCCCCATGACAAACTTCAGATTCCCACTCGTCTCCTTTGTCATCAGGTACAATTCTTTCGTCTGCTGTTCCGTTTTCTTAATCTCCTGCAAAATGCCCATATCTTGTTCCCCCTTGAATTAATTGTAACCCAAATATGCTAACAATCCTTCGCAACCTTCTACCACGTCTGCATACGTCACACCGAAATTACCCGTGTACCAAGGATCCGCTATAGACTGTCCCGTCCGTCCTGCATAATCCAACAACAGGCTGACCTTATTCTCCCTGTCTGCACCTATAATACGTGCCAAATTCCGCAGGTTCATGGTATCCATGCATATCAAATAATCATACTTGGCATAATCTGCCTTCGTCACCTGCACAGCACGCTTCCCCGCACAGCTGATACCATGCTTCGCCAACTCCTCTCGTGCCGGCGGATACACCGGATTGCCCACACCATTCCAAATTTCCTCCGTACTGGTAGCTGCGGATGCTATATAAAATTGTTCTGAAATACCACGGTTCGCAACCATGTCCTTTAGCACGAATTCGGCCATAGGGGAACGGCACACTTTCCCTATCATACAGCATAAAATCACTATCTCCATCCTCCACTTGTAAAAGCATACCGCCATCTGCAACTAATAAAGCTCCTGCGAATAAATCAAACTCTATAGCCAGCTCCTTGTTAGGAAATACTGTAATTTTCTTGATATGCTCTATGAGAAAATCAGTCCTTACCTGTGGATCATCTGCATAATCAGCCAATAGAGCCTCTACCTCTTGATCTATGTTTCGGATCGTTTCCTCAATCTCTAGTATATCATCATTTTCCTCAATCGGTACTATATTTTTTTCTAACTCCTCAATTTTCCTCTCCAGAACACTATATTTTTTCTTGTAATCGTCTTTAGGGAGGATCTCCTCCAGATATGCCTCTGTGAGCATATCCTTTTTACGCTCCATTTTTCTAATCTCGTTCTCAATCTTCTCATTACTATTTGAGTTACTAAGGCTATCCTTAAGATCCTTAAGCCACTTTAGAGCCTGTCTTTTTACTTTTGCCTTGCTCAGCTCAATTACATCAAAAGAGAGTAGGGTATCCACAATCTCAGTAAAGATCTTAGTCATAGCCAGAGTGGAAATAGTAACAGGGGTATCACACGCTACGGATCCCTTACGCATATTTGAGGAGCAATACCAGCTCTTATACCCATTAGCTCCGTGCTCCCAGAGTACGCCTCCACAATGAGAGCAATAGAGTTTACCGCTAAGTGGGGATCTATTTCTGTGTACGCCTCTGCCTGTGCTCCCTATTCTGTGGCTAGCAATTTCATTATTAACAGCATCCCATACCTCCTCTGTTACTATAGGCTCGTGATCGTCTTTGATAATTACCCAATCCTCCTCTGGCATTGTTACGATCTTCTTAGTATCAAAATCTCTATGGAATTTATTGAGAATAACCCATCCCTTATTTTTCTCATTCTTAAGTACACCGCTTACGCTATCCTCAGAAAAAAGCCTACCGTTTTGATTTCTATATCCCTGCTCATTAAGAGCATCTCTCACTTTCCTTACGCTATGGAGCTCCAGATAAAGCTCATACATTTTCTTTACAAGTACAGCTTGTTCCTCATCTACTACCCACTTTTTATCGACAATCTTAAAACCGTATGTTTGACCGTTTCCCATAGCTGATACAGGCTCTCCTCTCCGTGCTCTTTCTACTCTATTCTTATTAGAATTATTGAGCTTTTTACTAAGATCTCTACTAAACTCTGCGGCGATCTCCGCCTTGATACTGGTAATAAGTCGATCCTCCGAAGATACAAAAAACTTATTTTCCAGATAGAGATACAGTTTCTTTTTATTCCTAATAAGAGTATCAATAAAAATATGCCAATCTAAAGAGTTTCTCTGGAGCCTGTCCTGTGATTTTACAACTACAATATCAAATTTATCACTTTCAATATCTGCTAAGAGCCTCTGGTACTGCTTTCTACCCTGTACTCTAGTACCGCTTTTGCCCTCATCTATATATTGATCTACCAGCTCCCAGCCCTTAGAGGCGATAACATCCTTATTCTCCTGCACCTGCTTAGCTAAGGCGTTTACCTGCTTTTCTTCCTCTGTGGAAACTCTAGCATAAAATACAGCTCTTTCCTGTGCCATCCTGTAAACCTCCTTTGTGATCTTGTTTCTCGCCTCTCTTTTGAGGCTTATATATCATAATCACGGAAAGAGTTTAATTTTAGATAGCCCCTGTATAAAAACATACAGCCCATATATAAAAATAAGAGGGCTAAGGATACACTCCCTAGCCCCAGCTCATACCAGATTAAAGCCTACGATCTCTCCAGCCTCTAATACTGGCTCTATATTCCCTTTATTCCGCTCCCAATGGTCTTTTATATATAACGCCTGTGATCCATCCTCCAGATCATAGCCCTCTACGCATATATCCCCATCCTCTAGGGTATATATCCTAAAATCTATACGCTCTACGATCCGTATCATCCTAAAACATCCTCCTTAAAGGTCTTTCTATGCTTACAGCTCTGGGGCTTTTCCTTTCCTGCCTCCTCCAGATAGATTAAACAGTATTTAGGATCCCCAGTATCAAAGATACAGCCCTCACAGCTTGCCTCCTGTGTGCCTTTCTCCGAAAACCAGCCCTTAGTATCTGGCTTACCATATTTATTTAACAAATCGCCTAAGCTCATAATCTGTACCTCCTGCAATATCATAATCACATTATACCTCATTTTTTAGGAATAAAAAAGAAAAAAGGCTACAACCTGCAATTAAGCAAGCTGTAGCCCTTTCCCTTTCGATGAGCACCTAACGAAACACGCTGAAATGTGCTATATAAGATCCCCAGTAGGAGGTACTGGTTATCTTGATAAAGCCCCTCGTAAGTGGCTTATATCCATATTATTACTCTGGCATCTTCATATAAAATGCTCTGGAGTTAGTAGGATTATCCAGATCGTAGAAATAAGGGTTTTGAGTATTCATAAGATACTTAGTAAACAGCTCAATCTCTACAGGATCCTCCGTAATGTACGCCCCTTTACCCTCATAGTTTTTGCTAAAATGGGCTACCATTTCTACAGGCACCTCAACGCCATCCACTACTCTTGTAGGGTACTTACGCTTATCATTTGTGCCTAAGCACATAGCAGTAGTGAGGCTCTTGCCACACTCTCCATCTTTCAACACATAAATTTTCTTACTCATTGTTTTATACCTCCGTTTTACTTTTCCTCAAGGGTAAGTGTAAAATTACTACCCTCAATAGTTCTAAGAGCATCCCTTACCTTAGCCAACAGTTGCTCCTCCGCCATTGCAAAAGCTGCATCTGCAAAAATAGCATCTGCCTTTTTATCCGTTGTGTATTGTAGAGCACCAGCAGATACAATAAAATCCGCACTTACTGTAACCCTTACTTTTCTATTCATATCAAATCTATCCACTTACTTTACCTCCGTTTGTTAATATACTCTAGGCTTTTCTGCCTTTGTTAATCGGATCCTATGGGCTAAGAGGCTCTCTAGCCAGCTATAGGCATCCTGTACCGCTTGCCTTGCCTCCGCCTCATATATACCGCTCTGGATCTCATCCTCCAGCTTTTTTACCGTCTTTTGCAATCCGTCATAGGTTTTACTGCTAATCTGGTAAGAGGTACACTCTGTTTTATACTCCTGCCTCCAGCTCCAGATATAACAGGATAGCTTATGTACAATCCGCATATTAGAGGGAGTATTTTCATTATTACCAGCTCCAGCTATGAGCCTTTTCTCAAATTTATCCCAGAGCCTTTCCTCTTTCGTCTGGTATCTCATATAATGCCCTCCCATACGGAAAAAACCGCCTATTTTTTATCCTAAGCCCTCTTTGTGGCTCCGTTTCTTTCTCCTGTAGTTTTCCTGTAATTCCTTTGAGAAAAACTTACTTTTTGAGGTTTTGAGGTTATGATAATGCTATGTTAATAATCCAGAGAGTAGAAAAGAAATTGCATTAAGTTTCAGCTTTTCCTCATCTGTGAGATCCTCTGTATCATAATCAACATCTAAGCCCTCTGCATCTGCCTCTTTATGTTGTTTTCTCCATTTCCTATCCTCAGCTACAGATATTACAGAGCGGTTAGAGAAATATACTTTTCTATGCCCCTTTACCATTAGGTACTTATATTCCAGCTTTCCCTCCGCCTTGTAGTATCTTACGGATCGTTCCGATACTCCTAGATACTCTGTTGTGGTTTTCATATTCCACCATCTAAGCGGTATCTTATCCTCTGGGAGCTCTATCTCTGTAAAAAGCTCCTCTAGGGGGATATTAGGGAGATCTGCTTTAGAAATATCATCCATCTTTCCGCCCTCCGTTGGTTTATCTACATACTTTATCACTCATACGCAAGAGGCTATAAAACTCGTGATCCTCTTTACGCTTTTTCTCCGCCTCCAGCCTTGCCTTAGCTCTTTTATTTACCTTTCGGATCCTCTTATCCCATTTCCTTTTATGTTTCCGCTTCAGCTCTGTAGGATCCGATCCCTCAGCTATGAGATAGGAGAGCTTAGTACGCTCTGCATACTCTCTAAGAGCCTCCAGTTCCTCCTCATTCTTAGGAGAGTAAGTACTATCCGCTCCGAAAGTAATAAAGGTACCCTGCTCTTTACTAAGGCATATCTGGAGAAAAGGCTTACAGCTACAAAATACAGCTTTACTCATAAACTGCCTCCCTCTACTTCTCTGGCTATGTTCCTCATAAAGCTCTCTATCAGCCTCTCTAGGCGTGGCTTAGCACTAGTCATACCCTTTTCCATAAAGAAAGCACCTTGCACATAACGCTCTCTAAGCATAATCCCTTTAGAGTTATCTTTAAGATACTTTGCTTTACCGCCTACTGTGAGCTTATCCGCTGGTAGAAAGCGTTTATGCTGTATATGCCCATCATTTACATATAAGGCATACTCCACATTCGTACCCACTTCTACATAGTCTTGTGGGATACCCTCCCCAAATACGAAAATACTATCTACCAATCTGGAAGTATCTACAGGCACATTGGGGATGATCTCCGCTTGATAGATATTACCCATTCTCATAAGGAGCTCCGCTTTCTTTTCTCCCCATTTATCCACTAGCTTAGAAAAGTTTTCTACAAACTCAGCCCAGCCCTCTATAGTAAAACCTGTATCACTACTCATCCCTAGTACCTCCGCTACCTCTATGCTTTTCTATGATCCTATGTACCAGCTCCATAAACGCCTCTTTACGATCCTCTGTGGGGATCTCAGCCATAGCCTTTATTTCCTCCTCATAGAGGGATAATGCCGATACTGATACATTGTAAGCATCTACAGCATCCAAAATATCCAGCTTAAGCTCTTTTACCTCTATATCCTCTGGTAACTGGGGAGCCTGTACTGTTTTCTCTTGGCGTTCTCTTTCTTTGCGTTCACGCTCCAGCTCTCTCTCTCCGCCTTTATCCTGTGAATATCGGAAGCTAATACCAGCCTTTTTCTACGATCCTTAGGATCTATTACTGTTGAGATTTCCCCACTAGATATGAGCTTATCTAACCACGCTACAGATCGCCCTAAAATCCCTGTAGCCTCTTTCTTTGTCAAATACTCGACCATAAGCCCTCCTGCACTAAAGGGAGAGAGGAGGGCTTAGCTCCTCTTACCCCATAGCCTCCTTAAAGATCTACCATTTCCTCCAGCTCCGCCTCTGTAGCGGAGGGATGAATATGTTTCAAAGCGGTCTTTCGTGCCTCTCGATCCTGTGTACTCTTTGTTGCACGATCCTTTACAATGGGTACCGCTTTACCTGTCTTTTCTGCCTGTTCAGCTCTAAGGTAGGGGAGTACGCTTGTGTGAGGCTTTTTGCGTGTAATTCCTCTACCTGCCTTTACATCCTCAGCCGTATACATCCCTTACGCCTCCTCCAGATATTCCGCCAGATCTGCCAGAGATCCTCTAACCTCCATACGCTTAGCGTGCTGGATCTCCTCCTCAATGAGATCACGGTTAGCATTTACATAGTACTTAACCCTAGCCTCACAGATGAGGTAATACTCATTAGCCTTATATCTCTCAATAGCCAGCTCATTCATAGGAATAGTAATAAGCTCCAGTTCCAGATCATCTACAGCCTTATCATACTCCGCTTTAAGCTTCTCTCGTACCGCCCAATCACCAGTAGCCTTGATCTTTTTATCATATTCAGCGGTAAGAGCATCTACCTTACCCTGTACTGTGGAAACATCGAAATTATCCAGCTTTTCTTCACATTCTGCCACAATAGCTTTATAAGCATTTCGCTCTTTGAGCACGGAAGCGATAGGCATAGCAATAGATCTATCAATCGCTTTCTGTCTTTCCTCATCTGTTACTGTACCTCTATTCTGGATACTAAGCATCTGGCTACTAAGTTGCTCCGCCTTTTTCCAATCTCCAGCCCATTGAGCCTTTTCTACCTCCGCCAGTACTGCCTTATATTCCTTTGACAGCTTAAAATCTGGAGTATAGATCTTACTACGATCTAGATTACTCATCCTAGCCTCGTAGATCATCTGGATCAATTCTCCACGAGTGGGTACTTTCTGCTCAGTTGCCTCTGCAACCATTTTCTCATTCATAGACATTATCATTATCCTCTCTTTCTTTTTCGCTCTCTAAGAGCATAAATTTCTGTTACATCAATCATTACCACACGGTTTTCCTTGTGGTGTACTGTAAGCTCTCCACTCTGGAAATACTTTTCTATCATTCGTTTACTTACTCCCAGTAGCTTACAAGCCTCCTCTTTAGTTACACATAATTCACTCATTGATACGCCTCCGCCCATAAAAAAACAGGATCAATACAGCAACACTCCTTTACGATCCTGTGTTTCCTGTATTGATCCTGTTTTATCCTTTAATAGTTCGTTTATTTCCTGTTTTAGTTCGCATTTATTATAACATTTTTTCGCTAATAAGTCAATGCAACCACAATATACAGTATAACTTACATTCCATTAACACTATATCTATTTTTCTTTACTTTCTCTGTAATTTAGGTAAGTACAGCTAAAG
>JAZQEK010000111.1:0-69365 GCA_045538995.1 Acetatifactor sp. | reverse complement strand
ACAGGCGTGGACGGCGCTTAAGGGAAGGGAAAGTGCCAGTATACGAAGCATGGAGGCAGTACGGGGTTCCTGTAAAAAGTGTATGGCGATGAGTTCATTGCCTTGCTGCAGAACAACCATGAGTAGCAGGGAAGCCGGAAGAGAAATACTAAGTCCCATCAGCAAGGGACGGTGAGAGGCATCAGTTCGGTTGGATTCTGTGCGTTCTGCCACGAATTTGGAGATGGCAGTTTGGAAGCCGGCTGCAGTCAGGGAAAAGGAAAGTGCTATGACCGGTCCTAACAGCTGATATACTCCCATGCCTTCTTCGCCGAAAATTCGGGAAAGATACATACGATAGAAGAAGCCTATCAGGCGGGACAGGAAGCCTGCCAGAGTGAGCAGAAAGCTTCCGGTGATTAAGGGATGCTTCGCCAAATTGTGTTTTAGAGTTGCGAGTGTTTTTGACATAGATTACCATACCATAATGTGTGGATTTATAATAGAATATTCATGCACTCCTGTTGACAGAACAAAGAAAAAATGAGTAATATAGTGACAGGTGTATTATGTGGGTAAGAGGTAATAATTTATGAATAAAAAAGTAGTGGTAGGTATGTCCGGTGGTGTGGATTCTTCCGTGGCTGCTTATTTGTTAAAGAAGGCCGGCTATGAGGTGATTGGTGTCACCATGCAGATTTGGCAGGAGGAAGAAGCGGCTGCTCAGGAGGAGAACGGTGGTTGCTGCGGATTGTCTGCAGTGGACGACGCCAGAAGAGTGGCAGAGCATCTGGATATTCCTTATTATGTGATGAATTTTAAGAGAGAATTTAAGTGTAAAGTAATGGACTACTTTGTGGAGGAGTATTTGCAGGGCAGAACCCCCAATCCCTGTATCGCCTGCAATCGTTATGTGAAATGGGAATCTCTTTTGCAAAGAAGTCTGGAAATCGGTGCTGATTATATCGCCACCGGGCATTATGCGAGGATTGACCGACTGGAGAACGGTCGATTCGCTATACGAAACAGTGTGACTGCAGCAAAGGACCAGACCTATGCACTGTACAATCTGACACAGGAGCAGTTGGCACGAACCCTGATGCCTGTTGGAGAATATACCAAGGAAGAAATTCGACAGATAGCACAGGAAGCGGGGCTGCCCGTAGCACATAAGCCGGACAGTCAGGATGTGTGTTTCGTACCGGATGGAGATTATGCAAGCTTTATCGAAGGTGTTGCAGGGGAAAGAGTGCCGGGATCGGGCAATTTCGTCACACCGGATGGAAAGGTATTAGGAACTCACAAGGGTATTACCCATTATACCATCGGACAACGCAGAGGGTTGGAGCTCCCCATGGGAGAGCGGGTTTTTGTGACAGAAATCAGACCGGATACCAATGAGGTGGTAATCGGTAAGAACGAAGATATTTTCGTGGATAAGGTGCTTTGTGAGAAGGTAAATTACATGGCTATGGAGGATTTGGAGCAGCCGGTAAGGGCTTTGGCAAAGATACGCTACAATCACAAGGGAGAGTACTGTATGCTGGAGAAGCTGCCGGATGGAAAAGTGTTGTGTCATTTTGAAAGTCCGGTAAGGGCTGCTACACCGGGACAGGCTGTGGTGTTTTATGACGGAGAGTATGTACTGGGGGGCGGTACCATAATAAGAGGATTTGCGGAATAACCATATATGATTTATGGAACAGGGATGAAGGCATCGAGAAAGATACGGAAACAGGAACACTTAACGAGAAAGGATGTATGATAATATGAAGAAGGATTTTCAGGAGGAAACGATGGATTACAGAGGAAATGCTTATGAGGAAAATAATAGGATGAGAAATCCCTATCTGAGTATGACAGGAAGAATTGTTTCCATTGAGGCTGCCGGCTTTCGAGGAATTGGTGCAAATGATTGTCAGTTGAGAGTGGGAGTAGAAACAGTGGAGAGTGGTTTGACCAACTTTATTGTATCTCCGTCTACCTATGTGGTGAACTTCGAAACCTTGCAGGAGGGCATGATGGCTACCTTTTATCATCGTGCAGATGTGCCTGTGCCTATGATATACCCGCCGCAATACAATGCTGTGGTAGTGGCACCGCAAATGTCTGAGGGGCAGGTGTTCGTGGGACGCTTTAATGCATCATTCATCAGTGAAGACATGAGCTTGCAGTTGAATATGAGCGGTGATACCAAGGTGGTAACAACCAATAATCAGGTATTTAAGGGAAATATAGCCAATCATGATTTGGTAGTGGTTTATAAATATACCACCAGAAGCATTCCGCCCCAGACAACACCGGAGATGGTGGTAGTGCTTTGCGGGCAGGGGGAAAACGAGTAAAAATACAAGAAAGAGTGTAGCTCTCGAAACGGATGTCCATCCGTCGGGAGGTACACTCTCTTTGATTGTTCCGGGATAATAAAGCAAAGCCGGCTAGCCCTATTATAATCGTTTAAATTCTGCCACACGCTTCTCAAAAATCGTATAATATTGGAAACCACATTCCTTCAAGACTTCCGTGGCACGCTGAAAGTGTGCTGCAATATCTTTTGGGGAGTGAGCATCCGAACCAATGGTAATGATTTCCCCACCCAGTTCTTTATAACGTTTCAGAATATCCGTACAGGGATGCAGTTCTCTTAAACCTTTTACTACGCCGCCGGTGTTTATTTCCAGCCCCTTGCCATTTTCTACCAGAAGCTTCAGTATGGGGTCTAAGATATCCTGATATTTGGCGAAGGTATAATCTTTGTCCTTGTTAGGACCATAGCGTACTACATAATCTAAATGTCCGTATACATCAAAATTGGTAAATTTCTTGATATTGGTCAGAATGGATTCAAAATATTCCCGGTAAGCTTCCTCTTCGCTGCGACCTTCATAAAAAGCGGGGTAGTAGGGGTCCTTTTGATTGCATATATGAGAGGAGCCGATGATAAAGTCAAAATCATAGCTTTTGGCAAGGATAGAGTTCTGCCGCATAATCTGTGGCTGTAGTCCCAATTCGATGCCGAAAAGAATATTGATTTGATCCCGGTACTTCTCCCGATATTTTAATAAATCATAAAGATATGCATCCACATTCAGCTCAAAGGTACCCTCAGGTATCTCTTCGCAAACAGGGAAATCAAAATCATTGTGCTCCGTAAAGCACATATGGGTCAGTCCTAATTCAATAGCCTTTTGTATCATTTCCTCCATAGGGGTATCGGAATCCCCGGAAAAGGAGGAGTGCATATGAAAATCTGCTGTAATAGGCATGTTGTTACCTCACTTTCAAAGTTTGTGTTTTCTCATGTAGTAAGTATATAGTAGTTTGACCAAAACTGCAACATCTCAGAAGGGATGGTTTTCGTGTGAGAAGTGGTGTGTGAAGGTATAGATTAGTAAGAAAGGTGAGAAAAAGAGAGGTAAATGTAAATAAAATGTAAAAATCAACCAAAATTAAAAATATTTTTGATTTACATCTTGAATTATGAAAAGGAATTAGGTAAAATAGGGTTGCTGATAAAATTTTGACAATCTGGCTTTGGCAATTGGACGAGCAGGAGCGGATTAGTCAAAAAATATAAAATTATATATTTTAGGAGGAAACTAAAATGGCAGTAAAAGTAGCAATTAATGGTTTTGGCCGTATTGGTCGTCTTGCATTCAGACAGATGTTCGATGCAGAAGGTTATGAAGTAGTAGCAATCAATGACTTAACAAGTCCTGAGATGCTTGCTCATTTATTAAAGTATGATACCGCTCAGGGTAAGTACAAGTACGCTGACAGCGTAGAATTTGGCGATGATTCTATCACCGTTAACGGTAAGACCATCACTATCTATGCAAAGGCTAACGCAGCTGAACTTCCTTGGGGTGAATTAGATGTTGACGTAGTATTAGAGTGTACCGGTTTCTACACCTCTAAGGCTAAGGCAGAAGCTCACATCCAGGCTGGTGCTAAGAAGGTAGTTATCTCTGCTCCTGCAGGAAACGATCTTCCTACCATCGTTTACAATGTAAACCATGACACCTTGAAGGCAGAAGATACTGTTATCTCTGCAGCTTCTTGTACCACAAACTGGTTAGCTCCTATGGCTAAGGCTCTTAACGATTTAGCACCTATCATGTCTGGTATCATGACAACTGTTCATGCTTACACAGGTGATCAGATGATCCTTGATGGTCCTCAGAGAAAGGGCGACAAGAGAAGAAGTCGTGCAGGTGCTCAGAACATCGTTCCTAACTCTACTGGTGCAGCTAAGGCAATCGGTCTTGTTATTCCTGAATTGAACGGCAAGTTAATCGGTTCTGCACAGCGTGTTCCTACCCCTACCGGTTCTACTACTATCTTAGTAGCAGTTGTTAAGGGTGCAGTTACCAAGGACGAAATCAATGCAGCTATGAAGGCAGCAGCTACCGAAAGCTTCGGTTACAACACTGATGAAATCGTTTCTTCTGATATCATCGGTTCTACCTTCGGTTCTATCTTCGATGCTACTCAGACTATGGTAGCTCCTATGGAAGATGGCAACACTCAGGTACAGGTTGTTTCTTGGTATGATAACGAGAACAGCTACACCTCTCAGATGGTTCGTACTATTAAGTACTTCGCTGAGTTGGCATAGTTCGTATTTTAAACGACCTAGAAGGGTCCGGTCTTTTGGGCCGGACCCTTTCATATTATAATTTATTCAAAGAAAGTGGAGGTCATACAAATGGGCTTAAACAAGAAATCAGTAGATGATATCAATGCTAAGGGCAGAAAAGTTCTCGTAAGATGTGACTTTAACGTGCCTCTTAAGGAAGGCGTGATTACTGACGAAACTCGTATCAACGCAGCACTTCCTACAATTCAGAAGTTAATCAACGATGGTGGAAAGGTTATCCTTTGCTCACATCTTGGTAAGGTTAAGGAAGGTCCTAACGAGAAGGAATCTTTGGCACCTGTTGCTAAGAGACTTTCTGAGAAGCTTGGTAAGGAAGTTGTTTTCGTTGCAGATTACAATGTTACCGGCGAAGCAGCTACCGCAGCTGTTGCAGCTATGAACGAAGGTGATGTAGTATTACTTCAGAATACTCGTTTCCGTGGCAAAGAAGAAACCAAGAACGGCGAAGAATTCAGCAAGGAATTGGCTGATTTAGCTGATGATTATGTATGTGATGCATTCGGTTCTTCTCATAGAGCACATGCATCTGTTGCAGGCGTTACCAAGTTCATCACCGAAAAGGGTGGTTCTAATGTAGTTGGTTACTTAATGCAGAAGGAAATCGACTTCTTAGGTAATGCAGTAGAAAATCCTGTAAGACCTTTCGTAGCAATCCTTGGTGGTGCTAAGGTTGCTGATAAGTTAAATGTTATCTCTAACCTGTTAGTGAAGTGTGATACCCTTATCATCGGTGGTGGTATGGCTTACACCTTCTTAAAGGCTCAGGGTAAGGAAATCGGTAACTCATTAGTAGATGATGAGAAGATCGATTACTGTAAGGAAATGATGGCTAAGGCAGAGAAGCTTGGTAAGAAGTTATTACTTCCTATCGATACCACTGTTGCAGCTGGTTTCCCTAGCCCTATCGATGCAGAAATCGAAGTTACTTATGTAGATGCTGATGCTATCCCTTCTGATATGGAAGGTTTGGATATCGGACCTAAGACTGCAGCTATGTATGCTGACGCTGTGAAGTCTGCAAAGACCGTTGTTTGGAACGGACCTATGGGTGTATTCGAGAACCCTACCTTGGCAGCTGGTACTATCGCAGTAGCTAAGGCACTTGCTGAAACCGAAGCAACTACCATTATCGGTGGTGGTGATTCTGCAGCAGCAGTTAACCAGTTAGGTTTTGGTGATAAGATGAGCCACATCTCTACCGGTGGTGGTGCTTCCCTTGAGTTCTTAGAGGGTAAGGTACTTCCTGGTGTAGATGCAGCAGACGACAAGTAATCCTGCGAGATTATCATAATATATACTCCTTACGCAGGACGCTTTCGCTCCGTGAAAAACGTAGCGGACACATAAGGCTGTAAAATACACAGCCTAAGTGCCGACGTTTTTCAAGGCCATGCTTAAAGGAGTATATATTATTCAATCTCTTACATTATTGAATATATGGTGCATCATGCACCGGAAAGAGGATATCAACATGGCAAGAAGAAAAATTATCGCTGGTAACTGGAAGATGAACATGACTCCCAGCCAGGCAGTTGAACTTGTAAATACTTTAAAGCCCCTCGTGGTAAATGATGATGTAGACGTAGTATTCTGCGTACCTGCAATCGACATCATTCCTGCTATGGAAGCTGCTAAGGGTTCTAACATCAACATCGGTGCAGAAAATATGTACTTTGAAGATAAGGGTGCTTTCACTGGTGAAATCGCTCCTAACATGCTTACAGATGTAGGCGTTAAGTACGTTATCATCGGACATTCTGAGAGAAGAGAGTACTTCGCAGAAACTGATGAAACTGTTAACAAGAAGGTTTTGAAGGCATTCGAATATGGTATTACCCCTATCGTATGCTGTGGTGAAACCTTAACTCAGAGAGAGCAGGGAGTTACCATCGACTTCATCCGTCAGCAGATTAAGATTGCTTTCTTAAACGTTACCGCTGAGCAGGCTGCAACTGCAGTTATCGCTTATGAGCCTATCTGGGCTATCGGTACCGGTAAGGTTGCTACTACTGAGCAGGCTCAGGAAGTATGTAAGGCAATCCGTGACTGTATCGCAGAAGTTTATGATGATGCTACCGCAGCAGCTATCCGTATTCAGTACGGCGGTTCTGTATCTGCTTCCAGTGCACCTGAATTATTCGCTCAGCCGGATATCGACGGTGGTCTTGTAGGTGGTGCAAGCTTGAAGCCTGACTTCGGTGCTATTGTAAACTACAATAAGTAATTGAAGTTGTGAGTATTTCACAATAAAACATAATAAAATGTAATGAAAGCCATTCGATGTAGGTTGAACATCGGATGGCTTTTTTGTAATGTCCTATAATGTAATTAGGTGTTTTTTTCAGATTCGCGTGGTGCCAGAGATAAAAACAGCTAAAATAATAAATAAAGTGTTCTTTTAGATGATGAAATGGTAAGCAGTAGCAACGGAAATATAGAAAAAACATCTAAAAAAGCAAGAAATTCCTGATATAGATGTCATATTAATACGATTTAAAGATTTTAGACCTAAATAGGTCATCTAAAAACACTCTGTCAAAGTTTTTTAGATGATATTTCTTTCAAATAGCTCCAAGCATAATAGATAAAACAGAAAAATTTACATCTAAATTGTGAACAACATGCCACTTTAGCTGATTGAACATAGTATAAGTAAGTAAATATGAAAATACATAAAGCAAAATATAAATTATACATGGAAAGTCGTCTCTAAAAGAATGAAATATAGTATCAACTCGAGAAGAAACATGATATAATTCAAACAGAGGTCATAGGACATCTTTTATGTCTATTATAACAACTCACCGGTTAGAAGGGAAGGACTACTATGAAACTATCAGAACAAAGCATGAATGCTGTTTTTGAAAAAATGCTGTTCCCGGAGGAAAGGAGCTTGTGTGGAGTCTATTGCGGTTTTCCACAAACAGGCTTTTTTGCCAGACCCGGCAATATGCTTATGGGCTATGCCACTTGTACAAGCTTTGGCAGATTGCTGATTGCCAGATATTTTTTGAAGGAATGTGCTACAGGTACATTAGGTCTGGTTTCGGCGAAGAAACTGACCATAAAGAAAAATATTTTCGGTCAGCAAATTATAGAGGCCACTTTCCCTATAGATAACAAGGAGTTGAAGCTGAAGCTGCAAATTTCGCCGAAGGTGTATGGAGTGGATTTCCCCAATCAGGAGCAGAATCTAGCGACGATGTTGACCATTTTGCAGAAGTATGAAACTTCACATTAAGAGTAGGTAGATTATTTGAGTGGGATGAGAAAATTATTATGGACAGAATAGAAAAGGTAAGAGAAGTAGTAGATGAAATCTTATTAAATATGTCGAATGCTGAAGAACGCAGATGTGCTTATTTGCACTTATATGGTGTCTCGCAGGCATGTGCATTGTTAGCTTTAAAGCGGAAAGAAAATGTGGAACTGGCTATAATTGCGGGCATGTTGCATGACCTTTATTCTTATGCAAATATGGCTTCATATGATCATGCTCATAAAGGGGCTGAATTGGCGCGAGATATTTTAGATTCATTGCAGAATTTTAGTGAAGAAGAAAAAGAGTTAATTTGTACAGCAATATATAATCATAGTGATAAAACAATGACACACGCACCCTTGGATGAAATTTTGAAAGATGCAGATGTGATGCAACATGTTTTGTATAATCCTTTATGTGATACAAAAGTGCAAGAGGAGCAGCGTTTTAGTTTTTTGAAGAAGGAATTTGAGTTAGACAGTTAAGGTTGATTTGTGGGGTAATAAGCAATGGAAATAATAGCATATGAAATGAAGTATGCCAATGATATCGTTGAAAAAAGTGATATTGGTTGCATTCCTTTCGAAGCAGAGTATTTTCAAGAATATATGAGGATATATAATGAATGTTTTTACGAAATGCGAAAAGCACTTGATATTCAACCATATAATTTCTTGAAAAATTATGAGCAAATTGCTGAAAAAGTTAAAGATATCTACTTACTTATAAACAAGGGAGAAATCATTGGCTCTGTTGCATGTTATGGCAATGAAATAGATGATTTAATAGTGAATAAAGCATTCCAACATAGAGGATATGGCAAACAACTTATGCTCTGGGGAATGCAACATATTAGGGAAAATAGCAATGAACCGATTACATTACATGTAGCAAAATGGAACAACGATGCCCTTATGTTGTACAAGAAAGTAGGATTTGAAATTGCAAATGTTGAAAAAGTTCGATGAGTTGGTGAAAACATAATAACAGATATTATATAGAGGATGACGGAAAAATGAAAGAATTGGAAAAAGAATTAGAAAAAGTATTATCAGAACAAATTCTTCAGATGAAGGCAAATAACATAACTGTTTGTGAGACAGAGATGCATCCAATATACCTTGACAGAACAGAAATGGATAATGCAAAGTGGTTAGGGATGATAACCGCAGCACTAAAGTCTGCTCAGAAATTTGAAATTCATTGTTGGAACGAAGAACAGGAATGGATTGACTTGGCTTTGCAGTATGGGGAAATAAAAGAAAGTGACTGGAAGTATGGTAAAATGATTTCGGGAAGTGTTACACTGGAGTTTGCGGATATGCTTCTTGGTCTGCCGAAGCCGCAAGACACGGAGATATATAACAAGATGACGCCGTTTTTTAATGTGTTTTTGGATGATAGCTTCCAAAGTAGTCACTATGGAACAGAAATATATGTAGTGTAAGAAATGAGTAATAAAGAAGCTTAAAATGAGGGAGACTAACATAATGCTATATGTTGTGAGGCATGGACAAACCATATGGAATTTGCAAAACAAGGTATGTGGTATTACGGATGTGGAATTGACGGAACTTGGAAAAGAACAAGCCAAAGCTTTGGCAAATGAAGTACAAGGAAACAGCATAAGCCTTATAATATCATCGCCGCTAAAAAGAGCAGTTGAAACAAGCCAAATAATATCTGAGATATGTGATATACCTTTTGAAATAGACAAGAGACTTATCGAACAAAACTATGGCATTTATGAAGGTGTTGATAGAAAAAAGGAAGAGTTTTTAAATAATAAAAGGCAGTTTGCATTTAAATATCCGAATGGAGAATCTATGATGCAGGTTGCTTATAGGGTATACGGGTTACTTGAAGAACTGAAATGTAAATATAGTGATAAGAATGTTTTGGTCATCACTCATGGTGGGGTATGCCGTATTATAAATACATATTTTAGAGATATGACCAATGAGGAGTTCTTTCATTATACTTTGCAAAATGCAAGGTTAGAAAAGTATGAGTGGGGAGAAAATTAACAAAATGAACATTGTAGTTAGATTAGAAGAGGAAAAAGATTATCGTCGAGTAGAAGAAGTAACGAAAAGTGCATTTGCATATCCGGAAAGAATTGAACGTGGACAAATTGGTTGTCCTTATGAACATTGGATGGTTAATGAACTACGAAAAAGAGATGGTATTCTTGCTCTGAGTTTCGTTGCAGTAGTTGACGAAAATATTGTGGGTCATATTATTTGTAGTAAAGCAGAAGTACGGGCAGAAAAGAGAATAACTCCGGTTTTGAATATTGGTCCAATTAGTGTTTTACCGGAATATCAAAGGAGAGGTATAGGAAAGGCACTTATTACCAGTATGATTGATAAAGCAAAACAATTGGGATATGGTGCGATTTTATTTTTTGGTCGACCGGAATATTATCCGCAGTTTGGATTTAAGGAAGCTTCTTTCTTTGGAATAACAGATTCAGATGGGTATAACTATCCAGCATTCATGGGAATGGAGTTAGTACCAAATTATTTAGCGGATGTGCATGGCGGTAAGTATTATGAGTCAGATATATATAATGACGAACTGAATAGAGAAGTTGTAAAAGAATTTGATAAGAATTTTTAGGAAGAAAAATTCAATTGTCTAATTTATGGTGAAAGAATAATCAAAAAGGATTGGAAAAAGATATGAAGGAGACATTTGCAATTCCTGCTGTAGGAGCGATTATTGTAAAAAAAGTTGAAGGTGAAGAGTTTATTTTAGTACAAAACAGAAAAAAGAATAATGGAGATGGCATGGATGGTCTGTTAGAGATCCCTGCTGGAAAAATTCGAGAGTATGAGAATATTTTTGAAGCGTTGCGTAGAGAGGTGTGGGAAGAAACCGGATTAAATCTTACAGCCATACGAGGTGAAGAGAACAGTAAATGTTTAGATGTAGGTGGAAATGAAACAATAATATTCTCTCCTTACTGTGTGACACAGAATTTATCAGGAGCTTATTCAATAATACTGAGTACATTTTTATGTGAAGCAGAAGGTGAATTATTTGAACGGACGAATGAGACGGAGAACATCCGCTGGATGAAGAGAGATGAATTAAAGGAGATTGTTGATAATTCTCCAGAAAGCATTTTTCTGATGCATGTCAATGCATTGAGAAAATATTTAGGATGTCATAAATGGATGGGTGGAGATAACAAACAATGAAAATTTTAGTAATAGGTGGTACACGCTTTTTCGGAATACATATGGTTAACGAACTATTGGCTAAGGGACACGATGTTACCATCGCTACACGCGGAAAAGCTTCTGACGAATACGGTGATAAAGTAAAGCGAGTAATTCTCGAAAGAACAAATGCAGAGAGTGTACGAAGAGCCTTAAGCGGAACACATTATGATGTGGTTATTGATAAAATCGCTTATTGTTCAAATGATATAAAGTATGTTATGGATGTGGTTGATTGTGATAAGTATATTCATATGTCAAGTACATCGGTTTATAATCCGAAACATAGTAATACCATGGAAACAGACTTTGATGGTTTTTCAGCAGATTTTGTCTGGTGCGATAGGAGTGCATTTCCGTATGAAGAGATAAAACGTCAGGCAGAATATGCTTTGTGGCAAAAGTATTCTGATAGAAATTGGACCGCAGTAAGATATCCGTTTGCCATAGGAACAGATGATTATACGAAAAGATTGTTGTTTTATGTGGAACATGTTATAAAGTCTATTCCTATGAATATTGATAACCTGGGTCATCAGATGAGCTTCATACGTTCCGATGAGGCCGGAAAGTTTATAGTTTTTTTGGTGGATAAAGAGGTCAAGGGTGCCATTAACGGAAGTGCGAAAGGCACTATTTCCATACAAGAAATCATTGATTATGTGGAAAAGAAGACAGGGAAAAAAGCAATCATTAACAAGGACGGAGACACTGCACCATATAATGGAGAGCCGGAATATAGTATCAATACAGAAAAAGCACAAGCACTGGGATTTGAGTTTTCGACACTTCATGATTGGATATATGAGCTTCTGGATTATTATATTCATTTAGTGGAATAGATTTGGGTAATATTAAGAGAAGTGTTTATGGGGTAATACAAATGAAAATAGTAAATAGAAAACATGATGATGCTAATAGTAAGCCGGAAAGTAACAAAGAAATCGTAGGAAAATGTGTTAGCATTGCAAGTCAAGTTTTTGTGGTAAGTTGGGTAGGATTATTTACGTTGTGGACGAAGCCTTTTTTAGCAGATTACTATCAAAAAATGGCAAACAGTCATTATGATACTGCTGTTCAATGGTGCCAAATGGGACCTGTGTTTGTGGTAGCGTTGTTTTTTTCGATACATAGCTTTGTAAAAAAGAGATATTTTGTCGGAATGCTAACTATTATTATCGCGATATGGTCTTTTTACTGGGCGTTTTTGGTTAGGTTCTCCTGTCATGCGTGTACTTATGGAGGATAAATGAGGAGCGACTGAATTTTGAAGGTGGGTACAATGATAAACTTTAATTTGTGGAGGTTAATATGGAATTTAGTGAATTACAAAAAATAGCACAAAATACTTTAAATGAAAGGCGATTATCAAGACTCGCGACAGCAGGTACTGTTGCGGCGGCGTTTCTGACAGATAAGGGAAATGTATATACAGGAGTTTGTATTGATGTTCCTGCAGGAATGGGATTCTGTGCAGAACATGCAGCAGCTGCAGCAATGATAACCGCAGGTGAATCCAAAATTGTAAAAATGGTTGCAACAGGTGTTGATGATAATGGATGTGGATGTGCACCATGTGGTCGTTGCAGAGAATTTATTAATAGCATTCACGATGATAACTATTTGTGTGAAGTACTTTTAGAAGATGGGACAATAACAACGATTGGAGAATTGTTACCATATAGGTTATAAAGACAACTCCCAATTTGATAAGGAGAAACTTGGTTATGGTATATTATGAAGACAAAAATTTATTAATACGAAGTATGGAAGTTAATGATGGTCGAATTATGTATGAGACCTATCTATCATACGGATGGCATCCATCTATGGAAACATATGAAAATTATTACAAGGAACAAGATGAAAATAAAAGAAAGGTATTTGTTGCAGTATATGAAGGAGAGGTCTGTGGACTATGTACGTTAGTGATGAATCCTACGGAAGGCCCTTGGGCAGGTATGGGCTACCCAGAAATTGTTGATTTGTCAGTATTTCGCCATGTTCATAACAAGGGAATAGGAAATAAGCTTCTTGATGTCGTCGAACGAGAGGCGGCAAAATTAACTGACACAGTATATTTGGCGGTTGGTGTTCACTCTGGATATGGGGCAGCCCAAAGGATTTATGTCAAACGTGGTTATATTCCAGATGGTAGTGGTGTTTGGTATCAAGGAAAACCATTAGAGCAGTATGTACCATGTTGTAACGATGATGACTTATTACTTTTTATGTCTAAAAGACTATAAATTATGAGTAAGGAAAATCTCAGATTAACAGAGTAATAAACTTCCGATTTACAGCGAACGCCCACCTGAATTTGTGGAGGAAAAATAATATGCAATATGCAGTAGAATTATATTATGATAAAGAAATGGAACAAAAACTTTATAATTTATCCAAAAGAGTAGCTGACGAAAAATTAAGTACAAATGAGTGGAAAGTTTGTTTCTATAGGATTGGTTAAAATAACATTTCCTGTAGAAGAAATCTATACGATTGAGTTGGAAGGCTAAATTTCCAATTTATGAAGGTAATGAGTAATGGAGAATGTGAAATTAACACAGGACAATATTGAAAACGAACAAATATGTTGTTATATAGCGAACAATTCAGATATACAGGTTATATCCAAGAAAAACTACGTTTATAACAAAATGATAGAAAGGAAATAGACAATGAGAATAAGACCATATTTAAATAAAGATTTTGACGTAATAGCCAGGTGGATAACAGATGAACGAACACATGCCTTATGGTGTGCGAATTTGATACCATACCCTCTTGAGAAGAGCGGTTTTGATGATTTGTTACAACAATTCGAAGAGAGATTTGGAGACAGTCCATTTGTTGCTACTACAGATGATGGAAACGTGGTGGGCTTCTTTTGCTTTTCTGTTAATTTCACTACAAATGAAGGAATGTTAAAATTTGTAGTCATCGATGATACCATGAGGAATAAGGGATATGGGTGCGAAATGCTGAAGCTAGCTGTGAAATATGCGTTTGAAATTGCTAAGGCAGATGTAGTACAGCTGAATGTATTTTCAGAAAATCCGGGTGCAATGAAGTGCTATCAAAAAGTGGGATTTCAAGAGAGAACACTGACGGAAAATGCTTTTCATTTTAAAGAGGAAGCGTGGGGAAGGTGTAATATGTTTATTACGAACAATCATTAGATATAAATGCTAACCAGATGGGGGAGATATGATGTTTGATAGTAATTTCAGAGGAAACATATATATTGTTAAGGAAAATGAGGTTATATTTGAAAAAGCGACAGGCTTTGCGGATCTGGCAAATGAAGTTCCTAATTCATTAGAAACCAAATTTGCAAGTGCTTCAGCAGGAAAAGTTTTCGTTGCGGTAGGTGTTTTGCAATTAATTGAACGAGGAAAAATAAAGTTTGATGATACATTGGGAAAGCTTCTTGATATTGACCTACAGAATATTGATGATGAAGTAACTGTAGAGCAATTATTAATTCATACTTCAGGTGTTCCTGATTATTTTGATGAAAGTGTTATGGATGAATATGAAGAATTGTGGGTAGATTATCCTAATTACAAAATCAGACACAATAGTGATTTGCTTCCACTGTTTATAAGCAAACCTATGATGTATCCAAAAGGCGAAAAGTTTCAATATAATAATTCTGGCTATGTATTGCTTGCTATGATTATTGAAAAAGTGACGGGAATGTATTTTGACCAATACCTGAAGGAAAATCTTTTTGATGTATGTGGCATGAAGTCAACGGGTTATTATGAATTAGATAGGTTGCCGGCAAAATGTGCCAATAATTATATTTATTGTGCAGACACTAATGATTTTCGCACAAATATTTTTTCTGTGGATGTAAAGGGAACCGGTGCAGGTGGTGCATTTATTACAATAAAAGATATTGTTCGTTTTTGGAATAGCTTATTAAACGGGATATTAATTTCAAAAGAATTGGTTTCCAATATGCTTAGCAAAAAAAGTGGTGATGGTATTGACGCAGAAGAAGGATATTATGGTTATGGTGTGTGGATAATCGATAATCCAAAGGGCAAGGATATTGCATATTTTCAAGGTTGTGACCCCGGAGTGAGTTTTATTTCTGAATATAATCCAAACAATAATATTATTTCGGTTCTGGTAAGCAATTATGGTGATAATGTTTGGAAAGAAATGAGAAAAATAAGGGAGAATTTTTATAAATAGTATGTCGGGGAGTTCTAACCGGGTGGCTGGAAATAATGAAAAATCTTAGTGTTTCGGAGAGATAATGATTGCTTTTAAAGAAGTAGATAAATCCTTTTTGGAATTATACGATAAGGTTTCTATGAATGTAAATGTGCATTCAGAATATAGGGTCAAAAGAATTGATGGCGGTCTTGGTGGTTTCATTTTCGAAGAAGTATCGGTTGAGCCATATATTAAGGACTTGAGTGTGTATGAACGTGCCACCGAGTATGAGAATGAATTTGACATTACCAATTGGAGATTCTATATGGCATTTGATGGAGATATTCCGGTAGGCGCAATGACGATTGTTGGTCAAACAGAAGGATTAAACATGCTTTATGGCAGAAAAGATGCTTGTGTGTTATGGGATATTCGTGTTGCTGATACATATAAACACAAAGGGATCGGACAAAAGTTGCTGGATATGGGTATTTTAAATGCCAAAAAGGATGGATACCAACAGATGATTATCGAATGTCAGAATAACAATATTCCGGCTTGCAAGTTCTATCAAAAACAAGGAGCTTTATTATCTAAAATAGATATGTACGCTTATTATTTAGAACCGGAAATAAGAAACGAAATTCAGTTTATATGGTATTTGGATATTTAGATACTCTCAATTGATAGAGATAAAAGTACCCAAAAATCAAAATTAGGTGGTGAAACTATGAAAGACAATAGATTAGTATTTGATAAGATTTCTGATATTTTTGACAAATGGCGATGCCGTTATAGTCAGGAATTATTTAGTTACATAGTACGAACTTGTGAACTTGATAAGAGTAAGAGATGTCTTGAGATTGGTCCGGGAACCGGACAGGCAACAGATTTTGCGTTGCAAACAGGGTGTGATTATACTGCTATTGAATTAGGAGCGAATTTGACTGCCTTCATGAAAGGTAAGTATGCTCAATATCCAAACTTTCATATTGTAAATGCCGACTTTGAAACATATGAATTTGAAGAAAGCTCTTATGATTTGGTGTATTCTGCAGCGACTATACAATGGATTAATGAGGAAATTGCATACAGTAAGTGTGCCAATATGTTGAAAGATGGCGGATATTTGGCAATGTTCTTTTTGCGTGGAGATTATCAGACCCCTAATCCGGAATTGTTTTCTGCAATACAGAAAATATATGATGAGTATTTCAAGCCTGAAAATCCTTACCGATGTAAATTTAATTATGACAATGGTACAAGTTATGGTCTGGAATATCTCGGTAGAAAAGAGTTTTATGGTAAGCGGGAGTTTACCGCAGATGAGTATATAGAATATATTCATACACATTCGGACCATACCGCTATTAAAGAAGAGTGTAGGGAGCCCTTCTTTGAAGGGATACGAAATGCAATTATAGAACATGGAAATCGGATTGTATTTCATGATACTTATGTGCTGCATTTATATAAAAAAGAGTAACTATTTCTTTGCAATAGGAAACTGCTATGAGGAGGCAAGAATTAGCAATGGCAACTGATTGTGGATTTACAAGAGATAATAATTGGTTTCGGTATCGGGCAGGAGCCATTATTGTGGAAGATGGCTGTGTCCTTTTGGTAGGAAATGAAAAGGAAGATTATTTGTACTCTGTGGGCGGTGGTGTCCATATGGGAGAGCGGGCAGAGGACGCCGTCATAAGAGAGGTATATGAAGAAACGGGAGTGCAGTATGAGGTGGAGCGTCTGGCAGTTGTCCATGAAAATTTTTTTGATGGAGTAGGAGGAACACTGGATGGTCTGCACTGTCATGAAATTGCTTTCTATTATTTGATGAAGCCCAGAGGCACCAAGGCACTGAACAGTAATAGTTACACTTATGGAGTGAGGGAAGAGATGCACTGGATACCTATAGCAGATTTGGACAAGTACAAGGCGTTTCCGTCTTTTCTGAAGGATTTTTTGAGTTGTCCGCAGAAAGAGATACTGCATATTGTGACGAATGAGAAGGATGAGTAGGGAATTTATTGTAAAACGGTATTGCTGGTGTTTGAATTTGGAAATATAATAAAAATAGGTACAAGCTTTAGATTAAAGGAGTGTGAAAAATGTCAACAGGATTAGTTTATATACTTACAAACCCTTGCCTTGATGGTTGGGTGAAAATCGGTATGACAGAACGTAATGATATTGAAAGAAGGTTGCAGGAGTTAAATGCACCGGCTAATATTCCGCTTTCCTATCGTTGTTATGCGGTATATGAAGTAGAGAATCCGCTTGAGGTTGAAAAAAGAATACATAGCATTATTGATAGAGTGGATGATTCCTTGCATGCGAGAGAGTTGCTTAACAACGGAAGAATTAGAGAACGCGAGTTTTTCAAAATTTCGCCTGAAACAGCATATGGAATTTTTAAGGATATTGCTAGTTTGCGTGGTGATGTGAATAAACTAAAGCTTTATACGCCTACGCTGGAACAATCACAAGAGCAGGAAATAGCCGAAAGAAGAACCAAGCGTTCTAACAATTCCTTTAAGCTATTGAATATTGGTATGGGGGAAGAAATAACGTTTTTGTATGATGATACGATTACCGCAAGGGTAATGAATGACAAAAATCAAATTGAGTATGAAGGGGATAAATATTCGGTTACAGCGTTAGCTTGTAAATTGCTTATTGAACGGCATGGTTGGGCAGAAGGTGTCCATGTCAATGGCTGGCAGTACTTTACGAAAGACGGAATTTCTTTGAGTGATTTACGTGATAGGTTAGAGAATGCCGAAGAAAATGGTTAAAATTGTGTGTGGCAAGAAGTAGGTGGAATTGCTTGAAAAACGTTCCAGACTATGTTACAATACAAAATTGTGTAAGTAAGATAAATGATCGCGGCTGTAGCAATACAGGTGAGGAAAGTCCGGGCTTCATAGGGCAGGATGCCGGATAACGTCCGGTGGAGGCGACTCCAAGGCTAGTGCAACAGAAATATACCGCCAACATGTATGTTTGCATATGTGTAAGTGAAGAATTCGCTTGCGAATTCTAGGCGACTGGTTTTGCCAGTCGCAAGGTAAGGGTGGAAAGGCAGCTTAAGAGACTACCGTCCGGCTGGTAACAGTCGGAGCCATGTAAACCCCATCCGAAGCAAGACCAAATAGGAAGCAATAGGTCGGCCCGGCCTGCTTTCAGGTAGGTCGCTTGAAACGTTTGGTAACAAACGTTCTAGATAGATGATCATTCACGACATAACCCGGCTTATCGTTTTGCTTACACTTACAAAAGAGAAGGGGGACGAGTGTAGACTCGTCCTTTGTGATTTTTAGGGGAAAATATTATGAAGAAATGGTTGGTAATGAGTGTAATGCTCTGGCTGGCACTGTTTGGTGGCTGTGGAAAGCAGGAACCGGATGGGGAAGTGTGGATGCCACAATCATCGGCTACCGAAACTCGAAAGCCTGCATTTGGTGAAGCAGAGAGTAGCACGAGTATTGAGCAGGAAACTAAAGAACACGTTGATGCAGACGATTTGGAGCAAAGTGCAACGGTAATAGAGAGGAACACCAATTGTCTGGTTCAGATACAAGCGGATACCAGGTCAGGAAGCGGTGTTCTTTGGGAGAAGCAGGATGATGTCTGGATTTTCGTAACGGCAGCGCATGTGGTAGAAGAGGCTACTGGTATAGAGGTTTGTTTCGTGGAAGAGGATAAAAGATATTCTGCACAAGCTTCTATTGTGAATGGTTTGGATTTGGCTTTTGTGCAGATAGATGCTAACGATATGGAGGAGCGGGTGGTAGTAAATTATGAAGCCTGCATACCGAATAGCTTATCAGAGGAAGTCGAGGATAGTGTTTCTGCTACGCAGAGTGTTTTGAATGGAGAGAATGCAAATCATAGTAATATTGTGGAAGCAAGCACGCAAATTTCAGTAGAAGGTTATACAGCCATCGGAGAAATAAAAAGCTATTCCGGTACGGTGTTGGATGCTTGGATATATGTAGAAGATTTTGAGAATTATATGATGGTGTGTCAGGCAGAAGCTGAGCCTGGAATGTCCGGTGGTGGTGTGTTTCATGAAAACGGAGATTTGTTAGGAATCGTATGTGGAGAAAATGAAGAAGGGCAGTTAGCAGTATTACCCACACCGGTAATAGAGACAGAGTATGAATTGTTTAGAAAGAATTGAGAAATATTTCCACATTCCACCATTGACAAGTGGCAGATTATGGGGGAAAATACTTTTTAGTGGATATTTTGTAGTATTAGGGGAGTGATGCTTAAATAGTGAAACAGTATCACTTCAGAATGGAGGAAACAATGACAAAGATAGATGTATTTTCAGGTTTTTTAGGAGCTGGTAAGACTACCTTGATTAAGAAGCTGTTGAAGGAAGCTTTACAGGACAGTAAGGTGGTTTTGATTGAAAACGAATTTGGTGAAATTGGTATCGACGGAGGCTTTTTAAAGGAAGCAGGTATCGAAATCAAGGAAATGAATTCCGGATGTATCTGCTGTTCTTTGGTGGGTGATTTCGGCGAATCCTTAAAGGAAGTATTGACTACTTATACTCCGGAGAGAGTATTGATTGAGCCCTCCGGTGTAGGTAAGCTTTCGGATGTTGTAAAGGCAGTGGAAGATGTTGCTGCTGATTTGGATGTGCAGATTAACAGTGCTGTTGCTGTAGTGGATGCTACCAAGTGTAAGATGTATATTAAGAATTTCGGTGAGTTCTTTGTGAACCAGATAGAGCATGCAGGTACCATTATTCTCAGTAGAACCGATAAGGTTTCTCAGGAGAAGTTAAATACTTGTGTAGAAATGATTCGAGAATACAACAAGGAAGCAACTATCATCACTACCCCTTGGGATCAGTTGGAAGGTAAGGCTATTCTGGAAACCATCGAAGGAGAGGACAAGCTGGAAGAGATGATGCAGGAGCTTTTGGAGCATGCCAAGGAGGAGCATGATGAGCATTGTACCTGTGGCTGCCATGGACATCATCACCATCATGACCATGAACATGAGGAGCACGAGCACTGCCACCACGACCATGAACATGAGGAGCATGAGCATCATCATCACGACCATGAGCACGAAGAACATGAGCATCACTGTTGCCATGATCATGAACATGAAGAACACGAGCATCATCATCACGACCATGAGCATGAAGAGCACGAGCACTGCTGCCACGATCATGAGCACGATGAGCACGAGCATCATTGCCACCATGACCATGAGGAACACGAGCATCATCATCACCATGAACATGATGAGAATTGTACCTGTGGCTGTCATGACCATCATCATGACCACGACCATCACGGACATCATCATGCAGACGAGGTGTTCAGCAGCTGGGGCGTAGAGACTGCAAATGTTTACAGTCAGGCAGAGATAGAGCAGATATTGACCGCTTTGGATAGTGGCGAATATGGTATGATTTTGCGTTCCAAAGGTATGGTTCCCGCAGAGGACGGTACTTGGGTATACTTTGACTATGTACCGGAAGAACACGATATTCGCGCAGGAAAACCGGCTGTTACCGGTAAGCTTTGTGTAATCGGCTCTAAGCTGGAGGAAGAAAAGATTGCGGCATTGTTCCGCGTGTAAGGAAAATGGAGGAATACGATGAAACCGGTCTATATGATTAATGGTTTTTTGGAAAGCGGTAAGACAGAGTTCATTACCTATACATTGGCACAGCCTTATTTTCGTACCAAGGGAAAAACCCTGATTATTGCCTGTGAAGAGGGTGAAGTAGAGTATGGTGCGGATTTGTTAAAGCGTTGCAATGCTGTATTGGAAATCATTGAAGAGGAAGAGGATTTTAATACTGCTAATCTGGTGGAGCTGGAGAAGAAGCACAAGCCGGAGCGTATTATCATTGAATACAATGGTATGTGGAATTATAAGGATATGCGTCTGCCTTGGCATTGGAAGATTGAACAGCAGATTACGACTATCGATGGTTCTACCTTCCCTGTATATTATAACAATATGCGTTCTCTTTTGGCTGAAATGGTGCGAAAGAGCGAAATGATTATTTTCAATCGTTGTGACGGAATTGAAGAATTAAATGTATATAAGCGAAACATAAAAGCAGTGAATCCCGGTGCAGATGTAATCTTTGAGGATTCTAACGGTGAGATTGATACGATTTTTGAAGAGGATTTACCTTTTGATTTGAATGCACCGATTATCGATTTGGATAATATGGGCTATGGTATTTGGTATTTGGATTCCTTGGATCATTTAGAGAGATATATCGGCAAAACCATTCGTTTCAAGGCCATGGTTCTGATACCGGATGGCTTCCTTAAGGGATACTTCGTGCCGGGACGTATGGCTATGACCTGTTGTGCGGACGATATGGCCTTCTTAGGCTTTGCCTGCGAATACGCAGGAGCAGACAGCTTGAAGCAAAAGGAGTGGGTAGAGGTTACCGCTACCATTTCGAAGGAGTATTGGAAGGATTATGATGGAGAGGGACCTATTTTGCATGCTACCTCTGTAGTAAGAACCAAGGCTCCAAAGGAAGAAATCATCAGTTTTACGTAGGAAAAAGCCCTGCTTATGTAAGTCGCAAAATATGCAATGCTTATGTAAGCAGGGTTTTGTGATTGAATGACACAAAAATAATAATTACGGCATAGAATAAGAATAATAAAGGAGATAAGACTATGGATATTTTAATTAGTATTATGTTACCATTCATAGGCACAACTGCCGGTGCGGCGTGTGTATTCTTTCTCAAGAATGAGTTAGGAGATAAGGTGCAGAAGGTGTTGTTAGGCTTTGCAGCAGGGGTGATGGTGGCGGCGTCCGTTTGGTCGCTATTGATACCTGCCATGGATATGTGTGAGGATATGGGAAAGCTTTCTTTCCTGCCGGCTTTGATTGGCTTGCTTTTGGGTATGGGCTTTCTGCTATTGATGGACAGTGTAGTACCGCACTTGCATGTGGGAAGTGAAGAACCGGAAGGAAAAAAGGGAAGTAAGCTAAAGAGAACCACTATGCTTATGTTGGCGGTTACCATTCACAATTTTCCGGAAGGAGCAGCTTGTGGAGCGATTCTTGCGGGTGTGTTAGCAGGAGATACCAATGTGACCATGGCAGGTGCTATGGCACTGTCCTTAGGTATTGCCATACAAAATATTCCGGAGGGCGCGATTATTTCCCTGCCACTTCGCAGTGAAGGCTATAAGCGTTTTAAAGCTTTTGGTTATGGAGCACTTTCCGGTATCGTAGAGCCTTTGGGAGCGATATTGACCATTATGCTGGCATCTCTGGTGACTCCAATCCTGCCTTATATGCTTGCTTTTGCTGCAGGAGCTATGCTTTATGTAGTAGTGGAGGAATTGATACCAGAAACCAGTCAGGGAAGTCATTCCAATTTAGGAACCATTGCTTTTGCCATTGGATTCGCTATTATGATGGTGCTGGATGTAGCACTGGGATAGGAGTAGGTATGGCACTGGAATCGGCAAAGGAAGAACAGCAATTAAAAAATAGAATAAAGGATTTGGCGGATAAGTCTTTCCGCCAAAATACATATGCTTTTACAGGTTTTTTAGGCTTGAGTGAGCAGGATGTGTTCTGGAAGCTGGCAGAAGGAAAAGACCTGCAGTTTACAAGTTGGCAGCTTTGGGGCGGCTATGAAGAGGCTGAACGTAAGATGGTACGCTTCGGCTCTATGGAAGAGCTGGGCTATGAAGAGGAATATCCTATTGTATGTATTCACATACAGCCCTTATTGGTCAAGTTTGCGGACAACTTAAACCACAGAGATTTTCTGGGAGCCTTGATGAATTTGGGGATTGAGCGAAGTACTTTGGGAGATATTCGTGTGGTGGAAAAGGAAGCCTATTTGTACTGTCTCACAAGCATCGCAGATTATATTTGTGAGAGCTTGGACAAGGTGAAGCATACGAATGTCAAATGTACCATCGTAGAAGAGGTGGCAGACATTCCGCAGGAGGACCCCCAAGAGATGGAGGTGTTATTGCCTTCCATGCGTTTGGATGCCTGTCTGGCAAAGGTATATAAGGAATCTCGAAACGCTATATTGGACATGTTCCGCACCGGAAAGGTGTATGTAAATGGGAAGCTATGTGAGAACAACTCCAAGCAGCTCAAGGAAGGCGATGTAGTGAATTTGCGAGGCTATGGAAAGTTTATTTTTGATGGCTTGCAGCATGAAACCAAGAAGGGACGTTTGAACGTTAAGATACGAATTTATAAATAAGAGAGGGAGGAAGCAGTATGGAAGTATTAAAGGGTAAGGTAGATTGTCTGCCGGAGGAGACCGGCTACGACAGTAGCAGAATTGAGGCTTTGAATGCACATTTTGAAAGGCTGATTGACAAGGAGATTATTCATGGTGCGGTGTATACGATTTCGCACAAGGGAAAGATTATTGCCAATGCCAGTTTAGGAAGAGGCAGTGCGATTTCGCAGGCACAGATGCAGCCGGATACCGTCTTTCCGATAGCCTCTATTACCAAGCTGTTTACGACAGTGGCTATGATGCAGTTAATCGAGGATGGTTATGTGAGATTGAATACACCTGTAGCGGAGATTTTGCCACAGTTTGCAGAGCCGCCATTTAACGGTATTACATTATGGCACTTGTTGACACATACCTCGGGGCTTTATCCGGATGGTGGTTGTTTTCCGGAGTCTGCACCTATGAATTCTTGGGGACTGATAGATGCAGCATACCGTCTTTGGAATGGGGAAGGTGAATTTGACTGGGTGAAGGCAGGTATTTCCGGTGGACTTCGCAGACCGGTAGGCAGTGAGTGGCAGTACAATTCCTTTGGCTTTGTATTATTGGGAGAAATTATTTCCAGAATCAGTGGACAGGATGTTCATGACTATATTATGCAGAAGGTAGTAAATCCGTTGGTGATGCAGGATACCGGCTTTGCCATTACTCAGGATATGGCTAGACGTATGTTCATTCGCAATGAACAGTGGAAAGAAATGATGGATGCTATTATTGCCGGAAAGCCCCTTCAAAGGGATAATTCCTTCTGGAGTAAGATACCTTCTACTGGTGGAGGATTGCATTCAACCACCAATGATTTAATCCGTTTTGCCAATATGATGCTGAATTATGGATGTTTGGATGGTAACAGAATTCTGGGTAGAAAGATGGTAGAAAGAATGACCACACAGCAACTGCATAATGTGCCGGATTATTGCTGGGGTGCCAATGAGCCTAACCGACTTTATGGTATCGGCTTTGATATGCGTCAGGGGCTGGATTATACCTATTCACAAGGAACCTATATGCATGAGGGAGCAGGGGCAAGCTCCATTGATATTGACCCAAAGGAGCAGTTGGCTGCAGTTTGGTTTGTACCTTGGGACAAGGGAGAATGGTGTCCGGATCCTCTGTACAATGTGCAGAATATTATTTGGTCAGGCTTGTTATAAGCTTATGTTGTCATCTATAACAAGGACATTTTCGGACTTGTTGCAGAAGGATGAGGAGAGACATGAAGAAGTTAAAACACAGATTCGAGGTTTGTAAAGCGGTTGCCTTTGTAACATACAAGGAATGGAGTGCTTATCGTACCCATTCCTTGGTTTCTGTTTTCGTGGGACCGGTTTACTTTATTGTACAGTATTTTATATGGTCTGCAGTATATGGTGGAGCAGGTAGTCTGGCAGGAATGGAGCTGTCCCAAACCATTCGTTATTTCGGAGCTTCTGCATTGATTGGATATCTGACTATGGATTTTGCAGATTGGAACTTGCAGATGTTGGTTCGGACTGGGAAGTTTCTGACCTTTACCCTGCGTCCCATGCACCATCGTTTCTTTGCACTTTCTCAGAAATTGGGGCATAGAGTGTTGGGTTTTTTCTTTGAATTTTTACCCTGCCTATTGATATTTGCACTATTGTTTCGTGTGGATATTTTGCCGGAAAATTTACTGTGGACTATGGTGTCCGTTGCACTGGCTTTTTTGATGAATTTTTATGTGAATTATTGTTTGGGAATGACGGCTTTCTTTTTCGTAAAGGCCAGTGGAATACGAGTGGTATATCAGTTGTTTGGTCAGATTTTTTCAGGGGCATTGATACCTTTAAACTTTTTTCCGGAAATCATGCAGCAGGTAATGGTTTTTCTACCATTTCCATATACCAATTACATACCGGCTATGGTCTGGACCGGAGCGGAAAGCATTGGCGCATGGGGCTTGACGGTACCACAAGCGGTTTTGTCGCAGGTCGTAGCAGTGGGAATGATGTTTGTATTGAGTGAAGGTTTGTATCATTGTGCCATAAGGCGATTTTCTGCGGTAGGTGCCTGAGCGGTGAGGGTATAGAGAAAGGCGGTAAGTTGTGAAATATATTAAGATATATGGTGTTTGTGTGCGTACTGCCTTTGCGCAGGCAGTGGCCTATCGGGCAGATTTTATACTGGGGAGCTTTATAACTCTGTTGTCTAATATTTTGTTCCCCCTAGTGACGATTTTGATTTATGAGAATGGTGCGGAGTTTCCGGGATGGAATATGTGGGAGGTATTATTGATACAATCCATATATTCCATGGCTACCGGAATTTCGTCCATGGTTCTGAGTAGTGTAGTATGGGTGACCATGGACCATATTCGGGAAGGCAGTTTCGAAACAGTACTGTTAAAGCCCATTCCTCCTTTGTTTTTTATTGTGGCGTCCAATTTCAATGTACAGAGTATGGGGTTGTTTTTGGGAGGGCTGGTAATGACTATAGTTGCAGTGGCACATACAGGGATAAGCGGTATAGGAGCTATCGGAAGTTTTTTGCTGTTATTCTTGGCAGGATTGATGGTTCTGTGCGGAATGAATTTGTTAATGGCAGCAATTAGCTTTAAGTGGGTAGGAAACTCCAGAATTCCCGAGATTTTTGACAGTATTAGTAATTTTGGCAAGTATCCTTTGGGGATTTTTCCTCAGGCAGTACAGATATTAGCTGCACTGGTGATACCGGTAGCAGTAATCGGGTTCTTTCCGGCATCGGCTTTGCTGGGGAGATTGGAAGGGACTGCCTTTTTAAGCTTACTTCCTTGTGGATTATTCTTTGGGTTTGGAATATGGCTTTATAACAAGATGATACGTCTTTATGAGGGCGTTGGAGGTTGAGTATGGCGATAATTACAGTAGAAAATCTGGTGAAATCCTACACCACTTATAAACGTGGCAGTGGTTTCGGGGAAACCATGAAAAGCTTTTTTAAGCGAACTGCCGTGGAGGTCAGAGCGGTGGATGATATTTCCTTCCAAATTGAAAAGGGGAGCATTTGCGGCATCTTAGGTCCGAACGGTGCGGGTAAATCCACCACCATCAAAATGCTTTGCGGAGCACTTTATCCTACCGATGGCAGGATTGATGTGATGGGCTATTCTCCTGCAAGGGATAGAGCCAGATATGTACATAAGATTGGGGCAGTATTCGGGCAGAAATCCCAGCTGATCTGGGATATTCCTCCTGTGGACAGTTTTGCCATGAACAAGGCGATTTACGAAATCGGTCAGGAAGATTATAAGCGACGTTTAAAGGAGATGACGGAGCTGTTTGAAATCGAAGAGGTGATTCACAAACCCACCCGAGTACTTTCTCTGGGCGAAAGAATGAAGTGTGAATTTGTGATGGCTATGCTGCATCAACCGGAAATTGTCTTTTTGGACGAGCCAACCATCGGTTTGGATGTGATAGCAAAGGCAAAAATCCGTGAGGTAGTCAGTCGGATGAATCGGAATGGTACTACCTTTATTTTAACAACACATGATTTGGAGGATGTGGAGCAGCTTGCTCATGAGGTAATTATTATAAATCATGGGAAAAAGGTATTTGACGACAGCCTACAGAATTTAAAATCTACCTTGGGGAATAAGAAGATAGTGACCCTTTCTCTGACAGTACCCTATACGGAAGATACGTTGGGCGGAGTGAACGTGATACATGGAACCAATCCGCAGGAGATTTCTTTGGAGATAGATATGGACAAGCAGGGAATAAGAGATTTCTTGAATGGATTGAACGAAAAGGTAAGCTTTACGGATATTTCTATCAAGGAGCTACCTATGGAGATGATTATTACAAGGATTTATAATGAATAACTGCCCTACAGCCAAAAGCAGAAAAAGTCGGGAGAAAAAGCACTCTGCCGTACTATAATGTAGTCAGAACCGGAAAGAAAGGAGCAGGCACATGAGTACTTGGATAGAAGGGTTGCAAAATGCTATCGAATATATGGAGGAACACCTTACGGAGGAACCGGATATCAGGAAGGTTGCGGAGAAGGCGTATGTTTCAGAGTATCATTTTCAACGCATTTTCTCAGCACTATGTGGTTTTAGTGTAGGGGAATATATTCGAAACAGAAGGATGGCTCTGGCTGCACAGGAATTAAGTAGTAGTGAAGCAAAGGTCATAGATGTGGCTTTAAAGTATGGCTATGAGTCTCCGGACAGCTTCACCAGAGCTTTTACAAGGTTTCATGGCATTACTCCTTCGGCTGCCAAGGAAAAGGGTGCAAGACTACGTGATTTCGCTCCGGTTCGCATAAAAATAGCACTGGAGGGTGGAACGATGATGGATTACAAGATTGTAGAAAAGGCTGCATTTACCGTAATGGGCCGAAAGAGGAGCTTCAATAGTGAAACTTCTTATGAGGAAATTCCCAAGTTCTGGGATGAGCATTTTCAGGATGGTGGCAGTCAGGTGATTTGTGGCATGTATGGATTATGTATTGATTCCAAGGGAGCAGATTTTGATTATCTGATAGCGGACAATTATTTACCTTGGAAGGAGGTTCCGCAAGGATATGAAACCAGAACACTGCCGGCTGGTATGTGGGCTGTTTTCCCCTGCAAGCTGAGTACTTTGCAGGACACCAATACTAAGATGTGGAAGGAATGGCTGCCAAACTGTAAGGAGTACAAGCTGGGTGGAAATTACAATATAGAATTGTATGGACCGCTTTGTGAGGAAACCCCGGGAGAGAGCTATGTGGAGCTGTGGTTACCTGTGGAAACGGTAAAGGAGAAGTAAGTAAAATTAGCCTTTTTGGGAATTGACTGAGCTCTTTAGAGCGAGGGATGACAATTGCACGAAGTTCAATTGTATGGGGAGTAGATTGTGATATTCTTGGGTTTGTCGTACTCAAGGGAAAAGGAAGCGGCTACAACGATAAATTGGGAGTTGCAGGGGAACAGTCTGAGAGATTTTCACACTTTTAGCGGGAGTAACGCTGATACCCCCTACAATTCCCAATTTTCCTACCCACAGAAGAAAATTAGGCTTTGTGGGTAGAGATGTTTATGGACAATTCTACCCATAAATGTCAAAAGCGTAGTTTAAGGGAAGAAGTTTTGATGAAGGAATAGGATATTTTTCTACCCATAGATGACGAAACTGCATTTATGGATAGAAAAATATCGGAATTGTTGAGAAAAATTTCTGCCCATAGGCTAAGAATATGTTTAATAGGAATTATTCACGACTATCCCAATACTCACAGTCAGTACCGACTATCTCAGAAGAAAAAGCAGAACCGTCCTTTTTCTTAAAGTGTGTTGTAGCACGGAACACGTACTTGGCACCGAGATAGAGTAGTGGTATATTGGCAAATACAATTAAGATATTGCCTAAGTCTGAAATGGCCCACAAATTACCCAAGTCCAGACCGGCCATGGAGCAGAGGATACCAAAAGCAGTAATAAAAAGTCCCAGTATGCGGACACCATTCAAAAAGGCTTTCTTCTGACTGATACGGTTGGCAGCAATTTCCGAGAAGCTAATCATACCGATTAAGCAGGTGTAAGCAAACAGGCAGAAGCAAAAGGTAATCAGGAACATGACTACGGCATTCAGGGCAGTACCGGGGGTTAGCTCTGCGGCAGAATAGAGGAACTTGGGCAAGCGGTCCATGGCAAACCATGCATCTGCTGCGGCACCATTCCAAGACTGTGCCATAACCACTACAAAACCGGTTAAGGTACAGATCACCATAGTATCCAGAAAAACACCGATGGACTGTACGATGCCCTGCTCGCAGGGATGCTCGCAGTTTGCAGCACCGGCGGCCATGGTAATCGTACCCTGACCTGCCTCATTACTCATCAGTCCGCGCTTGACACCTTGAGCCAGCACAGTACCGAAGGTACCGCCGAAAATGGCTTCCGGAGTGAATGCACCACTAAAAACAGATGTAAAGAAATAGGGCAGCTTATCCAAATTCATAAAAATAAGGAGCAGTACAGTCAAAATATAAACAACTGCCATAACAGGTACTACTTTGTCAGTGACCCTAGTGATTTTCTTGATACCGCTGAATACTACAAAAGCGGTCAGGACAATCAGGAGGATTGCTATAATATAGTAAAAGGCAGAAGTGGTTGAAATGCTGTTTCCGGTAATGATTTCAGCCATTTGTCCCATGGAGCTGACTACATTGAAGCCTTGTGCAGGAAGGCAACACATGGCATAAATAATATACATAACAGACAGTGATACTCCTGCCCAAGCCTTATTTCCAAGTAGCCTTTTGCCATAGAAGGGGAGACCGCCCACAAACTCGTCCTGTTTTTTTTCTTTGAAAATCTGTGCAAGAACGGCTTCTACATAAGCAGTTGCCATGCCGAAAAAGGCGGATACCCACATCCAGAACAGGGCACCGGCACCGCCTACCGCGATGGCTCCGGTTACGCCCAATATGTTTCCGGGGCCTACCCGCATGGCAGAGCTTAGAAAGAAGGCTGCCAGAGAAGAGATACCTGTTTCGGCTTTTTTGCGGCTGGTCAGCAACTTAATACCTTTTCTAAAGTGGGTAATCTGAATAAAACCGGTTCGTATGGTAAAGTAAATACCTGAGCCCACCAATAGGATAATGGCCAGGGAAAAGTTCCCTAAAACAGGAATACTTGCGTACCACTCCAGATTGGTGGGGAAGTCCCAGAAAAAGTCTGAAACCGGCGTTACAAAGCGAAAAAAATAGTTGATGGCTTCAAAAAGCTGTTCCATATATGTCGTCCTTTCTGATGGGGAAACATCGATACATCTTTCGTTAAATCCATTATACTTGGTATGGAGGCTGAAAGCAATGTGATATCCTGCACAGTTGTTTGCAAAAAGTGCTATAGAGTGGTATACTGGGGGAAATTGGTGTTTTGTGCAGGAGGGGAAGAACTTGCGGATACAGATTGTAGAGGATGACAGAGCATTAAGCGAAGGGATTGTGATGGCACTGAAGGGACCGGAGCTTACTTTCATACAAAGTGGAAGTATTCGATTGGCTAAAGATGCTTTTGAAAAAGAAGAACCGGACTTGGTGATTTTAGATGTAAATCTGCCGGATGGAAGCGGTTATGATTACTTGAAGTGGCTACGGGAGCAATCAGAGGTGCCTGTGTTGGTGTTGACTGCCAATGATATGGAAATGGACGAGGTGATGAGTCTGAACATGGGAGCGGATGATTATATGACCAAGCCTTTTAGTCTGGCGGTGTTAAGAGCACGGATTCAGAGCTTGTTGCGTAGAAGAAATAGGGGAGAGAAGAAGGAATTTACAGAGGATGCTTTTTGCTTTGATTTTGACATGGTAAGCTTTACAAAGGGAGAAGAAAAGCTGGTATTAAGCCCTAATGAACAGAAGCTGTTGCGGTTATTGGTTGCAAATAGAGGGCATTTACTTACCAGAGAGGTTTTAATAGACAGGCTCTGGAGTGATGGTGGAGAGTTTGTGGATGAAAATGCCCTTTCTGTGACAGTGAACAGACTTCGAAGTAAGTTAGAAAATAAAGGGGAAAAGGTTACTTATATTCAGACAGTCTATGGTCAGGGATATATGTGGAAAAGGGAAACAAAGGAGTAGAGTAATGTTCGGCAATAAAACATTGGACAGACTGGACAAAATGCTAGAGGAAGCTATGTCCGGGGAATTTAAAGAAGCCTCCTACGATGAAACAAAACTATCCCGGTTAGAGTCCAAGTGGAAGCAGTTTTTAGGAAATTCCTTTGTGTTAAAGGAAAATCTGGAAAAAGAGCGGGATAGTGTGAAAAGTCTGGTGTCCGATATTTCCCATCAGACCAAAACGCCCATGACGAACATCAAGATGTATTCCCAGCTTTTGGAGGAGAATTTGGAAAGTGGAAATACAGAGCAGAATCAGTTACTGATACAGGAAATTATTCGTCAGACAGAACGATTAGAGTTTTTGATACAAGCTTTGACTAAATTGTCCCGTCTGGAAAGTAATGTGGTGGAGGTAAAGCCGGTAAAGCAAAGTGTCCGTATTCTGATAGAAGCAGTAGTAAATTCCATGACGGAAAAGGCAAGGCGTAAGCAGATAGAGATACAGGTGCTGTCAGAGCTGACCGGAGAGGCCTGTTTTGATTTAAAATGGACGAAGGAGGCACTGGAAAACCTTTTGGATAATGCTGTGAAGTATTCGTCGGAAGGAAGTCAGATAACGATTACTGTGACCGAGTATGAGCTGTATACAGCGATTGGTGTGAAGGATCAGGGAATAGGCATTCCTGAGGAAGAGATACCAAAGATTTTTGGACGTTTTTATCGTAGTGAGCAGGTACAGCAGGAAGAGGGAGTTGGAATTGGTCTGTATCTGGCCAGGGAAATCGTGAGTAAGCAAGATGGCTATTTAAAGGTAAAATCAAAGTCGGGTGAGGGAAGCGAGTTCCAAATGTTTCTTCGAAAGAATTAGGTGATGAATTCTTTCAAAGCTGTTAGATTTGAGAAAGGGATTGGAAAGAATTATCTATTATAATAAGGACAGTAAGGTGCTGTCGTGTCAGATAATCGTGTAGGTAGGTGCCTGCCCGATTATTTTTTTGCAGTGACAGACCGGCGAGAACAAGCTATGTTTTGAACGTGGCACTTACACCGGCAAACAAAAAATAGGTTTGTATAATAGTAAGAATGATTTAGGAGGTTATCATGGCAATATTACAGGCAGAGGATTTGAAAAAATATTATGGTTCAGGTGAGAATTTGGTGAAAGCATTGGATGGTGTCACTTTGGAGGTAGAAAAAGGAGAGTTTGTTGCCATTGTGGGAACCAGTGGTAGCGGTAAGTCCACCTTATTACATATGCTGGGAGGCTTGGATAAGCCTACAGCAGGAAATGTGGTGATTGATGGTCAGAGTATTTTGGAATTAGCAGATGATGCACTTTGTATTTTTCGTAGGAGAAAAATAGGCTTTGTATTTCAGAATTATAATCTGGTACCGTCCTTGAATGTGTACGAAAATATAGTGCTGCCCATACAGCTGGATGGCAGAGAACCGGATAAGGAATATTTAGACAAAATTATTGAGACATTGGGTCTTTCTGAAAAGCTGAACAATCTTCCTAACAATTTGTCCGGTGGTCAGCAACAGAGGGTAGCCATTGCCAGAGCTTTGGTGGCAAAGCCGGCGATTATCTTGGCAGATGAACCTACGGGAAATCTGGACAGCAAAACCTCGCAGGATGTGTTGAGCCTTTTGAAGATAACCAGCAATAAATTTGCACAGACCATAGTGATGATTACTCATAACGAAGAAATTGCACAGCTTGCAGACCGTATCATCCGAATCGAGGATGGTAAAATCCTTTCAAGAGTCTAAGGAGGGTTCCAGGATGAAGGTTTCGAATCAAAAATGCATTTTTCATATTAGCTTGAAAAACATGAAAGCCACAAAGGCCAGGAATTTGATTGCGATAATAGCCATTGCTCTGACTACGCTTTTATTTACGGCTCTGTTTACGATTATAATGTCTATTTCAAAAGGGTTTGAACAATCTAATTTTCGAATGGTGGGTAGCAGTTCTCATGGAGAATTCAAGCGTATGACCCAAGCACAATATGAACTCTTGAAAGAAGATGCGGCAATTGAGGAGTATGGTTTGCGTAGAATTGTGGGTATTGGAAGTAGTGCAGAACTGTTAAAAAACTACACAGAAATCAGCTTTATGGACGAGAACACAGCGAAATGGGGCTTTAACATGCCTACTACAGGACATCTGCCAAAGGAAGGAACCAATGAGGCAGCAGCAGATACAAGAGTATTAAAGGCTTTGAAGGTACCATTGGAGCTGGGAACAGAGTTTTCTATAACAATGGATGTGGATGATACGGAAACCACGGAAAGCTTTGTGCTTTGTGGCTGGTGGGAGTATGATGTGGCATCCCCCGCGAGTAATGTGCTGATACCACATAGTAGAGTAGAAGAGATTTTTCAGAAGCTGAATACGCAGTTTTATGATGCTTCCATAGGAAGCTATATGATGACTGTAATGTTAAAGAATAGCAGAGATATTGCAGGGGAGCTGGAGGAGATACTCGCAAGATATGGTTTTTCTTCTGACAGAGCCTCTGAAAATTACATTGGTATCGGTGTCAACTGGGGCTATATGAGTGAAGGACTGTTGGCAAATTTAGATGCAGGTTCTATTGTTGCTTTGGTTCTGATGTTGCTTTTGATTATTTTTACAGGATATTTGATTATATATAATATCTTTCGAATTTCCGTGTCTAATGAAATACGTCATTATGGTATGCTGAAAACCATTGGAACTACAGGAACACAGATTCGCCGCATGATATTGATACAGGCGATGGTGCTTTCTGTGGCAGGAATTCCTTTAGGAATGCTATTGGGTTGGGGAACAGGAGCTATATTAACCCCCTTTGTGGTCAAGGAATTGAGTATTGCACAGGATGCCGGTACTTCGGTAAGTCCGTTTATTTTTTTGTTTTCTGTCATCTTTGCAGTGATAACAGTTCTGATTTCTTGTCTTAAACCGGGAAAGATAGCAGCATCCGTATCCCCTATAGAGGCTTTGCGGTATACAGAGGCAGCATCCAAAAAGAAGTTCAGAACAGGTGAGAAGGGAGCTACTTTGCTTGGAATGGCGGCAGCGAATCTGGCAGGAAGCAAAGGGAAAACAGTTTTGACGATTTTATCCTTGTCGTTGTCAGTCGTTCTATTTACATTGACAATTACTTTTACAGGTAGCTTTAGTGTAGAAAAATATCTTTCCAATATTGTGGCAGATTTTCAGGTTTCTTGTGCAGAGTATTTTAATGTGAATGCACAGTGGACCGAGGAGAATGCAATCAGCAAGGAGGAAATCAGCGTATTCTCTTCACTGGAGGGGGTATCCGGGGGTGGTGTGACTTATGGTGTATCTATGGAAAAATCGCCGCAAGGTTTTTTTGATAAAGAGATTGTGTTTGCAAGGCTGCGAGCGTTCGGCTATGAGGAAGCAGACCTGGAAGCTTATTTGCAGTATCAGGAAGAATATATGGCAGAACATGTAGGGGGAAAGTATGCAGGAAAGCTGGCAGATACAATTCAGATTCTGGGAATGGACAGATATTGTGCAGGAAAGTTGGAGGTAATAGAAGGGGATTTATCGAAACTTTTTGAAGAGAGAACAATTGCGGTAATGGAAGATAGTAGTTTACAGGTAGGCGAGGTTATTACAGTTAGCTATTTGGATAAGGTGGAATTTTTAGATACACGGACCGGGCAGGTATATGAGGATTTGGAGGATTTGAACGGTCTGGATGAGGAAGCGATATCCTGTATCAGTATAAACAGGGAATACCATGATGTAGAGTATATTGTAGTGGCAAAGGTAATGTATCCCGGTACATTAGGATACCGCTATTACACAGGGGAAAATTTGATTATGAGCAGTGAAGAAATGCTGTCGAATATACCTGAAGCTGCACCCCTGTTTTATATTTTCGATGTTGAGGATGCAGCAGAGGCTGAAGTAGAAAAATTCATGGCCGAATATACAGAAAACGGTACGCTGGACTACGAAAGCAAAGCTGTGATGGCGGCAGAGTTTGAAACCTTTAAAGAGATGTTCTTGGTATTAGGCAGTGCTCTCAGCTTCGTGGTGGCACTGGTAGGTATGTTAAACTTTATCAATATCGTTCTGACCGGCATCGTTTCCAGAAGAAAGGAGCTTGCTACGTTGCAGGCGATTGGAATGACCGGAACGCAGCTAAGAACCATGTTGATATATGAGGGACTATTCTATACTGCAGGTGCAGCATTGGTGTCCGTATTTTTGAGTTTATTAACCATACCAATGTCATCTGTGTTGGAGAAAATGTTCTGGTTCTGCGAATATCGGTTTACTATGTTGCCGATGGTAGTTACCATACCGGTGTTTGCGGGAATGGGGATTATTATACCAACTATTACTTATATGATTTTTACGAAGAAAACAGTGGTGGAACGGTTAAGAGAAACTGAATAGAGGAATAATAAGAGACCCGTGAACCGGTTAAAGAGTTCACGGGTCTTGCTATGCTTTAGATTTTCCATTCAGCGTACTTCTCTTCACAGTATTTACAACGGTAAATCTCCTTAGCTTCGTCTGCCAGAAGGAAGATATGTGGCAGCTCCTGTTCGATGGAGGTGATACAACGGGGGTTCTTGCACTTGATAACGTTCTTAATCTGCTTGGGAAGCACCAGTACCTTTTTGTCCACGATTTCACCGTCCTTGATAACATTGACGGTGATGTTGTGGTCGATGAATGCCAGTACATCCAAATCCAGCATGTTGATGTCACATTCTACCTTTAAAATATCTTTTTTGCCCATTTTGTTGCTGCGGGCATTTTTAATAATGGCTACAGTACAGTCCAGTTTGTCCAGACCCAGATGTTCATAAATAGATAAGCTTTTTCCGGCCTTAATATGGTCTAAAACAAAGCCTTCTTCAATTTGTCCTACATTTAGCATAGTCATATCCTCCTTTAAGCCAGTTCTAACAGTGTTAAAATCAATGCCATACGAACATAGACACCATATTGAGCCTGTTTGAAATATGCGGCTCTGGGGTCATTATCCACCTCTACGGAAATCTCATTTACACGAGGAAGGGGATGGAGTACCAGCATATGGGGCTTCGCCAGTTCCATTTTGGCAGTATCTAAGATATAGAAATCCTTCAAGCGGATATAGTCTTCTTCGTTAAAGAAACGTTCCTTCTGCACACGGGTCATGTAAAGGAAGTCCAGCTGTGGCATAACGGCTTCTAAGCTGGTCACCTCTTCATAAGGAATATCATGTGCTTTTAATTCTTCAATAATATAATCAGGTACCTTCAGTTCTTCCGGTGAGATGAAGATAAAGTTGATGCCTTCATAACGAACCAATGCATGAATAAGAGAGTGAACAGTACGTCCGAACTTCAGGTCACCGCACAGACCGATGGTAAAGTTGCTGATGCTGCCGGTGAGACTGCGGATGGTTAACAGGTCGGTTAAGGTCTGGGTGGGATGCTGGTGTCCGCCGTCGCCTGCGTTGATAACAGGGATGCCAGATTTTTCCGCAGCTACCATGGGAGCACCTTCCTTGGGATGACGCATGGCACAAATATCTGCATAGCAGGAGATTACCCGGATAGTATCGGAAACGCTTTCGCCCTTTGCAGCAGAAGAGGAGCCGGCATCAGAGAAGCCGATTACCTGACCGCCTAAACGGGTCATAGCGGATTCAAAGCTTAAACGGGTACGGGTACTGGGTTCATAAAAGCAGGTTGCCAGTATTTTGCCATCGCAGGCATGTGCATATTTTTCTTTATTGTTTTCGATATCGTTGGCCAAATCAAAAAGCTTGTCCAGTTCTTCCGTGGTAAAATCCAGCGGACTCATTAAATGTCTCATAATATAGCCTCCTAAAAAGTAGTGTTGTACCAATTGTTTCCGAAAGAAAAGCCGAAGAGAAGATTCTTCGACTTTTGTCTTTGAAATTATTGGAATGTTAATAATTCCTCCACAGGTTTTCTGCGAGGAGCAACAGGTTCTTCTGCAGGATATCCGATAGGTATTAGAGCGATGACCTCACGACCTTCGGGAACATTCAGCAGTGCATTCACCTTATCATCATCGAAAATACCCATGATAACGGTACCCAGTCCCTTTTCATAAGCAGCCAGACAAAAAGCCTCGCTGGCTACACCGGCATCAAACATCTGCCAGCCTTCACCACGGTGGGTACTAAAAGAACCATCTCTTTCAAAACCACTGCGACCCTTGATAATGGTAACTGCGATTACCATAGGAGCAGCAGCGATGATTTCACCGTTATGGGGATAAGCAGAGGTGCAGGCAGCCACCTGATTCTTTAAATCACCCTCCACTGCAATATAACGAACAATCTGTGTATGCTTCCAGCTGGGAGCGTAAGATGCAGTTTCTACGATTTCAGAAAGCAGTTCGTGAGAAACCGGAGCGTCAGTAAAGGTACGAATACTTCTACGACCGATGATACATTCTTTTGCAGTCATTTTGTTACCTCCTCGAATGTAGTAAATGATTGAAACAATCTTTCCTATATGATACCACATTATAGTCACCTATGCAAAGAAATTTCTCGGAAAAATTGATTAAATTTCTGAGAAAAGGATTGCATAAAATCTGAAATTAAAGTATAGTGAAAATGATAGAAAACGTGAGGTATTTCGTATTAACGGGAGGATACATAGATGAGTACGATTGAATTTGTAGAAAGAAAGCGTTGGGTATTTTTGGGTTTACCTTTTACTTTTACTAAATATACCGTAAAGGAAGATATGCTGACGATTGATTCCGGTTTATTTAAGGTGATTGAAAATGATTGCTATATGTATAAGGTGCAGGATGTGCAGCTGACAGCTACCTTGATGGAGAGATTGTTTCGATTGGGTACCATTGTATGCTTTACGGGAGATACTACGAACCCTACTTTGAAGCTGGAGCATATCCGTAATGCCAGAGCAATCAAGGATTTTATCTTAAAGAAGTCTGAAGAGGCCAGAATTAAGAGACGTACTGTGAACATGCTGGATATCGGTTCCGGAGATATGACGGATATTGATGATGTGGAGTAAGCAGTATTTATAGTGAAAAGACAGTGGCGGGACTTTCACATGGATGGAAGTCCTGTCTTTTACGTAATGCATTTCTTTTGGATTTAGAAAGGAAAGAACCATTTATGGAACTGGATATGACAAAGGGGAGCCCCTTGAAATTAATCAGCAGATTTATTATTCCCCTTATCATTGGTAATATTTTTCAACAATTGTATAGTATGGTGGATACCATTATCGTAGGACGATTCGTAGGTGTGGACGCGTTGGCGGCAGTAGGTGCCACCGGTTCCATTTGCTTTTTGATTCTCGGCTTTACGCAGGGGCTGACCACCGGTTTTACGGTGTTGACAGCACAACGTTTCGGAGCCAGTGACCTGGATGGTATGCGAAAAAGTATTGCCAATGCAGCTTTTTTATCCGTTGCCGTGACGATTCTTATGACAACATTGAGTATCAGTTGTATGGATTGGCTTTTGACCATCATGAATACGCCGGCAGATATCTATACCATGACAAAGGAGTATATTGTTATCATTTGTGCAGGTATTTGTTGCAGTGTGCTTTATAATATTTTGGCCAGTATTCTGCGAGCTATCGGGAACAGTGTGGTGCCCTTGGTGCTCTTGGTCATTTCGTCGGTATTAAATATTGTGCTGGACTATGTTTTGATTGTATATGTGCATATGGGAGTGGGTGGTGCTGCCATGGCAACCGTGATTTCCCAAGGTGTTTCCGGAATTCTGTGTCTGATATATATTATAAAAAAGGTGCCGTTTTTGCATGTGGCCAAGCATCATTGGAGCCCGGACATACAATGTATGGGAAATCAGCTGAGAATAGGCATCCCCATGGCATTGCAGTTTTCCATAACGGCTATCGGTACGATTTTGGTGCAGTCTGCCTTGAATTTGTTGGGCTCTGTAGTGGTAGCTTCCTACTCTGTATCCTGCAAGGTAGAGCAGCTGGTAACACAGCCTTTCCTGGCCATGGGAGCAACCATGGCTACCTACAGTGCACAGAACAGAGGTATCAATGATTTGGACAGAATACGTAAGGGTGTAAGAATAGCCAATATTATGTCTGCCATTTATGCAGTAGTGGTTTATTTCGTGGTTTGTGCGATTTTGCCTTATGCCATAAGATTGTTTATTACAGAGGATATTGATATGGTTTATGGTTATGCCAAGATCTATATTGAGCTTTGCGGATTGTTCTTTATTCCTCTGGGAATGATATTTATTTACCGTAATACCATGCAGGGCTGTGGATATGCCTTCCTGCCTATGATGGGTGGTGTGGTTGAGTTGGTAGTGCGAAGTGTAGTGGCTTTTGTGGCAGCCAGAATGCTCAGTTATGTAGGGGTATGTATTGCCAATGCCGGAGCATGGCTGGGAGCAGGTATTTTCCTGTGGATTTGTTATGCTTTCGTATTGAAGAAAATGATACGGGACAAGGAAAAGTATGAGACTGCACAAGGGCAGGTAGCACGGAAATCTATTTAGTAAGGGCTTCGGTGTGTTTGCTCTGTGGGAGTGTAACCTTTTCATAAAAAAGCCCTACCAAAAACCACAAGGGAGCATAGTCCAGTCGGATGACTCTTCCGATGTTCCATTTGGAACGGCTGTAATCCCAGGGACAAAGTTCCTTTTTTCGCAGCAGAGTACCACTGAGATATTCGGCAGAAAAAATCAGACTCATATAAGTAATGCCTCTTTGCCAAATACTTTTATGATGCAGGAGACGAAAGACAGGTTTCAAAAAGGCTGCACAGCCATAAATGGGGAACATCCAGAGAGAGGTTTTCCCTTTCAGGGTAAAGTCTCTGTCTCGTAGTGCCCCCAGAGAGGTGAAAAGTATTTCAAAGCACCAGCCGATGAGGCCGCAGTGCAGGAAGGATTTAAGGAAGGTTGGAATTTTCATGGCAGAGTTCCTTTCCGAGTATTATAATGTGTTGCAGTGCCTGTACTATAGCAGGCATGAAAGATATTATGTAGTGTAAGCACAATGTAGAAAATTATACATGTACGGAGGTTTTCATGAAGTACACGGAAGCAGTGGAGTATATAGAATCTTTAAATCAATACGGAATCGTGCCGGGGCTGGGAAATATTACCAATCTTTGTGAGAAATTAGGGAATCCCCAGCAGGAGTTAAAGTTTGTACATATTGCAGGAACCAATGGAAAAGGTTCTGTATTGGCTTATGTTTCTACGATTTTGAAGGCGGCAGGCTACAAGGTGGGACGTTATGTTTCCCCTACTATTTTTGAATATAGGGAGCGTATTCAGGTGAATAACAGACCCATTACGCAAAAAGCCTTGTGTACTCTGGTGGAGAGAATGCAGGGGATTTGTCAGGAATTGGTGGCAGAAGGGAAGCCTCATCCTACCCCCTTTGAAGTAGAAACAGCCATGGCTTTTCAGTATTTCAAGGAGCAGGGCTGTGATATTGTTGTCATGGAAACCGGTATGGGTGGCAGATTGGACGCTACTAATATCATAGAGAATACGCTGGTGGCAGTACTGGTGTCTATCAGTATGGACCATATGCAGTTTTTGGGAAAAGATTTAACAGCAATAGCAACAGAGAAGGCCGGCATTATCAAAACGGGCTGTCAGGTGGTTACCATGGAACAGGAAGAAGAGGTGCTTCGGGTAATCCATGACAAGGCTCAGGGGCTGAATGCAAAGGTAACCGTAGCGGAGACAGGAAAAGCCAAGAAAATCCGTTATGGACTGGAGAAGCAAAGGTTTGATTACGAGGCTTGGAAGAGTTTGGAAATCGGGCTGGCCGGAAAACATCAGATAGCCAATGCTGTGCTGGCCATCGAGGTGATAAAAGCTTTGGAGCAGACCGGCTATGTGGTAGCAGAGAAGGCTTTGCGGAAAGGTCTTTTGGAAACCCGGTGGTTGGGAAGGTTTTCTCTCATCGGTAAGAAGCCCTTTTTCGTGGTGGATGGAGCTCATAATGAGGATGCGGCAAAGAAATTAGCAGAATCTATCGAATTTTATTTTACAAACAAGCGAATTATTTATATAATGGGAATCCTAAGGGACAAAGAATATGAGAAGATTATTGCACTGACACATTCTTATGCAGATATGATACTGACGGTGGCAACACCTAATCAGGCACGGACCATGTCTTCCTATGAATTGGCAACAGAGGTGGCAAAGGTTCATCCCAATGTTACTGCTGTAGACAGCTTGGAGGAAGCAGTGGAAATTGCGTATTTACTGGCTGGGAAAGAGGATGTGATACTTGCATTCGGTTCCTTGTCCTTTACAGGGAAGCTGATAAATATTGTGGAGAAGAGAAAGGCTTAGGGAATTTATGATAGATCAGGAAAAGATAAAAGAAGGCGTGCGTCTGTTACTGGAAGGAATGGGCGAGGATGTAAATAGAGAGGGGCTGAGGGAGACCCCGGATCGTATTGCCAGAATGTATCAGGAGATTTTCGGCGGTATGGATGAGGATGCAGGTGTCCATTTGTCCAAGGTATTTGCGGCAGATACGGACGAGATGGTACTGGAGAAGGATATTACCTTTTATTCTACCTGCGAGCATCATTTGTTACCCTTTTATGGAAAGGCACATGTGGCCTATATTCCGGATGGAAAAGTGGTAGGTTTGAGTAAGCTGGCACGTACTGTGGATGTGTATGCACGCAGACCACAGATACAGGAACAAATGACCACACAGATTGCGGATGCCATTATGGAGCATCTGGCACCTAAGGGAGCTATGGTAGTCATCGAAGCAGAGCATATGTGCATGACCATGCGCGGTATTAAGAAGCCGGGCAGCAAGACGGTGACTGTGACCTGCAGAGGAGTCTTTGAAGAAAATCCGGAGCTGCAGAATCGGTTCTTCCAGATGTTGCAGGTATCGTCGTAAGAACCAATTGGTTGAATGACAAGTCAGCAGACAGCTACCAAAATATATTGTCGATACCGAAGGTCAGGTGGAAACGGAGCAGGCATGGAACGAGTGAATGCTATTTTAAACAATAAAAAATATCAGGAACATATTGACAAAATCAAGCAGGCAGAAGAAAAACGTATCTTCTGCCTTCATAATATGGCACATTTTCTGGATGTGGCGAGGATTGCCGCATTGATAAATGAAGAGGAAAAGCTGGGAATTTCTAAGGAACTGATTTATGCCACAGCACTGCTTCATGATATCGGCAGATATGTACAATATGCGGACGGTACGCCCCATGAACTGGCCAGTGCGGAATTGGCACCGGAGATTTTGACAGAAGTCGGATATGACCGGTGGGAGCAGGAAGAAATACTGCGGGCGATTCGGGAGCATAGAAATGCTGATATTGCCGGGGAGAAGAGCCTGACCGGAATTCTGTATCGGGCCGATAAAGCCAGCAGAGCCTGCTTTGCCTGCGAAGCAGAAAAACTGTGTAATTGGAAAGCGGAGAAAAAGAATTTAGAAATAAAATATTAGGGGGATTTTAATGTGGGGGAAGAAATGGTTATGAAAACAAAAGGGAGAGAGAAAATTTGTGAGTTTTGCGGTGCAAGCTTCGAGGAAATGCTGCCCAAATGTCCGTATTGCGGAAACACCAACATAAAGGGTGCAGAAGCAGAATATATGGAGAAGCTGGAGGAAGTGCGTTCGGATATGGAGGAGCTGGCACAAATACCGGTGGAGGAAACCAAGAAGGAATTAAAAAAGCAGACTAAGTTGATAGCAATCGTAATGGGGACTATATTAGTGATTTCCTTGGGGGCTGCGGTCGTAGAATGGATTTCAAATAACCGATACGGAGAAAAGAGCACTTCACAGAAACAGTCGGATTTTGCATGGAAGCAGGAAAATCTAGAAGATTTTAATGAGGTGTATGAGCAGGGAAACGATGAGGAACTCATGGACATGTACTACGAGGCGGCTGCGGAGAACAGACCGGTTTATGAGTGGGATCATGCGAATTACAGTTCCGCATTAGCTCATTATAAGGATATGGAGTATGTTTGGGCAAAGATAGAAAGAGGGGAACCACCCATGAGCGTGAGTGATTATGCGGGATTGTTAAGTGGTTACTTTTTCATAGAATACTATTACAATAGGATGAACGAAGAGGAAAAGGAGAAATTTGCTCCTTATTATGAAAAAGCCAAGGCAGATTATGAAAATCGCTGGGATTTTCAGGGAAAAGAATGGAAAGCTGTGGAAAAAGAGCATGCAGAAAAAGGAACGATATCTTATGAGACCAGTGAAAAATATGTGAAAGCATGGTTGAAGAGACAGGAGAAGTAGGGAAGAGAAACTTTGAGGGAAGCCTCCGCTTTGGGGGCTTTTATTTTTGGGGAAAATATTGTATGATAGAAGTAGTGAGCGGTTTGATTTTAGAGGAGAAATTTTAATGAGTGAATTAAAGAGCATGTCACCAAGAGGAAAAATGATTTTTTGTCCGTCCTGTGCAGCGAAGTTTGATGAAATGTTACCGAAATGTCCTTATTGTGGTACGATGAGCATTAAGGGTGCAGAAGCGGAGTATATGGAAAAGCTGGAAAATATTCGTGAGGATATGGAGGATTTGTCAGCAGTTCCGATACAGGAAACTAAGAAGGAGCTGAAGAAGCAGACCAAGTTTGTCATTATTGTAATCGGTGTTATGGTTGGACTGTTGTTGGCGGTGGGGGTGATAGAGCTTATATTCGGTTATCATCCGAAGGAACGTGATAAGCAGGCAGATTTTTTGTGGCAGCAGGAGAATTATCCTATATTAAATGAATTGTATGAGCAGAAAAACTATGAGGAGCTTTTGAAACGTTATGAGCAGGCCTATAAGGAAGATAAGCCCATAGATTCATGGGAACATGCAGATTTTGCAGCAGCGCTGATGTTATTGTTTGATTTTGAGGATACTCTGAGAAGAGAGCAAGCAGGAGAAAAACTGACCCACTGGGATTATGAGGATTTACTGTATACAGGCTTTCGCGTAGATGATTATGAGAACAGTACCGCATATACCGCAAAGGAAAAGGAGTTTTTAGCACCTTACATAGAAATTGTGCGAGAGGATTTTGAAAAACGTTGGCAGTTCACAGACAAAGAGCGTAAAATGTTTGAAAATGAAGCTGAGAAGAATTATGGTTATATTTCGTATGACGTGATAGAGGATTATATTGAAGAGTGGATGGAAAGGAATGGTAAATAATGAAGTGTGAAAAATGTGGAGGGAATCTGACGTTAGAAGATGTGGTATGTCCCTATTGTGAGGCACTAAATCAGCATGCAGTAGAACATATCCGTGAAATGAATCGCTATAAGAAGGATTATGAAGGTACTAAGCAGGAGGTTTATTCTGCAACAAAGAACTATATTGGTGTTACAGTTCGTTTAATCATTATTGCGGTTTTGGTAGTATTAACAGTTCTGAGTGGTATTCTCCTTGGAGAAAGCTATTCTATAAGGCGTAGTATCGTAGAAATAAAGACAAAAAGTAATGCGAAAGAATACACACAGATTATGGAGCAGTATCTGGCAGAGAGGGAGTTTTATGAATTTTCTATGTTCTGTGAAGCGAACGAGATTACTGCTTACGGTGATATTTTATCGGAGTATGGAAATATTGTGCAAGTGACCAATCAGTATAGATACATATATGACTATGTGATGACAATAGCGAACCCTAGAGAAGGGCAGGAAACACAGCTCTACATTAAATGGATAGGTGAATATCTGGATGGTTTTTACAAGGTATATGACAGAGAGAGGAATTATCTTTATGACAAGGGGGATGTGGCTCGTAATTTAGAAATAGCAGATCAGGTACAGGAGCAGATACATGCATTACTAATGGCTTATTGCGGATTGACACAAGAGGATATTGATAAGTTGCCAACGGCAACCAGTGCAGAACGGTTGACAATACTGGAGAAAGGAATTAATTATGAAGAATAAAGAAAAACCCAGTGGGGTAAAGTTGATATTGAATATTATCATTATTATTTTGAGTTTTTTCTTTTTTGTGACGGTATGTGCCACTCTTTCAGAGTTAAATGATGCATTTGGGTATAATTATGATGCAGATAGCTTTTATTACAAATTACAATCTGAAAATTATAAAGATATGGTACAGTCACGTTATCATAATATAATGAATGGTCACAACGGAAATTCCACCTTGAAGGAATATTATGGTGTGGCTGAATATTATGAGATGGCATCCCTTTACAAAGCTTATACGGTTGCAGGAAATGAAAAGATGGCAACACATTTTCAGAATAAAATGCAGGAAGCCGAGAAAAGAATGGGGGATTGGTCTATTACCAAGGACCCGATTCACAAACAGTTAGGAATTGAGTAATGATGTTAAGGAATGAGAAGATATTTCAGATAGGGAACAGGCAATTTGCCATTGGCAGACATACTTATGTGATGGGTATCCTGAATGTGACACCGGATTCCTTTTCGGATGGGGGCAAATGGAACCACACCGATAAAGTGTTGAAGCGTGTGGAACAGATGCTGGCAGAGGGAATGGATGTAGTAGATATCGGCGGGGAATCCACCCGTCCCGGCTATACACCTATTACAGTGGAAGAGGAAATCGAGAGAGTAGTACCGGTGATTGAAGCCATTCGTAAGAATTTTGATGTGCCTGTTTCACTGGATACTTATAAAGCCAAAGTAGCAAGGGCAGGTATCGCAGCCGGAGCAGATATGGTGAATGATATTTGGGGATTAAAGTACGATACGGATATAGCAAAGGTGATTGCACAGAGTGGTGTGGCATGCTGTCTTATGCACAATCGCAGGGATATGGAATATCAGGATTTTTGGCAGGATGTGAGAGCTGATTTGGCAGAAAGTGTACAGTTGGCTAAAGAAGCAGGAATTGCCGAGGATAAAATATTGTTAGACCCGGGAGTGGGCTTTGCCAAGTCCTATGATAACAATTTAGAAATTCTGAAGTCCTTAGAAAAACTACAGGATTTGGGGTATCCGTTGCTCTTAGGTACCAGTCGCAAGTCAGTAATCGGTCTGGCATTGGATTTGCCGGTGGAAGAACGATTGGAAGGGACCTTGGTGACTACCGTATTCGGTGTACAGAAAGGCTGTGCCTTTGTGAGAGTACACGATATCAAAGAAAATGTGAGAGCAATCCGTATGGCGGAGGCAATTTTGCAGGGAGGTATTGCTTTGTATGGACGAAATTCGTATTGATAATTTAGAGGTTTATGCTTATCATGGGGTGTTTCCGGAGGAGAATGAGAAGGGACAGCCCTTTTTCGTGAATATGGTATTGTATACGGATACCAGAGTAGCAGGAAAACAGGACGAACTGACCTTATCCACGCATTATGGAGAGGTGTGTCATCTGGTGACGAAATGGATGCAGGAGCATACCTGTAAGCTGATAGAAACAGTGGCTGAGAATGTGGCAAGGGAGGTTTTGCTTGCCTTTCCTTTGGTACAGGCTATAGATGTGGAAATCCGTAAACCACAGGCACCTATCGGCTTGCCCTTTGAGAGTGTTTCGGTGAAGATACACAGAGGGTGGCATAGAGTTTTCGTGGCATTGGGCTCCAATATGGGCGATAAGGAGAACTATTTGAGGGAAGCTATTCAGGGATTGGAGGAACATACGGATATTCAAGTAGTCAAGTCAGCCGAATGGATTGTGACACAGCCCTACGGTGGTGTGGAGCAAGATGAGTTTGTAAACGGTATGGTAGAAATAAAAACTCTTTTGACTCCTAGAGAGCTGTTGGATTATTTGCATGAATTGGAGCAAAGAGCGGGAAGGGAACGAAAGATACACTGGGGTCCCAGAACCTTGGATTTGGATATTATTTTTTATGACAAATGGATTGTTGAGGAGGATGATTTAATTATTCCTCATGTGGATATGGAAAATAGAGATTTCGTGTTAAAGCCCATGGTGGAGCTGGCACCTTATTTCAGACATCCGGTTTTACAGAAAAATATGACACAGTTATTACAGGAGTTGACTGCGAAGCAGCTTTCCTAAGTATTTTTGAGCATAGTGGGCACAGAGACCGGTGAAAAGACCGGTGATGGTGGCACTCAGTATGAAAAAGGGCAGATAGGACAAGGGTGCCGGAGTACGGGTAATAGCGATGGCAACTAACATTTGCCCTATATTATGAAACAGTGCACCGAAGATGCTGGTAAGGAACAGAAAATGGCCTTTTAACAGACCATTCACCAGCCACATAATTAACAGGCAACAAATACCGCCGGCCAGACTGTAGAACAGACTCATAAACTGTCCAAACAGGAAGGTGGCTATGAGAATGCGTGCCAGTAGCACCAGAAAAGCATCTCTGGCAGAGAAGTTTTTCAGGACAAGTAAGGTGATGATATTGGCAAGTCCCAGCTTGATGCCGGGAATAGGCACCAGTGTAGGCAATAAGCTTTCTACATAGTAAATAGCCAGAGCCAGTGTGGTGAAAAGGGCTAAAGCGGTAAGGTACTTAATATTCGGTTGTTTTATTGATTCTTTATTCATAAAAACTCCATGGTTTGAGGATGTCGGAATACATGCTTTGGGCATGTGGGGCGATTGGTAAGGTTATTAATGTGTCATGATATCAGGTGTATTTCCGCTATCTATGGCAACAGCCGGTTTCAGTTCAATGACCAGCCCGTGGGGCAGGCAGGTAATAGGTATCAGAGAATTACGGATGGTGCCCTGTTTCACACAGATACGGTCGGGACAGTCAGCACTTTGGATGCAGATGGCATGGGGGCTGACTTCTATGGTATTGGAACCGCCATTTTCTGCTGTTATGGTTAGCCGGTAGGTGGATGTAACCTGATGTAAGGGAATGACTTGATATAGTTCTCCATCCACATAAATATGCGCATCGTATTTTTCGGAAGCGGTAGTTTGATGGAACAGGATAAAGATACCGCTGACGATGCATAGTATTATCAGAATGCCCGCTAACAGAAAAGCGGCTTTTTTTACATTTGTGTTTTTCATAAGGTTCCTCAGGCACAGGAAAGGATTTTGCAGTAATCTGCAGAAAAACTGTGCGTACTCCATTATAACAGAAAGGACAGGGAAAATGAAGCATTATCATAGAAAAATCATACTTCTGGGAATTTGTGGTATCATAGCCCTGTTTGGTTTGAGTGGTTGTGGCAGACAGGCACAGAAGCTGTCGAAAGTAGACACCGCCATGGGAACGGTGATACAGGAAACCATATATGTGTGGGATGAGGATGCCGGACAGGAAATATTGCAGGAAATCCTGCAAGAACTAGAGGTTTTGGAGCAAAAAAGCTTGTCATGGAGAGCGGATGGCTCTGAAGTGGCGGAAATCAATGCAAATGCGAGCAAAACAGAAGGAGTAACCTTATCGGAAGAAATGCTGGCAGATTTGCAACAGATATGGGAGGTTTCCCGAAAAAGCGAGGGTGCCTTGGATGTGACAGTAGGACAGGTAACCGGACTTTGGGATTTGGATACTTGGGCGACCGGTGAAAAGGAGAACCCGGAAGGCTTTCAGGTACCGGACGAGATAGATTTGAAGAAAGCATTAACCAATACTGGTTATGAAAAGGTGGTATTGGAAGGAGAGAAAATCTATCTTCCGGAAGGGATGAGCCTGGACTTAGGAGCGGTAGGAAAAGGCATTGCCTGTGATAGGATTGGCGGGTATCTGGCAGAGCAGGAAGAAATACAGGGAGCCGTGATTTCGGTGGGCGGTAGTATCATGACCTATGGCAGCAAACCGGATGGCGGAAGCTGGAACGTGGCCATTGTACATCCCAGAGAAGAAGGGAATTATATGGGAACGCTGACCCTACAGGGAGAATGGTATGTTTCTACCTCCGGTGATTATGAGCGTTATGTGGAAATGGATGGAGTAAGATATCATCACATCTTAGAGCCGAGAACAGGATATCCTGTAAACAATAATGTGTGCAGTGTTACTATTTTAAGTGACAGTGGTTTGTTGAGTGATGCTTTATCCACGGCATGCTTCGTATTGGGAGTAGAAGAAGGAAGAAAGCTGGCAGAGGAGTTTGGTGCGGAAGCGTTGTTTGTGACAAAAGAGCTGGAGATATTTATGACGGATGGGATGGAGAAACATTTTTCGGTGTATTGAGAAACTGAAAAAGCAGTAGTTGCATTAAAAAAAATTTTGAAGTAAACTAAGAGAAGAAAGATAAGACAAGCGTTTCTGTTACATCAGAAAGTGCCGGTGGGGGAAAACGGAGGATTATCATGGAAGAAAATACATTTTTACACATAGAGGATGAAGTAGTGGCGAAGGTGGAGGAAACTATGCCACCCGAGGAAGAATTGCAGGATTTGGCAGAGTTTTTCAAGGTGTTTGGTGACCCTACACGTTTGAAGATTCTGTATGTGTTGTTATGCTCAGAGATGTGTGTTTACGATATAGCAAATCTGGTGGGAATGAGCCAGTCAGCTATATCCCACCAGTTGAGAACCTTGAAACAAATGGATTTGGTAAAAAACAGGAGAGAGGGCAAGACGATTTTTTATTCTCTTGCAGACTCTCATATCGTCAATATTTTAAGTCAGGGTCTGGATCACATTGAAGAGTAGGTATCTGAACCAATGAGGCTGTGATATAGGATACCATCTTCACTAAAGGATCTGAAATAAACGTATTGGGAAGTCATATGTATGGCAGTGAAATTTCCTTGTGCAATCGTAACCACATCGCTACCATCCAGTCGCATTCGCTTGAGTGCAGGAGTGGCTTGAGAATTGCACTGGTAATAAATATAGCCATTTCCTACATTGTAGCATTCCACACGATCATTGGTCAGAACTTCTATCACATTCTGTGAATAGTCATAGCGGCAGAGCCGATAATTGTTTTCCACATCTAAGTAATAGAAATAATTGCCATCCAGTACAGGATACCAGATATTGCCTTTCCAAAGCTCTGACTGGATATCGGTTTCGGTATTTAACGCATATAAATAGTGATTGCTGCCGGTGCCGTTATAATAAATTACGCCATTCTTGGCACAGGCTGGGTTTACGGTATAATCTGCCAGAACCACTTTATCAGAGCGGTCAGTTTTCAGCTTATAAAAGCCGGGACCGTCATCGGTGCTGGTTAACAGATACAAATAATCATCCACTAACTGGGCGGTAATTACCACGTCAGCAGTCATACTGGTGACCTTTTTCCCTTTCAGGGTACTACGGTAAAAAGCATGGGATACACGGAGATTTCCCAGAGACGTAGTATCGGTGGGATTTTTCATAAAATAGTACAAATGATTACCGGCTGCTAAAATATTACAGATGTTTCCGTTGTACAGTTTGGTCAGGTCTTTTTCATCTACGGTCATGGAATAGAGTGCTCCCTGATCCATGGGGTTTGAAAAATAAACCATACCGTCCAGCTCGCAGAACAAGCCGCCGTTATTAATGTTTCCGGCAGTATTCCCAACAGTGCCGGCCGGGTTTGCAGGAATACGCTCTGATAAAATATGAATCAGCATAAGGGCACCTGCGATTACGATAAAGCCTAAGAGAACAATTATGTGAGTAAAGCTTTTCTTCATGTAAAAATCCTCTCTTCATATTGTAAATAATAAGTAAAAAGCAGTTTTCTAAGTCTAGTATAACGTTTATTTGACTTGCTATCAAGTGGGTTTTGGTATAAAATAATTTGTTGAAAGAATATTCGGAGGATAAATCGATGGATTTGTTAGATTTGCGAAATCAATTGGATGTCATTGATGCACAGATTGTAGAGCTTTATGAAAAGCGTATGGGAATCTGTAAGCAGGTAGCAGAGTACAAAATCAGTACCGGAAAGAAGGTTTTTGATAAGCAAAGAGAGATGGAGAAGCTGGCAACGGTTCGCTCTATGACACATAATGATTTTAATGCACATGGAATACAGGAGCTTTTCGAGCAGATTATGTCTATGAGCCGCAAGCTGCAGTATCAGCTTCTGGCAGAAAGCGGTAGTTTGGGCAAGCTTCCCTTTATCGGAGTAGATGAACTGGAAACAAAAAAGGCCAGAGTGGTATTTCAGGGAGCTGAGGGAGCCTATTCTCAGGCAGCAATGATGCAATATTTCGGAGAACAGGTAAACAGCTTTCATGTGGACAGCTTCCGGGATGCTATGGCTGCCATAGAAGAAGGCAGTGCAGATTTTGCAGTATTGCCTATTGAAAATTCTACCGCCGGCATTGTGAATGAAATCTATGATTTGTTAGTGGAGTTTGAGAATTACATTGTAGGTGAGCAGATTATTAAAATAGAGCATTGCGTGCTGGGGGTACCGGGCAGCAAGCTGGAGGATATTAAAACAGTTTATTCACACCCGCAGTCATTGATGCAGAGTGCTAAGTATCTGGAAACCAAGGATTGGAAGCAAATCAGTATGCAGAACAATGCTTTTGCAGCCAGAAAGGTGGCAGAGGAGCAGGACAAAACACAGGCAGCCATCGCAGGAGCACATGCAGGACAGGCATATGGTTTGGAGATTTTGGAACAGGGCGTGAATCAGTCAGATACCAATTCTACCCGCTTTATTATTGTGACGAACCAGAAGATTTTCAAGAAGGATGCCAACAAAATCAGCATCTGCTTTGAAATTCCTCATAGAAGCGGTTCCTTATACCACATGCTGTCACACTTTATATACAATAATTTGAACATGACGAAAATTGAAAGCCGCCCTATTGAAGACCAGAACTGGGAATACCGTTTCTTTATTGACTTCGAGGGTAATCTGGCAGAAAGTGCCGTAAAGAATGCCCTGAGAGGACTTCGAGAAGAAGCCAAGAATTTGAAGGTATTGGGTAACTACTAAAGGAAAATAGGTAAGGCAGGCATTGCGAGAGCAGGTTTGTACAGGATATATAATGTCTGCATAGACGGAGGAATTATGAGAGAACAGGAATTGATTGTTTATAGAGAATTTGAGGATGGCGATCTCCTCTATGATATGGCATGGCTCATGGAGCATTATCAGGATGAGTATTACAATGTGGAGGATATGTCTGCATTAATGTATGATTGCATTCATCGTCTCATTGAACTGGCAGGAAACTATGGCTTTCATGGAAATCTGTGGCATTGCTATTTGGCGAATTTGCTGGTGAATAACGAAAACAGCTACAGTATGGGATGTGAAATCCGTGGTGCCATTGAAGGTACCATCAATCAGGCTGCTTTGCATGATATTGTGATTTTCAAGGAGTTTTATGATTTTGACTTTAGTCCTATGATGGAAACCTTGAACGTTCCGGAATGGGGAATTGTGGAGCAGTATCAGAGCAGTAAGCAGGAAAGCAAGGTATATAACACCCGTATTTGTGCGAGAATTTGTGAGCTGGCAGAGCATTTCAAGGAAAATAAGAATGCAGAAGAGATGAAGGATACCCTTACTCATTTTTACAAAGAATACGGAGTGGGGAAGTATGGTTTGCACAAGTCCTTCCGCATAGTGCATGATGATAACGGCGTGCGTATTGAACCTATATTAAATATTGCACATGTATATATGGATGATTTGGTAGGATATGAAATTCCCAAAAAGAAGCTGATTGACAATACAGAGGCCTTTGTATCCGGCAGAAAGGCAAATAACTGTCTGTTGTACGGAGATGCAGGTACCGGAAAATCCTCCAGTATCAAAGCCATAGCCAATGAATATTATGGTCGTGGACTTCGTATTATTGAAGTATACAAGCATCAGTTTCAGGATTTGAATGCCTGTATCAGCATGATTAAGAACCGTAATTATAAGTTTATTATTTATATGGACGATTTGAGCTTCGAGGAGTTTGAGATTGAATATAAGTATCTGAAAGCCGTGATTGAAGGCGGTCTGGAGAAAAAGCCGGAGAATGTGTTGATTTATGCAACCTCGAACCGCCGACATTTGATACGTGAGAATTACAGTGACAAGGAAGAAATCCGTGAGGATATGCATACCAGCGATACAGTACAGGAGAAGCTTTCTCTGGTGTCGCGTTTCGGTGTGACCATTTATTTCGGCTCTCCGAATAAGAAGGAGTTCCAGCATATTGTGACGACTTTGGCAGAGCGGTATGGAGTGACCATGGAGCAGGATACTTTGTTGGCAGAGGCGAACAAGTGGGAGCTGGCTCATGGTGGTTTGTCCGGTAGAACAGCACAGCAGTTTATTGATTATTTATTAGGGAAAATGTAAAGAGCGATATCTGATGCTTTGAAGGTTTGGGAGTGTGGGTACGGATATGGTGCAGGAAGGTGAGAGCAATGGGTGTGAAGACATTTGCTGCTATTGACGTAGGCAGTTTTGAAATCTCTTTGAAAATATTTGAATTTACCGGGAAAAATTCCAGCAGGGTGGTGGAGCATGTCCGTCAGCGTATTGCACTGGGAACGGATACTTATGCGGATGGAAAAATCAGTCCGGATAAGTTGGATGATTTGTGTCGCACACTGAAGGAGTTTTCAGAGATTATGAAAACCTATAAGGTCTCTGCTTACAAAGCATATGGCACCAGTTCTATCCGAGAGGCTTCCAATACCCGTATCATTCTGGATCAGATAGAACAGCGAACAGGAATACACATTGATACCCTGAGCAATTCCGAACAGCGCTTTTTGGATTACAAAGCTGTGGCGTTTATGGGAGAAAGCTTCAAAGAGGTCATCAAGGAGGGAACTGCCATCGTAGATATTGGTGGCGGCAGTATTCAGATTTCCTTGTTTGACAAGGATGCACTGGTGGCTACCCAGAACCTGAAGCTGGGTGTTCTGCGTATGCAGGAATGGTTGAACCAGTTGAATTTAAAGAGCGGTCAAATGGAAGGGATTATCGATGAAATAGCAGCAGCACAGCTGAATACCTTCAAAAAGCTCTATTTGAAGGACAGTAAGATTAAAACTCTGATATTGGTGGATGATTATTTGTCTGTATGGATTGCCCGAAAGAGCAGAGAGAACGGACAATCGGCTATGGTGGGATTAGAGGAGTACGAAAAGTTCTTACAGATGCTGCGTACCACCTCTACACAAGATGTAGCCAAGAAGCTGGGAGTATCTACAGAGGCGGCCAACCTGACCAATATCAGTGCTTATTTGGTAAAGCGACTGTTGAAAATGATGGAGGCAGATAAAATCTGGGCTCCCGGTGTAAGTCTTTGTGACGGTATTGCTTATGAATATGCCGAGAAGAATAAAATCTTACTGTGTGACCATGATTTTGAAAAGGATATTGTAGCCTGTGCCATGAATATCAGCAAGCGTTATCTGGGAAGCAGAAAGCGTGCAGAAACCTTGGAAAAAATCACCATGACCATCTTTGACAGTATGAAAAAGGTACATGGACTGGGCAATCGGGAGCGATTGTACCTGCGAATAGCAGCTATGTTGCACGACTGCGGCAAGTTTATCAGTATGATGGATATTGGTGAGACTTCCTATGGTATCATTATGGCTACGGAAATCATCGGTTTGTCCCACATGGAGAGAGAAATTGTGGCGAATACTGTGCGTTACAATCACTCTCCTTTTCGGTATTATGAAAATATGGGACAGAACAGTCTGACCAATGAAGCTTATCTGACCATGGCGAAGCTGGCAGCTATATTAAAGATTGCCAATGGGTTAGACAGAAGTCATAAGCAGAAGCTGAAGGGCGTAAAAGCGACATTGAAAGAAAATCAGTTGATTTTGACCATAGATACACAGGAAGATATTTTGTTGGAAAAGGGATTGTTCGGAAAAAGGGCAAGCTTTTTCAGAGAAGTGTTTAATATAGAGCCTGTAATCAAGCAGAAACGTCAAATGTAATGCTTGGAAAGGAGAAAATATGGCGGAGATAGATTTGAAAAATCCGAAATTATATACCAACCGGGAATTGAGCTGGCTGTTGTTCAATCAGAGAATTCTGAGCGAAGCCAGAGACAAAACCATTCCCTTGTTTGAACGATTAAAGTTTTTAAGTATTACAGCATCCAATCTGGACGAATTCTTCATGGTAAGAGTGGCATCCTTAAAGGATATGGTAAATGCCGGTTACGAGAAGCCGGACATCGCCGGAATGACACCTACCGAGCAGCTGGAGGCCTTGGATACAGAAATCCACAAGCTGGTGAATATGCAGTATTCTACCTACAATCGTTCCTTATTGCCTTTGTTGGAGCAGAATGGTCTGCATGTGATAAAGCAGCATGAGCAGTTAAAGGAAGAAGAGGCTGCCTATCTGGATAAGTATTTCGTAGATAATGTGTATCCGGTACTGACCCCTATGGCAGTGGATTCCTCCAGACCATTTCCGTTGATACGCAACAAATCCTTGAATATTGCGGCATTGGTGCAGAAAAAGGGCGAGCAGGATAACTATGAATTTGCTACCGTACAGGTACCCAGTGTGCTTTCCCGTATTATTTTGCTGCCAAAGAGTGACAGCGATTCTATGCAGAAAGTAATTTTACTGGAGGAGTTAATAGAGCGTAATATTCAAAAGCTTTTCCTGAACTATGATATTATTTGTGCACATCCCTTCCGTATTATGCGAAATGCTGACTTAACCATTGATGAGGATGAAGCAGAGGATTTGTTGAAGGAAATCGAAAAGCAGCTGAAGAAGCGTCAGTGGGGTGAGGTCATCCGACTGGAAGTGGAAGAAGGCATGGATAAGAAGCTTTTGAAGCTGTTAAAGAAGGAATTTGGGGTGACCAATCAGGCAATCTATGAGATAGACGGTCCCTTAGATTTGACCTTTTTAATGAAGGCCTATGGATTAGAGGGCTTTGCACATTTAAAGACTCCTAAGTACGAACCACAGCAGGTACCGAAACTGCCTGCTGGATGTAATATTTTTGAAGAGATACGAAAAGGCGATATTCTGTTGCATCATCCATACCAGACCTTTACTCCTGTAGTTGATTTTATTCGTCAGGCAGCAAAAGATCCTAATGTATTGGCTATCAAACAGACCTTGTATCGTGTCAGCGGCAACTCTCCGATTATCGCAGCATTGGCACAGGCAGCAGAGAATGGCAAGCAGGTCTCTGTTTTGGTAGAATTAAAGGCACGTTTTGATGAAGAAAACAATATTGTATGGGCCAAGATGCTGGAAAAGGCAGGTTGCCACGTTATTTACGGTTTGGTAGGATTAAAAACGCATAGTAAGATTACTCTGGTGGTTCGAAGAGAGGATGACGGCATCCGTCGTTATGTGCATTTGGGTACCGGTAATTATAACGATGCGACAGCGAAGTTGTATACGGATGTGGGACTTATGACCTGTTCTGAGCTGATTGGGGAGGATGCTACGGCTGTATTTAACATGCTTAGCGGTTATTCCGAGCCCTTGTTCTGGAACAAACTGTCTTTGGCACCATTATGGTTAAAGGATAAGTTTTTATATCTCATCGAAAGAGAAAAGAATTATGCAAAGGAAGGAAGACCGGCAAGGATTATTGCCAAAATGAATTCCCTGTGTGACAAGGATATTATCGAAGCCCTGTACGAAGCTTCGGCGGCAGGCGTAAAAATAGATTTGATTATCCGCGGTATTTGTTGTCTCAAGGTAGGTATCCCCGGTGTCAGTGAAAATATTACCGTTCGTTCCATCGTAGGTAATTTTCTGGAGCATAGTCGTATTTTCTATTTTGAGAACGATGAGAACTATGAAATTTATTGTGGCAGTGCAGACTGGATGCCCCGTAATCTGGAACGAAGAGTAGAAATACTGTTTCCTGTGGAAACGCCTGCATTAAAGGAGCAGATATGCAAGATATTACAGTATCAATTGCAGGATAATCTAAAGGCACATGTTTTGCTGGCAGACGGCACCTATGAAAAAATAGATAAGAGAGGAAAAACACTGTTCGGTTCTCAGGCAGCTTTTTGTGAAGATGCTGTGGAGGAAGCGAAGGAAGCACTGGAAGAAAGCAGTACGGACGGTCGGGTGTTTATTCCGGAAAGGCAGACAGAGTGAGAATAGTATTGGCATCCGCATCGCCCAGACGGAAAGAACTGTTGACACAGTTGGGGTTGGAGTTTGAAATCTGTGTGAGCGATGTAGAGGAAAAAGTGACAGAAACGATACCGTCCAAGGTGGTAGAGGAGCTTTCTTTTCAGAAGGCTGAGGCAGTATTTCGCCAGATACAGGGAGATGTACTGGTGATTGGTGCAGATACGGTAGTGGCTCAGGATGGAGCGATATTGGGAAAACCAAAGAACCCACAGCATGCAGTAGAAATGTTAAAGAGCCTGCAAGACAGAGAACATCAGGTTTATACGGGAGTTACTCTTTTTCGAAGAGAAGGCGGAGAGGAATGTAGTGAAACTTTTTCGGAGAATACTCATGTGAAATTCTACCCTATGACAGAGGAAGAGATTGCTCTTTATGTGGCGAGTGGTGAACCCATGGACAAGGCCGGAGCCTATGGTATTCAGGGACTGGGCGGACGCTTCGTGGAAAGGATAAACGGGGATTATAATAACGTAGTAGGTTTACCTATTGCAAGATTATATCAGGAATTGAAGAAGTATTATTAAAAAAGTGTGAAAAAAAACTGATTTTTCTGCTAAGATACTTGACGGAATGCAACAAAAAAATTATGATAAAAATGCAAGGAGCAAACGCTTCTATACACTTGGTATTTTTAAGTTATAAGGAGGGACGCATATGCATGAATATGATGATGCGGTATTAAAATGCTTTTTGAAGAATCAGCTACAGTTATTTCCGGAGGAGGTTGCAGAGACCTTAGAGGAAGCAGAAAACTTTTTGGAAGAAATTATGGCAGTTGTAGTAGATTCTGTGGACGAGGTTCTGGAGTATTTTGATGAACAGGGCATTGACATGGATGGTGCAGTAGGAGAAGATATTCTGGAGGCTGCAGAGGTTTTTGATGTAGGTGACGGACGCTACCTGATTGTTGAGGGATAAGCGTTAATCATAAAAAAGAAAAATTGTTGAGGGGTGGGTGACCACTTCAGAATGGAGGAAAATATGGATTTTTTTAACAAAGCAAAAGAGAAACTTAGCAAGACCGGTTCTGACGTAGCGAAGAAGGCAAAGGATTTGTCTGAAATCGCAAAGTTCAACAGCCAGATTTCAAGCAATGAGAGCACTATCAAGAATACATATTCTGAAATCGGTAAGTACGTGTATGAAAACTTGAAGGAAGATGCTCCTGCAGAAATCGCTGAGAAGATGGCAGTTATCGACAATGCATTGGCAGAAATCGAAAGATTAAAGCAGGAAATCCTGAAGGTAAAGGGTAGCCAGAAGTGTGAGCAGTGTGGCAATGAAGTGGATTTAAATGTTGCTTTCTGTCCTTCTTGCGGTAACAAGATGCCTGAACCTGTAGTTGAAGTTATCGACGAGGAAGAGGTAAAGGAAGTTGTGGAAGAGGCAGCTGAAGCTGTAGAAGAAGCAGTAGAAGGCGTAGCTGAAAAGGTTGAGGATGCTGTTGAAGCAGTAGCAGAGAAAGTGGAAGAAGTAACCGAATAATCTTTCCGGAAAAATAAGTGAAATGGGGCTGTGCGAAAGCACAGCCCTTTTTGTAGTGCATACGTTGATATTGCGTTTCCGACCAGGAACTCTTCGGATAGTTGGTTTAAGTCAGACAGGAATACCTGCTGCATTTTGTAAATCTTTTAATACCTCATAAGGGACATAGAGAGAACCATAGCCGATACCCAGATCCAACCCCGGCTTGTTATCTCCGTGAAAATCCGAACCGCCACTGACAGCCAAACCGTGACGGGCAGCCAGTTGACGCATTTCTCGTTCCTCAGCCTGAGAATACGTAGAATATATCGCTTCCAGAGCGATTAAGCCGACTTCCTTCAGTTCGCTTACCAAAGTATCCAGACGCAGTGAACCCATTCCGTAGAGAAGAGGGTGAGCCAGTACAGGGATACCGCCTACTGCCAGAATAAGCTGAATGGCTTGAGCTGGAGTAATCTTTTCTCGGGGGACATAATAGGGACTGTGATCTCCGATATAACGCTCAAAAGCTTCCTTCATACTCTTGATATAGCCATGTTCCAACATGTATTTGGCATAATGTGCTCGAGTAATCACACTGTTTGGAAAAGCTTCTTTTAACTTATCATAGGAAATGTCCATCCCGGTGCCTTCCCGAAGCAAATGACACATCTTTTCATTACGCAGTTCTCTGGAATTCACAAAGTCATCAATATGAGCCTGAAAGGTATTGCTGTGATAATCAATATAAAGCCCCACAATATGAATATCCTTGCCCTGATATTCTGTGGAAAATTCGATTCCCGGAATGATTTCGGGAACATTAGGATTGGTTTGACGCAGGCTTTTGGCATAAACAATGGCCTCATCCAAACCATCCACACTATCGTGGTCGGTGAGGGCAAAAGCTGCCAGGCCTTTTTCTATAGCATAATCAACCAATTGCGTGGGAGTAAAGGTTCCGTCAGAGCGGGTGGAGTGAACGTGCAGGTCTATGGGGCGTGTAGTCATAATGGTTTTCCTTTCGTGGGGATGAGGGAGGTGTGTTAGGAGAAACATGAGCCCGCATACCTTTCGGTACACAGGCTCCCTGTATCTTAGTTTTCGTCTTCTTCCTTACGAGCAGTATATACAGTTCTCTTACGAGCCATATCATCACTTGCAAGGTATTCGTCATAAGTAGTAATCTTGTCGATCATCTTACCGTTAGGAAGGATTTCCATAATACGGTTTGCAGTCGTTTGTACGAACTGGTGGTCATGACAGGAGAACAGTACCACACCCTTGAACTTAATTACACCATTGTTCAGTGCAGTGATAGATTCCATGTCTAAATGGTTGGTAGGTTCATCAAAGATTAAGCAGTTAGCACCGCTGATCATCATCTTGGAAAGCAGGCAACGAACCTTCTCACCACCAGAGAGGATTTTTACTTTCTTCACACCGTCTTCGCCGGGGAAGAGCATACGACCCAAATAGCCACGTACATAAGTTGCATCCTTTACGGGAGAGTAGCCGGTGAGCCAGTCTGTGATGGTCAGGTCATTGTCAAATTCAGCAGTATTATCCTTGGGGAAGTATGCCTGAGAGGTAGTAACACCCCACTTGTAGCTTCCTTCATCCGGCTCCATTTCGCCTGCTAAAATCTGGAAGAGAGTAGTCTTGGCAATTTCATTGCCGCCAACGAAGGCAATCTTGTCATCATGTCCAACGATGAAGGAGATGTCATCCAATACCTTTTCGCCGTTGATGGTCTTGCTGATGTGTTCTACAGAAAGCACCTCATTACCGATTTCTCTGTCAGGACGGAAGTCGATGTAGGGATATTTTCTGCTGGAAGGCTTGATTTCATCCAGTTCAATCTTTTCCAAAGCACGCTTACGGGAAGTCGCCTGCTTGGACTTGGAAGCGTTTGCGGAGAAGCGGGAGATGAATTCCTGCAATTCCTTAATCTTTTCTTCCTTCTTCTTATTTGCTTCCTTCATCTGCTTGATTAAGAGCTGGCTGGACTCGTACCAGAAGTCATAGTTTCCGGCATAGAGCTGAATCTTACCATAGTCGATATCGGCAGTGTGTGTACATACTTTATTCAGGAAATAACGGTCATGGGATACTACGATAACCGTATTCTCAAAGTCAATCAAAAATTCCTCTAACCATGCGATGGCATCCAAATCCAAGTGGTTGGTAGGCTCGTCGAGGAGCAGGATGTCAGGGTTACCGAACAGTGCTTTTGCAAGCAATACCTTGACCTTGATATTACTTTCCAGCTCGGCCATTACAGCGTAGTGGTATTCGGTATCAATACCCAGACCATTCAGAAGCATGGCAGCGTTAGATTCTGCCTCCCAGCCATCCATTTCAGCAAATTCTGCTTCCAATTCACTGGCACGGATACCATCTTCTTCGGTGAAATCTTCCTTGGCATAAATCGCATCCTTTTCCTTCATAATCTGGAACAGACGCTCATTACCCATGATAACAGTGTCCATTACCACACAGTCATCATACTTGAAGTGGTCCTGCTCCAATACGGAAAGACGCTGACCGGGGGTAATCACGATATCACCCTTGGTGGTTTCCAAAGCACCGGAAAGAATTTTTAAGAAGGTGGACTTACCGGCACCATTGGCACCGATTAAACCATAACAATTGCCTTCGGTAAATTTGATGTTTACATCTTCAAACAGAGCCTTTTTGCCAACTCTGTAGGTTACATTGTTTGCACTAATCATATCGAAACCTTTCTTTCATATTTATTATATTACTTCATACGCATCATTTCCTATTGTACAGAAAATTGAGGAAAATGCAAGCAAAAAAGCTGTTTTTCTTTACAATTATAGGGAAAAGAAGGTAAAATAAGAAAGTCATATGGAAATACATAAAAACAGAAGAAAAAGTGAGGAAGAAATATGAATAAAAAACTGAACTATGGACGAACCTTTTTGATTGGTATGGCATTCATGTCCATCAGCAGCTTTTGGCAGGTGTATGACAATATTATCCCTCTGATACTGAAAAATACCTTCGGTCTGGGAGAAACTATTACCGGTGTGGTAATGGCACTGGACAATGTACTGGCATTGGTGCTGTTGCCGGTATTCGGCAGTATTTCGGACAAGGTAGATACCCGTTTGGGAAAGCGTACCCCTTTTATTATTGTGGGTACTGCCTTGGCGGTGACATTCCTGATGATGCTTCCCTTTGCAGATCAGGTACAGAGTTTACCGTGGTTCGTGGCAGCACTGTTCGGAGCATTGGTGTCTATGGGCCTATATCGTTCTCCGGCAGTAGCTTTGATGCCGGATTTGACCCCCAGCAGACTGCGCAGTAAGGCAAATGCAGTGATTAATCTGTTAGGAGCTGTAGGCGGTGTGTATTCTTTGTTAATGATTAAGTTTTTGGTGGGAAAGGGCGACAGACCCAGTTATGTACCGTTGTTCAGTGCGATTGCGGCTTTTATGGTAATCGCGATTGTGGTACTGGTATCCACCATTCGGGAAAAGAAGCTGGCAGCACAAATTGCCGCAGAGGAAGCAGAAGAGAAGCTGGCGATAGCAGAACAGGAAATAGCAGTGCAGGCAGAAGAACCGGTGACCAAGACTGTTTTGACACCGGAGGTAAAGCGAAGCATGATTTTCATGCTGGCATCCATCTTCCTGTGGTTTACCGCTTACAACGCAGTAACCACAGCCTTTTCCAGATATACCACAGAGGTATGGCACCTGGAGGGCGGCGGTTTCGCAGACTGCCTCATGGTGGCTACGGTTGCAGCGATTATAAGCTATATCCCCATCGGACATATTGCCAGCCGCTTCGGACGTAAGAAAACCATTATGGGTGGTGTATTGCTTTTGGCACTGAGCTTCGGTATTGCCATGTTTATGAAGGAATACCATCCTTTGATTAATATTGTGTTTGCCATGGTGGGATTTGCCTGGGCGGCCATTGGTGTGAATTCTTACCCAATGATAGTGGATATGAGTAAGGGGGCGGATATCGGTAAATTCACCGGAACCTACTATACTTTTTCCATGGCTGCACAGATTATGACACCTATTTTGTCCGGCTTTTTACTGGAAAATGTGTCTTATCGAACCTTGTTTCCTTATGCCTGCTTTTTCTCCCTGCTGGCATTTGTGACCATGACACAGGTAAAGCATGGTGATGTGAAGCCACAGAAAAAGGCAAGCATATTAGAAAATTTTGATGTAGAGGATTAGTTTTGAAATGAATATTGTATTAGCATTATTGGGGATAGGATTGTTTTTTGGACTGGTTTATTTGCTGCTTATTATGCCCCGTATCGTTTGCAGACCGGATATGAGACCATTTCAGGGGAGCTTGTATGCACACAGAGGTTTGCATGACAATGCTTCTGAAGCGCCCGAAAACTCTATGGCTGCTTTTGGCAAGGCGGTGGAAGCAGGCTATGGTATCGAATTGGATATCCAACTGACCAAGGATGGGGAAGTGGTGGTATTTCATGATTTTACGTTGGAAAGAGTGTGTGGTGCAGAAGGAAAGGTCTGTGATTATACCTATGAGGAGCTACAGCAGTTTACTTTGTATGGTTCTCAGGAAAGGATACCGAAATTTACGGAAGTATTGCAGTTGGTAAATGGTAAGGTTCCTCTTATCGTAGAATTTAAGGGAACTACAACGGATATGAGTTTGTGTCCTGTTGCTGCGTCAATACTGCAGGAGTATCAGGGTGTGTATTGTATGGAATCCTTCAATCCTCTGATGGTGGCATGGTACCGGAAGCACCAAAGTGGTGTGGTGAGAGGGCAGTTGTCCGAAAAGTTCTGGAGCAACAGCAAAAAGAGCATGTTGAATTTCGGGTTACAACATCTTCTTTTGAATTTTTATGCAAGACCGGACTTTATTGCTTATAATTGGAAGGACCATACCAATTGGTCCAGAAGGTTATGCAAGAACTTATACAAAATTACAGCGGTGGCATTTACTATCAAAAGTGAGGAAGAATTGCAGAAAATGCAAGGAAAATTCGACCTTTTTATCTTCGATAGCTTCGTGCCTCAAGAAAAATACAAGACATTAACGAAAAAGGGTTGATATTTTTTTGTCAAACTGTTACAATATTTACACTAATTGGGATTAGTCGGAGAAAATCGGCTATAAAGGGATTACGATTTTGTCAAAAATACGATGAAAAGGGAGACAAAAAGTATGAAGAAATGGGTTTACACATTCAGAGAAGGAAGTGCAGACATGAGAAATCTCTTAGGTGGCAAGGGTGCTAACCTGGCAGAGATGACTACTCTGGGACTTCCGATTCCACAGGGTTTCACTGTAACCACAGAAGCTTGTACCGATTATTATGCAAACGGTAAGCAGATTTCTGAGGAAATCAAGGAGCAGATTTTAGCAAATATCAAGGCTCTGGAAGATTTAATGGGCAAGAAATTCGGTGATACCGAAGATCCGTTGCTTGTATCCGTTCGTTCCGGTGCGAGAGCATCCATGCCGGGTATGATGGATACCATCCTTAACTTAGGTTTGAACGACGTAGCTGTAGAAGGCTTTGCAAAGAAGACTGGTAATCCCAGATTCGCTTATGACTCTTATCGTCGTTTCATCCAGATGTATTCCGACGTTGTTATGGAAGTACCGAAGTCCTTTTTTGAGAAGATTATCGATGAGATGAAAGAAGAAAAGGGCATCAAGTATGATACAGAACTGACTGCTGATGATTTAAAGGAATTAGCAAGCAAGTTCAAAGCAGTTTATAAGGAAGCTATGAACGGGGAAGAGTTCCCTCAGGATCCTGTAGAGCAGCTGATGGGTGCTGTAAAGGCAGTATTCCGTTCTTGGGACAACCCTCGTGCTATCGTGTACAGACGTATGAACGATATCCCCGGCGACTGGGGTACCGCTGTAAACGTACAGAGCATGGTATTCGGTAATAAGGGCGAAACCTCCGGTACCGGTGTTGCATTTACCCGTAACCCTTCTACCGGTGAAAAGGGTATTTATGGTGAGTACCTAATTAATGCACAGGGCGAAGACGTAGTAGCAGGTGTTCGTACTCCTCAGCCGATTACCAAGCTGGCAGAGGACATGCCTGAGTGCTATCAGCAGTTCTTAGACATTGCAAACAGATTGGAAGATCACTATCGTGATATGCAGGATATGGAGTTTACTATCGAAGAAGGCAAGCTGTACTTCTTACAGACCAGAAGTGGTAAGAGAACTGCACCTGCAGCTATCAATATCGCATGTGACTTAGTAGATGAAGGTAAGATTACTCCGGAAGAAGCAGTTTGCCGTATCGAAGCTAAGTCCTTAGACCAGTTGTTACATCCTACCTTTGATGCAGCAGCATTGAAGGCCGGCGAAGTCATCGGTTCTGCACTTCCTGCATCTCCCGGTGCAGCAGCAGGTAAGGTATACTTTACCGCAGAAGAAGCAAAGGCTGCCGGCAAGGGTGGTCGCGGCGAAAGAGTTATCCTGGTTCGTCTGGAGACCTCTCCGGAAGATATCGAGGGTATGAATGCAGCAGAAGGTATCCTCACCGTTCGTGGTGGTATGACCTCTCATGCAGCAGTAGTAGCTCGTGGTATGGGTACTTGTTGTGTATCCGGCTGTGGCGAGATTAAGATTGATGAAGAAGCAAAGGTATTCTCTCTGGGTGGATATGAATTCCACGAAGGAGATTACATTTCCTTAGATGGTTCTACCGGTAAGATTTACAAGGGAGACATCAAGACTGTAGAAGCTTCCGTAGGCGGAAACTTCGGACGTATCATGGCTTGGGCTGACAGCTTCAGAACCTTGAAGGTACGTACCAACGCAGATACTCCTAAGGATACTGCAAATGCAGTGAAGTTGGGAGCAGAAGGTATCGGTTTGTGCCGTACAGAGCATATGTTCTTCGGCGAAGACAGAATTCCGAAGTTCAGAAGAATGATCCTTTCTGACAGTGTAGAAGCAAGAGAAGAAGCTTTGAAGGCTATCGGTGAGTTCCAGAAGGCAGACTTCAAGGCTATGTACGAAGTATTGGAAGGCAGACCAATGACCATTCGTTACTTGGATCCGCCACTTCATGAGTTCGTACCTACTACCGAAGAAGATATCAAGGCATTGGCTGAAGATATGGGTATCACCGTAGCAGAAGTAAAGGCTAAGTGTAATGCACTTCACGAGTTCAACCCTATGATGGGTCACAGAGGATGCCGTCTGGCAGTTACCTATCCGGAAATCGCCAGAATGCAGACCAGAGCTGTTATGGAAGCTGCTATCGAGGTAATGAATGAGAAGGGCTACGAAATCGTACCTGAAATCATGATTCCTCTGGTAGGCGAGAAGAAAGAGTTGAAGTACGTAAAGGATATCGTTGTAGCAGAAGCAGAGGCTGTTAAGGCTGAGAAGAATTCCAACATCCAGTACCACATCGGTACCATGATTGAAATTCCTCGTGCAGCACTGACTGCAGATGCTATTGCAGAAGAAGCAGAATTCTTCTCCTTCGGTACCAACGACTTGACTCAGATGACCTTCGGCTTCTCCCGTGATGACGCAGGTAAGTTCTTAGAGTCTTACTATCAGGCAAAGATTTACGAATCTGACCCGTTTGCAAGATTAGACCAGACCGGCGTAGGTCAGTTGGTTGAAATGGCAGCGAAGAAGGGCCGCTCTACCAATCCTGACATCAAGTTAGGTATCTGTGGTGAGCATGGCGGAGATCCTTCCTCCATCGAATTCTGCCACAAGATTGGTTTGAACTATGTTTCTTGTTCACCTTTCCGTGTGCCGATTGCCAGACTCGCGGCTGCACAGGCTTATTTAAATAATCGTTAATATTCTAATTGAATTCTTTATCACCCCCACTTTCTGTGGGGGTGATATTTTAAAATCTTTGGTATTTCCCGGTTTTTGTCGCTGGGAATGCCGGTCAAATTCTAACCATGATGTGGTGTAAGGCTTCTCATGGGAAGAAAATTCCAGAGTGTATTTTTGTGAAGTGTTTGTAGTTCTACCCATGGAGGGGGAAAGAGTGTCCTGTGGGCAGAAGTTTTGGGTTGGTTGAGGTGGCTGGTTCTGCCCATAGGGTGGTGTGAGGTGGCTATGGGTAGAAGTTTTTGGGGGAGAAGGTGTTTGGTTCTGCCCATAGTGTGGAGTGAAGGGGTTATGGGTAGAAGTTTTCGAGAGGTTGAGGTGTCTGGTTCTACCCATGAGGTGGTGTGAGTGGCTTGTGGGTAGAAGTTTTCGGGAGGCTGAGGTGGCTGGTTCTGCCCATAGGGTGGTGTGGGAAGTTTGTGGGTAGAAGTTTTCGGAAGGCTGAGGTAGCTGGTTCTGCCCATGTGGTGGAGTAGGAAACTTGTGGGAAGAAGATTTCGAGAGGCTGAGGTGACTGGTTCTACCCATGAGGACACGTGAGAAGCTTGTGGGAAGAAGATTTGAGGAGGTGAAGGAGATTGATGCTACCCATAGTAGTCGTAGCGGTTTGTATGGGTAGAAGTATTGAAAAAAAGTGAGAGGCGAGGTCTACCCATTAGCAGTATAAATCTCAGCTAGGGTAGAAGTTATTTAGTAACAGACAAAAATTAATCATCCCATGGTTCATGGGAAGAAAACAGGAGGAATGGAGTATGAGCATGATTCAAAAGGAAGTACAGAAAGAAATTCAAAAGCTGGAGAAAATGTTAAAAAGGATTGAAACGTTTCAAAACAAGGCACCTGAAGGATGCCTAAAGTATCAGAAAAAGAAAGGAAAAGTCTACTTCTTTCAGCAATATAGGAACAAGCAGACGAAGCAGTGGAACAGAACATATATCAAAAGGGAAAATGCCTCTTTGGTGAGCAGATTGGCACAAAAACACTATTATTCCATTATGCAGCCAATACTGGAGAAGCATATGAAGCTATTAAAGGATTTCGCACAGCAGTATCATCCGGAAGAGATTGACAAGACATTCGAGGATTTAAGCGATGTACGAAAGGCATTTGTGATGCCTATGCCGGATACGAAGGAGGAACGTATCCGAAAATGGTATGAAGAAGTGTATGAAAAGAATGATATGTATGAAGAAAACCTTCGCTATGAAACCGAGCAGGGAGAAGTGGTGCGGTCGAAGTCTGAGGTTATCATAGCGAACATGTTGAACCAGCATAAGGCAGATATCCTGTATAAATATGAGCGACCATTAGAGCTTCAGGTAGATGGAAAAGTGAAGATGATATATCCGGATTTTACGGTTTTGAATATTCGTACCGGAAAAATTGTGTATTGGGAGCATGCCGGACGCATGGATGATCCATATTATGCAAATGAGTTTGTGAAAAAGATGAATACGTATATGGCGAATGACTTGCTACCGGGCAGGGATGTGGTGTTGACCTTTGAAAGTTCGGAGAATGTGTTAGATATTGCAGTGGTTAAGAAGGTGGTGAGGGGGATGTGTAGTGATGTAAATACGTAATATACTTTTGAAGCTTTTATTATTGTTGTATTGTAAAAATAAAATTATATAAATTTAATCAAATATGTTGATATAGAAAACAAAAGATTATATAATTATAAATAATGTAACTAATTAACAATGTAACTAAACAAAAATAGGAGAGATGATATGGCAAACAAAAGAAGAAAAGTGGGATTAACAACATATGGTTTTAGTATTCAAAATGATAATAATGAAAGAATTAAGTTACATGATGTTTTGGGGTTTAATTTTTTAGACTTAATTAACCAATATTGTGAGGATAATAAAAATATATTTACTACAAATCATGCGGATGAGACTGTCTTTTCTTTTGAAAATATTGAAAAAAACGTTGTGGTAGATGAAAATAATCAAGAGCTATATACAGTGTTATTTGCTAGAGTAAAAACAGGAGAATTTGGTCTAGAATCAGAAATTGTAGATAGTGGAACTGGTATAGTTTCATATAAAAAGAAAGATAAGGATGCAGAAGTAATGCCTTTTGGCTTCGCTATTTTCGTACCTGCAGGAGATGTAGATAATGGTATAGTTATTTTGCAATCAATTGGTAAAAATAGTATCAAAATAGCTTTGCATAAAAGACTTGATGCATACATTAAGCATATAAATAAGGATTTCAAATTAAAGATGCAAGTTATTGTGCCACGAGTTGTACTAGATAGGCTTTTGAGTAATGGTATTTTACAATCTATTAGGTTGATAAGATATGGAATACCGGAAGAATTAGCTGACAGATATGGAGTTAATTATGGTACTCAAGAAATTGTAGAAGAAAGGGTGATTAGAAAACCGATTGGATTTATACAAAATAAAGCACGGGAATTGGATGAGTGGAGGCGTGGACTAAGAAATTATGGTGATGTTATTCAAATTGATGATTATGAATATGATGATTTAAAACTTGAATTCAAAATGGGTAAAAATTTGAAGACTCTGAGTATGAAAAATATAGATAAATTATTAATTGCTGAAGATATTTCAGATAATGTGAAAATTATTAATGGTCATCCAAATTTTGAAGACTTGAAAGGTGAAATGGAAGCAATTGGTGAATTCTATATGCAGGCAAAAGGTATATTAGTGAAAGGATAATTATATGCAGTATATAGGGAGAATTGTGCAAATAATATTTAAACCGTCCACTATTTTGTTTGGTGTTTTTCTTTTTGTTTTGGTTGGAAGATTTGTGTTTAATAAAAGAAGTATGAATTGTCTGGATATAATCCTAAAGTATTCATTATGCTTTAGAAAAAAATCGGGAAAAATAT
>JAZQEK010000110.1:0-93370 GCA_045538995.1 Acetatifactor sp. | reverse complement strand
GCGGATAAGCTTTACTTCTTCGTCAATCTGCTCCGGCAGGATAGCTGCTGCAGTATCCTCCTCCTGAGAATAGGTAAACACACCCAATCGGTCAAACTCCATATCATCCACGAAGTCAATCAATTCCTCATGATCCTCCTGGGTCTCCCCCGGGAAACCGGTAATCAATGTGGTACGCAGACAAATGTCCGGTATTTCCTCTCGTAAATGTTCTATCATATTGCGAAGCTGCTCCTGATTGGTTCTGCGTCCCATACGCTTCAGCACCGCATCCGAAGCATGCTGAATGGGTATATCTAAATAGTGACACACCTTCGGCTCTGTTTTAATCGCCTGTATCAGTTCCTCTGTAATCTCCTCCGGATAACAGTACAAAATGCGTATCCAGAAAATTCCGGATACCTGTGCCAGTTTATGCAACAGCTCCGGTAAAGACTTCTTACCATACAAATCCATACCATAAAGCGTAGTTTCCTGTGCCACCAGTATCAATTCTTTTACGCCCTTTTCTGCCAGCTCCTCGGCTTCCGCCACCAGACTTTCCATGGGCACACTACGAAATTCTCCACGCACCTTTGGAATAATACAATAGGTACAGTGCTTATTACACCCTTCTGCAATCTTCAAATAAGCAAAATGTCCTCCCGTGGTCACCACACGACTCACACCGGTCAAGGGCTTAGCATTCAAATCTGCATAGTGATTCCTGCTCTGACCTGCCAAAGCCTCCTCAATGGCTTCCACGATACGGTCAATAGCGGTGGTACCAATGATAACATCCACCTCCGGTATCTCTGTCTGAATTTCTTCTTTATAACGCTGTGCCAGACATCCCGCAGCTACCAGCAGCTTAATCTGTCCGCTGTTTTTCAGTTCTGCCATCTCTAAGAGTGTATTAATACTTTCTTCCTTGGCATCTCCAATAAAGCAACAGGTATTCACTACCACAATATCCGCTTCGGTTTCATCGTCTGTAAACTCATAACCCTTCTGCAACAATTCACCCAGCATCATTTCTGTGTCTACCAGATTCTTGTCACAGCCAAGGGACACAAACAAAATCTTCATGTAAAATCCTCTCGCCTCTAATTCATAAGAAAGGGAGAAATCTCAACACTGACATTTCTCCCCAACCATATCTGCTGACTATTCTTCTGTTTCGTCAGATAAAATCTTAATCTTTCCCTGATTCAATTCTTCTACTGCCAAAGAAAGAGGCTTGTCGCAGTTACCTGCAACCAATGGTTCGTCACCGGAGATAATCTGTCTGGCTCTCTTTGCAGTTGCCATAACGATGGAATAACGGCTGTTTACTACCGGTGCTTCACCGGGTTCAACCTCGCTGTTTACTACTTTCATTAAGTCTGAATAAGATGGATGTAACATTATTTTGCTCCTTTCGAGAACTGCTTCAGTTCTTCTCTGATTTCTTTTATAAATTCTGCGCATCGGTTGGGTGCATAATGAGCATTCATAACCATGCTATGAAGCTGCTTCACGCACTCCTCCAAGTCGTCATTTACTACAATATAGTCATAGGCCTCTATGCCTTCGGACTCTTCTGCTGCTCTGGCTAATCTCTCCGCAATTACCTCCGGTGTCTCCGTACCTCTGCCTACCAGTCTGCGTTCCAACTCTGCCGCGCTTGGTGGTGTTACGAACAAAAGCAAACACTCCGGAAACTTCTCTTTTATCTGCAAAGCACCCTGGATTTCTATCTCCAAAATCACATCCTTGCCGGCTGCCATTTGCTCTTCTACGTATTCTCTGGGCGTTCCGTAGTAATTACCACAATAAGTAGCATACTCAATTAATTGATTTTCTGCAATCTTTTTTTCAAAATCTTCCTTGGTTGTAAAGAAGTATTCCACACCATGCTGTTCCCCTTCTCTGGGGTTTCTGGTGGTCATGGAAATGGACAATGCATAATTGTCATAGGTCTCTAACAGCTTCCTCATTAATGTACCTTTACCGGCACCTGAAAAGCCTGAAATTACGATTAAAATTCCTTTATCCGTCATACTTTCCTCCACCGGTACTATTCAATATTCTGAATTTGCTCACGTACCTTCTCAATTTCGGTCTTTAATTCAATGGCACAATTGGAAATCTCCAAATCATTGGATTTAGACAAGGTCGTATTGGCCTCTCTGTTCATTTCCTGTGCGATGAAATCCAACTTTCTACCGATACTGCCACCCTCTAACAGGGTCTTCTTGGTCGTTTCAATATGGCTGCGCAGACGTACGATTTCCTCATCTACACAAACCTTGTCCGCAAAGATTGTAACCTCTGTCAACAGACGATTCTCATCTACCTGTACATCTCCAAGCATATCCTGAATTTTGGAAAGCAGCTTATCATGGTATTCCTTAATAATCTGCGGTGAACGTTCTGATATAAAATCCACCAAAGAAAGCATATTATCCAGCTTGGCAATCAGGTCATTGCATAAATTCTCACCTTCTACGATACGTGTCTGTACAAAACCTTCTGCTGCACCCTGAATAGCCTTCTGCAAGCCCTTCCACAATTCCTCCTCGTCCATGGTCTGTTCTTCCATGGTAAATACCTCCGGGTATCTGGAAAGTGTGGATACTCTCACATCATCATCCAATTGGAAGTCCTCTGCCATCTCTCTTAAGTACTTCAAATACTCAGAAGCAATTTCCTTGTTGTAACGGATGGTGGTGTTATTCTCCGTAAAATCCTCATAGGTAATAAACACATCCACCTTACCGCGGGAAATATAATTCTTCAATTCTCCACGAATCGCCGACTCGAAAAAGTTCAGCTTCTTAGGCATCTTGATGTTTACATCCAGATATCTGTGATTTACGGACTTCATCTCTACCGTATACTTACGGTTGTTTTCTGTGATTTCGCATCTGCCGAAACCGGTCATACTTTTAATCATTTGTTTACCCTCTCCCGATGCGACTACTTCTTTTCCCCAAACTGCCAGTCGCATACTTCATTTTATTATAAAATACATTTTGTGTAGCGTCAAGTTTTGTTTTCTGATATACTATACTTTGTACTTATAAAAATTATCTCCAGGAGGTTTCCCATGGCATTTGACGGCGTAACCATAGCCAATGTGGTGAAGGAATTAAACGATACTCTGATAGGGTGTAGAATCTATAAAATTGCACAACCGGAAGCAGATGAACTGCTTTTGACCATAAAGGGAAGCTGCGGTCAGAAAAGACTCTTTCTTTCTGCCAGTGCTTCTCTTCCGCTGATTTATTTCACAGAAACCAACAAGCCCAGCCCTTTGACGGCTCCCGGCTTCTGTATGCTACTTCGCAAGCATTTGCAGAACGGACGTATTATCTCTATTACCCAGCCCGGTCTGGAGCGTATTGTTCGTATGGACATAGAACATTTGGATGAAATGGGGGATTTGTGCCAAAAGACCCTTATCATCGAAATCATGGGAAAGCACAGTAATATTATTTTCTGTCATGCAGACGGTACGATTATTGACAGTATTAAGCATGTATCCGGTCTGGTCAGCAGTGTTCGTGAGGTATTGCCCGGCAAGCCCTATTTCGTAGCCAATACACAGGATAAATTCAATCCTTTGGAAACGGATTTGGAAACTTGGGAAACTCAGGTAATCCCCAAGCCTACTGCTGTTTTCAAGGCTATTTACGGCAGCTATACAGGTATTTCTCCTATTCTGGCACAGGAAATCTGTTATCGTGCCGGTGTGGATGGAGAAGCTTCTACCGCTTCCCTCTCCAAGGAGGAGGTTACTAAACTGTACGAAACCTTTGCCGCTCTCATGACCCAAATCAAGGAAGGCAGCTTCGCACCGCACATTGCCTACACCGGCAAACAGCCTGTAGAATTTGCAGCATTCCCTTTGACCCTTTACAGTCAGGGAAATGACCATATTGTTCCTTATGAATCCATGTCTTTGCTTTTGGAGCATTATTATGCAGAAAAAAATACTCTTACCCGTATCCGCCAGAAATCTGCGGATTTGCGTAAGATTGTCCAGACTGCATTGGAGCGAAATATTAAGAAATATGACCTGCAGCTTCGTCAAATAAAGGATACGGAAAAACGTGATACCTATCGTATCTACGGAGAACTTCTGAACACCTACGGATATGGTGTGGAGCCCAAAGCAAAATCCATGGAAGCTCTGAATTACTACACCAACGAAATGATTACCATTCCCTTGGACCCGGAACTGACACCCCAGGAAAATGCCAAGAAATATTTTGACAAATATAATAAATTAAAACGTACCTACGAGGCACTTACAGAATTGACTGCTCAGGTAAAAGAGGAAATCGAGCATTTGGAATCCATCAGTACTGCTTTGGACATTGCCTTACAGGAAGAAGATTTGGTGCAGATTAAAGAGGAACTGACCGAAAGCGGTTATATTCGCCGCAAGGGTGGTACCAAGAAAGAAAAGGTTACCAGCAAACCCTTCCACTACATCAGTAGTGACGGTTTCCATATGTATGTAGGAAAAAATAACTATCAGAACGATGAATTAACCTTTAAATTTGCTACCGGAAATGACTGGTGGTTTCATGCCAAGAATATGCCCGGCTCCCATGTGATCGTGAAATGCGAAGGAGCCGACGAGCTTCCGGACCGTACCTTCGAAGAAGCAGGTCGTCTGGCAGCCTACTACTCCAAAGGTCGTGAACAGGATAAGGTAGAAATCGACTATATCCAGAAAAAACATGTAAAGAAGCCTGCCGGTGCCAAGCCCGGCTTCGTGGTATACTATACCAATTATTCCCTGATGATTGACTCGGATATTTCAGGGATACAGCAACTATAATAGAAAAGACCACCTCGAAATCTCAGCCCTTGATACGCCTCTTACCGGACACAACCGATAAAAAGAGGTATATCACTCGGCGAGAGTTTCGAGGTGGTCTTTTCTTATACACTTTACTTCTAAACTCTTGCTCCAATCAAATACTTAAAACCGACTTCCACATTGGTATACATACACACCAACACAGCCTTGGTGCCGGCTTCCTTATCCAGAAGTGCCGGCTCTGTATTACATCGGATTTCCTTGCCATCCACTCTTACATTTGCCATATATTCCTTGGCACTATGCTTGTCACCATGACTGGTCACATAGGTACTGATTAATTCGCAATCAAAAACAAATTCCTTCTTTTTATTAATCAGCACCTCCAGTTTTTTCCACTGGTTCTGCTTTGCAATAAAGCCCGTGAGCTTAAAGTACACCAGAAACAGTATCACACAGCCTACTATCATAAAAGGAATGTCTCCGGAAGGAGCCTTACCAAATATCATATATAGTATTACTGCTATAATCTGCAACAAACCGAAAATCTTAAAGAAGGTCATTATCTTATTGATTTTCTGTGTCTTGGCTTCCAGTATCTTTTTTAAATAATTTCTTTCTGTGTCGCTTAACTTCCTCATTCACACCCTCCGTTCTCTTCTTGCGTATGGCTCCTACCAAAGCATACAACAGCGTTCTTAAAAGTGTTAAACCACTCCAACCGATAGCTACAAACATCAAAATCTTTTCCAATGTCAATAAACTGTTGGCTTTTTTCAAGGATTCATAAGCCAGCTCCAAATATCCTGCACTATTTTCAAACATCAACAGCGCAATCCATGCGCCCCAGAGTAACACTGCAAATATCCAACTGACAATCAATCCGCCCTTGGTTTCCCTGACTTTTTCGCCCTTTGCGATTCTGCGGCTTCTTCTCCAGGTAAACCAGGCTGTTAACAGTATTCCTACCAGCGATACTGCCAGACCTGCAAACAAATAAATCCAGTTGTTCCCTTCCTTCGCCACGGTTTTGGTTACCACTGCATGTATCTGGCTTACATTGTCCCCTAAGACAGCCTCCAGCACGATTTCATTCTTGCCATCCTGTAAACTGCAGGAATGTACGAATTCCCCATTCTGCACCTCTATACTCTGTCCGTTAATAGTAAGCGTATCCGTATTGGTTCTTCCGGATACCATAATCACATTTTCTTCTGTGGTTACACCATCCACCTGACGTAACAGCTCTATCACCGGCAACTCATTGGAAATATTCGCCACACGATAGTGCTCATGCAAATTACCATTCTTGTCACGATAACGAATGGCGATATTATTTCTGCTTTCCGGCAGAGTAATATATTTACTGCCATCCCCGTTCAAAATAATGGTATATTCCTGATCATTGACCTTGAAAAGCACCTCTGTATCGTCTGCTCCCTTATATTCAAAGGTCCACATATCCGAGTTCACTTTTCCACTTTCCGGCAGAATCAGTATCTCTGTAGCAGTATCCACTTCCTTCTTCAAAATCTCGGAAACCATACCTTTACGATCTTTATAGCTGATTTCCAAACGCACTTTATCCCCCGCTTCAAAGGGAATTCTGGTACTGTATCCGCTATCCTTTAAATACTCTCCGGAGGAAATACACTCCTCCCCGATATACGCTGCCAGATAAACACTCTTGGCACTTCCGGGGAAGTATTCCTTCCAATTCACATCCAGCATATGCCTATCCTGATCGATGATAATATCCACATTTTCCATAGCAGCCGGTGTATTCGGATTCGTATATGCAAAGCTATCGCTATAGGAATAGTCGAAGATTTCCGAACCATTCAAATCATAGGATACATACAACAGCAGATAATACTCATCATAGGTATTGGCATCTGTAAGGTCTACTTCCAGAGAAACCGGTTCTCCTACTCTGCCTCGTCCCCTTGCCAATTCCTTTCCGTTTAAGCTCTGGGTATCGGCAGTGAGGCTTATCCGGTAATCGTAAATAATATCACTGTTGGCAGATACTACGAAATTCACCGGTATCTTTCCATTGGTCAATGCTCCTGCCTGATACTCCGTGATGAAGAAGGAGGTATCCTGCACATCCGCACTGACACCGATGCTTTCATTGGAACCTTTGTCATATCGTATCTTCCACTCTCCCGGTTCTGCCTGTCCCAAAAACACCAAAGTAGAGGTACTTCCGTGAAATACTGTAATATTTTCCTCATCGGTATCCTTGGTAATCAACTGACCGGATGGGGATATCAAGGTGAATGATACATCATCCACCCCATAGGTAATGGTCACTGTGACATCCTGTGCCTGCCAGAGGGTAAAGAGTGAGGCTTCCTTTTCCTCCGCATAAGCAATACAGGATGCAGACAGCAAACAATAAATACTTATCAACATCATGAAAAAGCTTTTTCTTAATCTTTTCACCACTTTTTCCTTTCTAATCCCTATATTCCTTTTCTTGATTTCATGCACTCATACACATTTTGAATTAGTACAGCTTTACCTCAGGCAGGAAATTACCCTTTGTAAAGCTCACGCGGATACCAACCTCTTTGTTCTTCTTGTGGTCGTCACCCTTAATCAATACGGTAAACTGCTTTCCGCTATTGTGAATACCAATCAAACAATTACCTTCTAAATCCTGCGTATGACGTCTGAATATCTTAATATTATAGCTCAAGTCACCATTCATCATGGCACCGGCAAACAACTTATTCACATCCACCTGTGTGGAACCATCCACATTGATATTAAAGTTGTTACCGAAATCCAATGTGTGATCCATGGAGGTCTTCAAATGAACACCTGCCACGTTCTGACTGTCGATTCCCAGCAAGTAATTCTCATAGCTGTAATTACCCAAATCCGCTTCCAATTTGCCCAGTTCCACACATTCCAAAAGAACTGCTGTGGTATCCAGGGAAATATTGAAATTCGCTATGGTCAAGCCTAATTTGGTGTCGTCCATCTTCAGCACGGTAATATCCAAAACATCCCCCAGGAAAGTATCCAAACCGGGGATTAACTGGTTCAGCTTCACGAAATTCACATCCGTCTGTCCATAGAAGGTAGAGCCTAACAATCGTGTACCAAAGTTAGCATCCTGTGACTCGCCTGCCATACCTTCCACACCTGCATGGAAATCGGACAGGGTCACTATGGTAATACCGTTAGGTAAGGTTACCGCATCTACATCAAAATCAGCTCCCAAGTCAAAGGAATCAAAACGTCCTGATTTAATACCAATGGAGAAACCATACTCCGATTCGTCATTTCCCAAAATCGGTACATCTTCCAGCTCTACACTTAAGCCCAGACCATAATTATGATTAAAGGTATCCACCTCCAGCTCAAAGGAGCTTAATTCCAGCTCTGCCTTTCCCAGCTTCAATTCCTTCTCAAAATCCAAATCTGCGCCAACCTTTAAAACAATACCGATTTTTTCCTTTGCCAGCACTACCTTATTCTCCATCTCAGAAACAGAAAAAGGTGATTCAAAGGCATCTCCATAAGCATCTTCAAACTCATCTGTTTCCAAAATATTATTTAATACCGGGAAATCAAAGGAGAAATCCACAAAGGTATAGTTCAAATAATTCGGTGCCACTTCTATATAAGGGTCATTAATCTTTAATGGTCCATAATAGCTCTTTCCACGGGTATAGAATTTGTCGTATTTATCACTCTCTTTATAAAGTGACAAGCCGTCCATTCGCGGCAACTCTATTTTATTATCAAAGAACTGTGCCAAAAGTCCCGGTAAGATACCCTTTCCGCTGATATAAGAACCATCTTCGTCCTCCAGTACCAATACGGTTCCGTCCAGACTTCCTGACAACACAATGTCTCCATTGAAGCACAAATAGTCATTCATGACAACATTACCGCGCAGGTTAATGGTACCGTCTCCTTCGGTAATCGCATAAGCCTTGAAAATATAGTCACCAAAGACAACCTCCTGCATGGTACCTTCCTTCATTACATACAGGCTCTTCAAGGTATAAGGCGTGCCGTCAATATTTACCTGTACTTCATAGGTATCATATTCTACATCCTTAGGCAGCTTCACTGTCAGCTTCTGGGGACTGCTTACGGTAGTTTCCAGTCCTACATACTGTCTTCTGCCCTTCAAAGAAACGGAAATATCTTCTGCCTTGTCCAGACCTTTTCCTATAATCGTAAACTCGTAGGTTTTGTCCGTATCCTTGCTCTTGATGATGGTGGAAATACCCAGCTTGGTAACACAGGTTTCTTCGGAAATCTCGCCGAAGCCGGGAGTGAATTCTTCCTTCAGTTCTCCGTCATTCAGACCATACTCTCTGGAAGCACTATAATCCCCATCCTTTTCACGGATAGTCAGAATTCTGCCCTCCTGCGTATCTACATCCTTGGCTGTAAAAGTCACTAAATAATTGTTATCCACCTGATTATGTACAAAGGAATACAAATCCTCCAGCTGGGCACTGCTGCTACTGTAAACAAAACTTCCCATACCGCTGTCAGCAATCCTCTGCAAATAATCTACACTGACATCACCCAAACCAATGGTATGTAATACAATGTTGCCATTCATACACTGTGCCCGTAATTGATCAATGGATGACTGGCTTCCATAGGTATTATCCTGTCCGTCCGTCATTACAATCATAACATTCAGACTATCTTCTCCTGCCGCATATTCCCCAAATGCAGCATTAACACCGGAAGCAATATTGGTTCCGCCACCGGCATGAAATGCCTCCACTGCACTTAATAGGACGTCCTCATCTGATGTCAGTCCGGTATTCTGTAACACATCCCCACTAAAGGTTACAATACCAATTTCTTCATCACTGCTTCGGGTTTCCACAAACTTCTTCACCGCTGATTTTAACAGCTCTATATCTCCTGACATACTACCGGAATTATCACAAACCAGTACTACCTGTGCTCCGTCGTATTCTACCTTTTCAATCTGAAAATCCTCAATCGGAATACCGCAATCACTGATTTCGATAGCATCTGTTTTGGTCAAATCAATACCGGAAGTAGAAACATAAGCCTTCAACTCCGGAAAATCATCCAACACAATGTTTCCTACATTAATCATGGAACGTTTTTCATTTACATAGGTATTTCCCATGTTCAGGAATTCTTCCGGAACATTTACGGTATCCATTTTAATGGGCAGACTTCGCTCATAACTTTCTACCATATAATCATTAAAGTGCATAATTTCCTGATTATCCGTTGCTTTGTCTGCAATATCATTTATCCTGCAAAGTGCCTCACCCAATGTATCATCTTCGCATTCTTCTCGTATCTCGATAGCATTGTTCAGGTTTTCATAAACTCTTCCACGGTCAGACAGTTCACTGTTGATAGCAGCATTTTGGATATAATCTCCCGCATCTGCTATAGTCACCTCCAAGGTATCTGCCATGCGTTCTTCGATATTGGCCAGTACCTTGTCATCATTTCTGGATACTACAGCATCCAGATAATCCTCATAAACCATCATCTCCGCGTTGGAATAATCAGCATCCTCTAACTTCTCATAAATCTCTTCACATTTCTCAATAACATCATCGCAGTCCGTTTCACTGCCGAAGCTTTCCAAGAAACTATCCTCTAAAGCGTCATTCATATACAAGTAAGCAACGGATGCCAAAGCGTCCTTGTCAGCAGATTTATCTGCATACTCCACCAATGGCTCATATTCTTCAGACCAGACACAGCCATTGATATAGGCTTCTTTCATCTCCGGAAGCTCCAAAACTTCCGGGTCCTCTTTGTACAGCTCTGTCAAATCTTCTACATATCGTTTTAATTTCCTACGAACCTCTTTCCGATCCTCCTCACTCTGGGTCCAGACTTCATCGGTCATCAACTCTTCCATCTTGTCCGATACCTTCAGAGCTTCGATAAACTTTTGAAACTGCTTGTCCTCTTTTGCCTTCTCCAGATTTTCTTCTATGACATCCTTGATTTCCTTATATAATTCTTTTTCATAGTTTTGGGCTGCCTTTACCTCTTCCTCCGTTACCTTAACACAGCCATAATCTTCCGGCTTCTCTACATTTTGAACAAGAGCTTCATAAATGGCTTTGTTTAGCTCACATTGTGCTGCCGGCATAGCTTTCCCTTCCAGAACATCTGCAATGTATTGCTCCTCTGCCTCTGTCAGCTTCATTTGCTCCTTGTTCGGATACTGCCCGATTTCCTTTGCAGCCAGAATCGCAGTATTCATATCCTCCTTCACTACAGCCAGGCGAAGCTGTGATGTCAGAAGCTCCTGGGTATCTCCATACTCCATATACATTCGTTCCATATATTGGGCTGCTTGCTCCACATCACCCGAATCCAGATTGTGCTCAATCAAATATTGAAATTTTTCCTTACTAATCTGCTGTGATGGTCCTACATTTATGGGCAACACACAAGCAGCCGCACCAATCCCGGCAGTCGCTGCCAAGGTCAGTGTGGTATACAAAAATTTCTTTTTCTTAAGCATCAGTATCAGGCAAAAAATCACCAGCGGTGATAAGCCTGCTAAAAAGAGTAACTTTTCCACGTTTCTTCTCCCTCATTTGTTTATCATTTTCTTTCCGGCTTTTACTTTAACAGCCTGCACTTCTTTGCTATCCGCACCAGCAAATAGCCCTTTGGCATCGCCTTCAACTCTGCCTCATTGACACCCTTAAAAAGTATCAACAACGCAAAGTATACTGCAACTGCCACTCCGATTGCCGGTATCAATGCCAGGATGTTAATATCTGCCAGCATATAAATACATTCATATACTACCCAGGCACAGCCTCCCATAAAGCCGGCTGCCAGTGTAGGCAACACAAAGGTAGTAAATACCTCCTGTCGGTATCCCAAAGCCTTGTGTACGGATATCTGGTTCAATATACACATAGTTCCGGAATACACGGTACTGGCAATAGCCAGTGCATATACATTGAAATCGGTCACCAACAATAGCGGCACCAATACTGCTGTCTGAATAAATAACGCAATGACCGCATTGATGATGGGTGCATTCACCCTGCCAATTCCCTGCAAAACAGAACTGCTCAGCGTAGATAAGGCATAGAACACCACAGACACTGCCAGTGCCATCAAAGTACCTGCCGCCAGGTCTAAATTCGCCTCTCTGGGGAACAATAGCTGCAATACCGGCTTCGCCAGTACCAACAGTCCCACGGCACAGGGAATGGATATAATCATAATGGTTTTCACGGCCTGATAGATTTTACTCTTGGCTCCTTCCAAATCCTTCTTCGCCACTAATTGGGCGATAGTTGGAATAATAGCAGCAGCCATGGCAGAGGCAAAAGCAATGGGAATGTTGGATATTTTGGTTGCCTCTCCGCTGAAAATACCATAATCATTATACACAAGGGTTTCATCCCACTTTTTGTACCCAATCATAATACTGGTATATAATTTATTATTTAAGGACGCACTCAGATTATAAGCTGCCGTACTCAGAATAAAGGGCAATACCACTCTGGCAATGACACCACTGATTTCCCGATAAGAATCTACCTGTGTGGTTCTGTCTCTACGAATACGTTTCTGTATCAGTTCCCGGTTCAATGCATAAATCCCTACCATAAACAACAATGCTGCTAATACACCGGCTCCGGTACCAATGGCACTTCCCATGGCACCATACATAGCGGTATGGTCTTCACCACCCTCTGCCATCGTTTTCTGTGCCAGCTTTACGAAACCATAAGCTGCCAGAATACTGACAATGGCATTGACTATCTGCTCCAATATCTGAGAAACAGAGGTCTGCACCATACTCTTGTGTGCCTGGAAATATCCTCTTAATACCCCCAGCATACCATAAAGGAATATAGTAGGTGCAAATACCCGCAAAACAGGAATTGCCGAAGCCTCTACGAACAATCCTGCTCCAAAATACAAAAACAGACTGGCAATCAAACCAACCGCCAGTACATAATATAACGAACATATAAATATCCTATGTGCATTCCGATACTCCCGCACAGACAGCTTCTGCGCGATGACCTTGGAAATAGCGGACGGAATGCTATAGGAAGATATCAACAAAATAATGGTATAATAAGTATAGGCTGAGGAATAATACCCCAGCCCCACTGTTCCAATGATAGCCGCAACAGGGCTGACATACAAAAGACCAATGATTCTACTAATAAATCCTGCGGCGGCCAAAATGCCCGCCTGCAGGATAAAATTACTTTGTTTTTTACTGCTACTGCTCATAAACTACCTATTCCTTATCCAATAAGCCAGTCATACATCTCCTGATACTTATTCGCTGATACATCCCAAGAGAAATCAGCATTCATGGCACGCTCCACCATCTTGTTCCACTCACGCTTCTTGCCGTAGTAAACCTTTTCTGCATAACGAATGGTTGCCAGCATTTCGTGTGCGTTATAATTGGTAAAGCTAAAGCCGGTACCGGTACCTTCGTACTCATTGTAAGGATCTACAGTATCCTTCAAACCACCGGTTTCACGAACGATAGGTAAGGTACCATAACGAAGTGACATGAGCTGACTTAAACCGCAAGGCTCGAACAGGGAAGGCATCAGGAACGCATCACAGGATGCATAAACCTTGTGTGAAAGCTCCTCTGAATAAAATATATTCGCAGATACCTTGTCACTATACTTCCAAGCGAAATGTCGGAACATATTTTCATACTGCTCCTCGCCGGTACCCAATACTACCAGCTGAATATCGTCCTGACACAGCTCATCCATCACATAAGCAATCAAATCAAAGCCCTTCTGGTCGGTAAGTCTTGACACGATACCAATCAGCATCTTCTTATCATCTACCTTCAAGCCCAACTGTTCCTGAAGTGCTCTCTTATTCTTAATCTTTTCCTTACGGAAGTTATCCACACTGTAGTTCTGCAGAATGTACTTATCATTCTCCGGATTGAAATCTTCATAGTCAATACCGTTTACGATACCGCGCAAATCATTCATGCGCTCGTACATGAGACCATGCAGACCTTCACCATAGAACTCCGTCTTAATCTCCTCTGCATAGGTATCACTTACCGTAGTAATCGCATCTGCGAAAACAATACCACCCTTTAACAGATTGGCGTCTCCATAAGCCTCCAGCTTGTCTGACTGGAAATAATGCCAAGGCAAACCGGTAATATTTCTCACATCATCAATGCCCCATCTGCCCTGGAATTTCAGATTGTGAATGGTCATGATGGTCTTCATTCCCTGGAAGAACTCACCACTCATGAAACGCTCCTTCAAATAAACCGGTACAAGACCTGTCTGCCAGTCATGACAGTGAATGATGTCCGGTCTGAAATCAATAGCCGGCAATGCTGTCAGAACTGCCTTAGAGAAGAAGGCAAACTTTTCAATCTCAAACAGTGCATTGTCACCATAGGGCTTGAAGCCATTGAAATAGCACTCATTATCAATAAAATAATACTGGATACCGTCTACTTCGCAGCCTAACACACCTACATATACATCCTGCCAATTATAATCCATATAGAAATGGGTAATATACTGCATCTTGTCCTTTACTTCCTGCTTCATGCAGGCATACTTGGGCAAAATCACTCTTACATCAAAATAACGCTTATCAATACATTTCGGTAAAGAACCTACAACATCTGCAAGTCCTCCTGTCTTAATAAAAGGAACTCCTTCTGATGCTGCAAAAAGTATCTTTTTCATCTGAAACCCTCCAAAGCTTTTGAATTTATAGTTAGCTTCATTATACAACATCCTTCAAAGTTAGGAAAGGGGTTTCCTCAGATTTTTCAGTTATTTTTGTTCCTCCAGATACAGCTTTACCCTGTTTTCTATCAATTCGATTGCTCCATCCAAATCCGTCGTACCTTCCAGGTAACCATAAACTTCCTCGTCTATTATCTGATAAACACTGTTACTGTCCAATCCATATACAAAGACAGGGCTCTCTATCCATTCCCGTAACTGCTGAATATCCTCCTGCGATGCTGCATAAACCTTCGCACCACCGCTTACGATATACTTCTCTTTTTCCACCTTCTCACCATCCGGTCCCTGCATATATTCCTTCTCCATGCCGTCTGCAAACTGCTCCTCCAGCATGTCTTTATGGGTATAAAAACCATATTCATCTATCCATGAACCGGCCACCCGATAGGTTATCAAATATTCTAAAAAGGCCCATGCTCCATCCTTTACCCGGCTGTCAGCATTGATACCATAAGAAGCCACATTACGGATACCCGTACAACTACTTCCGTCATAAGTAGGATACCCTATGAATTGTACCTCCTCCCCTAAGATTGCCACAGCTGTCATATAGTCACGTACACTGCTGATACCATTATAGGCTAACAACAGCTTCTCCTGCTCTACCAAACTCTGCACTCCTCCCAAGCCTGCATTATAATCAAAAGGAGCCACTTCAAACTCCTTTGCCAGAGCAAGTAATCCTTTGAAATCCTCTTGTGCAAAATTTATTTCTCCGGTTTGACAGTTCACAAACTGATCCAAATTCCGGTACAAAGCGGTGCGTACGATAGAGTGTCTGTTTTGTATGTCACTCCTTGGCAATCCATAATTTCCTCTTGCCACCTGTAATCCTTCATTCTCACTGACACATTGCAAAAATTCCTCTACAGACCAGGCAGAGCGCTCTCCTACCACAGATTTCTTTCCCACCATAATATCCAGACTGAAACGAGGCGGAACACAGGTCAATACTCCCTCCTTGGTATTACACTCCAAAACGGCTTCTACCAAGTCCTCCTTTTCTAACCCCTGTCCATCGGACAAATAAGGACTCAAATCCACTATCATCCCCTTTTCTACCAGGGCATCTACATAAACCATACTTAAATCAAAAATATCCGGTCCCCTTCCGGTGGCCAAATCCATCTCCAGCCTCTGCTGTCCCTCCTGCCAGTCATAGCCTTTTATGACTACTTCATAATAGGGATTACTCTTATTAAAATCCACGATAGCCGCACTCAACAGCTGCGGAACCAATGTTTCAATACATCCCAGTGTAATCTGATGCTTTTCGCCCTTCGTAGAGTTCTCCGCAGCAATCTGTGTTTGCCCCTTCTTTTCTGCCCCCGGCACACTTCCTATCCCGGTGCCTTCAAGCTCCTTTGAAAAAAATGTTCCGCAACCGCTCAATAAGAGTACCACTAATATCAAAGTGATTGCTATAGCTATTTTTTTCTTTCCTTTTTTGTTTCTGCACATCATACACATTTCCCTCCACTTATTCCTTCTGATGCCTGTCAATTATGATACATCACCTCCTGTGACCACACTTCTCAACCGGCAATCTACTATCGTCCTCCTCGCTCCACATCACTATAACACACTTAGGAAGCCTCAAAAACCCGTTTAAACAAAGCTTAAACAATCTTAAAGAAGACTTAAAAAACAGCGATACCCTTATTCCGGATACCGCTGTTTTGAAGTCTTCTATCTTTTTATTTTCTCTTTACAGCACTTTATCTTTTCTCAAATCTTAGTTTTCTCTATACTTCAATCGTATCTTATCTGCAATCAGTGCAATAAACTCCGAATTGGTCGGCTTTCCCTTTCCGGTATTAATGGTATATCCAAACAAAGTATCCAGCGTTTCCATCTTGCCTCTGGACCATGCCACTTCGATAGCATGCCGGATGGCTCTCTCCACACGGCTGGGAGTGGTTTGAAACTGCTTGGCTATAGTCGGATAAAGCACCTTCGTAATAGAGCTTATCATAGACTGGTCCTTTACAGACATCATAATCGCTTCCCTCAAATACTGATACCCCTTGATATGCGCCGGTACACCGATATCATGTATCATATCGGTGACATCCTGCTCCAAATCATGCTGCACCGGTTGGGGTGGTTCCGGTGCCTGTGTCTGCTTGTTCTTTCCGATGGATGGCACGGTAATCATTATCTGGAATTCTTTATCCTGATTCAGCAAATCATTCAATATTCTGTACACCTCTTTGTTGTCCTTTGTAGAAACAAGATTTAATTTTTCCATGGGTTAATCCTCCATTCCAGCACCCTATTTGCTTGTATTATAAATGTAATTCTTTGTCGACTCAAGCCAATCCCACCGCAAACTCCCCAAAGACCCAACAATTATTGCCATTCTTTTCCAAGGAGTACCCCTCTATCTACAATTTCCACCAAAATATGATTGCAAATAACTTGTCAAATACGATATACTAATGTTGCAGTTTTGCCTTTTTGCAGATATACGGAAGCTTTTTGTACCTCTGCACCCGCGAAACAGCAACAAAGCGAGGAGGTATTTAGTATGATTAAACAGGAAATTTCTGAAATCAAAAAATTATTTACACAAAACAACTGCTCTATTACCCGTATTTGCGGTTGCTATGTAGATGGTGAAAAAAATAAGAAAACAGAATTAAAGCAGGCATTTCTGGCTCTTCCGGAGGAGGAAATGTTTAAATATTTCGAAATTTTGAGAAAGACACTGTCCGGCAGTCTGGGCAAAAATTTGCTGAATCTGGAATTCCCCCTGAAGTCCGAAGGAGAAGGCACTGCACATGACTTCTTAATGCAGCTGCGTGACAGCAAATTAAAGGATGATGCACTTTTAGAGGACTTCTATGACCGCATTATCAATGCTTATGAATATGTAGGAAACTATTTGATACTGATTATTCATGACGTATATGATGTACCCGGAAAGACTTCTGACGGTATCGATATGGAGGATGCTTCCGATGAGGTATACGAATATATCATGGTCAGCATCTGCCCCGTAAATCTGTCCAAACCGGGATTAAGCTATAATGCAGCAGAAAACACCTTCCAGAACCGTATTCGTGACTGGGTGGTTGCCGCTCCGGAAACCGGCTTCCTCTTCCCTGCCTTTAATGACAGAGGTACCGATTTACATAGTGCCCTTTACTACTCCAAAAACTCCGAAGAACTGCGGGAAGACTTTGTCAACCTGATACTGGACTGTCCGTTACCTATGTCTGCCGGCGGTCAGAAGGCTTCCTTCCAGACACTGGTAGAGGAAACTCTGCAGGAAACCTGCAGCATCGAAGCTGTCATTAACATTCATGAAAAATTAAACGAAATGATAGAAGAACACAAGGAAGACCCTGCTCCCCTGATTTTGGACAAAGAGGAAGTCAAAACTGTCTTTGCAAGCAGTGGTGTTTCCAATGAAAAAATGGAGCTCTTCGACCGTTGCTACGATGCTACTGCGGGAGAAAAAACCGAGCTGGTGGTAAACAATGTGGTAAATACCCGTACCTTTGAAGTGAAAACTCCGGATGTGGTTATTAAAGTCAATCCGGAGCGTATGGACTTGGTGGAGACCAAGACCATCGACGGTCGGGAATGTCTGGTCATTGCACTGGGTTCTGATGTAGAGGTAAACGGTATCACCGTGCGCCGCTCCTTCCACGAAGAAGAATTTAATGAAGCGTAATGTATAAATTCCAAGCTGCTTATTTGTACTTAGCTATTTGCTTACATCATATACAATCCGGAACATAATTTCTTATAAAAAAGTATCGCTCACTCTTGTTGTACATAAGTGAACGATACTTTTATTAATCTTCTACAAACTAAAAAATAATTACTCAACAAATTGGAAGTTGTCTCCATTCTTTCAGTACTATGCTCGCAACTAAATTTTTGTTATATCTTTCTGAATGTCCATTACAAATCCATATGCAACTTTCATATTAGTAATAAGCTGCTCGCACTCTTCGAGGCTTTCTCCTTCGGCGAGTTCCTCTCTGAACAGCCAAATGACAGTTTCAATATACAGACACCTCAATAAAATCCCACACGGAATACCTACACTGTCACCAAGCTTTTGTACAAAATCGATTATTACATCCTTTGGCTCCGAGGTCAAATCATCTCTGAACTCATCAAGTATAAATCTCGACAAATCAAATATAGGGTCGCCTATTACACCTTTAGGATCAATAACCGTATAGCCACCTTTTTCATTTTTAAGTATATTCTCATGGTGTAAATCACCGTGTAGCAGAAGATTGCGAGAATACTTTTTGCATATATCTGCAAGCATTCGTTCCGCACTGTCAAGATACTGATACAGCCCTTCACAATCCTTACGATTTTTTGTACCTTCCTTACCAGCTTTAAACCATTCGGTATAAGTAGGAAACATATTATCAGGCAAGTCGGTCTTATGTAGTTCTTTAAATATCTCTCCTACAATTTTAATACGTTCATTTCGGGGAGCACTTTCATATAAAGTATCGGCAGGCACAATTCGTTCCATTATGTATACCCTATCTTCAAATGAATACTCATAAAGTTTACAGAAATTCTCGCCTTGAAATAATTTTAGTGTTGGTATTTCTTTGTCAAAATTATTAGGAAGAAGAATTTTGAGAATAACCTTACCATATTGTTTTGAAACAGCATAGAAAATCAGGCTGTTAGTGGAAAACTCTGACTTAAATTCTATTTCAGACAGCTCCCATTGTTTTCTGTATTTTTCCACAATACTGCTTCGTTCTTTATAGCTTTCTGCACCGAACTTTCTTAAAAATCTTTCCGCTTGAGTATCAGTCAGCAATTTAAAACCTCCCAATCAAATAATTTGTACAAGTGGTGAATCTCGTCTCTGTTGACTTTTGAATTGAGACAACGCAAACTCCCAATTTTTCTAGCATTTTTCCAGTTTGGTTGGGATATCTAAGCAAACTGATACCAACTATTCTTACTTTTTCCTCGTCTAGTTGGTATTTCCAAACAGTCGCATACCAACTGCTCCAGCCTTTTCACTTGGTCAGTTGGTATTTCCTGACAGTCTCATACCAACTGTTCCAGCTTTTTCCTCGTCTAGTTGGTATTTCCAAACAGTCGCATCCCAACTGTTCCAGCTTTTTCCCTTGGTCAGTTGGTATTTCTAAACAGCCGCATACCAACTTTTTAGTCTTCTTTTCTGACCAATTGGTAGTTCATACTTTTCCAGAAATAACACCTTCACAAAGTCTTATTTATCCTTGTAGCCACCTCCAAAATCCAACCGCTTCGCGTCTGTCGTGCTTCACACTTATGATTTTGTCGGTATTGCACCAGAAAAAGTAAATATCTGCTTCGCAGCCGCTTCCTTTTCCTTGAGTGTGATAACTTCAAGTTTATCAAATTCAATATACCACATACAATTGAACTTCGTTTAATTGTCGCCCCTCGTTTCCAAGAGGTTAGCTAATTCAAAATACTCTCTCTTAGCAACAGCAATTACAGAACAAATTAAACAAACACAGCTTCATACAGAAATCTCCGCCGCCCATGACCGGATAGCCATAGGATGCCTGTCTTTGCTGGTACCAAACACCGCCGCTTTCCAGTTGATTGAGCAGATAACGATATTCGGTATTATTGGGTTCTAATGCAACTGCCTTTCTGGCATGTTCCAATGCAGCCACCTGATTTTGCAAGCCATAGTGTGCCACGGCACTGTAATAATACCATCTGCCCTTTCGCTCCTGCATTCCCATACTATCCAGTACGTTTCTGGCCTCCTGATAATATCCGTTACGAATATAATTACCGGCAGCTCTCAGATGGGTATCCTCCTCATAGCCGGTATTGTTGGTACCGCTATTGTAATTTCCATAAAAGCCTCCAAAAGGACTATATCCGTAGCCCTGATTGCCACCATAGCCTTGACCGGCGTAAGTAGAACCGCCATAGCCACTGCCGCCATAGCCCTGACCACTATATCCTTCCGTACGCTCCTTCATAATTTGCTCATAAGCAATCTGAATTTCCTTAAACATCTCTTCTGCCTGTTCCTTGTGAGGATTGTTCACATTGGCATCCGGATGATACTTACGGCTAAGTGCCCTATATGCTTTTTTAATTTCCTCCTCCGTAGCGTTTCGGGTCACCCCCAACACTTGATACGGATCCCTCATATTACTTATCCTCCTTCGCCTTATTCAGGCGTTTTTCTCTTATGCCCTCATATCTGCACCATACTCCGGAATACAATATATTTCGCAGAATTTCCACATTTTCCAATATGGGAAGCTTCTCAAATTCCTTACAGCACTGTGCCATGAGCATAGTCAGAATTCCTCTGCATTCTTCCTCGAAATCGGCACTCTCATAACGTTTTTTCATAGGATTGTAGCGGTTCTTACGGATATCCTCTTCAATATCCTCATAAGCATCCAGCAAATAGATAAACTCACCCAAATAGTATCCCAGTCTGCGCAAGCTTTCTGTCCACTCATCCTCTTTATACGCAAAAATTTCTGCCATAATCTTGCCGAAGGTACCTGCCATGGCATCTACATCCTGACAATCCTCCTTCTCGGCACTGCTCAAGTCGTGCAACAGCATATCTATTTTACGAAGCTTTTCCAAATACTGCTCCTTCTGCTTCCCAACCTTGCCATGTAACAGCTTGGAAAACATTAGCTTATGAAGCTTCCGCTCATCCTCCCAGTCGTCCAGACATTTATAATAACTGAAAAGCACATTCATATCTGCTACATAATCCGTAAACTGATTCCGACGTATAGGATGCTTTTCCAAAGGATGTACCAGACATTTGCAGCTGCTTTGTATGGTTTCCGGCTCGTACAGTCCGGTTAAAAGCATGAGTACAAAGGTCATATCATAACTCAATGTCAGCTGTCCGCTTCTTCCGTAGCGTGATTTTATACCCTGACACAAACCGCAATAATAAGAGTGATATACATCATATTCCTTAAACTTCAGCTCCGCCTTATTTACGATAATATATCCAAACATGTAAGCCTCCTATCAGCTCTTCTTCACGAATTCATGACTGCATTTCTTACAGGTGATAGCAATTTTTCCCCGTCCTCTGGGAACACGTATCTTTTGCTTACAATTAGGACATTTGTAAATATGATGTGTCTTTAACTGCTTTATTTCCCGCTTCTTTTTTCCGAACCAATTCTTTACCTTCCACTCATACTGCAGATACTTCTGGTTTTCTCCTGCACGTTTATAGGTCTGCTTGGAAAACATACGAAAATAAGCATATACCATTACCACAACTGCCAGAGTATAAAAAATATTAGGACCTAAAATAGAAAGCAGCATCAATATCATTGCCACTCCGATTAAAAAGCGTCCAAACTGATCCATTCCGTACCTTCCATACATAAAGCGCATTAATTTTTCTCTCATAGTGTTCTCTCCTGTTCGTAATAATCCATTGATTCTATCCTACTCGCACAGGCACGCCGATACAATATTTTAAAAATAAACAATTCTAAAAAATATATAAATGCTTATGCAAAAATACCACCATGGAGCTTGTCCACAGTGGTATCTCTATCCTTATTTATTAAGCCTGAGCAACATCCTTCATAGAGAAGCTGATTCTGCCCATCTTATCCTTGCCTAAGCATACTACTGTTACCATATCACCTAAGGTAAGTACATCTTCTACATGGTTAATTCTTTCCTTTGCAATCTTGGAAATGTGAACCATACCTTCCTTACCGGGAGCGAACTCGATGAATGCACCGAATTCCTTAATGCTTACTACCTTACCCTTGAAAATCTGGCCTTCTTCAAATTCTGTAGTGATAATCTTAATCATATCTACAGCCTTGTCCATCATATCCTTGTCAGTACCACATACAGATACCTTACCGTCATCGGTAATATCAATCTTTACGCCGGTACGGGCAATGATTTCGTTGATGGTCTTACCTCTCTGACCAACAACCTCACCAATCTTCTCCGGATCAATCTGAATAGAAATAATCTTAGGTGCATAAGGACCTACTTCTGCACGAGGAGCAGCAATAGCAGGCTTCATACAGGTATCCATAATGAAAAGTCTTGCTTCGCGACATCTTGCAATAGCACCTTCTACGATTTCTCTGGTCAAACCATGAATCTTAATATCCATCTGAATAGCAGTAATACCATCGGTAGTACCGGTTACCTTAAAGTCCATATCACCGAAGAAGTCTTCCAGACCCTGAATATCGGTTAACAATACGAAATCTTCGTCTACATCACCGGTTACCAAACCACAAGAAATACCTGCAACCATCTTCTTAATCGGCACACCTGCAGCCATCAGGGACATACAAGAAGCACAGGTAGAAGCCATAGAGGTAGAACCGTTAGATTCAAAGGTCTCGGATACGGTACGGATTGCATAAGGGAATTCCTCTTCGCTGGGAAGTACAGGAATCAATGCTCTCTCAGCCAAAGCACCATGACCGATTTCACGACGTCCGGGTCCTCTGGAAACTTTGGTTTCACCTACGGAATAGCTGGGGAAGTTGTAATGATGCATATATCTCTTTGCTACTTCGTTCTCGTCCAAACCATCTAACTTCTGCTGCTCAGACAAAGGTGCAAGAGTTGTTACATTACAAATCTGTGTCTGTCCACGAGTAAACATAGCAGAACCATGTACTCTGGGAATCAAATCTACTTCTGCATCCAACTTACGAATCTGATCAATCTTACGACCGTCAGGACGCTTGTGATCCTTCAAAATCATCTTACGAACGGTCTTCTTCTGATACTGATATACAGCTTCACCAAGGATTGCTAACCACTCTTCGTTGTCAGCAAAAACCTCTTCCATCTTTGCAGTTACCTCGCGGATATTTGCTTCACGAGTCTGCTTATCATCTGTGAAAACTGCCTCCTCCATCTCTTCAGGAGTAACAATCTTCTTCATTTCTTCAAACATTTCAGCAGGAATAGCACAGCTGGTATATTCATGCTTTGTTTTACCTACTTCTGCAACAATCTTATTGATGAACTCAATGATAGTCTGGTTTACTTCATGAGCCATATAGATTGCTTCGATCATCTTTGCTTCCGGTACTTCATTAGCACCGGCTTCGATCATGATAACCTTTTCGGTTGTAGAAGCAACAGTTAAGTTCAAATCACCATTCTTCCACTGCTCCTGACTGGGGTTGATGATAAATTCGCCATCAATCAAGCCTACCTGTGTCATTGCACAAGGACCATCAAAAGGAATGTCTGAAATACAGGTAGCAATTGCTGCACCCAGCATTGCAACGATTTCAGGACGGCACTCAGGGTCAACGCTCATTACCATGTTGTTCAGGGTAACATCGTTACGATAATCCTTCGGGAACAAGGGACGCATAGGTCTGTCAATTACACGGCTGGTCAGAATAGCATTCTCACTAGCCTTTCCTTCTCTCTTGTTAAAACCTCCGGGAATCTTACCTACGGAATATAACTTCTCCTCATACTCTACACTGAGAGGGAAGAAATCAATACCATCTCTGGGCTTCTCTGATGCGGTTGCGGTAGAAAGTACGGTAGTCTCACCATACTGCATAAAAGCACAACCATTTGCCTGCTTACCAACACGGTTCACATCAACACGTAAGGTACGACCTGCAAGTTCCATTGTAAATGTGTTATACATAGCTCCTCCATTCTCGCCTGTTCTACAGGCTTTTGTTTATTTTTTACTATCGAACAGGGGGCTACCGAAACTACTGAAAAATATAGGTTTTTCAAAAAACCTGTACTTTTCAGCGGTCTCGGGCAAAACACCCTATTCGAAAAGTTAATAAAACTACACACAAGAAGACGGGGGAAGCCGATTCAATCGGGTCTTCCGCCGCCTTCATCATGTCAATTACTTTCTGATACCTAACTTCTCGATTAATTCACGATACTTGTTCAGGTCTTTTCTCTTTAAGTAGTCAAGAAGACCACGTCTCTGACCTACCATCATATACATACCACGACGTGAATGATGATCCTTAGGATTGCTCTTCAAATGCTCGGTAAGCTCAGCGATTCTAGCAGTTAAAACTGCGATCTGAACTTCAGGTGAACCTGTGTCACCAGGGCATCTGCCATACTCATTAATAATTGCCTGCTTCTTCTCTTTAGAAATCATTTTTGTTTCCTCCTAATATTTTAATCTCACCTGACACTAAGACCGGGTCGGAGTGTCCCTTGCCTGAGCGTCGGCTAAACTCATACTTGCCTATATTACCACACTTTGGCAGAATTGTAAACCTATTTTATTACTATTTTTGTAATAATTCGTATTCTTTCCTCTCTACCGTGCTTAGGATGGTTCCGGCTCTTCGTATGAAGTTCTGTTTCATTAATTCTGCAAAATTCTCACATATCTTACCGGTGTTCTGTAGTTATACTTACTAATCTTGATACCGGTCTTGGGACTGCTGGCATGAATCACCTGTCCGTTACCGATGTAAATTGCCACATGATTAATGGTTCCCGAGCTGTTTGCATAGAATACCAAATCTCCCGGCTGAATTTCGCTGTATTTAATTTTCGTTCCGCTGTTTGCCTGAGAACCGGAATAGTGAGGAAGCTTCACGCCAAACTTCTTATAAACACTCAGTACGAAACCGGAACAGTCAGCACCCTTAGTAAGGCTGGTTCCGCCCCATACATACGGATTCCCCAAGAACTGCTTTGCATATTCACAAAGCTCTACTCGCACGTCCGTTACACCCTGACCATATAACAATTCACTGAGGGTAACTGCCGTATTCAGGCTTTCCTTTACATGTGCATATTCTGCACTGACATAACCTTCTGCTCCATCGATGGAAACCTTGTACCAACCGTCCAAGGTTTCTACATATTCCATCTCTTCTCCCTTCAAAATCTGGGTAAGTACGGCACTGTCTACATTGGCTTCATCACGTACTCTCAAACCGTCTGTATCCGCTACCACCACTGTGCTCACCAACTCACTGGCACGCAGCTTGGCATCCGGTCCGGTTAACAAATACTCTGCACTGACATAGCCTTCTACTTCACCGGACTTAATATGTGCCCACCCGGTTTCCTTATCCAACTCCAAAATCTCACAGGCTGAATTCCTTGGCATCTTTCCTACCAGTTTTCCCTTGGTAGATGCAGAAGCACGCACATTCAGATTGCCGGAATCTACATTGGCAATACCGATATTGGTATAGCCCCAAGATGCACCTTCTGCCTCCTGCGCCTTTGCCACATATTCCTCCTGTGTTAAACTTACTTCTATAAGGGAAGCAATACCTGCCTGCTGTAACACATCCTTTACCTGTGACAACTCAGCTGCCGAAGCAGTCATAGGCTGCAAAACCATACAAGTTGCCAGTCCTAATCCAGCTACACGAATTACTCCTCTTTTCTTATGTTCTTTTATCATTACATACCTCATCTTCTAATTCATTACAACTTTGTTACAAAAATATTACACCACGTTTGAATTATATCAACATGGTGTAATTTCTGTCAACCGATTTTCGACAAATGGTACTTTTTTCCTTCTAAAATATCCAACTCCATCTGTTTTTTTAATTCTTCTACGTTCTGAAAACGCATTTCTGCACGTTTAAACTCTAATAAACTTACCTCTATCTTCTCTCCATAGATTTCCTCCTGGAAATCATACAGGTAGGTTTCCACTCCGATACATTCTTCCTGAGAAACTGTGGGCTTGCAGCCGATATTGCTGATAGCATCATACATTTTCCCCTTGTATCGTACCTTTGAATAATAGACACCCTTAGGAGGCAAAAGCTTCTCCTTTTCCGGCAATAAATTCACCGTAGGCATCCCCAGCTTTCTTCCCAGTGCTTTCCCGTGTAATACCTCACCGCCTACTGTATAGGGCATTCCCAAAAGCTGTTCTACATAAGTCATATTCCCGGCTTCCAATTGACTGCGCACCAAAGTAGAACTGATTTCCGTCTCTTCTATTTTCACCTTATCAATGGTTTTTACGAAATAGCCAAAGTCCGGTGCATACTTCTGTAATAACTCTGCATTTCCGGCACCTTTGGCTCCAAAGGAAAGGTCTGTACCTGCCGCCAGAAACCGTACCTTCAACCGCTTCACCAGTACCTCTTCTACAAAGTACACCGGTTCCATGGAGGCACTCTCCTTAGTCATAGGAAACTCCACCAGAATATCCACTCCCATACGCTCCAAAAGTCTGCGTTTTTCCTCCTTGGTGGTCAGCTCCTTGCCATCTGCCACACCAAAGAACACTGCCGGGGACGGGTCAAAGGTAAATACACAAGCTGCCAAACCTTCTTGTTTCTTTAACAATATCTCCTGTAACAACCTCTGATGTCCCAGATGTAAACCATCAAACTTGCCAATGGCGATTGCAGTTTCTCTATTCAATTGAAAATCCAAAGTCCCTGTGATGATTTCCATCTCCTATTTCCTTTCCGGTTTCAACCGGCTTCTCTCTCCTGTCGGACTAACATAATTACTCTGACAAAAACATTTTCACCGGCTTGTATCGATGTTTTTCTTTTTCATATACATATATTCCATAGAATTTGTCTCTACTGTAAACACGTACCCATTGATTTTCCGGATATTTGTGTTTCTCTATGGTCTGATTGGCATAAAAGGCATTGCCATTGTCCAAAAGCTTACAAAAGCTGTCTTCCACGTGCAGAGCGGGCAGTTCTTCAAACACGCTGTCCACTGTATACAGCTTTGTTTCTATTCCTACGGTATCCCGCAGCTCCTCCAGTTGTGCCAGAGTAATCGCATCCTCTGCCTTAAAAATCCCCACCTTGGTACGAAGCAGGCTTTTCATGGTACCGCCGCACCCCAGCTTCGTGCCGATATCTGCACAAAGGGTCCGGATATAAGTTCCCTTGGAGCATGCCACACGCAGTTTTACTACCGGAAGCTGCATTTCCAAGATTTCTATTTCCTGAATAGTGACCGGTCTGGCCTGACGTTCCACCTCTTTGCCTGCTCTGGCCAACTCATACAGCTTCTTGCCATTGACCTTCAATGCCGAATACATAGGAGGTACCTGCATATACTCCCCCTGAAAGCTCATTACTGCAGCCCTTACGGCTTCCTCCTCCATAACAGGCTCACATTCCCGAAGCACCTGACCGGAAATATCCTGAGTATCGGTTTCTACCCCTAACAGGAGTTCTGCCACATATTCTTTATCTTTGTCCGTAAGCATATCACACAGCTTGGTACCACTGCCCAGACACACCGGCAGTACTCCTACCGCATCCGGATCCAAGGTTCCCGTATGACCGATTTTTTTCTGTTTACAAATGCCACGCATCTTAGCCACTACATCATGGGAGGTAAAACCCTTTTCTTTATAAATATTGATAATACCGTTGTACATCTTCTACTCCTGCTTATACCTATCACCGGCATTTATTTTTCTGCCGTATTCTTTTTCAACTGTGCTTCAATATGCAGCGACAAATTATTCACACAGTCGTGGAAGGTACCCTGCATGGTACAGCCTGCCGCTCTCACATGTCCGCCACCACCGAAATAAGAAGCTACTGCCGACACATCTACCAATTCATCCGAACGCAAGCTCACCTTATATTCCAGCACATCTGTCTGATGCATAAAAATAGCACAATGTATTCCTTTGATGTTACGCAACTGATTCACAATACCATCGAAGTCCTGCGTAGTCGCCCCGTAGAACTCCATCATTTTCTTATCAATGCAACTGGCAATACATTGACCGTCCATGAAACGGATACTCTCCATCAGAGCTCGTCCCAACACCTGTGTCTGCAAATAGGTTCTCTGATAAAAGGTTTCCAGTATCAAATTGGGGAAGTCAAAACCATAGCCGATAAGCTTGGCACCGATTTCCATGGTCTTTGGCGTAGTGTTAGAATACTGAAACACTCCGGTATCATGAATAATACCGGTATAAATAGCCATTGCCAACTCCTTATCCAAAGCCTCTTCTCCGCTTTCTGCCACGATTAAATCATAAATCAACTCACTGGTAGAGCCTACCTGCGGCATGACATAATTCAAATCTCCACAGCCAACATTACTGATGTGATGGTCAATATTAATCTTTTTCTTCGCCTTCTCAAAATATTTCTTACTTTCTCCCAAACGGTCCAGATTACAATCTAAAGCAAAGAAAACATCAAATTCCTCTTCCTCCGGATAATTACTCTCTATTTCCTCAAAGCCTTTCAAAGCTTCAAATATAATAGGCGGGGCTTCCAAATATACTTTTATAAAAACCGTCTCCGGTAAATTTTTCTTTAAATACTGATACAATGCCAGACAGGAACCCACACAATCTCCGTCCGGTCTGACGTGTCCGCTAATACCAATTCTCTCTGCATTTCTGCATTCCTGTAAAAGCTTCATCTATTGCACCATACCTTTCTTTCAAAACAAACACACAGAAGCCTCGCATAAGCGAGGCTTTGCTGTTACTTATTCGTCTACTTCTTCACTGTCCTCATCCGTTTCACTCTGCTCTGATGTCATAACATCATTAATCTTTTTGGACATGCTTACTCCATACTCAATGGACTGATCCATAATAAAGGTAATACTTGGTGTATTACGCAAATTAATTTCCTTAGCCAGCTTAGACTTAATAAAGCCCTCTGCACTTTTTAGTCCCTGGTAGGTAGCCTTTCTGGCTTCCTCATCACCCAAAACACTAATCCATGCTTTGCAGCTCTTTAAATCCGGTGCAACCTCAACCGCTACCACGCTGGTCAAGGGACTGATGCGGGGATCCTTTATCTCCCCACGGATAATTTCAGCAAGAACTCTTTGTACTTCCCCGTTAATACGGGTGTTCTTAATGCTGTTCTTTCTCATAAAATACCTCATACATACGCACTCATCCTGCACAAAAACATTCCACTTTGGCACGCTTGCGCTCCGTGAAAGAACGCAACGGTACTAGGTTCGATAAAACCTCACCAAGCACCGGCGTTTTTCAAGGGCCTTGCGTTGAAATATTTTTGTGCTTTCTGAGTGCTTACTTATATTACAAATTCTATAACTACCTAGGAACTTCCACCATGATATATGCTTCTACAATATCCAGCTCCTGCATCTGGTCGAAGCCATCGAATACAAGACCACATTCGAAGCCGGTCTTTACTTCCTTTACATCGTCCTTGAAACGCTTCAGGGATGCTAACTCACCTTCGTAAATCTGCTTTCCTTCACGACTGATACGGATCTTACAGCCTCTCTGGAATACACCATCCATGACATAAGAACCTGCAATGTTACCAACAGCGGAAGCCTTGAATATCTGGCGAACCTCTGCATGACCGATAACCTTCTCCTCGTAGATAGGATCCAACATACCCTTCATAGCGGCCTGGATATCTTCAATCGCCTGATAAATAACTCTATACAAACGAATATCTACACCTTCACGTTCTGCGGTTGCCTTTGCGGTAGCATCTGTACGTACATTGAAACCAATGATAATCGCATTGGATGCACCTGCCAGAGTAACGTCAGATTCATTGATGGCACCTACACCACCATGGATGCATTTCACTACAACTTCTTCATTAGACAGCTTCATCAGGGACTGCTTTACTGCTTCCACGCTACCCTGTACGTCTGCCTTTACGATTAAGTTCAGTTCCTTCAGATTGCCTTCCTTAATCTGGGAGAACAAATCATCAAGAGACATTCTGGACTTGGTTTCTTCCAGCATCTTCTCCTTATTCTGTGCCATATAGGTTTCTGCGTAAGTCTTAGCCTGCTTATCGGTAGCATGTGCAAGGAATACTTCACCTGCTGTAGGAACATCGGAAAGACCTAAAATCTCTACCGGTGTAGAAGGAGTTGCTTCCTTTACTCTTCTGCCCTTATCATCAATCATGGCTCTTACCTTACCGAAGCATGCTCCTGCGGAGATGAAATCGCCTACATGTAAGGTACCCTTCTGTACCAGAACGGTAGCTACCGGACCACGACCTCTATCCAACTCTGCCTCAATCACCAGACCTCTTGCCTGTCTGTTGGGATTTGCCTTTAACTCTAAAATATCTGCGGTCAACAGAATCATATCCAGTAAGTCCTGAATACCTTCACCGGTTTTTGCAGAAACAGGTGCAAAGATGGTACTTCCGCCCCAATCCTCTGCAATCAGCTCATACTCTGTTAATTCCTGCTTTACTCTTTCAATGTTCGCTGAAGGCTTATCAATCTTATTTACTGCAACGATAATTTCAATACCGGCAGCCTTTGCATGATTGATTGCTTCTACCGTCTGAGGCATTACACCATCATCTGCTGCAACTACCAAAATCGCAATATCGGTAGAATTTGCACCACGCATACGCATAGCGGTAAACGCTTCATGTCCAGGTGTGTCCAGGAAGGTAATCTTTCTGCCACTGGCATTTACAGTATACGCACCAATATGCTGTGTAATACCACCAGCCTCTTTATCGGTAACATTTGTCTTACGAATAGCATCCAAAAGGGATGTTTTACCATGGTCAACGTGTCCCATTACACAAATAACCGGAGGTCTTTCTACCAAGTTCTCCTCTGCCTCTTCGTCTTCCTTCAGAAGCTCTTCGATTACGTCAACCTTCACTTCCTTTTCACAAAGGATGTCATATTCCATGGCAATGTTTTCTGCATCCTCATAAGAAATTTCCTGGTTCACGGTAACAATCTTACCTTCCATGAAAAGCTTCTTTACGATGACAGAAGGCTGCAGCTTCATCTTATCTGCCAAATCCTTAATGGTAATGGTTTCCGGCAATACGATTACCTTGATGACCTCTTCTACCACTTCTTCCTTCTTCTTCTCAGGCTTTACGAAGCGGCCATTCTTACCCTTTAAGGTTTCCTCTTCCTCGTAGAAGTGATCCTTCTTATTCTTCTTATCCTTTTCCTGACTGATACGTCTCTTTTCTTCCTCACGATGCTTTTCGGTATCCTTTATAGGTGCCGCATCTCCGCCAAAGCTGTTCTTGCTTCCGCCGCGATTATCTCTGCCGAACTTATCTCCCTGACGTCCATCATTTCTGCCTCCACGGTCATTTCTGTCCTTATCTACAAAACCTTTACCGCCGCCTGCAGCATTGTTTCTGCGGTCTCCTTGTCCGGAGAAGTTCGGTCTGCCCTGCATACCGCCTTCTGCCTTATTAAATCCGCCCTGACGCTGACCATTGCCACGATTGTCTCTATTATCACGACCATCACGGTTGTTAAACTGACCACCCTGACGCTGACCGTTACGCTCACCACGGTCATTATTTCTGTCAAAGCCACCCTGACGAGAACCGTTATTTCTGTCATTCTGCTGTCTGTTGTTCTGACCTCTCTCCTGACTTCTGTCCTGATTGCCTCTGTTTTCCCTTACCGGAGCAGTTGTCGCTGCTTTTACTTCCGGTGCCGGCTTTACCTCTACATTCTGAACAGGTGCTTCCACCTTGGGTGCCTCCTGAACAGGAGCCTCCTTCTGTACTTTCGGCTGAGGCTGTGACTTCACCATCTGCACACTTGGTGTGGGCGACGGAGGTGTTAATGGCTTAATAGGAGTACGTGCAGGCTGTACATTTCCTCCGTTCTTTCCGTTATTTCCACCATTATTGTATCCGTTTCCTCTTCCCTGCTGATTCTGAGCCGGTCTGTTCTGTCCCTGTCCGGAAGCCGGCTTATTGCCGGGCTTCTGTCCGCCGGAGAACTTAGAATTCTGGGGATTACTGATAAAAATAATATTTTTCTTTTTCTTCTTAGGTGCTTCCTGAGAATCATCTGCCGCAGGCTTCACAGCCTCTACGGCTTCCTCTTTTTCTTCGGTCACTTTATTTTCTGCCACCTGTGTGTCTCCTTTTCCACCGAATGCTTTACGCACGATTTCTACAGAGCTGTCTTCGATAGAGCTCTGTGCCGCCTTCGCTTCAATACCTTTATCCTGTAAAAAAGCAAGGACTTCTTTGCTTGATATGTTAAGTTCTTTCGCTAACTCATGTACCTTCATTTTCGCCATGCTCACTACCTCCTACCTCTAAGCCTCCTGCTCCGCTTTCAAAGCTTTCAAGACCGCCTGTGCCAGCCCTTCATCACATACTGCCAACGATGACCGTATGTCCTTTCCGATAGCCCCGCCCAGTTGAACCTTTGTGCCATATTCCAAAATCGGAACCTCATAAAATGAACATTTGTCATGAAATAATTTCTTTGTATTGGCGGAGGCATCCTCTGCTACTATGACCAGTAGTGCCGAACCATCCTTTACTGCGTTTTCCGTCTGGAATTCGCCGCTTACCAGATTACGTCCCCGCATCGCCAATCCTAATAATGATAATACTTTATTTTGCTTCAATTGCTTCAAACTCCTTATCCAAGGTGTTATATATTTCTTCAGGAATACTCATTTTAAAGGAACGCTCCAAGCCTTTGTTCTTGCGTGCCTTTTGCAGACATTCCTTCTGCATGCACAAATACGCTCCTCTACCGTTTTTCTTGCCTGTAATATCTAAACAGATGTCACCCTCAGCAGTTTTGATGACACGCATCATTTCCTTTTTGCCCTTCATCTCTCCGCATCCGATACACTGTCTCAAGGGAACTTTTTTCATGAACCTCTTATTCCTCTACTTCCTCTGCATACTCTTCGTATTCTTCATACTCATCGTACTCTTCTTCCGTATCCATATAATCTTCATAGCGGAAGCCGGGAGCATCCTTTGCCTGTGTCTCAGACTTAATATCAATCTTGTAACCGGTCAGTCTGGCTGCCAGTCTGGCATTCTGACCTTCCTTACCGATTGCCAAGGATAACTGATAATCCGGAACAACTACCTTTGCAGTCTTTTCATCCGGATCCGCAAATACTGCCACAATCTTTGCCGGAGACAATGCATTCTGAATTAAATTACCGGGGTTCTCATCCCAGTTTACGATATCAATCTTTTCTCCACGAAGCTCTTCTACGATGGCATTTACTCTGGCACCGTTCATACCTACACAAGCACCAACTGCATCTACGTTAGGATTGTTAGACCAAACTGCAATCTTGGTTCTGCTTCCTGCTTCACGGGCAATACTCATGATTTCTACGGTACCGTCCTTGATTTCGGTTACTTCTGCCTCGAACAGTCTCTTTACCAATTCCGGATGAGTACGGCTTACATTGATACGAGGTCCCTTAGGAGTGTTCTTTACTTCCAAAATATAAACCTTGATACGCTCGGTGGGCTTGAATACTTCCCCCTTTACCATCTCGGTTTCATTCAACATAGCATCTGCCTTACCTAAGTTAATGCTGATATTTCTTCCTACATAACGCTGTACTACGCCGGTAACAACATCCTTTTCTTTTTCAAAATATTGATTGTAAATAACGCTTCTTTCTTCTTCACGAATCTTCTGCAAAATAACATTCTTTGCATTCTGAGTAGCAATACGTCCGAACTCCTTAGACTTAATTTCTACATTCAGAATATCGCCAACCTTTGCCTTCTTGGAAAGTTGCTTTGCATCCTCCAATGCAATCTGTAACAGACTGTCTTCCACCTCTTCCTTGGTTTCTACAACCTCCTTTTCTGCATAACACAGAAAATCGCAGGTGTTACGGTCGATTTCTACCTTTATATTGTCTGCCTTACCAAAATGGTTCTTACATGCGGTAAGCAATGAGTTCTCAATTGCCTCAAAGAGAGTTTCTTTGCTGATTTCTTTCTCTTTCTCCAGGATATTCAATGCTTCCATTAACTCTTTGTTCATTTTTACTTTTCCTCCATTCTGCCTTTTCGGCCCGTTAAAATTAAAAATCCAAAGCCAATCTGATAATTGCTATATTGCTTCTTAAAAAGGTCTGTTCTTTGCCCTCTGCTTCAATGGTAATGCTCTCACTGTCAAAGCTTTTCAAAGCCCCCTCGAATTCTTTTGAACCATCCATTGCCTTAAACAGTTTCACTTCCACATCCTGTCCCAGGCATTTTTCAAAATGTCTATCCTTCTTCAAGGTACGTCCCAGTCCCGGGCTGCTCACCTCCAGAATATAGGCATCCGGAATAAAATCTTCTTTATCCAGTGCATCCGACAAGGCACGACTCACATTCTCACAATCGTTGATGTTTACTCCCTCTGCTTTGTCAATGTAGGCTCTCAGATAATATTCACTGCCCTCTTTCACATATTCTACGTCATAAATATCCACGCCATAGCTCTGTGTAATAGGAAGTAATAACTCTTCGGTCCTGGCTTCGTAGGTTTCCTTCTTGGACATTCCATCCCTTCCTTTCTTCGTTTCTAACAACAAGAAAGAGTGGATTGCCGTCCACTCTTATCTAGTAATCATCTTTAATTCTCCCTTAGTATATCCCGAATACAATCAATTGTCAACTAATTTTCGTTATTTTTCTGACGAAAACTTTTCTTTAATGCTGCTAACAGACCTCCTGTTACTGCTACTACAGCCGCTATAATAGCCGCTACGAAAGATACCTGACTCTCCGGCTCTTCTGCGGAAGCTATTGCACTTTCTCCCTCCTGACTATCGGTTGCCGAAGCCGCCACTGTGGAATCTGCTTCCTCCTTAGTATCCGCTTGTACCTGACTGCTTTCCTGTTGTGATTCCTGTGTACTCTGTGCAGTTTCTGTGGAAGATGTCTGCTCTCCCGGCAGAATAAGTTTCACATTCTCGGTACCCACAATCACTTCCTCCGTACCTTCCAGTAAAGCACCTCTTTTCGGTGCACCTTCCGGATACAACTCCTCAAATGTTGCAGCAGGAGCATCCAGACAAATCCAGACATTCTTTCTACCATAATAATAACCGATATTTCCCCATCTGTGTCCTGCTTCATCCACAAACACGCTATGATATTGAGGGGCATTAAAGCCGGCAATATTCATACTGTTGTTATCCTTCGAACCGGGATAAGTCCAAAAGTAAGCCTCTGATAAACCTGTGTTGTCCAGTTCTCCTTCTTCCTCTACAATCCGGTCCTGAAACTCCTCTGCAAAGGAACCTGCATTATATCTTTTTACCATATCTTCTATACGAATCCAGCCGGACTGGTTCACATCTCCATTGTCATAAATTCCCCAGCGTTCCCCTTCTTCATCGGTATACAGAAAAGATATATATGCACTCTTTCCATTCTCCCAAACATCCACTTCCTTTAAATCATCCGGGCTTTCATATACCGTAACAGTTCCCTGAGAACCATTGGCAATATAGGTACTATTCTCATAAACACACTGATCTGCATACTCTGCATAAAAAGGATCCTGCCTGGGCTCCCAGATAAGATCTGCCTGCACTTGTAACGGACTGATTACCAAACAAATGCCTGCCAACAAAACACAAATTTTCTTCTTCATCTCAAAACCTCCTATGAAAACAATACACCCAACAGCCAGGATATCCCATTGGAAACCAACGCCAGACCCAAAGGACTTTTGCACTTCCATCCCGCCCGTGAAAAGCTTTTATATATTCCGAATTCCACCAACACTACCAAAATCTCCAATGGTATCTGAAGTCCTATTCCCCTTAACTGCGGCTCATAAATACCGATTACCCAATTTAAAAATACCACCGCCGGATTGGTCAGCAAATTCACCAACACAATGGGAAGCCAGTTTTTTCCGGCCGGAATACGAAAACCTATGGCAACCAGCAGTTCTATTACCAAGGTCAACAGCAGTGATACCCCAAACATCTCAATCAGATACATGTTGTCTGCCGCCTCCCATCCGGATACCAATCAATAACAATATCATGGAAACCACACAGCCTATGGGTCCCAATACCTGTCCCTTCCAAGGCAATTCCCATACAAAATATGCCGGCAAAAAGCCCAAGAACAATCCAAAAGTCAACAATCCAAAGGAAAATCCCGGCAATTGCTTCAAAGTCCTAATCAACAGATACAGTGTCATGGGCATAGTCATATTAAAGAAAAACAAAGCCACCAGTCCCAATGGTGCCCAATCCAGACCGATATATCCAATGCTTGCTATGAACAAAGTGATTACTGCGGTCTTTGCATATCCAAACCCGGCTGCAATAAATCCACCTGCCACCTTTCCTGCCACTACTGCCAGCACACTGATGCAACCCAGTACAGGAACCTGTTTCCACGGGAAAGCCACTGCCATACCGATATAAGAACGCAACACCACTACCAGGAAACAACAAGTCGCCAGTAACAGAACTTGTCCTGTTTTCCCTTTTCCACTCCTCATTTCCGCCGCATCCTTCTCGTGCCACTTCCGTGAAAAGGAAAGCTTCTGTGTCTTCAACAAGAGGACTGTTCCCACTACAACAATCAACAATACGGCTACAGCCACTACCATACCTGCCAACCGGTAACTGCCCTTGCCAATGACTGTGCCTATATACAAACCAAAGGCTCCCGGTGCCACAAACACTCCCAATCCTCTTCCCTGCCAAGACTTTGCGGTATCCTCCTGTATGGTACCTACGCCACCACCGATGTGAAATAAGGCATTACCAATCCCCAGAACCACTGGATGCAGAAATGCTCCCACAATGGTAAGCAGCACTCCAGAAACTGCAAATACAAAGGCCAATTGTTCCTTTTTGTGAGTATTTTGAAGAACGAGCAAATCCAGCCAGGTTCCCAGCGGCATCTGCAGTGCAAAGGCACAAAAATTATACAAAAGCATGGAAAAATGTCCGTTCTCCTCTATAAAGAAATGTCCGAACATTGCCAATGCACACACACCATCTACCAGCATGTGCAACAACGAATACATCGCCGTCATCGTCCTACTCCTTCTTCCTTCCGATTTCACTTAATAGCCTATCATCGTTCCTAACAGCAATATCCCACAACAACATACCGCTATCATCAGCTGAAGCTTCAGGCTCCACTTCATCCACTTGCCATAGCTGACACCAATCAAACTCAAGGCTATGAGCAGACAAGGGTTGGTGAAATAAATCAGGTTAGAAAATCCATCTCCGTAGTTAAAAGCCAGTACCGTAAGCTGACGGCTGATGCCGCAAACATCTGCCAAGGGTCCTAACAACGGCATCAACAGCACTGCTTCTGCACTACCGGAGGATACAAAGAAATTCACCAACATAGCAAATAAGAAAATACACAAAATACCTGCCTGCGGCGACATTCCCCCTATCAAATCCACAGCAAACTGCAGTATGGTATCCATAATCCCCGCTTCATTCATGGTATATTGTATACTGCCTGCCATCAATATCAGAAACATGGACGGCATAATATTCAGCACCCCGTGTCCGAAATAGCTGACCGCCTTGCGTGGCTTGATACGACTGCAGACACAGCAACCAATCCCAATCATCAGGAAAAAGACAGCTACAATAATCATCAAATAGTCCGAAATCCCCGACACCTGTGTGGAAAGAAATATGACCAGAAAGCAAGCCAACAAGGTTCCCACAAAGAACCGCACCGAAGCCTCCAAATGTGGCTTCCTTACAAAGGTTCCCACTTGTACATCTTTCTGTTGCTTTTTACCTGCATTCTGTCTCTCACACTTCTTCGCATAGGGGATTAGAAACAACAAAAGGCATCCATACACGCAGACAAACGTCAACAAACGCAAAGAAATACCACTGAATGTAGGCAATCCCATCAGAGTTTGTGCCACTCCGGTAGTAAAAGGGTTCAAAACACCGGTAGAAAACCCACAGGCAACCGCTGCAAGTGACATTCCCAGACCTACCATTTCATCCCACCCCATAGCAATCGCTAACGCCACCGCCAACGGTACCATAGGTATACATTCTTCAAAGCTACCAATAAAGGCTCCCATACTCAAAAAGAACAGGGTAACCACTGCCAACAGCAAATATTTGCGCCCTCCGGCAAAATGTACAATCTTTCTCAGCATATAGTCCATGGTACCACTTCTATCCAAGGCATTGAAGGTACCGCCTATGACCAGCAGAAAAACAATCACTGCAATCAGGGTGATACCTTGGTCAGAACCCAACACCAATACCGGCGATAACAGCCACTTCCAAAAAGGAATACTGCCTCCCGGTATCAGTAAAGTCAAAATATAGGTAAATAGCATCAATCCTGCTAAAATACCTATGGCAGCCACAAAGCTCCCTACACTGATGCCAAGTCCATTCTTTTCCTTTGTTTCCATCTATATAATACTCCTTTTACAAACAAAGCTTGAGATGCCCCGACCCGTCTTTATTTGTTCTTTTAACCATTTCACCAATCTATGGATTATCTTCCGGTCACTGGTAGAGTGCCTCATACGCTTTCACTGCACGGGCGTACTCTTCCTTATCCTTGATTTCCTCCACCAGAAAATCTTCTCCGTCATTTTCTCCGCGCATCAGATACACACCTTCGGTAATTTCATCTCCCTGTACCTCAGATACCAATATATAATGCTTCTTATCAAAATCAAATTCTTCTACTATCGCAAATTCATGGTCCTTTCCATCGGACAGTTTGATAATAAAGGTAGTATATTCTTCCGTCTGTTCCATAAAATCATTGCTCATTTCTACTTCCTCCTGTTTTTTCTCTACACCAAGCATCCTACAGCAGTTTCCACAACTCTTCCGTTGTCTCCGCAAAGCAAGCGGCTCCATGAAACATCAAAAAATCTCTGTCTCGAAAGCCCCAGGTAACGGATATACATGGCATTTCCGCATTCATGGCGGTCATAATATCCACATCAGAGTCACCTACATAAACTGCTTCGTCTCTATTCACTCCAAGCTCCTCCAGAGCCTTAAATACCATGTCCGGTGCCGGTTTTTTCGCCAAGCCCTCCTGGTCTCCTACGGCTGCCTCAAAATAGCCCTCGAAATAATCTTCTGCTAGTACCTTCACCGCAGAATCCAATTTATTGGATACAATAGCCATCTTCACACCCTGTTGCTTCAAAGCCTCCAACAGCTCCGGGATTCCCTCATAGGTTCTTGTCTCATCCTTGCAGTGCAGAGAATAATGTGCCCGAAAATCTGCCAAGGCCTTTTCAAACTCCGGATATGCTTCCCCTTCGGGAATTGCTCTGATCATCAGATTGCGTACACCATTGCCTACGAAGCCTCTGATTTCCTCCAAGGTTCTGGTAGGAAATCCATGCATTTCCAACGCTACATTCACTGCATTTGCTAAATCCTGCAAGGTATCCAACAATGTACCATCCAGGTCAAAAATCACTGCTTTGTATTTCATCGCTTGCTCCACCTTGATTTTTTATTCAGGAAGTAACCATAGGCACCACCTACTACACCTCCTATGATGTGCGACAGATTAGATACATTATCCTGCACCATAATTCCATCAAAAATCTGCTGTCCCAAATAAATCACTGCCACCAGAATAAAAGTCAATGGAATTTCTCCCTCCCGGAAATTGGTAAAAGAAGTCAGCAGAATAAAGGCAAAGACGATACCGCTGGCACCACACAATGCTACCTTCCAGAAGAAAATATAATTCACCAAACCGGTTACCAAGGCAGTAACCAACATAATCTTTATGAGCTTCGCAGAACCATGCTTTTCCTCCAACATAGGTCCCAGCAACAATATGTAAGACATATTTCCGATAAAATGCGCCCAACCGCTATGTCCCATCACATGAGTAAAAAAGCGTAAATAGGTAAGCGGTGACTTCAAGGAGGAATGATAGGTCATAAACAATGCCTCATTACTCTTCCCACCGGTAAGTAAACTCAAAAGTAACGCCACCAGACAAATACTGGCAAAGCCCAGTACCACCGGTGCATTAAAGGAAATTTTCAGTTTTTTCTTCATACGCACAGCCTTTCTGTGGAACTTCCCCACAAAACCACTTTTTCACAGTCTCCCTACAACTCATACGGCGTCATCTGGTAAACATAATAGTTCAACCAATTACTATACAGATTATTGCTATGAGACCGCCACTGTAACAAAGGCTTCCGGTTCGGGTCATCCTCCGGATAATAATTGTAAGGAACCTGTATCGGCAGTCCCTTATTTAAGTCACGGAAATACTCATTATTCAAGGTATATCTGTCGTATTCCGGATGACCGTTTACGAAGATTTTCTTGCCTTCTTCTGCAATGGCCAGAAACACCCCTGCCGCATCACTTTCTGCCAGAACCGTCAGTTCCGGACAGGCATGAATGGCTTCGGAGGGCGTTTCTGTATGACGACTGTGAGGTGCTAAGAATACATCATCAAAGCCTCTTACCAAAGGTATCTTACGATTCGCCACCTTATGCTCGTAAATACCAAACAGCTTCTGAGGAAGCTTTCTCTTATCAATTCCATAGTAATGATAGAGACCGGCCTGTGCTCCCCAGCAAATATGCAAAGTAGAGGTTACGTGTGTCTCTGCCCAGTCCATAATCTCACACATTTCTTCCCAATAGTCCACTTCCTCGAAGGTAATATCCTCCACCGGTGCTCCGGTAATAATCATACCATCAAACTTTTTATTTCTCACATCATCAATCGTATTATAAAATTTGTTTAAGTGGTCTGCCGGAGTATTCTTGGAAATATGATTCTTCACATTTAAGAAGGTCACATCCACCTGCAACGGTGTGTTAGACAAGGCACGCAAAAGCTGCAACTCCGTATCCTGCTTCACCGGCATGATATTCAGTATCAATATCTGCAACGGACGAATATCCTGATGCATGGCACGATTTTCATCCATGACAAATATATTTTCGTTTTCTAAGATTTCCTTTGCAGGTAAATCACTTTGTATCTTAATAGGCATTCCTGGTTGTCTCCTTTTATTTATTCTCTACGCCTCTGACTTCGTCACAAAGCAAGCCTCACATTTTACGCTTCCCGTGCTACTGCAAATACTTCTCCAGAAAGGCATCTTCTGTCAGAATCGGTATCTGCAATTCCTTGGCCTTTTTGTTCTTGCCGGAATTGGAGGTAATATCGTTGTTAATCAGGCATTCTGTCTTGGAGGTCACACTGCCGGTCACCTTACCGCCCTTCTGCTCGATGATTTCCTTCAGTTCCTCACGATTGCTGTAATGGTTCAAACTTCCGGTGATACAGAAGCTCTTACCGCTTAAACTCTGCTCTCCCGCATTTACTACGATTTCCTGCAAATGCACTTCCTTCATCAAATTTTCAATACGGGCAATATTCTTGGGATTTTGCATATGCTCCACAAAGGCTGCAGCAATTACATCACCGATTCCCTCTACTGCACTCAATTCCTCCTGTGTGGCATGCATAAGCTTCTCCATACTGTAATCAAACTGTTTACACAACACCTTTGCAGTAGCCACACCGATATTGGCAATTCCCAAGGCATACAGCACTCTGGGAAGTGTGGTTTCTCTGGATGCTTCAATACCGGTCATCAGTTTCTGATAAGAACGTTCTCCAAAGCCCTCCATGGAAACAATTTCTTCTTTGTATCTGTCCAAATGGTACAAATCAGCAAACTCCTGCAAAAAGCCGCTGTCTACGAACTTTTCCAAGGTAGCCTCCGACAAACCATCCACATTCATGGCATCACGACTTACAAACAAAGTAAATGCCTTGATACTCTTGGCATCGCAAGCTTCATTGGTACAATATAAAAACTGTGCTTCGTTCACACTTCTGATTTCCGTCGCTCCCCCGCAAACCGGACAGCACTTAGGGATTTCCAAGCTGTCACTTCCGGTCAAATTCTCCGCAATCTGGGGAATGATCATATTCGCTTTATATACGGTAATGCGGTCGCCCAGTCCCAGCTTCAATGCTTTTACCACACTGATATTGTGTACGGAGGCACGACTTACGGTAGTACCCTCCAGTTCTACGGGCTCAAAAATAGCCACCGGGTTAATCAGTCCCGTACGACTGGCACTCCACTCTATTTCCTTCAAGGTAGTTTCCCTGATTTCGTCGCGCCACTTAAAGGCAATGGAATGTCTGGGGAACTTGGCAGTACGTCCCAAAGACTCTCCATAGGCAATATCCTCGTAGGTCATAACCAGACCATCCGAAGGAATATCATACTCTTCTATTCTCTTTTCAAAGGTTCCAATAGCACCCAATATGGTCTCCGGTGTTACCTTAATATAATCCACTACGTCAAAGCCCTGCTCCTTCAGGAACGCAAACTGCCTCTCTCTGCTGTTAGCAAAATCCACACCCTCTGCCTTTACCAGAGAAAATGCATACAGCCTCACATTACGCTTGGCTGTGATTTCATTATTTAACTGACGCACGGAACCACTGCACAGATTACGGGGATTTTTATACTTAGCTGCCTCATCGACTATTTCCGCATTCATCTTCTCGAAATCGCTATAACTGATTACTGCTTCTCCTCGCAAAATCAATTCTCCCTTAAACTGAATATTCAAGGGAAGATTCTGAAAGGTTCTGGCATTGTTGGTAATCACCTCTCCGATTTCACCATTGCCTCGGGTAACTGCTTTTTCCAGCTTTCCGTTCTGATAAGTCAATACGATGGTCAATCCATCCAGCTTCCAGCTAAGCAGACCTTCCTTGCCCTGCAGCCAGTCCCGTAATTCCTCTCTGTCCTTGGTTTTGCCCAAAGAAAGCATGGGGGTTTCATGAGCTTCCTTGGGAAGCTCCTCTACTGCTTCATAGCCTACATTTACGGTAGGACTATTGGCTAAAGTTACCCCGGTTTCTTCTTCCAAAGCCACCAATTCATCATAGAGCTTATCGTATTCAAAATTGCTCATGATTTCCTTATCCTGTGCATAATATGCCTTCGAAGCCTTATTCAATATATCTACTAAATATTTCAGTCTTTCCAATTTCTGCTCTGCCATTTTCCAAACCTTCCTTTATTTACAGGCATCCCTTCGCACTTTCTGCTTCCTGTGCCCTCCTGATGCCGAAACTCATCCTGCCGGATTATTGTTTGTTATTTCTGACTGCACCGGCATATAACTGTTCCAGTTCTGCTCCGGTTACTTCCCTGTATTTCCCGGGAACCAGTTTTCCCAGCTCGATATTCATTACCCGAATTCTCTTTAAGGATGTCACTTCATAGCCACATACCTTACACATACGGCGTATCTGTCGGTTCAAGCCCTGTGTCAGAACAATCCGAAACGTATACTTTCCTATCATTTCCACCTGACAGGGTCTGGTTTTCGCCTTCAGTTCCTCCAAATACAGTCCGCCTGCCATCTGTGTTAAGAACTCCTTGGTGATTTCTTTGTTCACCTTGACCACATATTCCTTTTCGTGACCATTGGCACCGCGCATCATGGCATCTATGAGGGTTCCGTCATTGGTCAGTAACAGCAGACCTTCTGAATCCTTATCCAACCGGCCTGCATAGGTCACTCTCACCGGATACTTTACATAATCATTTATGATTTTCTCTGCATGCTTATCCTTTTCTGTACAAGTCACACCTACCGGCTTATAAAAAGCCAATACGACACTTTTGGCTTTTCCCTGCAAAGCTTTGCCATTCACCTGCACCGTATCTGTTTCTGCCACCTGACAGCCCATACCGGCTACCACTCCGTTTATGGTTACCTTCCCGGCTTCTATCAGTTTATCCGCTTCTCTTCTGGAACAAACACCACAATCTGCTAAATACTTATTCAGTCTTGTCACGGAGTGCCTCCATTTCTTCTATGGTTCGTACCGTCGGTATGCCTTCCTTCTCTATTAATGCTGCTTTCGCTAACCGGTCTGCCATTTCATTATAGTAAACATTGGCATGTGCGGTTACTTTGGTAAAGGTAAGCTGTACCTTCGTACTCCAGCCACGCATGGACTGAGCGTACTTCTGTGTCAGCTCCGTTTTACTTTTCCATGCTCCTGTTACCCACTTTTCCACACCTTCATAATCATAGCGGATTTCCAGCTTTTTATAACCGTTCTTCATAGCAAACTGTACCGCGAACATAGCTCCCAGCATCTCACCGCTTACATTTCGAAGCTTCGCCGTGTCAGGATTATTTCCGCTACCATTCTCCGTCAACACTTTTCCGCCCGGTAACAAGAACACACAGCCAAAAGCATACTTTTGGATAGAATGCTCATAACTTCCATCCACATAGGCAATCACCATTTCCTTGTCCGTAGGGTTTTCCACCGGGGGACAAACCTCACAGTCTTCCTCCGAATCTACTATTTCAGTCAGTCCTTCTGCTGCTCTTTCCGCCTGCGCTTCCTCCAACAAACCCAGATACTCGTAGGCATCGCTTTTCTTTTCAAAGCCTTTGTATTCAGCCTTCGGATATCCGTCTACCGCCGCTTTGCATTCCTCCCAGGTCATGAAAAGTCCCGTCTTTAATCCAGTTTTCACTGCATATATCTTCTTCGCTTTCTTTGCCGCCATTTCAATTCTTATTCCTTTATATCACAATAATATCCGGTAAACAGTTCTCCATCAATAATGGTCAGGATATCGTCCTTTTCTCCTCTTACCGTCAAATAATCTCCCACTTTACCGGTCATATAGTTCTCATCATTCCACTTTGTAAAAAGCTTGGTCTTTCGCTCCAGACATTTTGCCTTTACATAAATAGGCTTCTCACAAATACAAGTTCCGGCATAATCCATTAACTGCAATACCCTTCCATCGGACACCGTCTTGATAGTGGGCATGTAATCTGTCATTTCCAAACGGAACGGTTCTTCCAGTATCTGATAATTTTCTTGGAATTCCGCATGATTGGACACATAAATCTCACTCTGCAAGCCTACATAAAGAACCGTGCCTTCTTCTACTACCATCTCCATGTCCCCTCGTACGGTACGAATAATCACCTTGGTATGAATAGGGAACAATTCATCCAATAAAACATAACCGATGGGTATGGGCTTCAACAAATAAGATTTCATATTGCTCTGGTCCATCAATAAATCATCCACATCGATAATATCGGTATTATCCAGATATTCTCGTATACGCATTTCCAGGAAAAATTTTACTCCGGAAGAAGACGGACGCATGGTAGTACCATCATCAATAGGCTCCAAACGCGGTGCTATCTGATACTTCTCACAATACTTTATATATTCTCTGGTCAAAAGCTCCATCTTGATTCTGCCGCCGGCCTTTACAAAATGACCGCCGCCACCACCAATGCCTTCACAAATCGCAGCAGCCAATTCACTTGCCTTTACCTCTCGAATACAGCTTCTGACAGATATTTTTACATCCTCATTCACAATATTAAACACCATACAGATATCTACGGAATCTACCGCCAATACCAAATCACTGATGATACCCAGAATATTCGGGTCACACTCGCCGGCTTTCACCACAGCAAAACGATAGTCATCATTATAATCACTTCGAAGCAAAGCAGCACCCGCCACCTCCAATTCTTCCAGAGACAAGTTGGCATTACGCAGTCTGGTTATCAATGTGGCATTGAATTCCGCTTCATCACGAAGGTCCATATCCAATGGATGCGAGATTTCTGTTAATTCGTTGGTATCCGTATACAAACCATAGTACAAAGCGGTTGCCAACTTCTTATTCGCATTTACATCATATCCTTCATCCTTTAGAAGCTGCCACATCAGGGTAGAACAGGATCCCAGATTGCTTCGTACATCTGCCATAGGTGGTAAAGGACCTGTGATTCTGTGATGATCAAATACTGCAATATTTCTGGCCGGGAAACGTTCTACATTGCTCTCACCATAACGACAATCCACTGTTACCAACAGCTCCGGAGCCTGCATGCGTTCACAATACTTCACCGGGATCTTCAATTCCTGAATCATAATCACCAGATTACTCTTTCGGATTCTATTCTTACCACCATAAATAAGGGAAACCTGCTTTCCCTTACTTTCCAGATAAGTATACAATGCATATCCACTGGCCAGTGCATCCGCATCCGGATTATCATGGCACTGAATAACAATTTCATTAAACTTTAGCAATTCGCTCAATCTCATGGCAATTATCCTTCCACACAGTATTTTATCATTCCATTTCAAAATCATTGCATTTGGATTTATTTTAACACAAACAACAAATAATAACAACTATACAAAATATCACCCTCCCACATTTTTGATATGCACCTATCAATAGGCATATCTTTTTCGCAGAAGGGTGATTTATTTATTTTAATATAACTCCGGCAATGTATCCAAGGTCACCGTCCATGGATGATTATAGAGTTTTTTCAGTTCTTCCCATGTATTGAAGCGTTCTGTCAGGCAAAAATCATGGCTCCATGTCATATACCAAAGCCATGGTACCTTGGTTTCTGCCAAGGCATCTCCGGATGGTATCACGCCGATTTCCCCAATGGCAATTCCTTTTTTGGTAGGGGTAAGCCGGGTCAGTTCTTCCCACTTCTCTGCAAAATCACTATGCTCATGTGCCGGTGGGTACATGTCTCTGGTGATAATATCACAGTACTCGTCTCCCACATAACCCTCCACCAAAGGAGAATTCCACACCCAAATCAAATTGTGTAGCTGATGCTTTTCCGTGAAATAATGAAACATGAAGCGATACAGGCGTCTGGCCACATCTGCGCCCTTTGCTCCCCACCAAAACCACTGACCTTCTGCTTCATGAAAAGGTCTCCACAATATAGGAATTTGCTTTTCCTGAAAACCGCGAAGCATTTCTGCCATAATATCCAAATCATGACACATCGCCATATGCTCTAAAGTTCCTTCGCACAAAGCTTTCTCTGCATCAAAATCAGTCCTTTCTGTATAAAAGGATTTATCCCTGCCACCTAACGGAGAAAACCAATGCCAGGTTAATGTAATCAGCCCTTTTTTCTCTGCCCATTCATAGGCTTTTGCCAAAGTACCGGCGGCTTCCTTTATTTCCGTCAAACATTCCTCGTCAGCATCCGCCCAATTAATATTAGGGGAATATGCTAATAGTTCGAAACCACAAAGTGCCGGAAGCTCCCCGGTTTTCTGAAAAATACATTCCACCTCTTCCATTCCCATGGACTGAGTATGCTGTCCGGTAACAATCGCTTTTCCTTCTATACTGTTTAAGTATTCTAATACCCGATGTACTTCCGGGATTGCATTTTTATCACAAGGTGTTGTTATCATTGCTGCTCCTTCTTTAGTCTTTATTTTAGCTATATTATACTATACTATCTATGCAATGGTAAAGCCCTGACAAGATAAAAAGCGTTGTTCCATATTACTATAGAACAACGCTCCTTTTTTAAATATTGCCCCAAATCTTCTGATTCAGTTCCTTATCTCTCTTTTCTACCAAATCCAATACAGCCTTTGCTTTTGCCTGTCTGGAAATCGCTTCCTTCTCATCATTGATAAGATATTCCAAATTGCTGGAAATCATATCGATGTTTTCCTTGAACTCACGAATCAACTCTGCGGTCTTTGTTCTTGCCACCTCGATAATCTCGGCAACATAGGACTCATACTGCAACTTAGTCGTATTATCAAAGGTTTCACAAATATCATTCTTGTAAGACTTCTTATCATTTGTAGAGAAGATGAAGATTGCCTTTTGCTTGTTGATGTATTCATCCATCTTCATAGCTTCCAAGGTGGAAGGTGGTACCTGGGTATCTGATACATTGGCAATTCTGCGAACCAAGCCTTCGTCAATTCCCTTGTAACCGGTAATCTTCTTCACCAACAGACCTCTCAATTCTTCAATCTGCTGCTTCAGAATTCTCTCTCTGACTTCCTTATAATAATCATCAATCTCTAATAAGAAACGATTCAATTCATTACAGATGATATTGTTCTTCTCTTCGAAAACTTCCGGACGAATCGCAATCCACTTCATCTTATCTGCAATCTTCTCAGCCTGTTCCTTACGGCTGTCAACGATAGACTTCAGTGCATCTACTTCTGCAAACTTGTTCACCAGATTCTCCGGCTCCAGTTCGAACAAATATCTGGCATATGCTGCCTCTATATCCTGTACCATGGTGGTCTTCATGGTAGCGATATTATCTGAAATCTGCTGCTTTGACAAGGATGCCTGTGCTTCGATAGCTTCATAATCATCACGAATAAAATTCACAACGCTGGAAATACCATCGTATAAGCCCTTTGCCTTTACTGCCAAGGCATACTTCTGTGCATACTTGATAATCTCACGCTCTACTGCATACATACCGGAATTTACATAAATACGATGCAAAATAGGTGCCAAGCTCTTGTCATCTGAGCCGTCACAGCTTTCCAGCTCCTGCATACAGTCAGCAAGCATCTGCTTCGTTTCATTATCTGCATTTGCCATCTTGTTAAGCTTGAAATACATACCGGTATCGATATCACCCTTATCATTCTTTAACAATAACGGGTCTTCTACATGCACATTATTAATTTCGTTTCTATGGTTTGCTAACCACAGACGCTCATCCTCAGTATCTACATTATTCTTAATAGCCTTTGCAATATATGCAGCCTTTGCAGATACAAAGAACAGTCTTTCTTCTGACAAATCAATATATTCATTTTCTTCATTATAAATCTTGTCAGTTTCCTTTAAGGAAATCTCTACCTTCTTATTACGCAGATTATTCAAATCTGCAAGGCTTCTGGTATCTGCCTGATTTATAATATGAAGAGAACGACTCAGGTCAATATGTACCTTATCCTTTGTTTCAGCACTCTCTCTGGAAGAATTAATCAGCTTGTAAAGGATAGAGTTACCGGTACCTTCCATCTTGGTAGGCTCATAAAGAATTACCAAAATAGAGTTGGTCTGCTGATGCAATGCCTTACGCAATACCAACAAATGCTCATTGGAATTGCTGTCTGTACCCGGTGTATCATAGAAGGTAAAGCTCAGGTTCGGATCCAAAGGTATCGGATAGTGAACCTCAATAATTCCATCAATGTACTCCGCACACTCTTCTGTAGGAGCATTCGGTACATTATTCAAGCATTTCAAAATCTGATACAGCTGCTCATGCTGCAACAGGTGGAATACCAAAGCGTTATTGATTTCATTCTGAATTAACTTTCTGGTATACTCACAATTTCCGGTCGAAGTGAAAGCAAACTGTTTCTTCTCAATATCCCAAATAATAGCCACTTCTATACTATCATTCAGATTTTTCTTCTTGAGACTAAACATTACGGCAGGTTCCTCATCATTCTGAATACGGAACATCTTTGCGGTTTCGGAATTAATACTTTCCGGCAAAATTCTCTTACCGATTAAGGTGTTGATAAAGGTTGATTTACCGGAACTATAGGTACCAACCAAACACAAATTAATATCGCTGGAATTCAGTTTCTTACGCTTCTTTTCAAATTCTTCCTTACGGTTCTGGAACAATGCCTGAACATCTGAACCCTCAAGCTCTGTTTCGAAAAGAGAAATCGTTTCATCGCAATACTTGTTAATCTGTGAAAAGATTTCATCTACGGATGGCAATTCCACAAAGTCCTTAATCACGATTCTATCTTCGCCCACGGACTTGTTATACTCTGTTATCTTTTCCGTAAAATCTTCATAATCTACCTTGGTTCCCTTGAAAACCAAATTGATTTTTTCACGGGAAAACTGTTCCCAAATATCATTAAAAAACTGATTTCCCTGATTCTGTAATAAAAACTCTCCATTTTCAGGGGAATACTTTACAAGGTTAGGACACATTTTGTACGGTACATCGATAAACTCTCCTTTAACCTTGGCTAAAAAGCGAATTTCCTTCTTCACTGGATGATACATTATCATCAATTCTTTCATGATACTTCCCTCCCAATGTCGCTCACAACACATTTTTCTCTCAAATTATAATTCACTCATTAATTTGGTCTTATATGCATTGAATTCTTCAGCAGTTAACATACCTACCTTCTGAAGCTCTACCAGCTGATTCGCTCTCTCCTTGAATTCAGCCACTGAATTGCTTGATGTAAATATCTTATCAATACACTTCTGCTTCAATGCTCCGTACTCTTCTTCACTAATAAAGCCAACCTGAGGAAGCATTCTGTACATAGCAATTCTGGTAGTATATTCTTCTACTTCATCAACATTCTGGAGTAATGTACTACGTCTGGACTGATAATCTGCTTCTGACAAGCATTCACCATCTCTCAACGCTCCCATACGATTGATAATCGCTTTTAACTCATCCGGTGTCTTCCAAACAACATCCAGATAGGTTGCAATCAAATCATCCTGCTTGTTCTTTAATTCATCCGCTGTCATATATTTTTCCTGTGCCAACAATGGCCACTTGGTAAGCTTATTCACCAGAGATTCTCTGGAATCATTCTTGGTCACTTCAAGCAGTTCCACCAAACCGCTCACCTTGCTGTCATACTCAGCTTCTTCAATCAAAGCACAATCCTTCAATACAGGCAATCTCTTCAATTTACGCTGGAATACTTCCTTGTCATCTTCAATCTTAAACTCTACATCATCGATTAAGTTCTGCTTGCTCTTAGCATACTCTGCCGGAGTAATCACTTCACCGATTTCCAGGAACGCCAGCTTCTGTACATTACGACGATACTCACGAATATCATGAACGTCCAAATCACAACATTCTTTGATTACATCGATTCTATTCTGTTCAAATTCATTGTCAGATAACAAACCGCAATCCTTCAAAGCAATCAGCTTCTGAATACGTTCGTTGAAATCTCCCAAATCAAAGTATTCGCTCACCAATTCCAGCTTCTTAGCAGTAAATTCCTTTTCTCCTAACAAACCACAATCCTTCAATACATTGAGCTTATCCATTCTCTTCTGGAATTCTTCCTCTGACATCTCAGAACCGGAAACTTCTTCTACTACCGGTGCAGGTGCTTCCACTACCGGTGCAGGCGCCGGTACGGGTTCCGGTTCCTTAACAGGTTCCGGTGCAGGCTTCTCCACTACCGGTGTCGGTGTGGGTGCTCCCTGATAATCCTCGCCTACCGGGCGATATACAGTCTTCGGTGCCTCTTCCTTCGGTGCCTCTGCTACCTTAGGTGCCTCTGCTACCTTAGGTGCTTCCTCCACCGGAGCCGGTGCAGGTGCCTTTGGTGCCGCTGCCGGTATCGGAACCGGATTCGTAGGTGCAGGTGCACTGGGTTCTTCTCCGCCGGCACTGACCTTTAATTTTTTCAAGGTACTGATTGCCTCTGCAGGCTGCTTCAGCTGCGGTATGTAAATTTTCACCTTCTTATTACCATACAAACCCTTCAACTGTGCGGTAAATGCTAATGCAGACACACCATTATAATCTTCTTCCTTAATGTCTGATATTTCCTGAATTGAAAAAGAAAACTCATCCTGATATCCATTTCTTCCTTCGGCATTACAAATATTACCTTTTCCGGAAATCTTCGTACCCTCTACTTTAAGGAACATTCCTTCTTCTTTTTTGAACAAGTTTCTTGCAGACTTATTCTGGACACAAGTAAAAATTTGAGCTCCTTCCATAAAGTTGGCCTCCTCTCATTCCAGCAACTATTCTATGTAGCCGGATTTTCTCTTATTTTACTTATAAAACACAAAAAAATCACTCCACATCCCCTGATTGCCAACGGCAACCTCAGCATGCAAGTACTGTCTTTGGCTATAATGATAACAAAAAAATCATCTTTTTTCAAGACATTAACATATTTTAATGATAGCAATATCTGCCAAATATTTCAAGGTTTTTTTATAATATCTGCTCATTAAATTTTAAGCTCACCTTTATGTCTAAAGAGGCGCCTGCAATTTCCCTTGCAGACGCCCAAATGTACCCTAATTTATAATTTACTCTTCTGCTGCGGTTTCCTTCAAAACTTGCAACTGTTCAAAGGTTCCGTCAACCGTTTCAGAAAACATCTTCATACTGTCAAAGGTACAATCAATATTTTCCTTACTCAATTGTGTTTCTGCCAGCACCTCTTCCGAAGCTGTGGATAAGGTCGCAATACTTGCCACAATGCTTCTATTTGCTTCCATGACATTTCCCAACTCTGAAGCCATGCTCTCTACCCCTGTTTCCAGTTGCAGCATACCATTTTCCACTTCTGTAAAACGAGTATTTACCTCCTCCACTCTCTGGCGCTGAATATTAATACTTTCTACAGAATCGTGCAATGCATTCTGTGTCTCACCCGTTACGGTCGTCAGCTCATTAATAATTGCTGTAATCTGTTCCGTAGAAACCTTGGTTTCCTCTGCCAGATTACGAATCTGGTCTGCAACTACCGCAAATCCTTTTCCTGCCTCACCGGCTCTTGCAGCCTCTATACTGGCATTCAAAGCCAACAGATTGGTTTGGGAAGAAATTCTTAAAATGGATTCCACAATCCCCGATACCTTCTCTACATTCTCCACCAACATATTTACCGTATCTGAAATCTTCACCGTATTCTGGTCAACCAATACCGACTGAGCTTTCAATTCATCCGCCTGCTTCTTTCCGTCTACGATTACATTCTTTAACTGTTCTGTGATTTCCCTTGCATCAGCAGCTGTTGCACTTGTATTCTCCAGTCTGGTCTGTATCTGACCGGTCATATCTGCCTGCTGATTAATCGCTTCCACCGTATTCTCAGAATTCTTTGCAATCTCATTCATAGAAGCATGTGCCGTATTCATAGCTTCATTAATCATTGCCAATTCTGCCAGAACTTCATTGAAATCCTCATCCATCTTTTCCACAATGCCAGCTACCGTTCTTGCTACAACCGCTCTGTGCTCTGCTGCCCGTTCGATTTCGGCCTGATTCTCCTGACTGAATGTTATCAACAGTCTGACCGCCATTCTGGAACACCAAATGGTAACAAAGCTGCCCAAAATCATTACACTTGCAAAGCCCAATGCCTCTGCATTATTCGCCTTATACAGCATATAACATTTTATTACAGAAAAAATAAAGGTAATCACACTTCCTGCCAATACCAATGGTTCATTCAAAAATATCAAAAAACCGATAATTGCAGGGAATGCCATTGCCAAAGTACCGGCACCATTTCCAAACACAAGCACTGCATATATCAGCACATAAAGCATTGCAATTGCTGTGGTTCCGACATTTTTGTCCCCAAGTGCTTTTACGATGATGCCGGTGAATAAAATAGCTGCCGCATATATTCCCAGTCTCACATATGCCATAACGCTTTGTTCACCCTTTGATATATTACTTACTTCAATTGCCACAAAAAAAATGTAACATACCATTAAAATCAAAAACATAACCTTGTTTGCACGCTTATACTGCTGTTGTGTAAGTACTTGTCTTTTCATAAAATTTCTCGCTTTCGTTTCTTTACTGTTTTCTCTAATCGATTTATGTATATAATTATTATAAATTTAAAGCAAGCAAGCGTCAAGTCAAACGTTACAGAATGCATACAGCAAAAAAGGCTTCTGCACATTTCCGTGCAGACGCCAAATCTACTCTCTATTTATTCTTTGCTCATGTATACTTATACTACACCCTGTGCAGTCATAGCATCAGCAACCTTTAAGAAGCCTGCGATGTTTGCACCGGCTACATAGTTACCTTCCATGCCATACTTCTTTGCAGCATCATCCAAGTTGTGGAAAATGTTTACCATAATGGTCTGGAGCTTTGAGTCAACCTCTTCAAAGGTCCAGCTTAATCTTTCACTGTTCTGGCTCATTTCCAATGCAGAGGTAGCTACACCACCTGCGTTTGCAGCCTTACCGGGGCAGAACATTACACCATTGTTCTGGAAGTACTCAGTAGCCTCCATGGTAGTAGGCATATTTGCACCTTCTGCTACCGCAATAACACCGTTTGCTACAAGTGCCTTTGCATCTTCCAAATTAAGCTCGTTCTGAGTTGCACAAGGAAGAGCGATATCTACCTTTACAGACCACTGGTTGGTTCCCTCTGCCGCCTTGTCATGATACTCTGCACTCGGTCTTGCAGCAGCATACTCAGACAATCTCGCACGCTTCACTTCCTTTACTTCCTGAAGAAGTGCCACGTCAATTCCTTCCGGATCATAAATCCAACCGGTAGAATCGGAACAGGTCACAGGCTTTGCACCTAACTGCCATGCCTTCTCGATGGCGTAGATAGCAACATTACCTGCACCGGAAACTGCTACAGTCTTACCAGCCAAATCAATACCATTGCACTTTAACATTTCATTGGTCAAATATAACAAACCATAACCGGTTGCCTGCTTTCTTGCCAAAGAACCACCATAAGAAAGTCCCTTACCGGTCAAAACGCCTTCATAAAGTCCGGTCAATCTCTTGTACTGACCATACATATAACCGATTTCTCTTGCACCGGTACCGATATCACCGGCAGGAACGTGGGTATCTGCACCAATATACTTATAAAGCTCGGTAATGAAGCTCTGGCAGAAAGCCATTACTTCTCTGTCAGACTTACCCTTAGGGTCAAAGTCAGAACCACCCTTACCACCACCGATAGGCAGACCGGTCAGAGAGTTCTTGAAAATCTGCTCAAAGCCCAAGAACTTAATAATACCCAAGTTTACAGAAGGATGAAGTCTCAAACCTCCCTTGTAAGGTCCAATTGCAGAATTGTACTGTACACGATAACCGGTATTTACCTGAACCTGTCCCTTATCATCTACCCAAGGTACACGGAAGATAATCTGTCTTTCCGGATTCACCAGTCTTTCCAACAAAGCATCCTTTTTATACTGCTCTTCGTTTGCTTCGATAACTACACGAAGAGATTCCAATACTTCCTTTACTGCCTGATGAAACTCCGGCTGTGCAGGGTTCTTCGCAACTACTAACTCATAAACCTCATCAACATATGACATACTATATGTCCTCCTTGCAACTAAAATTTTCCGCCTCGTACACATTGTATACAAGTATGCTTTTTATCACAAGAAATATTATAGTATGTCTTGGTCAATTACACAACTGACTTTATCTCAGTAAATCGTAAAAGTTTTTCGAAAATTTTTATGCAAATTGCACAACAGTTTTCTTCTATAGGTACTTTCGCATCCCGGCTATGTTCTTTTCTTCAAATTCAATCAGCTTACGAGCCAAACCTATGGCCTGTTCCCCGGCACTACCATTGTGATTCAGTACCTTATTCATCTCCAACACTCCTTCATTGCTGCCCTTAATCATCAATTCAGCAATCCTGCCGGTGCTGGTATTCAAAAGCGTATTATATTGAATGCTGCCGTTTAACATCAGGTTTTCCATATAACTGCTTCGATAAGGTTGGGCATGTGCCTCCAACAATTTATCATAAGCCTGATTTCGTATCTCCGCATATTTCAATGACTGCTTGGATATCTGTGTTGCCAGCTGTTCATTATGCACCTTATCCGAAAGGGTTTCAATGGTTTTCATTGCTTTTTCCGTATTTTTCTGTATCTCTTTATAAATCATAATCTCCTGCTTCTGCATCTTTTCACATCCCTTCTTTTTCTCTCCTCTTTGCATGCAGCTGTCCTTTTCCCTGAAAATTCCGCACCACAGAAAAGGATGCTATTTTCATAGCACCCTTAGTATACGCAGCTTTATTCTTTTTATGAGTGATTACTGCACATAATCCTCTTTCACATAACCCACCTGACCGTTGTAATTAATCTTACACCAGCCATTTTCTCTGCCTAACAGCTCCGCACTTTCTCCACCGGCTAAAACACCCAGTCGGCTCGCACCCTCACTGGCAGAGGCACGCACATTTACATTAGAAGAAGCGGTCACGGTACCGATGGCACCTGTTAATGCTTCCGTATTCATCAACTGTAAGTATTCAGACTTAATATAGCCTTCTATATCCTTCCCTTTGATTTTGGACCAGCCGTTTACCTGCTGTTCCAAAACCTCTACCTTGGTTCCGCCGCTTACCTTACCCGCCTTATCCGCCTGCTCACTGTCAGAGACACGCACATTTACGGTAGTGGTTGCTTTTGCATAAACAGGTCCTGCCGGTTCTACAGCAGCCGGAGCCTCTGTTGCAACAGGCACCTCTCCCTCAGGAGTATTACCTTCTGCGACACCTTCTCCTTCACCGGTAGCTTCACTACTCTCCGTACTGCTACCCATCTGTGCTGCCAGTGTCTCTCCGGTTGTTTTCTGTACATCCTTCATGATTTCCTGTACATAATAGAACAAATCCGCATTCTTCAAAAAAGTATCATTACACTCTACAGTAACACGATTATACAGCTCCACCACATCATCCTGTGAATTGACAATACGGATATACTCCAGTTCTTCATCTGAAACATCCCCCTGATTCAAATAAAGGGTTCCGTCTTCTTTGGTACAAACATAGAAGGTTTCCATACCGGACATGGCATCCTCAAAATTCTTCACAGTCATTTTGTAATACACATAAGCCAAATAGGAATTCTCAATCGGTCCCGGCTTGGAATATACGGTAATCTCCGGATAGGTTTCCACGTATTCACTCATTGCCTGCATACGAATCGCTTCTGTTTCATCCAGATAATTGGTAACACTCCTGATGGTATCCATATCCCCCAATGCATATGCATTATAATAAGTACACATCAGAGGACGCAAATCTCCGTTCACTTCCAGCACATAATCTTCCGGCTTTGTTTCTTGCGGCTTCGGTGCTTCCGTTGGCTGAGCTTCCGTAGTACCCTCTGTCGAATTTACGTTCACTGCTATAGACGGTTCCTCCGGTAATCTGTCATCATTCGCTCCTAACACGATAGCTACCACAACAGCTACTACCAATATCAGAGCTACCGGCAATGCTATCTTACTGTTTTTTACCAGAAAACCGCTAACAAGCTTCCACTTTTCCTTTATCATAAAATAACCTTTCTACAAAATGTGAACTACAGCGAAGTGATGTAAAATGCATCCGACAGGAATCGAACCTGCATTAAAGGCGTCGGAGGCCTCCGTTCTATCCATTAGACTACGGATGCAAATATTACAAAATTGTTACATCACTTCGACTATATTACCACAAATCGTATTCCGTGTCTATACGATTTTTTAGGAAAAATCCTAATTTTTTATAAAATTTGTGAAAGTTCTAAGCTTAAAAGCCTGTAATTTGTGAAAGTTTTTTATCAGATGTATTATAATAATAAGGATAATCCGAAAGGATATCCTCCTCCAGAAGCTGCGAAGAATTGGTCTCCACTATCATATCATGTAGTGACAGTCCTTCTTCCCTGCCTTGATCCTTTAATAGAATGATTTCATGAATAGAACTGGGGATAATATAGTAATTTCCTTTTATCTTTTTCCCCATATTTTCCAAAAGCTCTGCATCTAACAGGGCTACCGCACCTTGCGTTTTCTGATGATTGGTCAGAACATAAAGCTCCGGCATATCCGGCCACCGGGCCTCTGCCATATCTCCATCCATTTCCCGCACTATGGTATCCAGCATAATCACCATAGGCGGAAATAATCGCTTCGTATTTTCCCTTGCCAGTTCAAATAGCTGCTGATGGTTCGTGTTCCACATTTCCATATGACTGTTATGTATCATAATCATGCCGTCTCCCAGCTCTTCACTATAAAAGGCATAATAAAAACAAATGGCCAAATCCAGAAAGGGAATATGCGGAATATCCTGTAATAATTCCTTATTCCGCTCCCGATTTATCAGTCGATACACAATCCGGTCCTTTACCTGCCAAAAGTCCATAAAGAAGTCCATATTCACGGATTCTTTTAGCTCACACTTTCGATACACCTGCAGAATACGTTCTGCAATCACACGGATACTTTCTCCTTCCCTCATCATATCCAGAAAGGGTTCCATATAAATCGTAGGCGCGATATTTCTATCTTCTCTTCTGATGATTAATCCCTTATACCGCGTACCATTATTCTTTTGTATTTCCCGAAGCATGATTTGGGTGTCATCCCCGAGACTTTTCTTCAGCTCCTTTATTAAATTTTCCATAGCTTCTTTTTCACTCATATGCTTTCCCTCCATAATTTAATGTTGCAATGTTTTGGCACAAAAAAAGACAATGACATAAAGCCATTGTCTTACTTTGCATAAATAGTGCAGTCTATTAAACTCTTGAAAGATATTCGCCGGTTCTGGTATCAATCTTAATCTTATTACCAATTTCAACGAACAAAGGAACAGATACGGTTGCACCGGTTTCTACGGTAGCAGGCTTAGAAGCACCTGTAGCGGTATCTCCCTTAAAGCCGGGCTCTGTCTCGGTAACCTCAAGTTCTACGAACAAAGGAGGCTCAATTGCAAATACATTGCCATTGTGTGAGCAAACCTTACACATATCATTTTCCTTAACGAACTTCAATGCATCACCAACGGTTTCATCGTTGAGTGCAATCTGATCATAGCTTTCAACATCCATGAAGTGATATAAATCACCATCTGAATATAAGTACTGCATATCTTTTCTATCAATACGCGCCTGCGGGAACTTCTCCTGAGGTCTGAAACTCTTTTCGATAACGCCTCCGTTAACGATATTTTTCAGCTTGGTTCTAACGAAAGCTGCTCCCTTTCCCGGTTTAACATGCTGGAATTCAATAATCTGGTAAATACCATTGTCCATTTCAATAGTAATACCATTTCTGAAATCGCCTGCAGAAATCATAGTATATTCCTCCTAAATATTTATCACGTTATAATTCTTTTCTAGTTTATACTAAAAGCAATCATATTTCAACTATTTTTTCAAAAAAATCTACGATTTATTCAAGATAAAGTCAATCGCCTGCAAATATCCGTCCAATCCCTGCCCGTAAATCTGCTTATCACAGGCCGGTGCCGTCACGGAAATCTTACGAAATTCCTCTCTTTCCTGAATATTGGAAATATGTATTTCCACCTTCGGCACTCGTATAGTCTCCAAAGCGTCATGAATTGCATAGCTGTAATGTGTATAAGCTCCCGGATTAATGACAATTCCCTCTGTACCATCAAAATAAGCAGCCTGTATCCGGTCAATAATCGCACCTTCATAATTGCTCTGGAAGCAGTCGATTTTACATCCGGTCTCTTTTGCCTTCTTTTGTATCAAGTCCATCAAGTACTGATAATCCTGTGCCCCGTAGATATTCTTGTCACGAATGCCCAAGAAATTCAAGTTCGGACCATTAATCACCAGCAGCTTCCGTTTTCGCTTTTTTTCTTTCGTAACGGCAGTTACCACCTGTTCTACCACCTCATCCATGGACAATTCATCCACATCAATAATAATATCTGCACAGCTTTCGTAGGCTTCTTTCCGCTGTTGCAGCAAATCCCTGATTTTCTGTAAAGGATCCTCACATTGCAAAAGCGGTCGGCTTGTATCTGCCTTTACTCTTTCATAAATCGTTTCCGGCTTTGCGCGAAAATACACTACGGTTCCCAGCTTTTTCAGCAGTTCTCGGTTTTCCTCTCTGACCGGAGTTCCGCCGCCTACGGAAATAATCTGATGATTTCTCTTTTCTATTAAATCCTGTAAAAGAGCGGTTTCCTGAAGTCTGAAAAAAGCTTCCCCCTCTCTGGCAAATACCTCTGAAATACTCTTTCCCAGTCTTCTTTCAATGAGCTTATCCGTATCTTCTATCGCTCTGCGCATACGATAGGACAATCGAAGCCCTACCGTCGTCTTTCCGCTTCCCATGAAGCCTATTAACACAATATTATTCTTTTTCATACCTTCAATGCCTCTGCCACCAAATCACATACTATTTTTGCTGTTTCTTCCGAAATCGTCAGCTTATTCCAAAGCTCAAAAGCGATAATTCCCTGATACACCAGCATCTTTGCTCCGTTATAGGCTCTTGCTCCGGCAGCTTCCGTAAGCTGCATAAAACGAGTCTTTCCCGGGTTGAAAATCAAATCGTAACCAATCTCCACCCTTTCGTAAAAGGCTTCCTCCGAAATAACCACCTCATCCACCTTGGGGTGCATTCCGATATTGGTCGCCTGTATCACGATAAATCGTCTCTTCGGCAGATTATCATAATCCACCAGTGCCATAGCCTCCGCAAAAACATACCCGGCCATCTCATTGACTTCCTGTGCAATCGCCCCGGCTCTTTCCGGCGTTCTGTTCAATATGTAAATCTTGGAAGCACCTTTGTCCAAAAGCATTACTGCCACCGCTCTGGCCACGCCACCGGCTCCTAATATCACACATTCTCTGCCCTTTATCTCCACACCATCACTTTGCATGGCACGGTAAAGCCCCGGCATGTCTGTATTATACCCCTTAAAGCCATCCTCCGTACGCACTAGAGTATTCACGGCGCCAATTCTCTCAGCCAGCCCGTCCAACTCCTTTACATAGGGAAGCACATCACTTTTATAAGGAACCGTCACATTACAGCCTAACAAATTCAAAGCCCAGGCACCCTTAACTGCGTCTCCGATTCTGCCTTCCTCCACATGAAACGGAACATATACCATGTTGGTTCCGGTTTCCTCTGCCAGATAATTCTGTAACAAGGGAGACAAGGTATGCTCCACCGGATTGCCTATTAGTCCGCAGGTTCTGGTATGTCCATTATAAACCATTTTCTATTCGCCACCTTTTTCCTGTTTTCTTACTTCTTTTGCTTATGATAAAAATACAATACAATCCATTCCAATCTGCGCTTCAACACAATCTGGATTTCCTCCTTGGGATGAATGGGCTTTACCAGATACGTCATAATCCCTGTTCTCTTGGCTCCCCAAACATCCGTAAAAAGCTGGTCGCCTACGAAAAGTGTCGTCTCCTTTGTGGTACCCATTTGCTCCATAGCCCGCTCATACCCTACTTTGGAAGGCTTGTTTGCCTTGAAAATATAGGGAGAACCTACACTATCCGCAAATCCCTTTACTCTGGGTTCCTTGTTGTTTGACAAAAGCATAGTAGCATAACCAATCTTCCGCAAACGTTCAAAAAACGCCTTTGCCTGCTCGGTAGCCGGTGCTCCGTGAGGCACCAATGTATTGTCCACATCGAAGATAATACCACGATATCCCTTCTCATACAATGCTTCAAAATCAATTTCATAAGTAGAATCTGCTTCATTATCCGGATAAAATGTCTTTAACATATCCTCTTCCTCACTTTTCGAAAAAATCTCAAAAACACGGCAGGACATCTGTCCTGCCGCCAGCCTCTATTGCAATACCTTTTTCAGTTCATCCATAAAGGTATTTACATCCTTAAATTCACGATATACAGATGCAAAACGTACATAAGCAACTGCATCCAAATCCTTTAACTTGTTCATCACCAGCTCACCGATTACCTGACTGGAGATTTCCTTCTCCTCCATATTGAAGATTTCGTTTTCTACTTCATCCACAATATTTGTAATCGCCTGTGCACTCACCGGTCTCTTATGACATGCACGCAACACTCCTGCCTCTATCTTGGAACGGTCATAGGTCTCACGATTATCATCCTTTTTAATAATAATCAACGGAATCGTTTCAATTTTTTCATAGGTAGTAAAACGTTTCCCACACTCATCACATACACGACGACGACGGATGGAGTTATTATCCTCTGCCGGTCTGGAATCGATTACTCGGGTGTTCTCATGATTACAAAATGGACATTTCATATATACTTTTGCTCCTATCTGCGCATCTTTACGCTGCTTTCATTGATAATGTAAGAAAATTCTGTCTATTTTGAAAATATTATAAATTATTTAGCAGTTTATGTCAACCAATATTATATCCGGACCAATTTGCCGGATATCCTTAAAAGGAATTGCTATTTCTGTATCTGCCTTAAACAAACTGAAAAAGCTTCTGCAATCACTCACAAAAATCTTGCATATACAACCATTGCATTCGTCCAGTTCCAAATTGGTGGTTCTCCCCAAGCACCTACAATCCCTAATATTGATGACTTCCTTATTCCTTAAATCCGAATACAAAATCATAACCAATCCACCCATCACCTCTTTGTATTATTATATGAATAACTTTTCAAAAGGTGGCTCATACTATTCCTATACTTACCAAAGAGAAACATTCAACAGACAACTACTTATTCAGGAGGCTAGCATCATGTCATTAGGTAAGGTAGAAATCTGTGGCGTTAACACCGCCAAACTCCCCTTATTAAAGCAAGAAGAAAAGGATAAATTATTCGCCATGATTGAAGAAGGCGACACTGCCGCCCGGGAAAGATATATTGAAGGGAATCTCAGACTTGTCTTAAGCATTATCAAACGCTTCTCTTCCAGTAATGAAAACGTAGACGATTTGTTTCAGATTGGCTGCATCGGCTTAATCAAAGCCATCGACAACTTTGACTCCAGCCTGAACGTCAAATTCTCCACCTATGCCGTACCCATGATTATCGGAGAAATCAGACGTTACCTGCGAGACAATAATTCTATCCGTGTTTCCCGCTCCTTAAAGGATACTGCTTACAAAGCCATCTATACCCGCGAGGTACTTACCCGCAAAAACTTAAAGGAGCCCACCATCGAGGAAATCGCCACAGAAATCGGTATTTCCAAAGAAGATATTGTTTATGCCATGGACGCCATACAAAACCCTATGAGTCTTTACGAACCCATTTATACCGACGCAGGTGATACGCTCTATGTGATGGACCAAATCAGCGACAAAAAAAACAAAGAAGAAAACTGGGTAGAACACCTATCCCTAAACGAAGCCCTGAAGCGTCTGGGCGACCGAGAACGGGACATTATCAATTTACGTTTTTTCGAAGGAAAGACCCAGATGGAGGTAGCAGATATCATCGGCATCTCTCAGGCACAGGTCTCCAGACTGGAAAAAAATGCCCTGAAAATGATGCGCAATTATCTATCCGCATAACCCAACATAAAAACAGAGCTATTGAAGTTCCGTATGACTCTTCAATAGCTCTGTCCTATTTTGCTTTTTCGAATTTATTGTTTCAGCCTGATAACATAAACATCCCTAATATAAGATACATCCTTTGTATAAGTACACATCTTTTCCAGCCCTGCTTTCTGAAACAACCGCTGACTGGGAACATTCTCCGGGTGTATTGTGGCCAACACACATTCTATTCCCCTTTGTCTTGCAATATCCAATAAATCTTTGATTAGCGGATCTAATAAATGCTTCCCGCGATATGCCGGATGTACCATGGCTCTGCCCAGTTCCGCAACCTTCTTTTCCGTGGAATTCAATTGTTTCAGGCTTTCACCATACTCATATTCATTCAAGAACAGGGCTATTGCAGCTATCAGTTCTCCCTCCTGAAACACTCCATAAAATTCGGTCCACTCATCATCGAAAAAATGCTTTCTGGCTTCCTCTTTTATCGGTAGCCAAAAATACTCATTCTTTAAACTGTTCTCAACCTCTGCAATCAATCGTTCCAGTGCATCCCTATCCTGCAAAGTAATTTTTCTCTTTTCCATCATTCAGCTTCCTCTTCTCTATTCGGTTTCCTGTATAAGCCCGGAACGAACCAACTAAAAACCTTAAACAAAAGTACACCAACAAAGCATCCTAACGTATTGGTAATAATATCATCAATCTGAAACACACCTCTTCCGGTCACCAGCTGTAATATTTCGATACACAAACTGGTAAAAAAGCCTAAGCATATCCCCGGCAGAAGCACCGTTTTCCTCGTTTGACACCATGCAAAACAAAACCCATACGGTACAAACAGCAAAATATTCTCTACCCATAGAGCCGTATTTCGATTATTAATCCGCAGCGTAGAACCTATCTGCCAGTCAATTATGGATATATCCCCACTCTCTCTGGACCAATAGGTAATGATTAACAACAATCCCAAATAGGAAAAAAAGCATATTATAGGCACCGCTCTACAGGGTACCTTTCCCTGCTTCTTTCGATATCTGTTTATCAGCTGTACTACCGCCCATACCCCCAGAGCAACCAATAGCCCCCACGGAACATAACGAATGGTTTCCAGCAAATCCTGCACTAAGTACTTTCCCATCTCTTACCTTCCTGAATAGCTTGACCAGTTCTCCCCGGCACGCTCCCACTTATCCTTGTCTTCGAACAATCGATTATTCATCCAAGCTATGGCATCCACCACACCATCCTCATCAAACCCAAACAGCATACTTTGCTTCTGCTCCTCGGGAGTAGTGAAAAAGTTAAATGGTTCCGGCCAGACAGTGGCCTTCAGCTGTTTTCCTTCTTCTGTGGAAACACCTTCCAAACGATAACGCATTCCCTGATGACAGCCGGTATATTCTGACTTTTTCAAATATTCCATGGATAATATATCTTCCCGTACAATCACAATTCTTCCTCTTTTCTGTTCCTGAATTTCATAGTATATACTATACCCTATTTACCATAAAAGAGCAAGCTGTGAAAATCAAACCACATTACTCATCTCCCGCTTTAATTGCTTCATGATTTTTTTCTCCAAACGTGAGATATAGGACTGGGATATCCCCAACAGAGTAGCCACCTCCTTCTGTGTCATCTCTGTCCCCCCGGGTGTTCCCAAGCCGAAACGCAGCCGTATAATAGTCTTCTCCCGTTCTGACAATTTATTTACTGCCTTCCTCAAAAGCCTGCGTTCTACCTCATCTTCTATTCCCCGATAAATAATGTCCTCATCCGTACCCAAAATATCCGACAGCAACAGTTCATTCCCATCCCAATCCACATTCAAGGGTTCATCTATGGAAACCTCCATTTTGGTCTTACTGTTACGACGCAAAAACATCAGGATTTCATTCTCAATACAGCGGGATGCATAGGTGGCCAGCTTAATATTCTTATCTGTTTTAAAAGTATTGATAGCCTTTATCAGTCCTATGGTTCCGATGGAAATCAAGTCCTCCATCCCCACCCCCGTATTATCAAACTTTTTTGCGATATAAACTACCAAACGTAAGTTATGCTCGATTAAAACAGCCTTGGCATCTTCCTCCTGCTCTGTTCCCAGCTTTGCCAATACCTGATTTTCCTGTTCTCCGGTAAGCGGTGGCGGAAGCACCTCTGTTCCCCCTATGTAAAAAATATCTCCCTGTTTGCGAATATCGAAATAACGCTCTTTGATTTGGAGCTTTCCCCGCAAGCCTCCCGGTAGTATTATTTTCAATAACATCATCACTCTCTTTACCTCCCTATTCCTTCAATACTCTGGGGTTTAAAATCATCTGACAATCTCCTGCCTGTGAGAGCAAAGCCTCACTGATTGCCACATATACCCCTTTACACTCCTTTTTTACGCCCTGATATTCAATAATAATATGTCCAAGCAAATAGCCTGGGAGTATCCCCTTTTGTTTGCCTACACTCCGATAGGGAATCACCCGATAGCCTTGTGGTTCCTTTCCGGAATACAGCTTTTGAAACACACTCTCTGCTAAGACTGCAACCGGCTTCCCACTAATGGGTTCTGTCAGGCTGTTTCCGGTATCCAACAGGGCATTTACCTCCAAACACACACTGTCCTCCTGCAAATATACCTTGCACAAAGGCTTTTCCTCCTCCCGCTTCCCGGTCAGTCTGCATACCACTCCGTAACAAATTGCCCCCAAAAGCAATATTCCTATTACCCCCAGGCAACTTTCCTGTCCGGGAGGCAGCATCTTAAGCACAAAGATTAATAAGCTCCCCATCAACAAAGTAGTCAACAGCATTTTTTCCAACACTCCGCTGAACTGTCTCCAACCGGCAACCTGAAAGGTAAACCAGCTCATCCCCAGCATAGACAGGCAAAAGCCCAAAAGCATCCCATACATCAGCTTGAAAGGTAAACCAAAAGGAAGTATATAAGTAACTGCCCCTAACATTGCTCCCAAAACAATACGCTTACCGGATGCCCCGTGATAATACATATGATTTACAGCCTCCAGCACATATAAGTTCAAAACAAACTGCAAGAAAAAGAGGCTGTCTGCATAGATTTCATAATACATTTTCCACCTCCTTAACCAAGCCTCTAACCAACTTTATTATACTCATATTCTCTTAGGAATTTTGTCAAAAACGCAAAGCAGCTTTTTAATACTTGTCTGAAAAAAACGACAAAAACAGCCATACCCTTTCGAGTATGGCTGTCACTTCACATTCTATAAATTATAATAACACTTCCTGTTTACTGCTTTCTGGTCAGGAAATCAGGAATATTCAAGGTTTTTGCCTTTACGGTACTCTGAATATCTACCGGCTTGTTGATTCCTACAACAGGCTCTGTGGGAGCAACAGGAACCGGAGTAATCGGCTTTACGCTAGGAGTTACAGTAGTACCAAATCCGGGTGTTGCGGTAGGTGTCTTGTACGCAAATCCGCCACCCAATCTGCTCTGAGCAGCTGCATTTGCAGAATCTTCAATACCGGTTGCAATAACAGTAATGGTACAATTACCATTCTTGTTAGAATCATACAATGCACCAAAGATAATATTCACTTCATCTCCGCACAGCTCCTGAACGTAGCTTACTGCATCGGATGCATCTGCCAATGTAATATCACCGGATACGTTTACAATCACATCTGTAGCACCGGAAATAGTAGTTTCCAATAATGGTGACTCGACTGCCATCTTCACAGCTTCCAGAGCCTTATCATCCCCCTTACCTTCACCAATACCAATATGTGCAATACCCTTATCCTTCATTACAGTCTGAACGTCTGCGAAGTCCAGATTAATGATGGCAGGTCTGTTAATCAAATCAGTAATACCCTGCACGGACTGCTGTAACACTTCATCAGCCTTCTTCAAAGCTTCCGGCATAGTCGTTCTGCGATCAACGATTTCCAACAGCTTGTCATTCGGGATTACGATTAAGGTATCTACAAATTCCTTGATTTTGCTGATACCGCCCAAAGCATTCTGCATACGGGTCTTTGCTTCAAAACGGAAAGGCTTTGTCACAACACCTACCGTCAAAATATCCATTTCTTTTGCGATTTTTGCGACAACAGGAGCAGCACCGGTACCTGTTCCGCCACCCATACCACAGGTAACGAATACCATATCCGCACCCTTCAATGCTTCCTGAATTTCTTCTGTACTTTCCTCTGCAGCCTTCTCGCCGATTTCAGGCTTTGCACCTGCACCAAGTCCCTTGGTAAGCTTCTCACCAATCTGAATCAGCTTAGGAGCCTTACATAACTGAAGTGCCTGCTTATCGGTATTCACACCAATAAACTCTACACCATCTATTCTTTCATCCACCATTCTATTTACAGCATTATTTCCGGCACCGCCTACACCTACTACAATAATCTTTGCGGCTGCCTGCGCGTCATTTGTCTTCACTTCGAGCAAGGGTTTGTCCTCCTTCTATTCCGAATAAATTCCATATAGTTTATCATATAATTATTTCTTAAATTAATCAACCTCTTTTTTGCAGAAATTGAAAAAATATTTTTATTCTTCTGTTTTATCTACATCAAAGACAGTCATCCCACCATCCTCTGTATAGTCTTCCATATGCAATACCCCTTTTTTGTTTTCCAGATTTGCCAAAAAGGTAGGTAACACCATGAGTTTTTCTTCCAGCCCCGTTCCTTTTCCCAAATTCACTTTCACATCTCCAAAATACAGAATAATGTCCATATCCGCCTGAAAATAAATCTTGTCTACTAACAAATCATACTTGTCCAACAGATTCGTAATATTCATAATACTTTCAAATACACTATCATCCTCCAAGGGTATCTTTTCCCCCAGCATCACATGTTCAAATTGCAATCCTGCTATCTGGGGCACTCCCAAGGTCTTTACATTGGAGGTTTCTACCATATAGCCGTCCCTGTCAAAATACATATAGCTGTCCATAAACTCTATATACCCTGCCAGAGCCTTTTCATACACTACGATTTTTATGGTATCCGGCGACACTACCACTACATCCATTACATCTACAAAAGGAATATTTTCCACACCCTTATTACTGTATTTCATGGATAAATACAGGGAATTATTTCCCAATGGACCTGCCATTACGATTTCCTTAATTTCTTCCTGTGTGTAATGAACATTTCCTTCCACATATACATTTTTGACGGAATAGGTACTGATAACATAATAAAAGCCCCCCAAAAAAGCAGCAATTACAATTAGTATTATCAGTACTCCTCCCCATCTTTTTCTTCGTTTTTTATACACTTACCACTCTCGCTCCTAACTCTCTCAAATCCTTACAGATATTCTCATAACCTCTTTGGATATATCTGCAGCCTCTCACTGTAGTAACCCCTTCTGCCAGAAGTCCGGCGATTACCAATGCCGCACCTCCCCGAAGCTCTTTTGCTTCCACCTCTTTTCCCTTCAAGGTACATCCTCCGTTTATCCGCACCCTTTTAGCATCCAATATTTCCAAATCTGCTCCCATGGTACGAAGTGGGTCTACCACATGAAAACGATTCTCAAATATATTCTCCTCCATCACAGTACTTCCCCTTGCATTCAAAGCTGCTACAACAGCCATGGATTGCAAATCCGTGGGAAAACCCGGATACTCTTCCGTCCGTATAACCTTTATGGGTTTTAAGTAGCCCGGTGCCTGCACATATACCCCATCCGTTGTGGTTTGACATACTGCTCCCATTTCTCCGGCAATCTTTAAAACTGTCTGAAGCTGAGCACAGGGTGCCTCCTCCAGCCAGACACTGCCTCCCGTAGCCAATGCCGCAAACAAATAAGTTCCTGCCACAATTCGGTCTGCCGGAATACGATAACAAGTTCCCTGCAAGCCTTCCACTCCTGTGATTCTCAGGCAACTGCTTCCTACTCCTTGGATTCTCGCTCCGCAACCTTGCAGATATTCACAGAGTGCCGTCACCTCTGGTTCCTTAGCCGCACCACGAATACAGGTGATACCCTCTGCCAGGACAGCAGCCAGAATCACATTTTCTGTTGCCCCCACACTAACCTTTTCAAAACAAATATCTGCTCCATGCATTCTACCATTGACTTTTGCATAAATCAAACCGTCCACGATGCGAAATTCAGCCCCCATCTGCTCTAAGGCACGAATATGCATATCAATGGGACGAGCTCCAATCACACAGCCTCCCGGCGGTTCCATTACCACCTCATGGCATCTGCTGAGCAGTGCACCCAGCATACACACAGAAGAGCGCATCCCCCGCACAGCTTCTGCCGGCATGCGTTGTGCAGATATCTTTGTAGCATCCACACAGATACAATCGGAACGTATCTTTACTGTACAGCCTATGCTTTTTAAAAGCTGCTGCATCTGAAATATATCGCTGATTTTGGGACAATTATATACGGTATTTTCACCCTTCGTCAGTAAAGTCGCTGCCAAAACAGGCAAGGCAGCATTCTTTGAACCTTGGATTCTCACCTTTCCCTGCAAGCTCACACCACCATGAACACATATCGTATCCATACCTTCCCAAATCCTTTCGAATTTCAGATATATCCTATTATATGTGTCAATTTCCCCTGCAGTACTTTGTCCTATCCCAATTATATTTCCTTTAACTGAATTCTCTTTGCCACATTTAAAACCAAACCGATTTCAATCATTAAAAACAGTACCGATGTACCTCCATAACTGATAAAAGGCAAGGAAATGCCGGTGTTCGGTATAGTATTGGTTACTACCGCAATGTTCAAAATCACCTGAATGGCAATATGTCCCATCACACCTACTACCAACAGAGAACCGAACAAATCCGGTGCATTATTGGCAATAATCATCATTCTCCATAGCAAAAGAATAAACATGAGGATAATGGCTATGGCTCCAAAAAGTCCCAATTCCTCACAAATAATAGAGAATATCATATCATTCTGTGCTTCCGGGATGAAGCCCAGCTTCTGCATACTCTGTCCCAAGCCCTTTCCCAGTACACCGCCGGAACCGATTGCATACAACGCCTGCAAAGTCTGAAAACCGGTATCATCCGCATAAGCTTCCGGATTCAACCAAGTCAAAATACGCTTAAAACGGAAGTTCATGCTTTCATCCATGGTCAACTGTGAAATATAATATACCAGTCCGGCCACCCCTGCGGTTCCCAATGCACCTATGACAAAAAACCCCTTATAATCGGGACTGGCCACAAATATCATAAACACAGATATTCCCAGAATAATAATAGCGGAGCTTAGATTATCCGTCAGCTGCCACACCATAATTACCATAGGTAAAGCTGTAATAATCAGGAATATCATTCCCCGCAGCTTCCGAATACTACTTCCCATCATACAAACCAAATTCGCCAAGAAAAGTATCATGCATAGCTTCGCCACCTCTGCCGGCTGTATGGTCAAACCAATGCCGGGGATGGGAAGCCATCTCTTCGCACCATGAGATTCCACACCCACAAAAGGCACCAAAAATACCAAAAATGCCGCAACAATGTATCCCAGTCCGGCAAAACGTCTCCAGAAGGGATATGGTATATTTGCCACCACCATCATGGCTACCAAGCCAATCACACTGGATAATAGCTGTTTTTTCAAGAAATATGCAGCATCTCCATAATCTGCATGAGCTTCATAGGAGCTTACGGAATAAATCATAATCAAACCAAAGCCCATTAAAAATAATACGATAAACAGCATGGTATAATCAAAATAATACTCTGTCTGTTCCTTTTTTCTTCTTTTTGCATTCGCCATAAATCATCAAATCCTTATTCTTTCAGATTATTCACATAATCCTTAAATAATTTTCCTCTTACTTCATAATTGGGAAACATTCCCCAGCTCGCACATGCCGGAGACAATAGCACTGCATCTCCGCTCTCTGCCAGTTCTATACAAAGTGCCAGACATTCCTCAAAGGTATCTGCCATCTTAATCCGTTCAAAGCCATGCTTTCTGGCACATTCCGCTATCTTTTCCCTTGTCTGACCAATAAGCACCAGCCATTTCACCTTATCGCCGAAGCATTCAATCCACTCATCATATTCGTTCTGTTTATCGTAGCCACCACCGATTAATACAGTAGGCTTGCTCATGGCTTTGATTCCTTGTATGGCCGCATCCGGATTGGTACCCTTGGAGTCATTATAATAATCCACTCCCCTCTTTGTTGCCACGAACTCAATACGATGCTCCACTGCCTTGAACTGCTTGATTACGGCTAAAATGGTACTCATGGGTACCTGCATGCCCTGTGCGATAGCGATAGCAGCCATTACATTTTCTACATTACAAATTCCCACTAAATTCATATCCTTGTGGATATTCAGCAGACTGTTTACCTCTCCGTCCACCGCCTGACAAATCTCTTCCCCACGCAAAAACAAGCCATTCTCCAATTCTCTGGCAGAAGAAAAATAAACCACCTTGGCAGGACATCTTTCACCAAAGGCTCTGGTATATTCATTTTCAAAGTTCAGGACACAAATATTATCCTTTGTCTGCTTCGCTGCAATATTCTCCTTCGCTCCCGCATAAGCTTCCATGGTATAATGTCTGTTCAAATGATCCGGTGTCACATTTAAAATAGCCGATACTACCGGATGAAAGGTATCCACGGTTTCCAACTGGAAGCTGCTTATTTCTCCCACAGTCACCGTATCTGTCTGGGTTTTCATAGCCTCTAAGGTGTAGGGATTGCCGATATTTCCTACTACAAAGGTCTTCTCTTCCCCAAAGTGAGCCTTCATAATATCTCCTACCAGAGTAGTCGTGGTAGTCTTTCCGTTGGTACCGGTAATGGCAACCACCCTTCCCTGTTCCGCCAGATAGCCCAGCTCAATCTCTCCGATAATCTTTACCCCCAACTCCCGCAATTGATTCACCATAGGAATATCTGTGGGAACCCCGGGACTGAGAACTGCTATATCCAAGCTCTCCATAATCTCCTGTGGCAGCTCCTTACTGTAGCACTGTGCAGCCACTCCTGTGGGAACCTTATTCTCTAATTCCTCCACGGAAAGCTTCTCATCAAACAATCGAATCTCTGCATTCATTCTATGTAATAATGTCATGGCACCTACACCGCTTATTCCGGAGCCTACCACCAGACATCTTTGTCCTTTTAACATAATTTCTCCTTCCATGCCTATCTGCACTTTTTTATTCCTATTTATATTTCTATTCTTTCTTTATTCCTTCGTGCTTCCTATGATTCTTCGAACTACACGAACTCATTCCTGTTCATTATAATCCATAATTCCCAAATAAGGAAGAATATTTTCAAATAACTGTCTTACAATTGGTGCTGCTATCTGTCCTCCATAGTAGGTTCCCTGCGGTCGATTGATAATTGCTACAGCGATTACCTGCGGGTTATCTGCCGGAGCAAAACCCAAAAAGGAAGAGATATACTGCCTGTCAGAACGAGGCAGTGTCTGGCTGGTAGCTGTCTTGCCACCCACTCGAACACCTTCCACCTGACCATTCTTACCACCGCCTTCTGCCACAACCATTTCCAAAATATACCGCATGGTTTCAGAGGTTTCTTGGGATACAATTCCCTCCTGCACCTCATAGGCAAAATTTTCTACCGTATTTCCCTCTGCATCCGTTACCTTCACCCCAAAATGCGGTGTAATACGATTCCCTCCGTTAATAATGGAAGACGCTGTAGTAATCAGCTGTATCGGTGTAATCTGAAAGGACTGCCCAAAGGATACCGTTGCCAACTCCACACCACCCATTTTTTCCGGCTGATGCATAATCGTTCCTGCCTCTCCCGGCAAGTCTATTCCGGTCTTATTCAATAATCCGAACTGCTCAAAATAGTGATAAAAACGTTCTACCCCCAGCGACATCCCCAAACTGACAAATGCCGGATTACACGAAGCCATGGTGGCCTGTACGAAATTCTGTCCACCATGCCCCCCGGTTTTGTGACAACGGATTTTACGGTCTTCCACAATAATAAATCCCGGACAGCTGAAACGACTTTCCTCATTCACTACACCGGCCTCCAAACCGGCAGCCGCTGTTACGATTTTAAAAGTAGACCCCGGTTCATAAGTATCATTAATACAACCATTTCTCCAGATTTGATTCAATAAGTTCTGCCGTTCCTGGCTACTAATTCCCGTATCTGTTCCTTCCGGCAATTCATAGGGAGCATTCAAATCAAACTCCGGCACATTCACCATGGCCATAATCTCCCCATTTTGTGGATTCATTACAATGATGGAAACACTCTGCGCCTGCTTCGCCAGCATAGCCTGCTGTGCCAGCTGCTGTGCATAAGACTGAATATTTACATCCAGACTCAAATGTAGTGTATTTCCATCCACAGGCTCCAATCTTCTTTCCCCGGCTTCTTCCACCTCGATGCCTCTGGCATCCGTCATGGTCAGAATAGTACCGGATTTGCCCTTTAAATATTCTTCGTAAATAACCTCCAGTCCGATTATTCCCTGATTATCACTTCCCGTGAAGCCCATAACCTTGCTGGCCAAATCCCCATAAGGATAATAACGCTTATAATCCTCGTCTACCTTTACGCCAGCCAGATTATATTCTCGGATCACATCTCCCAGTTCCTTACTGACATTACTCTTAATACGTTCGATGGAGCTGTATTTCTCCACACGTTTGCGTACGGTTTCCTCGGAAATATCCAAAACCTCTGACAATACTGCGATGACCTTCTCCGGTTCTTCAATCTGATTATGTATGACGGAAATGGTACACACCGTTTTATTATCTGCAATTACGGTTCCGTTACAATCCACTATCTGCCCTCTGGCAGCCTTGATACTGCGTTCTCTTTCATGAAGCTCCACTGCTTTTTGCGCATAATAGTCCGAACGCCACACCATCAGATACACCAGTCTGACAAACAATAGAATCAGTAATAGAACACAGCCTAAAAAAATAACCAGAACCTTCTTGCGGTTCGCAAATCGATTGATTGTATTCTGCAAAACAAAACCTCATAAACTGTGAAAGCTGTTATTACACTTTATTCCCACAATTATGAGGTTATTCATTCTGCCTTAAGTTTCTTACCAGTTGATGGACGGAATACTCACATATACCGGTTCTCCGGTATCCGGATCCAACAAATCTCCTGTTTCCGGATCAATCAGATAGCCTGTAGCAATATCCACCTCATATCCCTTGAAGGGTGCTTCTGCAACAGGTACATCGTTCGTATTGGTATCTTCCACCTGTTCCGCTGCTTCCTGCTCTAAAGTATCATCTCTTCCATAAGTATTTTCCAGCTTCAAAGCTTCCAATTCAGCGATTTCCGCTTCTGATAATTCTTCCGTCATATAAATGTTCAAATAGGGCAACACCTCTGTCAGTATATTACGCACTATAGTTGTTGCGAATCGGGCATTGTCCTGCTTTGCTGCATTGGCTCTGTCTACTACTACATAAATAGCGATTTCCGGATCATCTGCCGGTGCAAACCCCATAAAAGAAACTACATATTCGTCATTTCCGCGAGGCAATGTCTGTGCCGTACCGGTCTTGCCGCCGATGGCATAGCCTGCGGGTCTGGCTGTTTTTCCAGTTCTCTGAGTGCCTCCCTCGGGCATAACAACGGCACGACAATACTGTCTGATTTTTTCAGAGGTTGCTTCTGATACGGTCTGTTTCAATACTCTGGGTTCAATGTTCTGCACTACTGCACCATTGGCATCCGTAATCTTATCCACCATATGCGGTTCATAATAGTTTCCGCCATTGATTAAGGAACAGAAGCCGGTAATCATCTGAATCATAGTTACATTAAAGTTCTGACCAAAGGTATTAGTCGCCAAATCTGCATCACCCATGTTTTCATCGTACAGCAATCCTACGGTTCTGGCTTCGCCTGCCAAGTCCACATTCGTCTTTAATCCAAAATTAAAAATCTGCTGGAACTTTGCAAAATTTGTCTTACCGATTGCCTGTCCCATATGCATCATTGCCACATTACAGGACCATGCGATAGAATTCTGCACGGTTACGGCACCTTCACCGGAACGCACATGACAACTGATATCATGACCACCGATATGTAACTTACCATTACACTGATATACCTCATTACCGGTAATAGCTCCTGTTTCCAAAGCGGTAGCTACCGTAAAAGGCTTGGCTGTAGAGCCCGGTTCATAGGTATCGGAAATACAGAAATTTTTCCACAGATAATTCAAATTCTGATAGAACAACGTATCATCCTCTGCCGCCACCATCTCATCAGCCATTTCCTGTGTAATGTACTGCTTGGTCTTCTTTCCGGTCTCATCTACCAATACATTGCCCACTAAAGCAGCGGGATCCTTGGTATTGTTCAAGTCAAAGTTTGGATAACTGGCCATCGCCAAAATTCTGCCGGTATCCACCTCCATAATGATACAGCCTACATTCTCCGCACCATTTCCCTGTCGTACCGCATTCTTATTCTCTTCGTTGAATTTGTACAAATATTTTTCTACTACAGACTGAATATTAATATCCATGGTACTATGAATTGTATAACCGTCCACCGCTGGCTTAATGGTTCTTTCCAAAGTAGAATCGTCTCCCAGATAACCGTACTCTCTGCCGGTGGTACCGTTCAGGATATCATTGTACGCCTCTTCCAATCCGTAACTGCCGGCATTATCCTTACCGGTAAACCCAATCACATCACAGGCCAGTTTGCCAAAAGGATAAATTCTTTTATACTCATCCTCAAACCACACACCACGCACCAGTGTCTTTTTGTCTTTTTCAGCCTGTGCCTTTTGAATTGCTTCAAAATTTTCCTTCTGCTCATAAGTAAGAAGCTTCAACGGAACATAATATGCCGAGCCGGTATTCGTCTTTACATGACTTCTGATAGCCTGCATATCCAACTCCGGGAATGCCTGTTCCAATGCCTTCATGGTAGGTTCGAAGTATTCTTCCCGATAATTAATTACAGAAGCATCAATAACCAGATTATAAAACTTCTCACTGACTGCCAGTGTTGTTCCCTTTGCATCTACAATATCTCCTCGCTTGTAGGGCAAGGTCGTACTGTCATACTTCTGTTGCTTCAAAATTTCTTTGTTGTAACGGGTACCGTCCTCTCTGGTAATCCAAATCAGTCGAACGCCTAACCCCACAAAAGCCAACAGTACTAATATGTATAGTACTGCCAGCTTCTTTTGCATGTAAATCTCAAATCTTTTTTCTTTCTTAACATTCTTTTCTTCCTGCTTCTTTGCCTGCTTTACAGGTGCATTCCTTCTTTGCTTTCTCACGTTTTTCACTCCAGACCTTAGTTACTATCTGCCACCTTACGAACATAGTCATAAGCCACACCCTCATAGGCCACAATCTGACCTTCTACCGGGTATGTCATACCCAATTCCTGAATAGCAACCCTCTTAATCTCTTCGTAATCAATAGAGCTATCAATTCTGGTCTTTGCTTCCGCATTATCAATACGCATTTCATTCAAAGTCTTTTCCTGACCGGCAATATACTCGTTCAAGGTAATAATCTCTGCATTCAGCTTAATATAATTAATCAGGATCATACCTGCCACAGAAAAAGCTGCTACCAAAAAAACAATATAGCCCAAGCTCATATGCTTTGCCTTTTCTCTGTTCTTTCTGGTCTGACGGCTCAGCTTCTTGGGCTGCTCCTCCATTCTTCTTTGCGGCTCTACCTTTCTGACGGTATTTCCGTATACATATGCGTTATTTTCATAGGTACCTCTATTGGTTCTGCGCGTTTGCATTTCATTTCTACGTGCCATTACTACTACTTCCTCTCAATACTTATTTCTTCTCAAAAACCCTCAGCTTCGCACTCTTGGAACGACTGTTGACTTCCAACTCCTCCTCACTTGGAAGGATGGGCTTCTTGGTAATCACCTTTCCCTCAGGTGTTTTACCACATACACACACCGGAAACTCCGGGGGACAAACACATGGGTTTTCTTTATTCTTAAATGCTGTTTTTACAATTCTGTCTTCCAAGGAATGGAAGGTGATGATACAAAGTCTTCCTCCCGGATTCATTAGGTCTATTAAATCATCCAATGCATTTTTCAACACTTCCAGCTCACGATTACACTCAATGCGGATTGCCTGGAAGGTTTTCTTAGAAGGATGACCATTCTGTCGCATCTTCGCCGGAATAGCTGCTTTGATGATTTCATTCAGCTCTCCGGTAGTCTGTATTTCCTTACTTTGTCTTGCCTTGACAATATGCTTGGCAATGTTTTTTGCAAAATTGTCCTCACCATAGTCTCTTATGATACGAAACAGCTCCATCTCGGAATAACCATTTACAATATCCTTTGCCGTCAGGCTCTGCCTGCGATCCATTCTCATATCCAAATCTGCATCGAAACGATAGGAAAAACCACGTTCTTTCGTATCTAACTGATAGGAAGAAACTCCTAAATCCAGCACAATACCGTCTACTTTTTCTATTCCCTGTTCCAGCAAAGCTGCCTTTGCATTACAGTAATTGTTACGGATTATGGTTACTTTATCTCCATACACGGCCAGTCTCTCACCTGCTGCAGCGATAGCGGCATCATCCTGGTCAATTCCATAGAAGTGACCATTCGCCAGCCTCTTACACACCTCAAAGGCATGTCCGCCACCACCCAATGTTCCGTCTACATAGATACCATCCGGCTTTATATTCAAATTTTCAATGGTTTCCTCTAACAGAACGGAATAGTGATTAAACTCCATGTCTTCTCCTTACATTGTGATACCCAGACGTTCCATTGCATCCGAAATATTATCGTTGTCCGTATTCAAATCCAAGCCATCCCATCTCTCCTGACTCCAGATTTCAATACAGTCACCTACACCTGCCAGTACAACATCCTTTTCCAGACCTGCACTCTCGCGAAGTGCCGCCGGTATCAGGATACGTCCCTGCTTGTCCACCTCTACGCAGGCAGCACCGGAAATAAAGATACGTCTCAGGTTTCTAAGATCCTTACTGTTAAATTTCGGAAGTGACATCAGACTTTTTTCAAAGGCAATCCAGTTTTCATTGTCATACACAAATAAGCAGCCATCCATTCCTCTTGTTACATAAAATTCATCGCCTAACTGTTCTCTGAATTTTGCGGGAATACTCAACCTGCCTTTCACATCAATTGTATGATTGTATTGACCTTCAAACATCTGCAATCACCACCTTCGGGAGTAAAGCCAAAAGTCAATTTACCACTTTTTAACACCAAATCACACTTTTTGTCCTTTTTTCCCACTCGATAACACAATTCTATACCAAAAAATCACTTTTTGCAATAGAATTTATAGCATTTCTTAACAAATTCTAAAAAAAAATAACGCCTCGTCTTTCGACGAAGCGTCACTTTCCTACATCTTGTGGCGGGTTGTATTTCCACCACTAATTATTGATTTTACTCATTTTTCTCTTATTTAAATAAATCCGAATGCCCACATCCGCTGCTATGGCTGTTACGAACATAATCAAGCCCAGCATCTGGGATACTGCAATATTGGTTCCTGCAAATTTCAGCTGATCCGTTCGAATCCCCTCCACAAAGAAGCGAATGATACCGTATCCTCCCAGATACAATAAACAAATTTCTCCATGGAATTTCTTATGCTTCAGATAAATCAGCATAAAAATCAAAAGCACCAGATTCAACCCGCTTTCATACAAAAAGGTTGGATGTACCTGAATATAATTCACATTGGCTGTCATATGTGCCTCTATATTGGCGGTAATGTCACCCCTGTCTCGGATGGCACTTACCGGAAGACGCATAGCAAACAGATTGTCTGTGTATTCTCCAAATACCTCTCGATTGAAGAAATTGCCCCATCTTCCGATGATTTGTCCCAAAATCAAGCCCATTACACCACAGTCTCCTATCCAGAAGGGACTTTTCTTTTTTAACTTACTGTACACAAACAAGGTGACGAAGGCTCCGATGACTGCACCATAAATCGCCAGCCCACCCTGTCGGAGATTGAAAACACTCAACAAATCATTTTTATAGCTGTCCCAGGAGAATATTACATAATAAATACGGGCTCCCAGCACGGAAAAAATCACTGCATATATGGCAAAGTCCCAAATATCATCCGGGTTCTGTCCCGATACCTTCGCCGCATGCGCTGCCATGGCAATGCCTGCCATCACACCGATACCAATGATTAGACCGTACAAGGCAATATAAAAGCCCCCTATATAAAAACCCTTAGGCACATTTTCCAGATATATTCCCAAATTAGGAAAAGCTATATCTGTAGAATTCATTACGTCCTGCATACGTTTCCTTTCTGCATCCTTATGCAAGCTTCCATTGCCGCTAACATCAGGCAATTACCGCTGAATAAAAATGCTCCCCTTATACATTAAAACGGAACAGAATGACATCGCCATCCCTTACCACATATTCCTTGCCTTCCATGCCTACCAGACCTTTTTCTCTGGCAGCTGCCAAGGAACCCTGCTCCAGCAAGTCCTTGTAATTCACTACCTCAGCCTTAATAAAGCCTCTTTCAAAATCAGAATGGATTTTACCTGCTGCCTGAGGAGCCTTGGTACCTATCTTAATCGTCCATGCACGGGTTTCATCTTCTCCTGCAGTCAGGAAGCTCATCAGTCCAAGTAACTTGTAGCTGGCCTTAATCAGTTTCTCCAAACCGGACTCTTCCAAGCCTAAATCCTCTAAGAACATTGCCTTTTCATCGTCATCCAACTCGGAAATTTCCTGCTCAATCTGTGCACAGATGACAAATACCTCACTGCCCTCTGTTGCTGCAAACTCTCTTACAGTCTGTACCCCTGCATTGTCTGCACCATCATTTGCCAGCTCATCCTCTGCCACATTTGCCGCATAAATAACCGGCTTGTAGGTCAACAGATTATAAGAGCGAAGAATTTCTGCTTCATCCTCATCTTCTGTCTCCAGACTCTTAGCCATTTTACCGCTTTCCAGATGCTCCTTCAGCTTCTCAATCAAGGTTACTTCCTTTGCCAAAGTCTTGTCCATTCTCGCCTGCTTGGCAACCTTTGCATATCTTCTCTCCAGTATCTCTAAATCAGAGAAGATTAACTCAAAGTTAATGGTTTCAATATCTCGCATAGGATTAATATTACCATCTACATGGATAACATTGGTATCCTCGAAGCAACGTACTACATGTACGATAGCATCCACTTCACGAATATTACTCAAAAACTGGTTTCCCAGACCTTCTCCCTTAGACGCACCCTTTACCAAACCCGCAATATCTACGAATTCAATCACAGCCGGTGTCACTTTCTTGGACTGATACATATCACCAAGCAGCTTTAATCTTTCATCCGGCACTGCTACGATACCGATATTCGGGTCAATGGTACAGAATGGATAGTTCGCAGACTCTGCACCTGCCTTGGTTAATGAATTAAATAATGTACTCTTACCTACGTTGGGTAAACCTACGATTCCCAGTTTCATAATATATGTTCTCCTTTAAAATCTTCATAATTTCCGTTTCTGTCTCTTAGTTCATCACCAAAAAGAGCCTATTACATAATACAATTTAATGATTGTATCACAAATAGGCTCTTTTTTCAATATTTCATACACTTTTTATAGTGAATTCCACTACAGTTATATTTCACTACAAATTTCCAATACTATTATTCCTTATTCTTTTTACCTGCTTATCCTCTATTAATGTTATCCCTTTCTATCATGTTTCCTGCTCTGTATGCACAAATTGAAACACACTCATTCCAGTATATTTTTTGTATATACGATATATTTCCTTAAACTCATCAATAGTTACCGCATGATTCCCGAAAGCTGACACCACCGGTATCCCAGGCATTCCTCTGGCAATGCACTTCGTATTCAGATTTACATATATCCAATCTACACCCTTATAACAACCCTTTGACTTTGACCACATTTGAAATCCTTCTGCTTTTAAATATTTATAAAACTCTGCATCCGGATTTTCTCTCAAACTTTCATCTTTTACCAGAATCGCAGCTGTCCCAGCTGCGATATCATCTATATTTTCTTCCAATCGTTCAGCCTGCTTGCGTGGTAACTCCTCTACCTTTTGGGATATTTTCCCCTCGTAAGACTTCCACTCCGGATTCCCCTTTTTCAAACAATATGTTTCTCCGTCAGCACATATCTGATATAGCAGACCTTTCTCCTTATCAACTCTAAATGACACAAAAATGTCTTTGTACAATTCTACCATCTCCCAATAGGCTTGAGCTGTATTGGAATATAACTGCATTTCATAAAGTGCATCCTGCACACCGCCATAATACCACGCCTGCATTTCCTTTGGTGCATTGAAGCGTTCCCAAAAAACTTCTCCTTCATCCCTGTAATCCACGTACATGCTCCGCAAATTCGCCAGCTTATCTGCTAAAATCAGCATCTTCAGTCTCTCCGATGCTTCTCTGCACCCATCAATCTCTGCCTGCTTACGTTCTTTCCATGACTGCCTCTTATCCTCCGTATGTCCTCCTACAAGTTCTGCAACATCATTCCCAAATAATTGCCTAATTTCCTCTATGGAAGTATCTGTATCCTCCACAATATCGTGAAGCAGCCCTGCCACTAACAGATTGGTATCAGCTTTCATGGAAGCAAGAATCGTCATAGTCTCCAGCGGGTGTATGATAAATGGTGTATGGGTTCCTTTCCGGCACTGTCCACAGTGACGTTCCGTAGCAAAATATATCGCCTGTAGAAGCGTGTCATTATTGATTTTAGAAATAACATGTTCCTTTTTCAATCACCTTAACCTCCCCTTCATCACACTCTACGCAAAATGCTTCAATGTTTCAATCACGCTGGTCATATGATACTTAATCAAAAAAATCTGATTCGAATACATTGGGTATTCACTTTTTGCCTTCTGCATCAAAGGATATACTAAACACTCTGTTTCTTTAATGTACTCCACCATTTTCTTTTTAGAAAAACCGGTAGCCATACCCGAAATATTATTGCAACGATCCAGTAACTTAACCATAGTTGCAATCGAATTCTGCGAGATATCTGTATAATACTGTTCTTCATTCAGTTTTGTTTTCTCACCTTTCGTCAACAAGGAAACAGCAATTTTTGTTTCCTCATTTACCGGTAGGCTTTCCACTGTAACATCACAATCTTCGCATACATCATGTAGTAACGCAGCAGACACGATATTGTCATCATCCAACCCTAATGCCAAGGCATGACATGCAAGTAAAAGCGGATGATATATGTAAGGAACATGATCTTTTCCCTTACGGAACTGTCCCTCATGAAGCCCCCTTGCATAAGGTAACACTTTTGAAGTCTGATACAAATTCTTTACACTGGCATAGGTCTTTATATAGGTATACATGCGTTTCTCATCAAAGAGACGATCTGATAAAGAATCTTGAAAATCCGCAAATACATTTTCCTCTATTTTGCCAGTTAACAGCCAGTCTATACTGACCTGATAAAGTGCTGCTATATCCACCAGCTTGTCTATATCAGGTGTTGTTTCTCCTCGTTCCCAGAGGCTGACTGCTTGAAAAGATACCTTTAACTTCTCCGCCACATCGCTTTGAGTCAATCCCTTCATTTTTCTTGCTATTGTTAATCGTTCTGAAAGTGTCATCCATTGCCCTCCTACAGAATATTTTAAGCTGCCAGCTTTGCTGTTTTACAATATCATTATAAAATAATTTCCTCTAATCCAAAAGCATATAACACTTGATTTTCTACAATATGATTCAAGCAGTGCTTGAATTGTCATCCTCCCAAACTTCATATATCCATTCGCCATTCACTTGTTCATTGTATCACCTAAAAACCCAAATCTCCTATTAAATATCTTCTTCTACTTCCTTCGCCTTGCTTTCACGGTCAAGGCTCACTTCTTTCAAATAATCCTTCAACAGAAAAGCACAAAAATACGGAAATGTATAAATATTGTCACTGTACCCAATATTTCCTGATATAAACTTTATACCATACTTAATATCCGGATAGCTGTTACTCTTAATCAACGTTCTAAGTGACTTCGCTGTTCCATTTGTGGCTTTCACTTCCACCGGTACAAGGTAATCCTTTGTTCTGACAAAGAAATCTTCTTCCAGAGTGGAATCTTCCCTCTTGTAATAGTATAAATCGTATCCACACTTAATCAATGCTTCTCCTACAATATTCTCATACATAGCACCCTTATACACGCCAAGATTTTTATTTGCTCTCAAATCTTCTTGTGCTTCTTCATCCAGCATAGCAACAAAAATACCGGTATCAAAAAAATACAACTTATATTTTGTTTCATCATAATTTCCCTTTAACGGTAGCTCCGGAAAATTCAGGCAATAACATATATTAACAATTCCTGCATCCCTAAGCCATTCTATACAGCCTCTATAATCCTTAAAGCGAGCACCACTTGCCACTTTACTAATTTGAAATTTTTTGTTGTCTTTTGAAAGCTGCATGGGTATCTGCTCAAATACATTCAAAATTCTTGTCTGATCCATACCCTCTGCATACTTACGAATATCTTCACGATAATCATTTAACAGCTGTCTCTGAATATCCAGTGTTCTCTCAAATGTACCTTTACTAATATACTCTCTTACCACTGCCGGCATCCCACCTAGGATGCAATAATCCAGAAACAGACTACTGTATATCTTCATCTCAATTTCATTAAAAGGTTTTTCTGTCTTCATGTGCCAAAGCATATCTTCAATAGCTATACTATCATATCCCTTTGCCCACAAAAATTCTTCAAAATCCATGGACATCATATTATAATCTGTTTTATATCCCACACTGTGACTCTCAATCCTTTTATATTGAATGCCAAGTAACGAGCCACTACATATCACATCAAAACGGCCATCCACCTTAAAAAACTTTAATGAGGTCGCAATCTCAGGAAACTCCTGAAGCTCATCGAATATTAATATCGTCTCACCTGCATCAAATCTTTTTGAAGGATCCATTCTGGATATATTTCGTATAATATCATCTGTCCTATAACCATCTTCTGTAATTAACTTATACTTAGGCTCTTCCACAAAATTGATATAGACTACATTTTTGTAGTTTTCTGCTGCAAAACGTCGAATGGACTCCGTCTTACCTACCTGTCTTGCCCCTTTAACAATCAAAGGATTTCGCCCTGTATCATTCTTCCAATGAACTAAATAATTATCAATTTTTCGTTTCAAATAAATTTCTGCCATTGTTCTAATCCTCCTGTTACTATAATATACAAAAAATGAGGGAAATATTCAAGTTTAATTACAAAAAAATGAGGGAGTTTTGCTTCACTTCTTACAAAAACCTGTTTTTAAGTTTTAACAAACTGATTAAAAGTTATCCCTAAACAAAACGAAGACAGCTATATCTCTTTGATATACACTGTCCTCGTCACTACACTTATTAATATTTCTTTCGTTCCTTCAACTCTTCATATAATAACTTATAATTCTCATAACGTAAAGCACTAATTCTGCCGTCTGCCACGGCTTCCTTGATACCACAAACCGGTTCGCTGATATGGGCACAGCCTCCGAATTTGCAATAACATTCATGCTTTGCAAATTCCGGATAGTAACCTGCCAGGTCCTCCTTCTCCATATCAAAAAGCCCCAAGGAACTGAACCCCGGTGTATCCAGAATATAAGTCTCCTCACCGATGGCAATCAGCTCCGAATGCCTGGTGGTATGCTTTCCGCGTTCTATCTTGGTACTGATGTCTCCGGTTTCCATCTGCACTCCGCTCTGCAGTTCATTTACCAGGGAAGACTTTCCCACACCACTGGGACCTGCCACCGTAGTGGTTTTGCCATAAAGGAGCTGCTTCACCACCTCTATTCCCTGCCTTTGTCTGGCACTGATTTTCAGGGTTTGATAGCCGCAGGCCTGATAAATTGCCTCATAGGCATCCCCTTCGTTGTCTTCATCAATATCAGACTTATTAAAACAAATGATACAGGGAATTCTCTGCTGCTCCATCATAATCAAAAAGCGATCCAAAAGATTAAAGTTAGGCTGAGGCTTTACAATAGAAAAAATCACCAATGCCTGATCGATATTCGCCACTGCCGGGCGGATTAATTCACTCTTTCTCGGCAAAAGTACCTCAATATTACCCTTCTTTTCCTCTTCTTTCAAAATCTGTATTTCCACATCATCCCCTACCAGAGGCTTTTGCTTGTCCTTACGAAATACACCCTTAGCTTTGCATTCATAAACACCCTTGCCCGGAATATGCACATAATAAAATCCGGCAATACCCTTTATGATTTTTCCCTGCATGCTCTTCATCCTTGTGATTATTCCTTTACAAATTCAATTCTTCGTTCAAACGTTCTTACTTCAGGTGTTCCTGGCACATTCACCGTAGCTCCGCTAACAGGATCCGCAGTTGTATAACCGCCTACCATCACTGTATAAGAAAAAGTAATGGTTCCTGCAGACGCTGTAATACCATAATGATTCGCCGCCAACGGAAACGCTGATGTAGTGGTATCAAAAATAATTTTACCATCATCCGAAACCATGGTCAGTCTCACCTCTGTACCCACTACATAGTCAGGCGCTTCCGCCAGAGTAGGTGCTTCAATACCGGTATTGCATTTATACGTGGCACCTGCCGGTCCCTTACTAACAATGATTTCAATTCCTTCTCCGGCTTCCAAATAAGTTCCTTTGGAATAACTTTGGAAACAAACCTGTCCTTCCGGATACTGGCTGTTATTTGCATAAGAGGTAGCCTTCACATAAAAACCTGCTTCGACAATCTCTGCTGTCGCAGTCATTTCATCCTGTCCCAATACATTTGGCACTTCCTTCTGACTGCCCTCCATTCCGATGCTTACCGTAACTGTTACTTCACTGCCCTTTGGCACTGTTTCTCCGGCTCCCGGCTTCTGACTCATGATTTTACCCTTCGTCACTTCATTGGAATAAGCCTCTGCACGTTTGATTTTAAATCCCGCACTCTTTAACTCGGAATATGCATTCTCGTAGGTTTCCTCTCTTACATCCGGAACTCTCACGCCTTTGACACCGGAACTGACTGTCAAAACAACAGTTTCCCCAGCCTCTACAAGCTCTCCTTCCACGATGCTGGCACTCACAACAGTACCTTCTGCATAATTCGCGGATTCCACATAAGAAGCCTCCACCACCAGTCCCATGCGCTCCAATGCACTTTTCGCATCCTCAAGCTTCCAGCCGCTAACCTCTATCATCCGATTATCTTCTGCCAAGCTATCTCCCATAATAATTGGTTCCGGACTGGCTGTTACCTTTTCCGTAGAATCAATTTTATTCCCGGTATTATTACTATTGAAGAAGCCGGAAATCTTTCCCAATAACACCAATATAATAATACATATAATAATTCCTGCAACAATGGTCAGAGCAGTCGTAACCCGTTCCATTCTGGGGTCCTCATCCTCCAAATCATCATCCAAATCCATTGCATTCGGCAGATAGGTTTTGACCCTTTTGCCTTTTTCCTTTTGAGGCTTTAGGCGCATTACCGGTTCTTCGTAAATATCACGTGTCGTGGTACCACGCTTTATCAGCTCCCGCTCCTCTTCCGAAACGGTACGAGTGCCGCCCTCCATATCCGGATCCTGTGTCACTACGAAATCCACCTCCGGATTCATCAGTGACTGTTTCAGATCACTGATTAACTCCTGCATATTCTGATATCTTCTGTCCGGCGATTTCTGACAACACTTCAATACAATGCTCTCCACACTGGTTGGCACATCCGGCACGATTTCACGCAAAGGTATCATTTCTTCCTGAATATGCTTGATTGCTATTGCCACTGTAGTTTCTCCATTAAAGGGCACCCGACCGGTCAGCATCTCAAACATAGTAATTCCCAGAGAGTACACGTCACTCTTTTCATCACTGTAACCGCCTCTGGCCTGTTCCGGCGAAGTATAATGCACAGACCCCATTACATTGGAGGTAATGGTATTACTGGTGGCTGCCTTTGCAATACCAAAATCCGTCACCTTTACCTTACCATCCTTGGAAATAATGATATTCTGCGGTTTAATATCTCTATGAATAATGTGATTATTATGTGCAGCATCAATACCCATACAAATCTGTATGGCAATACTTACTGCTTCCTTATAAGTCAAAATCACCTTTTTTTCAATGTATTTCTTGAGGGTAATTCCTTCTACCAATTCCATGACAATGTAGTAGATACCATTCTCCTCTCCTACATCATACACATTTACAATGTTTGGATGCATCAGACCTGCTGCCGCCTGTGCCTCAATCCGAAACTTTGAAACAAAATTCTCATTCTCACTGAATTCCTGTTTTAACACCTTCACAGCAACCAGACGATTCAGCTTATGACATTTTGCTTTATAAACATCTGACATACCGCCCGTTCCGATTTTTTCTAAAATCTCGTAACGGTCTCCTATTATCATTCCGTTTTTTATCATACTTCTCTCCATTCCCTGTTACTGTGTCATTGCCTCTATTAAAACCACGGATATATTATCCATTCCGCCATGCTTGTTTGCTTCCTCCACCAGTGCCTGTACCTTTTCCACAACATCTCGCTGGCTCTGCATAATCATTCGTATCTCTTCATCTTCCAACATATTCGTCAAACCATCCGAACACATTAGTACGCTTTCTCCCTCTGCCAAATCTACTGTAAAAAAATCGATTTCTACATTTCGGCTGGCTCCCACCGCTCTGGTAATAATATTCTTTTTGGCATGGTTCTTTGCCATATCCTGATCCATTTCACCCAGACGTACCATTTCCGCTACCCATGAGTGGTCTCTGGTAATCTGCTTTATGGTATTTCCTACAATATACAACCTGCTATCCCCAACATTTGCCACCTGCAAAGAATTGCCCAACAGGGTGGCTGCTACTATTGTAGTACCCATTCCTTCATATTGCTCGTCGGTCTTTGCCATTTGATAAACCTGTTCATTGGCAGCCTCAATTGCTTTTTGCAAAATAGCTGCCGGCTCCTTTTCCAAGGATTTTTCCACCATCTCACAAATAGTTTCTACAGTACAGCGGGATGCATAATCCCCTGCCTTATGCCCGCCCATTCCATCTGCCACCAAGAATAAATTAGGCAGATTACCCATGGGCTTTTCTGATGTATATACATAATCCTGATTGATTTTTCGTATCATTCCTACGTCTGTTATGGAAAACGTCTTTAACAACTTCTGGTCCTCCTGCTAATGCTCGTCTCGGCTCTCCATATAGGAACGTCTCAACTGACCGCACGCACCGTCAATATCTCTTCCCATTTCCCGTCTTATGGTAACATTGAGCCTGTTCTTTTCAAGTCTGTTCTTAAATGCCTGAATATGTGTAGTGTCTGATTGTACAAAATCCCTTTCTTTAATCGGATTTACCGGTATCAGATTAATATGGCAGTTTAACGGAGCTGCCAAGGCAATCAACTCCTCTGCATCCTCTTTGGTATCATTGACGCCGCCTACCAAACTGTATTCAAAGGTAATGCGTCTGCCTGTTTGTTCAAAATAATATGCACAAGCCTCCATCAATTCCTCGATAGAATACTTATTGGCGATAGGCATGAGTTTTTTCCGCTTCTCGTCTGTTGTCGCATGCAGTGACAAAGCCAATGTAATCTGCAAATGTTCCTTTGCCAGTCTGCGTATATTGGGTACAATACCACAAGTAGATACTGTAACATTTCTTGCGCTGATATGCAAGCCATTTTCATCTGTAAGAAGCTTCAAAAACTGCAATAAATTGTCATAATTATCCATCGGTTCTCCGGACCCCATGACTACCACATTGGAAACACGCTCTCCCGTATGTACGCTGATAGCATAAATCTGTTCCAACATTTCCGAAGGCATGAGATTTCTGGCCAAACCATCCAAAGTAGAGGCACAGAATTTACATCCCATGCGGCACCCTACCTGAGAGGAAATACACACACTGTTTCCGTGCTTATACTTCATCCAAACACTTTCTACCACATTGCCGTCATGTAATCGAAACAAATACTTTCTGGTACCATCCAGCTTTGACTCCTGTACCTGCAAAATTTCCAGTGCCGTAAAGAAATATCTTTCCTTGCATTTTTCCCTGAAATCCTTGGAAAGATTGGTCATATCATCAAAGCTTCTCACCAACTTCTGATGCATCCAGTCATAAGTCTGCTTGGCACGAAAGGCCTTCTCCCCCAACTCTGCAAATTCTGTTTTCAATTCCTCCAGACATAAGGACTTAATATCTGTTTTTCCGTCTATATTATATAAATCCATTCTTCCTACTGTTACTCTGCCCTTCTGCGAAGTCTCGCATAATAAAAACCGTCTGCCTCTTCAAAACCCGGCAATAGCTGTCGCTCCTCTTCCAAAACAAAAGGAAAGCTCTCGCAAATCCACTTTACCATTTCCTGATTTTCTTTTTTATTTATGGTACAGGTACTGTAAAGCAGGACACCGCCCTTTTTCACGTATTGCCAACTACTTTCCACAATCTGCTTTTGCAACTGTGTCAAACTCTCCAAACTATCCGGTGTTACATGATATTTAATATCACGCTTCTTACCCATTACCCCCAAACCGGAGCAGGGTACATCCATCAACACTATATCTGCATATTCCTGCTTCTTTGCATCATATACTGTGGCATCCCAGACTTCTGTAGTCACCTTCTCTTCTATCTGCATGCGTCTGCAATTTTCCTGTATTAACTCTACCTTATATTCTGACACATCTCTGGAAAGCACCCGAGCCGCCTTCTCTGCTGCCAGCATGGTCTTACCACCCGGAGCAGCACAGATATCCATACATATATCCGTAGCTTTGATTCCTGCAGCTTCTACACTCAAAGCCGAACTTACATCCTGTACCGTAAAAGTGCCTTCCTCAAAGCCCTCCAAACTACTGATACCGTCTACACCAGTCAAAGTATACACATAAGGTAACAATGTGCTCTCCTGTACCACTGCACCCGTTTGCTCCCAAGCCTGAATATAAGTCGCTCTTTCTGCTGCTGTCAAATCTGTTCGGAAACGGACACTTACCGGATGTATCGCCGAAAGTCCTTCTAAAATCTTCTGTGTATCCTCTTTCCCATACTCCTGCAGCCACATTTCCACTGTCCATTCCGGCATGGAATACTTAACGGATAAGTACTGCAAAGGTTCCTTTTCTTCCTCCGGCAAAGGCATATTTTCTTTATTCGCGGCAATCTTTCGCAGCACGCCGTTTACAAAGCCTTTCAAATTCACAAACTTCCTCTTCACTGCCAGCTTCACTGCTTCATTGCAGGCTGCTGCATCCGGAATACTGTCCATATATAAAATCTGATATACCCCCATCCGCATCAAACAGCGGATAAGCGGTTTCATCTTATTTACCGGAACGGATGCGTATTGATTCAAGTAATAATCCAATTCTATTCTTCTCTCAATGCATCCCTCCGTCAAACGTTTTATGAAACGCTTGTCCTGACTCTCCAGATAATCATACTTATCCAATACAGCCTTTAACAGCTGATTGGAGTACACTTTATTTCTCTCTATTTCCAGCAGGGTGTCCAATACGATTTCCCTTGCATTCTCTGTCATAAACTGCATCCAGCCTTTCTGTTCCTTAATCCCTTCTTCTTCGGTTGCCGCCAAACAACAATACCAATCGCAACAACTGCAAAATAGAGGCTGCCGCTGCTGCCACATAAGTATATGCCGCTGCCCGTAGCACCTTTTTACAACCTTGATTTTCCTGTGCGGTTAGTATTCCGAACTGTTCCAGCTTTGCAACAGCTCTGGAAGAAGCATTGAATTCCACCGGCAATGTTACCAATTGAAACAATACGGATAAAGCAAATGCCCAAATACCAATTTGTATCAAGGTCTGATTCCAACTGAATAATACACCAATTAAAATAATAGGCAATCCCAACGTACTTCCGATATTCACCACAGGAACCAATGCAGTACGCAAAGAAAGCGGTGCATATCCTTTGGCATGTTGTATGGCATGTCCGCATTCATGTGCTGCTACTCCTACTGCGGTAATGGTAGCCTGATTATAGTTTTCCTGAGACAACCTGACGGTATTGGTTCTGGGGTCATAATGGTCTCCGCTGCTACTGCTTAAACACTCTACCTTTACATTATACAGACCCTCGTTATTTAAAATCCGACGGGCACATTCCTCTCCGGTAATGCCTGCTCCGTTTCTCTCCAGGTGATACTTTCTCATGGTACTGTTCACCTTGGCACTGGCCGCCATACAGATGATAGCACCCAGTAAAACCAGCAAATAGGTCCAGTCAAAATAAAAGCCGTAATATCCATAACCAATCAGTAATTGCTTCATACAGCACCTCCGTCATTTTCTATTCATAATGTTCTTAACGCTCCTTGGTAAAGCATTCTCCCGGTTGTACCTTAACACCCAATAGAAAATCATGTGTGCTCATTCGTTTTTTCCCTTCCAGCTGCAGACTCATAATACATAACAGCCCTTCACTGCAAGCTACCTTAATGGTATTCTTTGTCACCTCTGCTACCGTTCCCGGTATCGCATTTACGGTGCTGTCCTCTATCGTAACCTCCCAGACCTTCATTTGCTTTCCCTTATAAAAGGTATAAGCAGATGGCCACGGTGTCAAACCTCTGATTAATCTGTGAATTTCCACAGCCGGTCTGTTAAAATCTATATTCCCCATTTCCTTACGAATCATTCCTGCATGACAGCTTTGTTCATCCTGCTGCTTCTCCGGTATCAGTATACCCTCTTCTATGAGCGGCAATGCTTCCACAATCGCTTCGCCTCCCAATACCATGAGCTTATCATGTAAGGTTTCGTAAGTGTCATTGTCTTCAATGGCAATACTCTTCTTGTAAAGCATATCTCCGGTATCCACGCCTGCATCCATCTGCATAATGGTTACACCGGTTTCTTCTTCCCCATCGATAATGACATGTTGTATAGGGGAAGCACCTCTGTATTTCGGAAGCAAAGAAGCATGAATGTTCAAGCAGCCAAACTTAGGAATATCCAAAATCTCCTGAGACAAAATCTGCCCAAATGCCGCCACTACATAAACATCTGCCTCATACTGCTTCAGCTGCGCGATTGCTTCAGGGGTTTTGATTTTCACCGGCTGCATGACAGGAATATTATGTGCCACTGCACATTCCTTCACCGGTGGATATTGCAGCTGTCCGCTTCTTCCCTTTGCCTTATCCGGCTGAGTTACCACTGCTGTAATCTCATGCCCTGCCTTTATCAATGCTTCCAAGGCTCCTGCCGCGAAATCAGGAGTACCCATAAATACAATTTTCATCTACATACCTCCGTTCTGTCCAAACGCTCCATCCCTTAAGTATTAGTCAATGATTTCTTCCACATCATCATAATTCACAATCTGCAATTCACCCTCTACCTTTTCTACATAGAGATGTCCATCCAAATGCTCCAGCTCATGACAGATGGCTCTTGCTAAAAGCTCTGTTCCTTCTAATACAAAGGGCTGCATATTCACATCCAATGCTTCCGCCTTTACATAGTTAGGTCTGGTAACCTGACCGGATCTGCCCGGTACGCTCAGACAACCTTCCTGACCCACCTGTTCTCCGCTGGTTTCTATAATCTTCGGATTGATTAAGATATAGGGTTCATCCCCATGGACATCAATCACTACAATACGCTTCAAAATACCTACCTGTGGTGCAGCCAAACCCACACCATTGGCATCATACATGGTATCCAGCATATCTTCTATCAGCATTTTGATACGAGGTGTCATCTCCGTTACCTCTTTGCATTTTTTCGTTAATACTTCATCTCCCATTACTCGTATGTTACGAAGTGCCATTTTCTTTTCTCCTTATTATTTATTCTCCCGTGTTTTGTGCTGTGTTTATTGGGGGTATTCCCGAACTCATTCGGGTACTCCCATACTCGTTCGGGTACTCCCATACTCATTCGGGTACTCCCGAACTCATTCGGGTATTCCCATACTCGTTCGGGTACTCCCGAACTCATTCGGGTATTCCCATACTCGTTCGGGTATTCCCATACTCGTTCGGGTATTCCCATACTCGTTCGGGTACTCCCGAACTCATTCG
>JAZQEK010000109.1:0-1989 GCA_045538995.1 Acetatifactor sp. | reverse complement strand
AGACAGCCAATCTCGCTATCAATTATTATACATTCTTTTCGCAAATTGTCAAAGCGCCGCACAATACTCATACCAAACATCTTTGCGTATCTTATTTGTAGTGACGCTTGTAGTTTTTTTGATATACACATTCATGACAAGTAAATAAACAAAAAGGCAAAAAAATTCCGGTATTCAAACGAATACCGGAATCTCAGCTTGTCAAAGAACTTCCAATATCCCTCTGTTTCCTGTATAATAAAGGAAACGGGGGTGTTTTCATGGAACAATGGAGAAAAGACGCACGGAAAGAACCAATCATCATCGATATTGATTCGTTGGTTCCAGCAGATCATCTTCTGCGGAAGATTGAAAAGGTTATGGACTATGAATGGCTGTATGAACGGTTGGATCCGTATTACTGCCATGACAATGGCAGACCTGGAACGGATCCAGTTGTGTTAATCAAGATGGTACTTATTCAGCATCTGTTTGGAATCCCGTCTCTGCGTCAAACACACCGAGAAATTGAAGTCAATCTGGCATACCGGTGGTTTTTGGGATATGGACTTCTTGACGAAATCCCTCACTTTGCCACGGTAAGCTATGCTTTTTGCAAGCGGTTTCCGGATGAACTGACCACGGAGATATTTGAGCATATTCTCAACAAGGCGCTGAATAACCGAATGGTAGACCCCAGTACGATTTTTATCGATGGAACCCATATCAAGGCCAGTGCCAACAAGAAGAAGTACCAGAAGGAACAAGTGAAGAAGGCCGCAAAGGTATACTCCGGGCAGCTGCGCCGCGAGGTCAACATAGAGCGTGAAAAACTGGGAAAGAAGCCCATAGAAGACGACCATGATGACGACGATCCCACCCCTCCCACCGACGGCGGAACCACAGAAAAGACAGTATCCACCACAGATCCGGACAGCGGTATGTTTGTAAAGGGAGAGCATGAGCGGCAGTTTGCTTATGAGGCCCATACTGCCTGTGACAGCAGAGGATTTGTATTAGGAGTAGAAGTAACAGCAGGCAATGTCCATGACAGTGTAGCCTGGGATAAGGTATATGATGACGTAACCAAAAAGCATAATGTACAGTTCGTAACAATGGATGCCGGATATAAGACACCATGGATTGCAAAGAAAACTCTGGATGATGGTAAAGTACCGATTCTTCCTTACACAAGATACACCGGAAGCCAAGAAAGATATAAACCCTGGGAATATACCTACGATCCAGCAAATGATACCTACACCTGTCCACGGGGAGGTATATTAAGACATACCACAACAGACCGGGAGGGAAAGAGAACCTACCGGAGCACACCGAAGGATTGCGTAAATTGTCCCTGTAAGGCAAAATGCGGAGCCAATGAGAAGGGGCAAAAGATATACACAGCGCACATTTGGCAGGAGTATCTGGATTTGGTAGAACAGATACGGAAAACGGAGCGTGCGAAGAAAATTTATGCACAGCGCAAAGAGACAATTGAAAGAGTCTTTGCGGATGCAAAAGAGAAGCATGCAATGAGATATACACACCACAGAGGTCTGGCCGCAGTTACAAGATGGGTCAGGCTGAAATATGCTGCCATGAATCTAAAAAAGCTGGCAAATTGGAGTTGGAATAACTCCGTTTCCTTCAAAATCTGCCTCATATTTACCCTCAAATACGCTAACCCCCCTGTTTCCGCCTAACGAAAACAGAGGTTCTTTGACAGACTGCAGCGGAGTGTTCTATTTGAACACTCCGCTTCTTTTTAATATACTCTCACTTCAAATACGCTTGCGTATTTGCTGCCGTATGTGGCTTCGATCTGAATGAATACCGTATCTGCCTTTACCGGTTCGCCGGTATTGATTATGCACAGACGCTCCGCATTGTCGGTAATTGTTTTTTCAAACACGACTGTTTCATCATGCATCAGACTGACACGGAAATCCTTCACAAGCTTTGGCGGCATGCCTTTCACCATACCCTCCAGGCGGCGCTTGGTTTGGG
>JAZQEK010000108.1:0-4716 GCA_045538995.1 Acetatifactor sp. | reverse complement strand
GAAGCCACAGAACACTGCCCCTACATAACCGATATTTTTCAACCATTTCCAGGACTTCGGCAGTATTTGATACACTATAGTTCCCAACACCACGAACAGCAACAGCCAACCTATCCAAATTAAATTTTGTTTATAGTTGCGCACCTGCTGCAGCACCATCTCTATAGGAGAATAATCTGCTGCCTCAGAAGGCATGGATAACAATCGTACCACACCATTGATATAATTGCCGGCACCATACTTCAGACTAATCAGACCGAAAACACTACCCAGACCTATTACGTAGCCCAGAATACACCAACCGGTCTGCTGTAATACCTTCCCAAGCTTTTCCCGACGAATAATCCCCATAGCCCATACTGCCACAATCAGTGCCATATTGGTCAGATTGGGCAAACGCACGAATACATTGACACCCAGACAAATTCCTGCCAACACGAAACAAAGCTTCTCCCGCTTACACTTCATCAAGGCAAAATAGAGAAGCACCATACCCGCCCCCAAAAGGGTAAAGGACAAATAATTGTACAACAGTGCGGTAGGACACCAGCACAAATTCACCACCACAAACTCTGCCACAAAGGTCAGCACCGGTGACAGCTTCACGCCCTTTACAAAGAAAAAGTATCCAGCCACTGTCAACACACTGACGAAAAGTCCGGTGTACAAGTTTAGTCCCAGCATGGTATCTCCCAAGGGCAGCTTGGTAAAGAAGTTCCCCAGGGCAGTCCCCAAGTAAGTACTAAACAGCCACATATCGTCCATGTTTTCCATGTATGCAAAGTTGCCATAATTGTAGGCGGTATCCGTCCAGCCTACCCCTACCCGGATATGACGCAGCGGGTACAAGAACAGAACAATGGGGAATAGAACCTGCAGTGCCTTATTCAATTTTGCATTGTTTTTCAAATTGTTTATCATGTATTCTCTCTACTTCCCAAACGTTTAATTGTGCCTATGCCTTCCTAAAAATTCTACCAAGCACCTGCTTCCCACCGCGAAACAGCACACTTCTCAGCATATCCACCAGTGTTCCTACGATATAAACCACCACTACTGCGGCAATACAGCGAAGCACAAACAACAACACATTTCCTTCCAAAGAAGCCCCTAACCATTGCGGCCAAAGATAACGCACCTCCATCTGTTCGTGTAACAAATACACGCCCAAAGAATAGGGTGCCACCTTGTATACCACCTTTGCCAGTCTGCCCTCTGTAGACAGCTCCATATTCAAAAATACTGCAAACAAACTCACTGCCGCGAACAAATTCAGCACATGGTTATAATCATACGCAGTCTGAATGAAATGGTCCAGACTTCCGGTCTTTAAGTAAAATGCTCTTACTACAAAGGTAATCACGAAAATCCCCGCACAACCGGCCAGATAACAGCACAATGCCCTGCCTTTTCCTTTGCCAAAAAAGGGGATACCATACAGGCGGATATACGCAGCCACCAAGAAGACACACATAAACCACAGTCCGTCATAGCCCCATTTGTCAATAGCCAGCTCCACCGGCAATATAGACTTACTCAAGCCGAAGAATGCCAGCAAAGCCAATATAGTGTTTCGCAGCTGCTTCTGCTCCATATGCTTCACTGCCACGCTCAAAACCGGACTGAACAAATACATTATCACATATGCGGTAATAAACCAATAATGCTCCATCTGCACTGGGAAAACCATGAGCAAAATATGGTACAAATCCAAGTTGCTCAGGGACACCACTCCTGCTGCCACCAGCACAATCCATACCAACACACTATAAAAGATGGTCTGGCAAAGCAGTTCCACCAATCTGCCCGGTTTGAACTGACTGTTCACCAGAAAGTATCCGCTGATGAGCATGTACACATTTACTGCCACAATAGACAGTGTTTCCAAGCCCCATGCCACATACCCATTGACGGACATAGCCCCTGTCAGCTCCGGCAACAGCTTTCCCTTGCCCAGATAATGCAGCATTACCACCATCATCATGGCCAATATACGCAACAATTCTATACTAACGACTCTTTTCTTCATGAAACGAGTTCCTCTCTATCTTTTCCTCTCAATCCACATCTGCTCGATAAATGCGACCTACTTCTTCCAAGTACCGATGGCATCGCCTTTCACATTTTCTGTTACATCACTGATGATATACTTGGGTCTGCCCTTCACTTCTTCATAAATACGGGCAATATAATGACCGATAATTCCCAAACTCAGCATAATAAAGCCACCGATTATCAGTATCAGCAAAATCACGGTGGTAAAGCCTTCCACGGAATTGCCCATGAAATAACGTACCGTGGTTTGGATGGCCAGCACTACACTAAACAGTATGGAAATCACACCCATCACCGTTACTAGCTGCAAAGGAAGGGTACTGAAGGAAGTAGCGTTGGTGATAGCATACTTCATGAGACTTATGACAGACCATTTGCTGGTGCCATAAATTCTTTCCTGCACCTCATACTCCACCGTTGTCGTATGAAAGCCTGCCCAAAAGGTAAGTGCACGGAAAAAGGTATTCCGCTCCGGCAGCTCCAACAGTACATCCACTACCTTTCTGTCCAACAGTTTATAATCGGAAGAGGCATTCATATCCATCTTGATTAATTTGCTCATAATCTTGTAAAAGAGACCGGCAGACAGCTTATGCGCCAAGCTTTCCTTGCCACGGCTGGTCTTCACGCCCTCAACCACCTCGTAGCCCTCCTGCCACAGCTTCCACATCTGCGGTATCACCTGCGGCGGATGCTGCAAGTCACAGTCCATGACAATTACTGCATCTCCGGTAGTCAGACGCAGTCCTGCAAAAATACAAGCCTCCTTGCCGAAATTGCGGCTGAATTTCGCCCCTTTTACTCTGGGGTTATTCTCTGCCGCCTTTAAAATTTCCTCGTAGGTAGCATCCTTGGAGCCATCACTGACAAACACCAGCTCATAGTCGATTTGTTCCTTTTCCAAAAGTTCTGCCAGTACCTTGGCTGTGTTTGCTATGTTCTGTTCCTCATTATATGAAGGAAGTACGATGGACAATAAAGCCATGTGAAACCTCTCTTTCTATCTACTCTTTATTCTCGGTTTTGATATACATGATACCATCGATGATGCGGATGGAATCGGCGGCGGGGAAGCTGTTCATTTCCCGGTAAGCAGGACTGTAGTACATCTCTGCCATAGCCTCCGCCGGGAGGATGTTCAAGGTAGCACCCAAATAGTGCTTTATGAACAACTCATAATTATTTCCGGTGTACAACAGACCGTCCTGATTCATACCGATTAGGTTAGAAGTAACATCCCAGGTAATGTCTGTTTCCGGGTAGGGTTCTTCGCCCACTACACCAATCATGGCAATAGGGATGCCTTGGTAATACCCTTGCGTCTGTTCGATACGATCCAGCAGTCGCACACAGTACGCATAGGTCTTTTCATACTTTTTCTGCAAGTTGGAATAGGCAATCTGGTCCGTTACCACAAAATTCCATAACAGCACCCCGGCAGTAAGCAATAACGCCCACTCCCGCCAAACATTTTTAATCAGATACTCCCCGTATTTTGCCACAAATGCCACCATCAGAATAGGATACAGCACCCACTGATAACGCATCAATGCATGATAAGTAACCTCCGGAGAAATCAGCAACATAATATTCGTGGAGACCGGCAGTCCAACCACCAACAATAACAGCAAAATATATAACCAGACACTCTTCCACCACTTCTTTAAGGAAGTCAGGCGAATAAGTGTCACCAGTGTCAAAATCACCAAACCTGCCACCACAGTAGCAGAAAAAATATTATTAATCAATACATTCCCCTTTAGGGTAAAGGCAAAGAAATCGGTATACATCCGCTTGATGGTATCCAGTATTTCAGACACTCCCATGGTTCCCATACTGTTTCCACCATGATAAGAAGACATTTCCTTCCCTTGGATTTTTAACAAAATCTGCAAGGTCACAAAGTAACCTATGATTCCGAATCCACCCATATAGAGATAATGCAGTGCCTGAATAAGCTTGTCCTTAAAATCTCCCTCATGCATGGCAATCATCAGAATACCATAAATACTCAACAGCACCGCAAAAGGCAGATATGCCTGATAAATTCCCAGACTAAATGCCAGACAAATGGCACCATACACAAAACCCAAACGGCTACGTTTCGTCAGCCACACGGACAATATGGCCAGAAACAATGCCAGCATAAAACCGTCCATGGTAAATACATACGCGAAGGTCGAGGCTATGGACGGAAAAGACACCAAAAGACCACTCATAAGCACAATCGGTGCAGTCCCTTTTACCTCCAGAAAATCCACCAATACCACACTGGCCAACCCCAGATAAACCATTGCCAGCAATCCAATCAGCCACGGCAAGGTATAATAAGAGGAAATCCCACAGGCAACAGAGAGAAACCAACGTCCTGAGGTAATCATATTTTGATTAAAATGCATACTGTCCAAACCATCATGATTGGGAATATCCCGAAGCATCATAGGCATGTGTATCATAATTCCCAACAGCAAGGTTGTGAAAAAGGCTACCTTCCATTCCTTTTTGATATTCTGTTTTAGATAAGACCAAACCTCTGAAGGACTCTTCATATGCTTTTACCTTTCCTTATCCAATTCTTCCAATAAAGCTTTCGCCAGCCGCATGGCACCCTGTCCGTCTGCCACCTGCTTCATCCGCGCAGACAAAGCCGCACGTTCCTCA
>JAZQEK010000107.1:0-1741 GCA_045538995.1 Acetatifactor sp. | reverse complement strand
GATATCCAACAGCCGGGAAAAAAGTGACCGCAAGCCGGGTGCCCAGCCGGGTCATCCTGCGCATGGCAGAAAAAAACAGATTCCTACCACAGAACCGATCCTGCTGCCACCGCCCCGGGAAGTATTGGAAGATCCCGATTTCAAAAAAACTTCAAAAACGATTGTAAAACAGCTGGTCAATGTACGCACAATACTGGAGGTCACAGAATACCACGCAGATGTGAATTATAACTCTAAAACCGGTGAACGGATCCATGCAGAATTCCCCGCCGGTGTCGTGGATGAAGTGAATTACGGCGGAAGTGTCAAAGCTTTTCTTTTCCTGCTGAATAATGATTGCTGTACTTCCATTGATAAGAGCAGAAAATTCCTCTCTGATCTGACCGATGGCAGACTCAACATATCCAAAGGTATGATAAATAAACTCAGCAGGGAATTTGCTGAAAAAACAGACCGGGAACGAAAAACAATGTTTGCAGATCTGTTGCTTTCTCCTGTTATGCATACGGATTGTACCAATGCAAAGGAAAACGGGAAAAATGCCTATGTCTTTGTGTGCGCTGCCCCAAATGGGAAAGCAATGTATTTTGCAAGCAGAAAAAAAGGGCATGAAGGAGTAAAAGGTACACCGGTTGAAGACTACCAGGGGATCCTTGTCCACGATCACGAGAAGACCTTTTTTCATTATGGCACAGATCATCAGGAGTGTCTTGCCCATGTGCTTCGTTATCTGAAGGACAGCATAGAGAATGAAGCTGACCGGACTTGGAACAAAGAAATGCGGTCACTGATACAGGAAATGATCCACTACCGGAATTGTTTGCCACAGGAAGCGGAACCCGATACCGAGAAAGTCAGTGGGTTCGAAGAACGCTACCGAGCGATACTACAGAAAGCAAAAGAAGAATACGAATACGTTCCGGCAAGTGAGTATTATAAAGATGGTTATAACCTGTACCTGAGGATGGAAGAATATATGTCCAATCATCTACTTTTCCTGCATGATCACAGGGTTCCAGCCACTAACAATGAATCTGAGCGGTTACTCAGACAATACAAACGGAAGCAACAGCAGGCCGTGACATTCAGGGGCTTCGAGTCCATCGAGTATCTCTGTCAAAGCATGAGCATGCTTATTCAGATACGCCAAAATGAAGGCACAAATTTATTTAACAGAGTGTCCCAGATATTTGGATAAAGAAAACCGATGGTTTCGACTTGAGATTAGTCTACACCATCGGTTTGTTTATCGCAAGTTGGCCTGTGGACAGTAACCATTCGTGTATTTTCTCTGAGGGAACGCCCTGCATATAAACAAGACTTTCAGTCTTGTTCGCAAAAGGTAGCTGCGTAGCAGCGGAAAGCCCCGAAGGGGTGATTTTGCGAATGGGCGCGGCTGAACGTCACTTGTTGTCTGAACTTTTACAATCTTATTTCATAAAATAGTATGGTTTTTTCTAATTTTGTGGTATACTGTAAAATGTGGTAATTTATTACAGATTTTTTGCACTTGAATATTACCTTTATAGCAACCATCCAGGAGGAATACCATGTTAGAGCTACAAAATATATCCTTTCAGGTTTCTGATGAAAAGTCAGTCCAGAAAGAAATTATAAAAGATATCAGTCTTGTTTTGGATGACAATCAATTTATTGCCATTACAGGTCCTAATGGCGGTGGCAAATCTACGCTTGCTAAGCTGATCATGGGCATCGAGCAGCCCACTTCAGGTAAAATCCT
>JAZQEK010000106.1:0-10287 GCA_045538995.1 Acetatifactor sp. | reverse complement strand
ATTTTTTCTTATCTGCTACCGTACTGGAAGCAGTTGTTGATTGTGCTGGGGTGTATTGTGCTGTCTTCCGTACTGGGATTGTTGCCGTCTGTTTTGACGGGGCGCATTATTGACGAGGGGTTGCTGGGAAAGAATATGAAGATGCTGATAATCCTGATAGTAGCATCTCTCGGAGTCAGCCTCGGTTCCACTCTGATTCAGGTAGGGGAGAGCTACTTAAATAACTGGATTGCGCAGCATATTACTTTTGACATTCGTAACAAGATGTTTAAGCATTTGCAGAAAATGTCGCAAGGATTTTTTACCTCGAATAATCAAGGTGACATTATCACCCGTATGACCAGTGATATTTCCGGGGTGGAACGGGTGATTACCAGTACCTTTACCTCTATTCTGTCTAATGTAATCACTTTAGGCTGTGCAGTGGTGATTATGTTTCAGGAGAATTGGATACTGGCTCTGGTAGGTATTGCAGTGATACCGCTCTTTACCATTCCTACCAGATGGGCGGGCAAAACCCGTTGGACCTTGACCCGTGAGGCACAGGATTGCAATGACCAAATCAATGGTATTCTGAACGAAACTCTGTCTGTCAGCGGTCAGCTGTTGGTGAAGCTCTTTGGTAAGGAGGAGCAGGAGTTCGAGAAATACAGAGAAGCCAATTATCGTATGATTCGTCTGAACATAAAGGAAAGCATGGCTGGACGATGGTTTATGGTAATCATCAATACCTTTTCCAGTGTGGGACCTATGCTGTTGTATCTGGTGGGTGGTATTTTGATGATGAAGTATCACTCCGACCTTTCCGTAGGTGATATTACGGTACTGGTAGCCTTGCTTGGCAAGATGTATGGTCCAGTAAATTCGCTGTTGAATATTCAGGTGGAGTGGATTCGTTCTATGGCACTGTTTACCCGTATTTTCGAGTATTTTGACATGCCGGTAGAAATCCAGAATGCGCCGGATGCTATTGTGCCAAAGTCTGCAGAGGGTAATGTAGAATTTCAGCATGTAGAGTTCTCATATAACGAAGAAAGAACCATTCTGAAGGATATTAATTTTGAGCTAAAGAGCGGTAACAGTATCGCCATCGTAGGACCTTCCGGCTCCGGAAAGAGTACGATTATCAACCTGATACCACGTTTGTATGATGTAAATTCCGGCACAGTAACCTTTGACGGAGTAGATGTGCGGAAGCTGGATTTGGGCTTCTTACGTGAAAACATCGGTATTGTTAGTCAGGAAACCTATCTGTTCAACGGAACCATTCGTGAGAACCTGCTCTATGCAAAGCCGGATGCTACAGAAGAGGAATTGATTGAAGCCTGCAAGAAAGCAAATATTTATGAATTTATTCAGAATCAGGAAAAGGGCTTGGATGCGGTGGTAGGTAATCGGGGACTGAAGCTGTCCGGTGGTGAAAAGCAGCGTATTTCCATCGCCCGAGTGCTTTTAAAGAATCCTGTACTGTTTATTTTTGATGAGGCAACCGCCTCTTTGGATTCTATTTCAGAGAGTAAGATTCAGGAGGCCATTGACCCGATTATTCACTCCAGAACCAGTATTTTGATTGCACATCGTTTGTCCACCATTCTGGCAGCCGACGAAATCCTGGTAGTGAAGGATGGTGTGATTGTGGAGCGTGGTGTACACTCTGAACTGGTGAAGGCTGGTGGTGTATATACGGAGCTGTATGAGACGCAGTTCGGCAAGGCACTGGAGGTTGAGTAGGTAAGGAGAGCTTATGGTAAGACCGATTTGTAGGGATGTATTTTTGTTAAGCCGGAAATCAGAGCCTGCAAGGTAGTAAGAGTATCTAGGGGGGATTTTATAATGAAGACCATATACAAGGAAAAGAAAAGTATTTTTGAGCGAATTGAAACCCTTATCCGCACTACCGGTGAGCTGCCGGAGGATTTCGAGCCGGAGGAGCATGAATATAAGGAGAATGAGCTGCGGTTTGCACCGGGAGCCATGGAAGGGATACTGGGACATCATTCTTCCGGAAAGGGTGAGGACAGCGACTTCGTGCAAACATTAAAAGAGTATTTGCAGCTGGATGTGGCAGAGGCATTGAAGCGGTTTGAGGAGGAAGTGGCAGCTGATTTTCAGACAGCCGCAAAGAGAGCCCCTCTTTTAAGTGCCATTATGGAGCATCAGGAGGATTATCATGCCGGAAAGGTGGCGAATCTGGGCTATTATTTTGCCAGAGAGGGAACCAAGTGCGAGACAGTGAAGTTGGGCTTAAGTCTGCTGGCATTGTTTGATTTGTCGGACAATGAGCAAGTGTGTTATTTGTTCCAAAATCTGGGTTACTGCGAGGAATTTACCAGTTATGTGACCATGAATGTGGCAGATTGGCCGCAGCAGAAAAAGCAGGATTTGTATTTTGAATTGGCCAAGAAGCTGAAGGGCTGGGGCAAAATCGATGTGGTGGAAGAATTGGTAGCAGATACCGAGGAGAAGAGGGAATGGATTCTCTGTCATGGCTGCAAGAATTCTATCTTGAATGCTTATCTGGCGTATGTCTGTGTGCAGAAGTGTGATTTGCATGCACGTCTGATACAGGGGAATCTGACCAGGGAGCAGTTACAGGGTGTAGGTGAAATCATGGAGGGTCTGATTGATGAAGGACCTTGTGCAGGTATGTCTATGGTGGAGGAGCCGATAGAGATGACCTGTGCGTATCTGCGTGAGCTGAAACGATACCCCATGGATATGGATGCTGTGGTGCGTTTGTGCTGGATAGCCGATTACTTCGAGGATAGTGAAATAGAGAATGCTGCGGTGGTTTGTGTGGAAATACAGGCTTTGTTGGAGACTTTGGACTTGGAGACACTCGTAGCAGAGAATAAAAAGGAACAGTTTCACCAATGTATTCAGGTGGCAAAGCGGTTTCAGATGGATTTGTCGGAGGACTTGTTTGAGCTGATGGAGGGGGATTTCCCGAAATACTTTACCTATGCTTATTATTTGTTTCGGCAGGAACGTTTTGTAGATGAATTTTTCGAGCTGTGCGAGAGGGAAATCGATGGCAGACTTTACCCTAAGAGAATGGGGGATTCCTTAGGTCTGGGAAATCTGGGCGAGGGTATTTTGCCATTGGATATGGTGGTGCAGTATCTGGATAAATATCCCTTAAAGGGTAGGAAATTGATAGCACTGTCCATACAGTCGCCCATTACCCGCTGGCGGAATATGGCGGCGAAGGCTATGATAGCCTGGACGGAAAGCTTGGGAAAATCCTTGGTTCAGTTGGATGTGGGGCTGTATAGTATGGTGAAATCTGTGGCAGAAATCGAATGCAATGCTACTACCAAGGGGTATTGGGAGCAGTTATTGTAGAAAAAGGAAAGCCGGGTGGAATGTCTCTGATGGAAGGGGTGTTTCACTCGGCTTTGGATAGGAGCGTTTTGTTACATGGAGTGTCAGTCATGTGGTGGCAAGCTTAAGAAGACAGGAAAAAATACATATGTATGTACGGCTTGCGGCAACAGCTTTTATGAGGCAACTCCCCTGCAGAAGCACTGGAAGGTGGAAGTGCCGGTTATCAAGCTGATTTCCGTGCTGGTGGGAACCATACTGGTGCTGGCAATCGTGGGTATTTTGATTTATCAGATATATACGGCACAGCTGGTGAAGAATGCCAGTCGATTTAGTGGTGTGTTTCGTGACTTTTTGCTGGAGGCTTACCGGTGTCCGGTAGCAGAGCTGTCGGAGGAGGACTTAGCAGAGATAAAGTATCTGCGGTTGGAATGGCAGGACGGATATGTGTTTACCTACAGCTTTGAAGAGCCGACTGCTTCGGAGGTGGCAAGTACCCTTAAAGAGCAGGTTACGCTTGCAGAGGAAGGTGTATTTCCGTCCGGGACAAGGAGTTGTTTGATTAAGAATGCATACGGCTACAGTGGTTTTTTGCCACAGGATGTACGCTATTTCGGCGGAGTAACCAAGCTGGAGCTTTTGACCGGAGCTTGGGGAGATTATGAGCTGCCTAAGGAGAATGTGATACGCAGTATCACCTGTAGGGATGGTCTGTCCCAAAATCGTCAGCCTAAGCTTTTTCAACAGGCGAATCCGGAAACGCTGGAAGAAGTCATTATGTATGCTGAAAAGGAGTTGGTGGATTTTCGCTTCTTGGAGGATATTCAGGGAGTGAAAAGGCTGTATTTGCAAAGACCTGTCTTGACAGAAGCTGCTTTTTTACAGGGGTTTGAGGGACTGGAGGAGGTATATTTGGAGTTCCCGGTGATAGAGAAGGGGCAGGTCTATGAAATCGTAGAGGGGATTTTGCAATGTCCTAATTTGAAGAAGCTGACCATAGAAGGAACCGCCGGCTGGTATATCGAGGAAGCGGATTGGGAGACTTTGCAGGAAAAGTACGGAGAACGTGTACTGTTAGAGAGGTTGTAATGAAAAAGGAAAAAAATACCGGTTCCCTGTGGTTAAAGTGTGAAAGCTGTGGAGCCGGGTTGGAAATAGTGGATAATGGACACGCTTTTTGCAAGTATTGTGGAAAAAGATACTTGCTGGACGAGGCGCAGGGTCGAGTGACTTTGGATGTGAATATTACCTATCGGGGCAATGGAGTGCAGGGACATCGGGCACTGAAAACTCTGATAGTGGTATTGTTGATTTTTCTGGTGATTGCCATAGGAATGATTAAGGTGATTTGGGACCGGAATGTACCGGCCAGAGAGTCGGAGCTGATGAACACTCGGGACGAAGCAGAGTGGGTGGATAACGATGAGGTGCTGGTACTGTTCTGTGAGGAGGTCTTCGGTAAAAAGTACAAGGATATTACCAAGGAGGAGTTTGCTTCTATTCGGTATATATCCTGGGAATTTCATGCCAGACAGGATGCTACGGAGCTGTATTACAGCTTCGTGGATTACAAGGACTGTGCCAGCGAGGAGGAATTCCAAAAGACCATTCAATGCTGGGCGGGTGTGAATATGCATTTGCCTATGGATTTTACCATGTTTACAGGATTGACCCGTATCGATAATTTCACAGCGGTGATGACCTTTTCCAAGGAGGCGGAGATTACCTACCTTTGTACCAATGATGCGTTGCAGTATGTGCGGGAATCCCTGAATCCGGCAACGGTGGAGGTGCTTCATCTGGAAATTAACAGCAGTAATGTAGAGATGGAAGGGTTGGAGGAGTATACCAGCTTAAAGGAATTGTATCTGAGTGGCTTCACCAGTGAGAGCTTGGATATGAAGCAGCTTTTAGTGGGGAAGGATTTGGAGACTCTGTGGATAGATAGTAATGTAGGTGGTTATGAGAATCCGGAAGTACTGGGAAAACAGGTGCATTTGAAGAAGCTGTACTTGAATTATCCGGGAAGTATTGCCTATGACTTTTGGAAAAACCTGAAGGATTTGGAAGTGTTGCATTTGAAAATGGAGGAGGAAGTGAGCTACCCTATGTTGGAGGAGCTTCCGAATCTGAAGGAGTTTTGTACGAATAAGGGCTGTCTGTCAGCAAGGGAGCTGTCAGTACTGCCGGAAATAGAAGTTTTGAATATTGCCATAGATACATCGCAGGCTTTGGAGGCACTTTCGAAGTGTTCGAAGCTGAGAAGTCTGAGTTTGGAGTTGGAGGATACCAAAGGGAATGGCTGGAATAAGGAAGCCGTGAACATTTCCTGTCTGGGAGGACTGGCACGCTTGGAGTGGCTGAGTGTGTACGGATGTACGGTAATCGGAGTAGAGCCCCTTTATAATCATCCTCGGTTGGAAGGTTTGCTACTGGGAAAAAATCAGGTAGACCCGGGGCAATTGAAGCGGAATGACAGAATAAAAACCATATCTCTGGCAGGAAACAGTGTGGTGGATGTGATCACCGGGGAGGCAATTTCGGAAAAAGACTTTTTGAAGCTCTTTCCTAATGTGGAGGATGTGAATCTGCGAAAGTGCCAACTGACTAATGTTTCTTTTCTGACAGAGTATCCGAACTTGAGGATTTGCAATTTACAGTCCAACAAAATCGTGGACTTTTCCCCCTTGAATGCCTGTAAGAAGCTGGAAAAGGTGTATGTATATGACAATCCTTATGAGGAGCTGCCTTTTTCCGAAGAGGTGAAGGTGGTAAAGGGTTATGTGGAACTAGAGGACTAACATATGAAAACGAAAAGAATCAAAACCTCCAAGAAGAATACCAGTCCCAAGCTCTTGAAGCTGGAGTGTGAAAACTGTGGAGCAGTCCTGACTATGGTGGATAAAAAGCATGCTTTGTGCAGGTACTGTGGACAGCGGTACCGGATTGATGAGACGGAAGGGCGACTGATACTGGATGTGAATATCCGTCATATAGACGGGGATGCACAGACTGCGAAGGCGTTGAAGTGGATAGCTGTTGTACTGGCAGTGTTTCTCCTCATCGCTATCCTCATCATAAAGGAGATTTGGGAGTATAATGTACCTGCTAGGGAGTCGGAACTGGTGGAGCAACCGGGTGAGCCTGTGCGGGAAGAGGACGGAGACCTGCTGCGGATTTTTTGTCAGGATATTTTCGGCAAGAAGTATGAGGAGATTACACCTCAGGAATTCGCCTCTCTTCGTTATATAGAGTATGACTACTTGAATGAGGGAGAGGGCTTTAATGTGCTTCATTACAGCTTCTCAGATTACAAGGACTGTGATAGTGAGGAAGCCTTTCAGGAGACCATAAAGCAGTGGACCTGTGCCAATGCAAATACGCCTACGGATTTCACGATGTTTCCGGGGATTACCCGTGTGGATACCTACAATTCCGTGGATTTGTCCAAAATGACCTTTGCGGAAGATGCTCGGATTACCTATGTGCGGACGGACGAGTCCTTGGAGAAGATAAAAAACAGTGTGGATTTAGCAGAGATAGAGGTGCTTTACATAGGGAACTTTTTCGACATCGGGTATCTGGATAGTATAGAGGAATGCATTAATCTGAAGGAAGTGTATGTAGATGCCGGTCTGGAATATAGCGACGAACCTTTGGATCTTCAGATTTTTCAGCAAAATACCAAGTTGGAAAAAATATGGATAGAGTGTGGAAACGAAAAGTTTGCTCATGTGGAGGCCTTGGGAGACCTAACCAATTTAAAGGTATTTTATGTGGAAAATCTGCAGTTGAAGGACTGTGATTTTTTCCATAAGCTGACCCGGCTGGAGGAGTTGCATATAGAGGCGGAAACCTACCCGGAGGCGGACTTTCTGCAGCATATGCCGAACCTGCGGGTACTTCGGTTTTTGCAGGGGGGATATGTGGAGGCGCAGGATTTGGCACATTTGAAAAAGGTGGAAAATCTGGACGTCTGTATTGATTCTCAGGACGCATTGGAGGTTTTGGGCAGGTTGTCGAGCCTCAGAGTGTTAAATTTGTATACGGATGATAATCCGGCGGATTTCGGAAACGGTAATGTGGTGGATGTGTCTGTGCTGGGACAGCTGGAGACGCTGGAGACCTTGTATTTGTCCGGAAGCTTCTATCAGGGGATGGAGACGGTGTGGAACTTGCCTGCTTTGGAAGAGGTATCCATTGGCAGCTTTGCTGTGGACCCGGAGAAGCTCCAGAGGAATGAAAGTGTGAGGGAAATCAAGCTCTTTTATAATATGGTCTTCGATGCAAATACCGGAGAGGCACTTGCATTGGGGGAGTTTTTGAAATATTATCCGCAGGTAGAGGTTTTGAAGCTGAATGGCTGTGATTTGACGGATATTCAGTTTTTGGCACAGTTTCAGGAGCTGCGGGAGTGCAGCCTCCAATACAATGCTATTCAGGACTTTTCACCATTGTATGAATGCAAGAAGCTGGAAAAGGTGAGTATCTTCGGGAACCCTTATGCGGAGGAGGACTTACGGTTTTCGGAGGAAGTGGTAGTGGCACAATATCCGTGGGAGTAAAATAACAGCCGACGCAGAGATATCCATAAAAAACCATAACCATTTTCAGCAAAACGGCGGCAAATAGACTTTTACGTCTGTTCACTGCCGCTTTGTTGTTAAAGTGGTTATGGTTTTTTCATATGCCCGTTAGGCACAATTCATTTATTTCAATCCCTTGGCTTCGCTCAAGGTGATGCCGTTTCCGGCAGTTCCCAGAGGAATATCGTGGTCCAGACCTACGAACTTGCCGTTTTCCTGCCACAGAACTTCTTTTACGAAAGCATACTTTTCTTCATCCCAGGTCTTGAAGTCATCCAATACCAGTCCGCCGGTATCTCCGGAGTTGGCATTGAAGCACCAGAAGGTGTGATGAAGCTTGTTCTTGGCAATCAAGGTTCTCATGTGGGTCATCCAGGTCAGGTTAGGGTCTCGCATGAAACCGCCCCACTCGCCAATGAGAAGAGGTGCCGTACCGTCCTCATAAATGTACATCCAGTTGTCACGCCAGCAGTCTTCGTAGAGGCTGTCGAAGTTATAGCCTTCGTAGAACCAGGGCTGCTGATAAACAGTCGGACCATAATCGTGAGGGGAATATACCAGCTTGTTCTGATACTTGCCCAAATCGATAGGATAATCAGCAACGCCTCTCAGGTTGCCGCCCCACCAGTTGAAGTGGTAATCCTTGGAGTCGGTGGAGGAGAAGTCTCCGTTGGATTGGATGTCCATAGGATAAATTTCTGTACCTTCCACCATAATCAGTACATTAGGGTTTTTCTCCAAAATCATGAGAGCGGTCTGCTCTGCTATGTATTTCCAGTTATTTTTGTCCGTTGAATCGTTCCAAATGGCCCGGTCCGTTTCATTGGGCTTGCCATGAGGCTCGTTCTTTAAGTCGTATGCAATAATAGTGTCATCATTGGCATAACGCTCTGCTATCCATACCAGTGCTTCCTGGAATTTTTCGGTAGTGATGTTATCCTTGTACCACATATTGTGGTTGTGTCCGGAAGCATCTGTCTTGGCAGAGTGAATATCAATCATAATCTTCAGACCGTTGGCACGACACTGACCGATGACATAATCAAATATCTCCAGACTGTTCATGTCTTCCAAATAATAATTGGTGGCACGATTGAAATTGGCGGTAGGATATTCACCGTTTTTCCATTGCAAAAGCAGTTCTGCAGACATGGGGATTCGGATAAGGTTGAAGCCGTGGTCTGCAATGCCTTGAATAGAGGTGTTCAGGTCTGAGTTCCAAATACCGTCAAAGATATTGGTACCTGTGTTGTAGCCAAACCAGTTGACACCGGTGATCCAAACCTCCTTGCCCTCGCTGTCTACGATTTTATTATCCTTTACATAAAGCCAGTCGTTGGTGGTAGGTGCAGGAACGTCCAATGCATAGCCGCTATCTCCATTGCCCTGCGAGCCGTTTGCAGCAGCAGTTTCTTTAGAAGCCTGTACAGTGTAGCTCAAGTCGCCGGAGATATTGGAAATAATCAGACCGAAGTCAATGGAGCCGCCCTTAGGAACCTTGGCATTATGCTCCTCATTTTTGATAATCAGTGCACCATTCTCCAGACTGAACTGACCACGCCAACCACTGTCTATGGCAGCACCTTCACCTACATTGATGCGGGCTTCCCAACCATTGATGGGCTTGTCTGAGTTGTTGGTCATTAAAATGTTCATACGATAATATTTCGGACTTTCGCCCCAGGTATCATCGTTACTGATTTCTAAGACGATGCCTTCCGTATGAGCTGCCTGTGAGCTGTTTCCGCTTGGCTGCTGTGTTGCAACAGGCTGCTCGGTTGCTGCCGGTTTTTCTGTAGCGGCAGGCTTTTCTGTCGGAGCAGGAGTGCTTTCGGCAGGCTTCTCTGTAGCAGCAGGTTGTGTTTCCTGAGACTGGTCTGCAGCAGATTCCTGATTTGCATCGGAGGTGCTTTCCTGAGATTTCGATTCCTCCGTAGACTGTCTGTCGTCAGAGGTGCTGCCCACGCTTGTTTCAGAAGAAGCTTCCTGAGAGCCGTCCTGTGCATTTTCCCCACTGTCCGGTACCGCTGTAGGCTGGGCCTCCTGTGTTTCCTGTGGTGATGTACTGCTTTCTGTAGTTGGATTGGTATTGGTAGCCAGCGGACTACGCTGTCCTGCATTTAGACCTAAGTTGTAGGCAAGCAGTACCAAGAGTACCACAACCAATACAGAAAGAATAGCAATAATAATATTCTTTTTATCTTTCATGGTTTCCTCCCTTCACGGTTAGATATACTTTAGGTGTTTGCGAAACACCTGAAACCCGCATAAATGCAGTGTTTTTTCGTTACAAAATAAAAACATCTCCTCAATGATTTATGGTAAAATAGAGTTGACTAGAAACCATTTAACCAATCCACCAAAAAGGAGATGTACT
>JAZQEK010000105.1:0-1736 GCA_045538995.1 Acetatifactor sp. | reverse complement strand
GAGGATGGCACTCTCATCTCCCGTTTGGATATGGTCGGTGAATGGGATAAGCCCATTGTATATCCCGATGGTTTTGAGGAAGATGTCATCACCTGGTTTTTTATGGACGATGGCGATGGAAAGACAAATACAGAAAACTTCGTTATTGAAGTGCAGCCCAAACCCGGTGAAGGTTCCCGTAATCCCTTCGATCCCAATGTAGAATGGAAAGTTGTTCTGACAGATGTTATTCGGATCACTACCGATGTTGACCTTCTGAAAGAAATTTCCGATGAGCTCGGCCAATACTGTTACGAAGGCCCTGTGAATACAACAGAGGTTCTTCTGGACGCTGATTGGGAGTTCAGCTTCTCTTTCCGGGCAGAAACTGCAGAAGAGGCAAGTAGAGAACTGCTGACCGCACCCGTTGCTACCAAGGGGCAGGTGTATAAGCGCTATGGCGATGGAGACGGTGAATATGAGTACGTTCTGGAAGATATTACCGTTACTTCTATAAAGCTGAATGCACTGAGCGCCACAATTACTTATGAATTCACCGGTCTGTATCCCGCATTTGAATGGGACGGCAATCATGTCTTTGCAGTGATGAAAGACGGAACCGAAATCATGCTGGAGGACAACTGGAGCCGCTGGGATGGCTACAATGTGCTGAAAGCACGCTCTCCCATTGTAGTGGACGAGGTGGACCATATCCGGTTAGCAGATGGAACGAAATTGCTTGTTCAATAATACATACTGATACCAGCAAGCAATGCCTTTGTATATACAAAAGACAAAACCCACGCATTCCCGCCGAGGCGGGGATGCGTGGGTTCATGCTTGTTGGGAGTCTCCCAAACCCCGGAAACACAGAAAACTTCTGTGGCTACGCATTCCTGCGGAACGCTTGATTGCTGTTCATCGCTCATTGACCTGTTGGAGCGATTGATGAAATGATCGATGAAAATATTGCTAATATTCTGCCATGCAAACCAGGCTTGGGTTTTCCAAGATAGGCTCGCCCAATCTTGGAAAGATCTGCGCAGGAAAATCCCACGCAAATAATAAATGAAGTAATAATAACAGATCAAATAATAACTGATATAATAATCATTCATTCCTTCTTTCAGAAAGAACGGGAGGAATGAAGGAAAGGTACATATGGAGAAAGATAAGAGTATCGCTTTTTCACGATTTTGGCTGCGTGATGTTAATCCATGTCACAGCCCAAAAGCAGGTGGTGAAAGCATTTGAATTTGTCGACAGTTTAACCCTTGATTCTGCATTAGGAATATAAACACACAGGGCCTCAAAAAACGGCTTTAAAAACTGATTGCGCCGCAATGGGAATCTGCTTCAAAATGTCGACGGTCGAGGGGGTACTTTGGGTGGCTTCTTTACTTGCCCATTTTTCTGCTATGTGCTATTATTGCTATAGCAATAATAGCCGAACAGTTCGGCTAATTTCTTCTGCCCCCGGAACAAAGAAAAATTCGCCGAAAATTTCGGCGAATTTTTTGCACCTGCTGTGAGCGTTTTGGGGATGGGGGAACATAGCTTTCCAAAAGTTTTCCCTTATTTTTTCCCTTTAGCGGTTTTCTAAGTATGTTCCATATGGTACATAGCGTACATTTTGGAAACTGATCTGAACTTAATGATACCAGATGTGGTCATTTGGCAACCAATGGACTTTCCTCAGCAAATTCGAATCCCTCATCCTCTGCCAATAAAAAAGACCATCCGAAAGGATGGTCTTT
>JAZQEK010000104.1:0-2152 GCA_045538995.1 Acetatifactor sp. | reverse complement strand
GCTTACGCAGTTAAGTACGGGAAGTAAGAGATAACAAGAATAAATATCAAGTTGAGGCATATAATGAAGTATCTGTTTTGGAGGTACCTATATGCGGATAAAAAAGAGCAAAGGCCAACTTCTAATTCTATTTTTAGCAGTTGGCTTTTTAATTGGAATTATATATGAAAATCTGGTTGCGAAGGAGAGTGCGTTATTATCGGAAATATTTTTAAGAAGCAATCTGGAACGCTATCTTAAGACCAATATTATTAGTGAGAAATATCTGTGGTATGTGATAAAGGCGCGCACATTACTTCTCTCTATAGTCTGTGTTCTTGGCTGTTTCCGGTGGAAGAGGGTATTTGTGGTTGTATGCCTTGCTGTATGCGGTTTCTTCGCAGGAATGATGTCTGTAACAGCAGTTATGCAACTTGGAATCAAAGGCATCCTACTGTGTATTGCCGGCATTTTGCCACAGGGAATTTTTTATGCGATGGGGTATGGTATGCTGTTTGCATATTGGTTTCGATATCCAGAGAGCCGATGGAATCGGGCGAAACTACTGTTTGTATTTATTATGTTCTTGTCAGGAATCGTACTCGAAACCTACGTCAATCCGGTACTTGTTAAACTGATTATCAAAATGTTATAGAGAAAACGGTAGCAGAGGGAACTGAGCTAATACAGTTCCCTTTTTTCTATATACAAACCAAGTTGAGACACACAGAGGAGACTTACAAGCAACTGGCTAATCAGGAGCCCCCAAAGATATCCGTTCATTCCGAACATACCTATTCCAATCCAAACGCCGGAGATTCGCACAGCGAGCCCACACACATTGTTCACAAAGGAACTATTCGCTTTACCAAGTCCATTGAGGATACTGAGCAATGTGGTATTCATGTACATAAACGGGCAAATCCATGCCAATGTCCGCATAAAATCACCAGCGAGAGTACTGTCGAACAAGATGCGTCCGGCAAATGAACCTAACAACAGAAAACTGATTCCACATACCGTGCCCAGTCCAAATCCAAAGAAGATAACGCGTCGAATAAGCCCTTTTAGACGTAGCAAATCATCCTCTGCTTGTATTTCCGCAACAGTTGGAAGAAGCATAGTGGATACAGAATTGGTTACCGCAGTGGGAAATAGGATACAAGGCAGTGCCATTCCGGTCAAAACGCCATAGGTACTGAGTGCTTCTGAGTTTGTGTAACCATATTTCTGCAGGCAGAGCGGTATGGAGATACTCTCAATACTCTGCAAAAGATTCATGAGAATGCGGCTGGAGGTAAGCGGAACCGCCAGAGACAATAATTCTCTACTTAGATAACGGTTCTGATAAATGATAGACGGAGCCGGTCGGAGGTGCGGACGGGAGCTAAAGTACCGTACACAATATATGGCGGAAACGATTTCCCCGATTACCAATCCTAGAACAGCAATCCATATGGAGGTTTGCGTGTGATTATTTTGCATGATTCTGTAAACCACATATACAGCACCTACGCGCATCAGTTGTTCAATCAACTGAGCAAGTGCGGGAATTTTCGTTTTCTTTTGTCCGAGATAATATCCACAAATGCAATTATGAATGGAAGAAAAAGGCAGACCGAAGGCAAGTGTACGGAGCAGTTCTTCGCATCGTAGGTCACCTAACACGTAGATGGACAGAAAGGTAGCATATTTTCTCATGAAAAATACAAGCAGGAGGGAGAGCGAAAGCGAAATAAGGAGTGCCTGATACAGGATATTGTCTGCTTCTTTCTTCTTTCCAAGGGAAATTTTCTGTGCCACACATCTAGAGAGAGCAGTTTCAATTCCGGCAGAGGACAGGGAAAAACAGAGTGCATAGATTGGGAAAATGAGTTGATAGAGTCCCATCTGTTCCTCGCCGAAGGTATGACTTAAGAAGGAACGGAAGAAAAAACCGATAAAACGGGTTAAAAAACCAGTGGCAGTTAAGATAAAAGTTCCTTTAATAATAGCATTTTTGGACATAGTCTCACCTGGAGATATTATCTTTTAAAGATATTCGAAGAAGAGCCTTGACAGAACAAAAAGAGGGTGATATTCTACAGTAGGATTAAATCCTAGTAAAATGCTAGGGATTAAAAAAGAAAAGAAGGTGAGACCTTGAAAATAACGACAAAAGGGCGGTATGGTC
>JAZQEK010000103.1:0-1903 GCA_045538995.1 Acetatifactor sp. | reverse complement strand
TCCAGAATTCCATGCTTTGTACGCACAGTATCCTTCTCTGCAAAGGGAATATAGTAGCTTCTGTGAGGGGTAGTACCCACACGCTCAAATTTCTGAAATTCTTTCATTATGAATCTCCTTATACGTTGCCATATACAGTAGGAACATCATCATCGGTCATGTTCTGTGTTTTAAGAAGTTGTGCGTTAGCTTTTTCAACCTTCAGTCGAGTGAGTAGGAACATAACAGCAACGCAGATGATGATGGGAGCCCACAGATAGAGGAAATGAAGTGTGTTAATCGTTGCGGTAGTCTGTACTACTGCATTTTCAACGTAACCGGCTGCATCAAGGATCCAACCGCAGATAGCAGTTCCAAAAGCGCCGCCTATCTTAATACCGAGAGAAGAACAAGAATACATCATACCGTCAAGACGATAGCCGGTGGTAAGAGTGGTGTACTCAGAGCAAGATGCAATAAGTGCATTAAGGTCGCCCTGCAATGGAGCAATACCTAAGGTAGATACTGCGGTGAACGCAAGCATAAGCGGGAAGCTTCCTATATATGCGGCAACAAGAACGCCTACACGACCGAGAGCTGCTACGAGATAGCCAAGTACGTTAAGCTTATACATACCACCCATCTTTTGAATAACAATAGGAAGCACGGTAAGCGCTACAACCATTGTAATATTGATAGCGAGCGAAAGGTCACTAAACAAGCCTTCATTGCCGAGTATATACTTCGCATAGTAGGTACCGATACCGATAACAGAAGCATAGATCTGTGTGAAAATGTAGGAGATGCAAATAATAACGTAATATTTATTCTTGAGGAGAAGCTTTAAGGACTTCGCAAAGGTAAGTTTGCTTTCTTCTGCTCTTTCCTCTTCCATACCTTCATCTGCTTCAGGAAGTTCCTTAACAGAGAAAACAGAAATGGTATTTACAATCAAACCAAGAACCGCATAGATGATAGCGATGGTTCTCCAACCAAAAGCACCGCCGCCGAGCCATACTACAGCGTGGATAGTAATTGCTTCAATGAAGATCTTGGTTCCGAAAGCAAAGATGAAACGGAAAGAACCAAGTTGAACACGCTCACTTGTGTTTTTGGTAATAAGTGCGGTAAGTGATGCATACGCGATATTGTTTGCAGTAAAGAATACTGCATTGAGGAGTGTGTATGCGATAAAGAAGAAGATGTACTGTGCGGTGTCACCCCAACTCATCGGCACGGCAAAACATGCTACGAGGCAAACCGAGCAACCGATGTAAGGCCAAAGCATCCAAGGACGAGCTTTACCCATCCTGGTGTGTGTCTTATCGATCATTCTTCCAAAGAAGAAGTCGGATACACCGTCAAAAATCTTAGAAACAGCAATCAAGGTACTTACGATACCCATGCTGAGTCCGACCGTATCGGTCAGATAGATCATCATAAATGCAGTCAGCAGTGCGTATACACAGTTTCCTGCAACGTCGCCGGATCCGTATCCGACTTTGTGATACCATTTTAAGTATTTTTTCTGTTCCATAATTAAGCTCCTTTTCGTGAATTTTTTTGCCCGTAGCTGTTTTTCTGTCTTTATTATATTGCCTAAAAGCTGCTATCTCAATAAATAAAATTAACGAATATATGCACAAAATCACTTTGATACACTTGAAAAATGCCCTTTTATCATTTATAATATAAACATAATCACCTAAGGAGGTGCTGTTTTGTATATAAATGTAGCGTATGTCGATGACGAAAATCCTAATATAGAAGACCTTACAACACCTATAAGGATCAATAACTGCGGATATTATCGCGTTCATACCACACCGGTGATTGAAACACCTCACCCCGAAGGAAGAAACGATTATCAGCTGCTGTATATCGCCGCCGGTAAAGGATATTTTTATTTTAAAGGCAGTAAAAA
>JAZQEK010000102.1:0-5825 GCA_045538995.1 Acetatifactor sp. | reverse complement strand
GCAATTTCTTCCATGCTATGGTGACAGGCAATCAAATTTTCCTCCGAATCAATATCCGTACCGTAATAGCAAGGATGCAAAAACGGTGGTGCTGAAATTCTCATGTGTATCTCCTTCGCTCCTGCTTCACGCAAAAGTTTCACAATACGCTTACTGGTTGTTCCTCTGACAATAGAATCATCTATTAATACAACCCTCTTTCCCTCTATCACATTCTTCACCGGACTTAGCTTAATTCTTACCTGGTCCATGCGTTCATTTTGTCCCGGAGAGATAAAAGTCCTTCCTATATATTTATTCTTAATCAGACCGATTCCATACGGAATCCCTGAGGCTCTGGAAAAGCCCAGTGCTGCCTCCAAACCACTATCCGGTACTCCAATCACAATATCTGCATCCGCCGGATAGTTTTCTGCCAATATTTCTCCCGCACGTACGCGAGACTTCGATACGGAAACACCATCAATCACAGAATCCGGTCTTGCAAAATAGATATATTCAAATATACATGTCTTCCTCTTTTGCTTGTCACAATGCTCTTTCCTCGACTCTACTCCGTTCTCACTAAATACCAGAATTTCACCGGGAAGTACATCTCTCACAAACTCTGCACCTACGGCAGTTAATGCACAGCTTTCTGATGCAATCACATAAGCTCCATCCGACATTTGACCATAACATAACGGTCTGAAACCATATGAATCTCTTGCAGCAATCATTTTGGTAGCTGACATCAATATCAAGGAATACGCACCTTCTAAAGAATACATTGCATTACTTACTGCCTCCTCAATGCTTGGTGTCACAAGTCTTTCCCTGGTAACTACATAAGCAATGGTTTCTGTATCACTTGTTGTATGAAAAATAGCACCGGACAATTCCAGCTTGTCTCGTAATTCAAGAGCATTACTAAGATTTCCGTTGTGTGCTAATGCCATCTTTCCCTTCTGATGATTTACTTCAATCGGCTGACAGTTATTTCTTGTCGTTCCTCCTGTTGTACCATATCTGACATGTCCTACTGCCATATTACCGGCAGACAAATGAGCTAATGTGTCTTTTGAAAAAACTTCGCTGACAAGACCCAAATCTTTATAGGAGGAAAACACACCATCGTCATTTACAACAATACCGCAGCTTTCCTGTCCTCTGTGCTGCAGGGCATATAATCCATAATAAGCAATGCCTGCAACATTTTCTCTTTTGGTACTCATCACTCCGAATACACCACATTCCTCATGTATAGCCATAAGCTCACATCCTCCTATATACTTAAACTCAAATCTGTACTATTCAACTGTCACAGACTTTGCCAAATTCCTTGGTTTATCTATATCACAGCCTCGATTTAGCGCGATATAATATGCAAAAAGTTGTAATGGAATCACACCTAATACAGGCTGTAAAATCGCCTGTACCTCCGGTATCACAAACATCTCTGATGTCTGACTGCTTATTGTGTTTACCGTCTTATCAGTGGTCAATGCAATTACATCTGCACCTCTGGATTTTACCTCCACAATGTTTGACAATGATTTTTCAACCAACGGAGCATAGGTTGCCAGTGCAACAACCAATGTTCCAGGCTCTATCAAAGAAATGGTTCCATGCTTCAATTCTCCTGCCGCATAGGATTCCGAATGAATATATGAAATTTCCTTCAATTTCAAGGAGCCTTCCAAGCCTAATGCATAATCCAAATTGCGTCCAATATAAAACACACTATTATGGTTAAAATATCTGGAAGCTATTTTCTGATAATTATCCAGTTCATTCATCACTTGTTTAATCTGTTCCGGAAGCCTCAAAAGACCTTCCACAATTGCATCGTACTCTTCCTGTCCAATCTGCTCCAGTTCTCTTGCAAGATAGACCCCCAGCATGATTAAAAGCACCATCTGTGTGGTATATGCCTTTGTGGTTGCTACCGCAATTTCCGGTCCTGCCCATGTATAAAGAACATAATCCGATTCTCTTGCGATAGAACTTCCCATAACATTTACAATAGAAAGAACTTTTGAACCTCTTCTCTTAGCCTCGCGAAGTGCCGCCATAGAATCCAAGGTTTCTCCCGACTGGCTGATTACAATTACTAACGTAGATTCTCCAAGTAACGGTTCACTATATCGAAACTCCGAAGCTAGACACGCCTCCACCGGAATATGTAATAGTTTTTCTAAGGTATACTTTCCTACCATGCCCACATGATAGGCAGAACCACATGCAACAATATAAATTCTGGAGACATTTCGGATGAAGTCTCCCGTACCCTTTAATTCCTCCAGTACAATTTTTCCGTCTGCTATCCTTGGAGATATGGTCTTACGGACTGCTTCCGGTTGTTCCATAATCTCCTTAAGCATAAAGTGTGCATATCCGCCTTTTTCTGCTGCTGTCACATCCCACTCAATGGCATGCTTCTCTTTTTCAAGCAGAGTTCTGTCGCTGTCATATATTTCCACCTTGCCTGCTGTAATAACAGCCACCTCATCATCTTCCATATATGTCACGGTTCTGGTATGTGAAAGAAGTGCGGTAACATCCGATGCAATACAATTTCCCTCTTCACCATATCCAATGAGTAGTGGTGCATCTTTTCTCGCAGCCAGCATCTGTTCCGGATAGTCAGAACAGAGAATCCCCATAGCATAGGCACCTTTTATCCTATTTAGTACGGCATATACCGCATCCATCAGATTGGAATATTTCTTATAATAATATTCCAGTAACTGCACAATTACTTCCGTATCTGTATCCGAAGAAAATGTGATTCCTTTACGAATAAGAGAATTTTTAATTTCCAGATAATTCTCTATAATTCCATTATGAACCACTGCTATTTTTCCTTCCTGACCAACATGGGGATGTGCATTTACATCATTTGGCTCACCATGAGTAGCCCATCTGGTATGCCCAATTCCGATACCGCCGGACATTGGTTCTTCTGCCTCCAAAATTGTCCGCAAAACAGACAAACGCCCCTTACTCTTCTTTACCTGCAACTTACCCTCCGTTGATACCACTGCAACACCTGCTGAATCATATCCTCTGTATTCCAGCCTTTCCAAACCATCTAATAAAACCTCTACGGCTTCTGCTTTTCCGGCAAATCCTATTATTCCGCACATACTTTTACTCCTTTAGTTCTTTGAACATTCTAATGCAGCCGAAATAAATCCCTTGAATAGTGGATGCGGCTGATTCGGACGACTCTTAAATTCAGGATGAAACTGTACACCTACAAAAAATGGGTGTTCTTCTATCTCTACAGTTTCTACCAATCTATTGTCCGGTGAGGTTCCGCTAATTACCAAACCTGCTTCCGTCAATTTCTCCCGATAATTATTATTAAATTCGTAGCGGTGACGGTGACGCTCTGAAATTATTTCTGCGTTATAGCACTTTTCCATTCTTGTTCCCTGCTTAATGCTGCACGGATAACTTCCAAGACGTAAAGTACCTCCTTTGTCAATCTCATCGCTCTGTCCCGGCATAAAATCTATTACCTTATGGGTGCATTGCTCATCAAATTCTCCGGAATGTGCATCACTAAGTCCTAAAACATTTCTGGCAAATTCGATTACTGCAATCTGCATTCCGAGGCAAATACCCAAATAAGGAATTCTATTTTCACGAGCATATTTTGCAGCTAAAACCATTCCTTCTATACCACGATTTCCAAAGCCTCCCGGAACAATGATTCCATGTAATCCGTGAAATACCTCTTTCACATTTTCTTTTGATATGCTTTCCGAATCAATCCAATGGATTTTCACAAAGGTATTCAACTCATACCCTGCGTGACTCATGGCTTCCGCCACGGACAGATATGCATCGTGAAGCTTCACATATTTACCTACTAATCCAATGTGAACCTCCTCTGAACGGTTTCTGATTCGCTCCACCATCTGTTCCCATTCGTTTAAATCCGGCTCTGCTGTCTCAATGCACAATTCTCTGCACACAACAGAGGAAAAATTAGATTTTTCCAGCATGAGTGGTGCTTCATAAAGATTTGGTAATGTTCTGTTTTCAATCACACAATCCGGCTTTACATTACAAAAAAGTGCTATTTTCTGAAAGATAGACTCTTCCAACGGCTTATCAGAACGTAAAACAATGATATTGGGATTAATACCCATTCCTCGCAGTTCCTTTACGGAATGCTGTGTCGGCTTAGACTTATGCTCCTCTGAACCACTTAAATACGGCACTAAGGTAACATGAATAAAGAGACTATTCTCTCTGCCTACCTCTAACGAAATTTGGCGCACCGCTTCTAAAAATGGCTGTGATTCAATATCTCCAATCGTTCCACCAATTTCCGTAATTACAACATCTGCATCCGTCTGTTTTCCAACACGGTACACAAACTCCTTAATCTCATTTGTAATATGTGGAATAACCTGTACTGTCGAGCCGAGATATTCACCTCTTCGTTCCTTATTCAAAACATTCCAGTAGACCTTTCCTGTAGTCAGATTTGAGTATTTGTTTAAATCCTCATCAATAAATCTTTCATAATGTCCCAAGTCCAAATCCGTTTCCGCACCATCCTCCGTAACATACACTTCTCCGTGCTGATAAGGACTCATAGTACCGGGGTCCACATTAATATATGGATCCAACTTCTGCGCTGCAACCTTTAACCCTCTTGCCTTAAGCAGACGCCCTAGAGAGGCTGCTGTTATTCCTTTTCCCAGACCGGATACTACACCTCCGGTCACAAATATATACTTTGTCATTTCTATATCCTTCCCTACTCGAACTCCACTGTTGAAGGGGGTTTGCTTGTAATATCATAAAGAATACGATTAACATGAGGAACTTCATTCACAATACGACTGGATACCTTATCAAGCACTTCATACGGAATCCTTGACCAGTCTGCTGTCATAAAGTCCTCGGTTGTTACGCTTCTTAATGCAATAGCCCAGTCATAAGTACGTCCATCTCCCATGACACCAACTGATTTCATATTGGTAAGCACCGCAAAATACTGATTCATCTGTGTATCCAATTTTGCCCTTGCCACTTCTTCCCGGAAAATAAAATCTGCTTCTCTGAGAATTGCCAATTTTTCTTCTGTTATTTCTCCTATGACACGGATTGCCAGTCCCGGTCCCGGAAACGGCTGTCGCATAACCATATATTCCGGTAAGCCCAACTGTCTTCCCAACTCTCTTACCTCATCCTTAAACAGCAGTCGCAATGGCTCGATAATCTCTTTAAAATCTACAAAATCCGGTAAACCACCTACATTGTGATGACTTTTGATCGTCTCAGCATTTTCTTTTCCGGATTCAATTACATCCGGATAAATGGTTCCCTGAGCAAGAAAATCCGTCCTACCGATTTTCTTTCCTTCCTCTTCAAACACACGGATAAATTCTTCGCCGATAATCTTTCTTTTTTGCTCTGGTTCCGTGACTCCTGCCAATTTTCCAAGGAAACGCTCTCCTGCATTCACACGAATCAGATTAATATCCCATTTTTTGAATGCTTCCTCTACTTCATCACCCTCATCCTTGCGAAGCAGTCCATGATCCACAAAGACACAGGTGAGTTGAGCACCTATGGCTTCCGCAAACAATGCAGCACAGACAGAAGAGTCCACACCACCGGACAGAGCCAGCAATACCTGACCATAACCGACTTTGCTGCGAATTTCTTCTATGCAACGATGCATGTAGTCTTCCATTGTCCAATCACCCACTGCACCACAAATCCGATATAAAAAGTTATGAATCATCGCCGTTCCATTTTCTGTATGATTTACTTCAGGATGAAACTGCACTCCATAAAATTTTCTTTCTTCATCACAA
>JAZQEK010000101.1:0-16798 GCA_045538995.1 Acetatifactor sp. | reverse complement strand
ACCCATCAACTTTTTCATAACAAAAGTAATCGATAACTAAAAATTATCCATTAGCCTGTAAATCATATAGACAATCGATAATCTCGTATTATCCATCCCAACCATCCCCCACGTTTCTACACATTCATATTACCACATTCGCAACTATTATACAATCTCATTTTTCCACACATTTTTCACGTTTTCTCAACACTTCCTTTATATTTCTTAAATATCTTTTACTCCCAATCCTCCCTACTCCCCACCACCATCTTATTCCTAGGATGCCTGGTTCGTAGTATCTCCCGTTCCTTCTCCGTGGTCACATAAGTATATATCTGCGTAGTTGTAATAGAGGCATGTCCCAGCATCTTCTGGATATAGCGGATATTCACATCCTCCTCCATGAGGAAGGTGGCAAAGGAGTGTCGAAACATATGCGGTGTAATATTCATATCTGCCTGAATAGCCTCTGCATATTTGTGCAGCATACGTCTGGCGGACTGCTCGGACATAGGCTGCCCATAGCGATTTACAAAGAAGTAACCATGCCTTCTTATATCCTCGAAAAAGCTCTCCCGATAGGCATTTAATTTTTCCAATACTTCACTGTTACCAATCTGCAAGTATCTCTCCTTACCGCCCTTTCCCTGTATACAGAGCACACCTGTACGGGCATCAAAGAAACGATTTTGCAGATGGCAAAGCTCAGAAATACGCAGTCCGGTGGAAAAAAGCATCTCTACCACCGCGATATCTCTTAAAATCAGTCTACGCTGCCACTCTGCCTGCTTTGTTGCTGCTTCTTCCTTATACAAATAATCCAAAAGCTGTTCGATTATCTTTTTAGGCACGATTTTCGGCAATACTACATCCTCCTTAAATTTGGTCTTTATTCTATAAAATGGATTGTGTTCTATTATCTCTTCGTCCTCCAAATAGCGAAACAATGCCTTTACACTTGCAATCTTTCTTTTTATTGTTTTTTGCTTGTACCTGTCATGGATGTACAAAAGATACTCATTTATTTCCTCTTTTCCCATGGCTCCCTTGTACCGCTCCATAAAGGCAATAAACTGCTCCAAATCCATTCGATAAGCCTTAATGGTTTTGGGATCCAACTCCTTTTGAAATTCACAATAGCTTAGATACTTATTCATTTCCTCTCTTAATATCACTTTGATACCCTCCATCCTTTGTTTAATAATTCAGTCTCATCATAGTATCAAATGTGATATTTTCGCAACCGCTCTGACAAAATAGGGATAGGAGAAACCCCAACTAAGGTTATTTTCCTATCCCTTTCACCCTATTTCCTATGAGAGTTTTTATCCCCTTTGTTCCTCTTTTCGGTCTTTTCTCCTCTTCCAGAAAAAGAGTAATAAGAAGATAGAGAGAATTCCGGCAATAATAGAGCCATAGAATAATAGCTTGTTGTTATAATAGCGTACCCATAAATTTGTGGTTACATAGAAGTCAATTATTTCTTCTACCAGCTGATTGCCTGCCTTATCCGTTAATGTTATGGTAAGGGTATGAGCTGTGGTTTCCGTTCCCGGAATGTCAAACACATAATCCTCAAAGCGATTGCTCATCTGCTGTATCTGTTCCTCATCCCATGTCGCAAGCTCTGCTCCATCCAACTCCACCTTTATGTTTGCCAATTTCATGTTATCGGTTGCCTGCATCATTACACTCAGCTTATCCAAAGGATATGTGGCACCACTTTCCAGATTAGTAACCACCAGATTAGGTGCAGTCTTATCAATTGCAAAGGAAATCTCCATATCCTTTACATCCAAGGTATTTTCTGCCACATTACCTGCCTTATCCTCCGAATAGATGGAAATACGATAGACACCATCCTCTACAAAGCTGTCTGCAAAAATAGTGTATGAATATCGATACCACTCACCCTCTTCGCCGGACCTGCTGATGGAATAGTGCTTGCCCTCCTCCAGAACAATTGTCTTATCATTCTTAAACAGGGTAATCTTAATATTAGTGATTTCATTCGGATTGACTTCGTATATGGTCACATCCTCCGGTGACTGCACGAAGCTGTTATTTAATTGCCTTGTTTCCTCACTAAGTCCATATGCGGAACCATTTCTGTTTACCGAGAAATTCAAGGTGTTAATCAAAGTTTCTGCCGCATTCTCCAACAGCATGGCATCCTTTTTGTTTCCTGCCAGGTCTGACACTTCACAGCTGAAGCAGTAAATTCCATCCCTCTCAATATTCTCCACAATGTAAGTACAATTCTTTCCCTCTTGGAGGACTTTTACTTTGCCAAGCTGTGTCATATCCAGCTGTCGTATCGTACCATCCTGCTGTCTCACCTCTGCTGTCAGACTTTGTAAAAAGCTCTCCACATCCAAATTTACATCTTCCGCAGTCACTACCAAACCAATTTTTTCTTGGTTATTTGCAGAATAGTTCCTGATACCACTTAATCGAAGCGTAGGAGCTGTAGTATCAATGGTCAACTGTTCTGACTGATACTCTGTCATTTTATTTTCAGAAGCATCCACATATGTAACCTTTACCAGATAGTCGCCTTCCTCCTGCAAGGTAAAACTTCCGATATGTTTATCTACCGTAGCGTCCTCCCAGCTTGCTTCTATGGGTGTCCATGCACCTCCATCCTTAGAAATGCTTACCTCCACAGCTTCCGGATGAAAGTTTGCCTCCACAATGGTAATGGTTGCATTGATATCACCATCATAATACCGAGTGCCCTCTGCTTCCTTCACACATCTGCTGTATTCTACCTTTGCAGTAGGTGCAATGGTATCAATGATTAATCTTTTTGCCTCCCTTTTATCTTCCCTTAATAGAGAACGATTGTATGCTGCGAACTCCAGATTACCATTTATCTGATTGGTTTCATTTACTACTTCCGCCGGAATAACAAAGGTTGCTGTAGCTGTTTTTCTGCCATTGGAGAAGGTAATATCCTTTTCCTCAATCATGCCTTCTATATCCGCTACATTCACATCAGACTCTCCTGCTGCCTTATTGTAATGATAATCAAAGCCAAATACTCCACTGACATCATCCTCCGCTGTAATCGTTACCGTAATGGGTGAATTATAATAGCCATAAGTACCTGTCTCTGACATCATCTCATTAATAGGAGCATCATATTGAAGCGTTACATTTGTTGGTGCTGTCTTATCCACCGTGAAAACATCCTGCACATAATCTGCGGCAGTATGCAAAGCCAAATCAGTATAGCCAATGTCAAATGTATAATTTGCATCCTTAGAATACTCAATTGTAGCTATGTACTTATCACCATCCTTGACCCAGCTGTCACTATTTCTCAAGTACGTTGCATAGTCAGTCACCGAAATATCATTGCCATTCACATCCTTGGCTGTTACAACCGCCTTTACATCCGAAGCTCTGAAATTACGCTCAGCAATTGTAATCGTAGCTGTCTGTTGTGTATCATAGTACCGAATACCAAACGCCTGTAGTCTGATATTTCCCGGTCCATAGCTTACCTGCAGCTGCGGTGCTGTGGTGTCAATCGTTATCTGCTCTGAAACACAACTCCGCATCTGATTTTGAGAGCGGTCTCTATAATCCATGGTAACCGTATAATCACCATCTGTTGCCAGTGTCAGACTGCCTGTCCATACATCTCCGTTCTGTGTCCAATTCTGAACCGCCCATTCACTGCCATTTACCTTTACGCTGACATCCGTTTGATAGAAATTAGCTTCCTCCACCTGTAATGTAACTGTCATAGGCTCATCATAATAGAGAATCAATCCGGCATTTTCAGAAGTATAATCATAGCCCTCCACTGTATGATAAGTCCCTCTGGAAACAACATGCTTCGCCGGGCTATATGTAATGGAGCGATTAGGCAAAATACTGTCCACCACAACGGCTGTATTCGTATCTGTCAGCATTGCACTGGTATTTCCAGCCATATCCGTTACGCGGAAAGAAATACTTCCCCGATACTGAGCCCCACTCAGTTCAAAGGTTGCTGTCGCGGTACGTTCTTCATTACTATAGGTTATCCTATCACTTGGAACACTAAGTGTTACTGTTTTTCCCGGTACATTAATAGAGCTTGCACCATTCTGCATCACATAAGTACATTCAAAGGAAGCTATTGGCGAAATAATATCCTCTGCTGTCACTGTAACTGCCACAGACGAATTATAATATTTATAATCTACATTGCCATAAGTAGCTTCCATAAGGGGCTTACTATATGCAAACCGGAAAGAACTCGTAGAAGGTGCTGTCTTGTCCAAAATAAAGGTATCCTCAGCCTCTCCGTTTCTCTCTGTTATGTCTGTACAGAAAACTCTTATTTCATAATGTGCATCTACATCGCAAAGAATGGTAGATTCCCATGTATTAGGAGCACTTCCCTGCTTCCATGCACTTTGCTTTCCCTTTAAATCAAAGGTGATTTCCTTGCCTTCTATATCCTTTGTTACCACTTCAGTCCTAATATGCTCAGGTGCCACATTTCTGTCAGTAATCGTAATGATTGCCGTACGATTATTCTTATAATAAATTACACCATCAGCATTCCCCTCTGCATATGAAATCTGCACAACCGGAGCCGTTCTATCCAGTGTTATCACATTACTTACCTGTGTTTCCATCGGATTTCCTGCCATATCCGTATAATCCATTATTACCAGATAGTCTCCATCCTCCGGTAAGTTAGTATCTACACCAAGCTTCACTTCGAACACATGCTGATTCAAACTACGTTCTTCCAAATAGGTAACTGAATAATCCGAATCCGATACTACAGTACCATCTGTTTTTGTTAATTGTACCTTCACCTTATTCGGATTAAAATTCAATTCCCTGATGGCAAACCGATATGTCATCTGCTTATCATAAACAAATCTGCTCTCTCCATCCGCATTTGCAATATCGATTCCCTTATCCTTTGAATCAACACATCCTGTACATGCAAGAGTATTGTTATAGGCTTCCTGATATCCTAACTGCAGTATCTTAGGTAGAGTTTTATCCATTACAAAGTGCTCTTCCTCTGATGTACCTGTCCAATTTGCCAAATCCTGATAAGTAACAAAGAGCTCATATGTTCCTTCGGTGTCTAAGAGAAGCGTAGCTGTATTCTCATCCCCTACTTTGGACCAATTCCTTGGATTGTTCAAATACGCCTGTAGCTTCGCCACATCCTCTTCACCGGAAGCTTTTGTCACAAGCACATCCAGCTTTACATCTGCGGCACGGAAGTTCTCTTCCTTGATACAAATAATAACCTTCTGGTCACTGTTGTAATACACCATCCCGGCTTCTTCTCTTCCACCATCGGTGCCATCCGCATTTTCAAAGTCCACATCAATCTTCGGTGGCGTTTTATCTATAATAATATACTCCGAAAGATAATCTATCGGCTCATTTTGAGCACGATCCTGATACTTTAAGGACAACCGATGTGTTCCCGTTTCGTCATTACAGATAATATATTCAGCAATCCACTTTCCTGCGTCTTCTCCACTTCCCGGTTCCCAGTCCAAGCTTTCCGATGCTTCTTTATAACTGTCTCTGAACACTACATCAGAAGGGTCAAAGTTGTCTTCTTTTATTTTGAAGGTTACAGTCATGCCCGTGTTATAATATAAATTAACTGCGGCACCATTTTTCTCCTGATAATTTTTAAGCTCGGTCAAATCACCTGCAGTTGTTGCCAGTAACCAATCACTAAACTCCATCTCCAATTTAGGAGAGATACTATCTAAAATGATTGTCTTATTATCAGTACAACTTGCAGTAATACCAGCCTTATTTGTCGCATCAAAAGAAATCTTTCCTTTATACTGTGGTGCAATGGTAAACGTATACGAATATGTAGAAGTATTTTCATCAAACTTCAAATTATCCGCTGTCACCGTTGTTCTGCTTCCCTCCAAATAATAAGTAAATTCTTTCATCTCGGAGGCATCTTCTTTGGCAGTTATAATCACCTCTATGGGTGCAGAATAATAATCTGTATTGGAAGAATCGGAAGACTTCTCGTCCCCCCTATACTCAATCTTCAAACCATCCGGTGCCGTTCTGTCAATTTTTATAGTACCTGTAGAAAGCTCCTTCGTAATTCCTCCAAGCTTTCCAGCTTCATCCACCTCTCGCAAATGGAAGGTTACACTACCGGAAACCGCTCCATCATATATCAGATAGTCCTGCCAATTCTCTTTACCTAATGCATTCGTAGTACTAATCTTGTAACCATCCGGTGCATAAACATATACATCATGATTAAACCAGTCTGCCTGATTCAGTATATTACCTTTTCCATCCTTTAAAAGATAGAATTTATCAGGTTCCTCTGCATAAATCACTATCATTTGATATTTTTGAGATGCACTATTATATCGATCTCCTGCTGCAATACTTGCACCTACCTCAATCGTCCCTAATCCACCATCCTTAAAGGTAAGTACACCCTGATTGGATACTTCTGCAATATTTTCACCAGCCAACACCTTATAGTCAATAATTGCATCTTTCTCGTACCCCAAACCATCCCATGCAGACGTATTTTCAACTCCGGTTGCCTTGTTACTGTATGTATCTGCTGTACCATAAATAAAGTTTGTAGGGGGCTCTGTTTCAAATTGAATACTTTGCTCTGCTCTCTCTATGGAAAACGTAATTTTCTCCGAAGTAGCCGCGTTATAATAATCATCTCCAGCCTTAGTAGCTTGTAACGTCACCACACCGGCCTTATTGATTACCAGCTCATTATCCTGTAATACTGCAATTTCTTTATTCTGTCCATCTAATTGCTGACTCACTATTTGATAGGAAAGAGCTCCACTACCGGAACCACCCGTTACTACTAATGGTATTTCCTTTCCATACGCATCATTATAAACAATACTCTTCATCGGTGTTGTCAGAATAAGCTTTTCTTGTTCTGCTTTATTCACAACTAATGTAAGTTTTGCAGTTTTTCCCCAGAAATTAGGACCATCCTTTTGCGTTGCCTCAATTACCACTTTACCGGGTTTATTTATTATTAGTTGCTGTGCTTCTTTTGTTGCCTCATTTCCAGGATTATAAACAACCATATCAGGAACACTTTGCGAGGTTATTCTGTAAGAAACTTCTGCTTCACTCTGTGTACTCTTAGCAATAAATTCATACGTATTTTCCTGATTCGGAACAAATGTAATCTCATCCTCATTGATTTTGGTATTACCTTTTATAAAGGAAAAAGCATCTTCTTCCTGCTCTGCCATCACAATCCTAACCGTTGTTTCTGCAATAGCCTCCTGATAAATATCCGTTTTCGCCTTCTTTGCCTGCACTGTCACTTCACAAGGGAGCGTACATTCACTAAAATCAATCACATTATTCTCAATGCTTGCTCCATGCGTTTCACCAACCAACTCATATGTAATAGCACCATCTCCCGAACCACCAACAGGTTCCGGTATGGCATACTTTCCCTCCTCCGGATAAAATGCTTCATACAAGCTCTCACTAAACCCAAAGCTCTCCTGAGCCCAAGGATTAATTATTAATTCATAACTACTATGTGTTTCTCCATAGTTTACCCATTGATCACCTGTACTTACTGTAAATGATCCCTGTGTAGCTATAATCATTACTTTGCCGGCTTTATTAATCCTATATTCTCCACGTGCAGAATTTATCACCTCAGCAACATCCGAATTCGAACTGGAATACACTAACGAAGCATTTCCCGAAACACTGGCCATACTTCGATGAAGCTCCTTTGCTATATATGTACATTCCGGGTCATAATCAATGGTATCCTTTACATTACCACCGGATACCGTATTTCCTGATACAGTATCTATGAAATAAAAACCTTCATCTGTTGCAAAATTCTCCTCCGCATTTACCAGCAATTGCAGCATCGGGACATTATTCACAATCAACAACCATATCATGGCTGATGCAATAGCTCTTCTCGTCTTTTGTACTATGCCTAACATACTTTTCTCCTCTGTTACCCACTAATCTATTGTTTCTGAGCTTTCATAAAGCATCAAATCAATATCAACCTGAAATACCGGCTGTTCATTTATGGTCAATACCGTAGTTTCCGGTGCCAAATTACCAGAAAGCACGGTGGTTTCCTTTGAAGCACCGGGGGCTAGCTGCACCGTTTCATTGCTGGCTTTTACCGGAAGTGGCACCGTTTTTTCAAAACGTTTCGGCAACTTCCTGGTGCTCTTACCATGCCGAAGTGAGCCTGTTAATCGATTCAAGCTTGTGGAACCAGCCACCTTTTCTGTCAAACGCCCTCTCATCAGCTTGGAATAACTCAAATGAGACCGGCTATTCTCCATCTTGCTCTTCTCCTTGATATCTTCTATCGCTCTGCGAGCAGTAATACCGCTCAAATCTCCAATAATACCCGGTATATTAAACACGAAGAACAAAAAAACCGCAACCGCAAAAAGGATTCCACTCGCCACAAAGAAAATCATAGCCACTGTTTGCAATGTTTCAACTGACATCCTATGACTCCCCCTTTGTTGTTCCATATGCAATGGTAATTGCATTTAAAGTATCCTCTAACAGCCCCATGGTAACCGCCTTTTTCTCATCAGTAATGACCGTAGTAGTCTCGATGCCTTCCACATAAAGCTTCACCTTGTTATACAAGGAAAGCATTTCCTCTTCCACTACTCCATCACTCTTAAACTTAGTAGCATACTGCTGCATAGAAGCTCTTACCAGCTCCAACAGCTCCAGCTTCACGATTTCACTTTCCGCCTCATCTGCACACACCCAGTCAACCAGATTCACCATCCTTTGGAAAAATGGCAGATATAAGCCCTTGTCACTAGCTTCCACCGTATTGATGGAAATATCACGATAGAACTCCCCAATGCTGGAATATACCTGTGCCATCCCCAGATTCGGATACTCCTCCGGGGCATTGTGTATAACATCCTGAAACCACTCAATAGAGCTCTTCATACGTGTTATCTGGCTCATGCTTTCTTCCCCATAAGCATAGTAATACCAATAAAGCTTTGCCGTTTCAAAGCAGGTATCCACATAACTCTCCATGTTACTTTCTAGCGCCGCCTGATTATTCTTGATTACCTTTATGAGCCTTGCTTCCTCAGTGGTATCAAAAACACCATCCTCTTTGAAAAGCTTAATCATTTCAATATAAGCATCTTTTTCTCCGGCCTTATTGGGAACTGCTATGGCTGCTTCATACAACCGGAGTTTTTCCTCATAATCCAAGGTTTTTGCTGCCTGCGACATAATCGCCAGATAATTATCCGTCGCCTGCTGTTGTGCCGCATAATTAATCAGCAAGCCCACAATTCCGCACAATATGGACATACATAAGGTCACAACGAAGCCACCAAACCTCTTTCGCTGCTTCTTTTGATAAATATCATCAATCTCTTCATAATGCTCCAAATCATACATCAATTCCGCACAGGATTGATATCTATCCTCCGGATTTCTCTGTACACACTTCAGAATAATATTCTCCAAGCCACTGGACAAAGCCGGATTCACCTCTCGGATAGGCTTTACCTCATATGGCGGTTCCGAAGGATTGTGTCCGGTTACCAGATGATATAATGTGGTTCCCAGACAATAAATATCCGTTCTCTCATCCGTTTGCCCCATGCCACCGAACTGCTCCGGTGCTGCATAACCGATGGTTCCCAGACAAGTGGTATCTGCCAGATTCTTTTCCTTGTACTCACGGGCAGTTCCGAAATCAATCAGTGTTATGGTACCATCCGGCTTTAACATGATATTCGCCGGCTTCATATCTCGATAAATAATCGCCGGCGTCCTTGAATGCAAATATCCTAACACATCACACAGCTGCTTCGCCCACTCAATCACATACTCCTGTGGCAGTGGACCATACTCCTGCAAGGTAGTGGAAAGTGCATTTCCTTCAATATAATCCATTACAATCAAAAAGGAATTTTTATTCTCTATCACATCCACAATACTGGGCAGATACGGATGCTTCAGCTTCTTCAGCATGTCCGTTTCCACAATCAATCCCTGACGCACTGCTTCGAAATCCAAGACTCCATCCTTTCGGACTTCCTTTATCGCCCATGTCTTGTTTGCTTTTTCATTAATGGCCATGTATACAACACTCATTCCACCATGACCAATCTCACTAAGTATCTTATACTTGCCGTCAACAAGTGAACCTATCTCCAGCATTTTATCCTCCGCTAGCACGTTTTAATCGTAACAACTGATATATTATCCCGCTCTCGCCTCTCCTTGTTCAACGCAATCAAAGCGAGCTCCTTCTCCTTCATACCTTCCACAGTCATCATATTGTCCGGTTTAAAATGTGCATATATTTCATCCGGTGTAATCACATGACGAAATCCATCACTACACAGCATATACACTGCATTCTGCTTCGCTTCTCCAAAGAAAAAGTCCGGATACACCTTGTCTGACACACCGATACACTGTAACAATATATTTCTTCTGGGGTCAATCTCCGCTTGCTTGGGCGTTATCTTACCCAATTCCAGTTCCCGCTCCACAACCGTCTGATCCTTCGTCAAAACCTTCACTTCTTTCTCGATTTCATACACACGGCTGTCACCAATATTTACGATGAAATACCTATCCTGAAACAAAAGAATACCGGCGATGGTAGTGCCCAACGTTACTCTGTGACGTATGCCATAGGTTCTAATCTTTTCATTGTACTGCCCGATTAGCTCCGTCCACTCATTCTGTATGTCCTCAGCAGTTATTCCCTTCACTATCAGACCCGGTAATCGTTCCACCGCCCATTTCCCAAAAGCCTTTACCAGTGTCGCACTTGCGATTTCACCCTTTTCCAAGCCTCCGACACCATCGCATAATACTGCCAATACACACTTCTTTCCTTCCACGGTTATGCCCTTCACACCGACGCTGTCCTGATTCGTCTTCTTCGTATTTCCTATATCTGTACTGGCAGAAACAATATAATCCACAATATATACTCTCTTTCCTAGCTTACTTCTTCTGCAAATTCCCGGCCTCTATGACAAAGCTTCCTCACCAGCTCCACCACAACCGCCTTCGAACCTCCGGAATGCCCCTGCATTTCCAAAAGGCTTCCTGCGTCTTGTATACTACAACCATTATTCAATGGCTCAATCAGTTCCAGACAATTCTCTAAAATCCCTTCATATAGACCTCGTAATTGTATGGGTACACAGCTATCCCACTCAGCCCAATACTTCTCCTCCAGAACCTGATGCCCTCTTTCCTGCCAATACTCCTCCAGCTCCGGAAGATGTGCTTCATACTCTTCCTTTTTCCGTTCTTCTCTCATAATCCACTCTGTCTTTTCCTTGTCATATTCGGCTTTGCTCTTGCCCAATACGGCCAGGTATACATTGTCTAAGGTCACCTTGTCCGAATACAACATATGCCCGTTAAAACATCCACAAACCAACTCACCCTGCCTATTATGCTTCAAAAGCTCAGCCACCACAGTCTCAATGCTCTCACCTGCAGCAAATTCAATCTTCCTATAATCCGTTCCCATTCCTTTTCCCTTCAACGAATATATAATCATTATTTATTATGTTTTTCTATTTTTATTTATCGCTTTATCAAATATTCTTTATTTGATTGTTATGTTGTGCATTTTGTTTAAATATTGTATGTAAATAGTTTACAATTAATTATGCCACGATATTTGGATATTGGCAACTGGTTTTTGGAAATTTTGGGGGAAAGATTTTGGAAATACAATTCAGATCCTATATAAACCGTGTCTGCATTTCCATTTACTCCTGTAATAGCTTCTTTAACTTCATTAATACCTTTTTATGTCTATACTGCAATGTAGTAACCGGAACCTGCTCTCTTTGTGCAATCCGACGCAAGGATTCCCCATTATAATAAATGCATCTGATTAACAATCTTTCATTCTCATCCAACAACAAAATGCATTGATACAACTTCTCATACAATACCTTTTTCATCACTAATGCTTCCACAGAATCAGTAGCATCTGCAAACATTTCTTCTCCGTTATAGTCTTCATCATCTAATGCATCATAGTAGTACACCTGATTATGAGAATCGCTTTCTTTAAAATACTTTTCTTTTCGCTCCCCCCTACAAAACTCCTTATAAACTGCTTCGGTAACATTTACCTTTTGTTTTCCTACATAAATGTAATAATCCATTTCCCCTCCTCTTTTCGAACATTTGTTTGTCGCAATGTTAACACTTTTATTTTAACCTGTCAATATTTTAAATATATTTTCGTGCATACGTTCGCTTTGTCGGATTAATATTAAGAGATATGACGTCTGCTCTTTTCACTTACTATTAAACAGGAGGTATTTGTTATGAAAACACAAAACACAAATTCACTCAGCATCCTTGGTGGATTTACTTTTGAAGATAGTGTTTCCCCCACGAGAAAAGCCATCTTCGAAAAAGCTATCAACAACAAAAAAAACATCGGTATTGACTACATTCCTTTAGCAGTTGGATTTCAAATTATTCATGGTCTGAAGCTCTGCTATGTTTGTTCCGTCGCTACCGCAGGCCAGGCGCCTTCCAGAAATCTATTCGCAGCAGTATATGTTCATTATGATGCAGCACCTGGAATTGCTCCTACAATTCGTTTGGAGAAGATTGAGCACTGGAAACCCGAAATAATATTTTTTAACGAGGAGGATATTTATGGCACAGAAAAAACTAATTAATAAAACCAATTATGACCTTTCCGTCCTTTTTGAGGTAAGACTTGGCTCTAAAATAGGCGGAATCTTCGAAACAAAAGAATTTTCACTTCCTGCCGGGGAAGAAATCTTAGCTTCCTATGGAAATGCGGAAAATCCTTTTTTATCAGGGCTTTCCGTTACCGGGCTTATAGCCGGCGGTATTGAAGCTCACACTGCTTATGTATTGGAAAAAAGCTCTGAGTTTGATGACTGCTTCAACTGCAATGATACTATTATCATTGATTGTAACGAAACAGACTTCTTATTAGATTTCACCAATAGCCTGACAAATGCTTCTTCCTTCACTACTGTTGCGGATGGACTGCTTCCTTGGGACGACTGGTTTTACCATCTCTCTTATCGTAGAGATGAAGTGAACAAACTGCACAAACAAGCAGTTTCCCTTCAGGATACTATCCAACAGCAGGTTACCCTTTTCAATTCTCGCTTAAAGGACTATCAAAACTTGGTGGGGGCTAATGGTGCACTTCTGATTATCAGTAACATTATTCAGATGGAGGAACAAAAGTATAAGGATTATCGTGTGGAATTAGACCAAATAGAAAAAGAAGTAACCGGCAGTGTTCCAATGGTCATAGTTGAAATGTTTTCTGAAATGATAGCAGGTACTCTGCTTGCTGATGCTATCTTTAATCTGGCCAAGCTCGCCAAATCTGTATGCTGTGTTACCGAAGAAGCCGAGCTTGCTTTAGCAGAAGTAGTATCCGTTGCTGATGCCGGCGTAGATGCCGGAGTGGCTGTTGCCTCAGAAACCGCAGCCATCGCAGGTGAAGCAGTTGGAGAAGAGGTTTCCGAAATCGCTGCCGAAGCTGCAATAGAAGGTGCTTCCTTATCCTCTCTTGCTGCTACCGGAATCGCTATTTTTGCAGCAGTAGGCATTGATATGATTTTCGGTGCTATCGACGGTGCCAGAGAGAAAAAAGAATTAGATAAACAAATTAACAGCTTAAAAGAAGCTGTTAACAAATCAAAAACTTACTACAACACCATCTGTTCAAAAATGTTGGAAATCGAAGCCGGCATCATTAAAGAGGAGAAACGCTTCCTTTCCTTGATAGGTGCTGTAGCAAAGGTTGCAGGTCAGGAGCCTACCTTCTTCTATACCTACAAGGCTCTTCCTGCCGAAGCAACTAATTTTATCTCTGCCCAGCAACATGCCCTTCATCAATACGGCCTATTCCACGAAATGAAGGAAGCATGGCTCAGACGACTAAACAGACATCCTAACCAAACCAAAGAAGAATTTTTAGGCTGGTTCATCGATGACCAGTCCGGCGATGTTACTATGGAAGCCTTAGACAAATGTTGGGATATTCTTGCGAAAAATTCTGATACTATGAAGTTGGCGGAGTAGGTTGATAATTGTTCAGCTAGCGGTCCCCTGTCAAAAAGACAGGGGGCTGTGACAATATAATATTTACATCATGCTGTATCAAACAAAAACGCCATATCTTTGAGGTTGTGTCCACCTTATCCAGAAAAAAATTGTTTATTTTTGTGAAGAGTCTGGCTTAACTGCCACCCCCTCTCAATGAACGCTCAAAAACTTTGATGCCATAAAAACAGACAAATAATCTACCGAAGCCCCTCTCAGCATCATTTAATATATTGTTCAGATAAATCATCTAAATATCTCATTAAGATATAGGGCATTTCTTTTAATAGCATCATCGTATCCTTGTTATAATCAAATACATCTCTCATTATCGGATTGCTGCAAGTAAAATCGATCATTTCTCTAAAATCTTTTATCGCTCGCATCTTCTCGTCCGGTTTTTTCTGCCCCTTTAATATATCCATCACTTCTTTTCCCATATCATAAATCCACGGAAAATCCTCTTTGAATAAACTTAATGTCATCAAAAATCCATATGGTTCTCTCCCAAACATATGCACAATTTCTTCTAAGAACATCGAATTATATTTTCTACTAGTTCTTCGTCTTTCATGTAACATAGAATTTCGTATTGAAATTTGCTCTAAAGTTTCTTTTACTGATGCCATATCTTCATATAGTTTCGCATCAGGTGTTCTTAAAAGTTTTTGGTTATCTCTTGACAACTCAAGAATTTCTTCAAGTATTTCAGATGAATGTTCGCTGTTTTGCTCCTCTTCGTCTTCATTTATAGAAATAATTTCGCTTTTTAATTCATTAAGTTTATTTTCCAACGTTGGATACCAAACATCAAAATAATTATCCAATCGTGTTTCTGATATTCCAGAATCACCACTAGCCTTATTTAATGTGATAACCATTTTCTTAATATCCTCTTTTTCAAAAATGGTAGATTGAAACTGCAAAATAGGACCTTTAACTTCTGAGCGTTTGATATCAAAAAGAAAAGGTGTTACAAAAGATTTTTCCATAGTTTTTGACAATGCACCTGCTTCAAAGGATAGCCAAGGAGCTTCAAGGTTATCCTTCGTTACACACAAAATACCAAAAGTCGAATCAGCCAATTCAGTTGCTATATCTGTACTCCACCGTGCTCCTTTGTCAATATCTTCGGATGATACATAAGGCTCTATCGATTGTATAACAGAGGGGAGCCATTCTCTAAAAATCTGTGCTACCTTCAAACTAGTAGCACCAGACCAACTAATAAATATTTTCATATTCTTTTCCCTCACTTTCATCAATTTTCACCTTATTTTACCATATTTCGACAAAAAAGCAATACTTTTTGCATATATTTTATATATTGTCATCTTTTAAATCGCTTTATGCGTTACGCACATACAGTTAACAAGTTAATATTTCATGATAAAATAAAGACACCGTCAGGACTTGCTGCTAGGCAGTACAATATCGTATCCTTGACGTTTTTTTCATTATGATAGAAAAATAATTAAGATACATGATAGTAAAATTCTGGCACTTTCCTCCTATCCCTCATTATTGTCTCGCAAATCAGACTGAAGTGTACCCTGAAGTGTACCCCTTGAAGTGTACAATTTTTTAATGCCAGCCCCTATCGACAGACCCCAAAATAGATTGGCAAACCCTAAAGAACTTTGATTATCCATTCATTCTCACAAAAATAATCAAAACATATTATAATTCTATTCTTTTCAATATTTATATTGAATACAGAATGTTTCTATGATATAATGTGCAAATTAGAAATAAAATTATAGGGTGATATATGATGAGCGATAAAATAGACTTATTAGACAGAAGTGACTTCATAGACAATGTAATTACATTGGTAAATAAATTATCTGACATAAAAAAGGGGTGCTGTTTCGCTATCGAAGGCAGTTGGGGTATCGGTAAAACCTTTGTGATAGAAGAGATAGAGAACAGGTTAAAAGCATATACTTCTGAGGAAACAACTTTTGATAAATTTTTCGTATTTCATTATAATTGCTGGCAGTATGATTATTATGAAGAACCTACTGTAGCTATTATTTCTGCAATATATGATTGTATTCAAAAATATGAATCTATTCTATTTTCCTCGGAAGATGTAACAATACGTGCAGATTTTATATTTGTAAAGGACAAAATAGGAGAACTACTAGGTTCTTGTATTGAAAAAAAGATAGGTATTAATTTAGTGGAATGGCTTAATCAACTGAATGAAATAAGACAAACCATTGAAAAAGCACAATTTGAATTTGACGATTTGTTTAATTTCACTCAAGCTATTGAACAAATTAGAATAAGATTACAAAATATTGCCAAAGAACGTACGTTAATTTTTGTTGTAGATGAATTAGATAGATGTATTCCTCATTACGCTATTAAGGTCTTAGAACGCTTACACCATATTTTTTATGGATTAGAAAATGCAATTGTAATCATGTCAATCGATAGAAATCAAATAGAACATTCTGTAGAAGAAATGTTTGGAATCCAAAAAAATGAAAAATCTATTGATATTAATAAATACCTCAAAAAATTTATTGATTTTTCAATAATATTAGAAATCGGTACCCTCAATGCATCTTTTGCCGAAAAATATAATTTCTATTTTAACCGTTTTTCGGCTACAGAAAATGATGACAATACAAAAATCAATACAATATTACCTATACTTTTTGAAGGG
>JAZQEK010000100.1:0-2054 GCA_045538995.1 Acetatifactor sp. | reverse complement strand
AAATAATTGAGCTGCCTGATTCTCTTCATGCCCGCCCCTGCTGACAGAGAAAGCTCTCATTGGCAAGATTGAGGAAGATTAATGAAGAGTAAAGTATTGATTTTATAGAAGTTGTGTTGTATATCCTACGAATTCCGAAAGCGTAGAATCTAGGCGTTATGAAACTGCATCTGCCTCTCCTTTTACGTAAGATTTTACTTTCCGCTTTTGTTTCGTTTGTTGGTATATCATCGTCAGCTAATGCTGAGAAAATTTGTGGATTGTTGATAGATGAAAAAGATAATCCCCTTCGTCTAGCGATATCCCAGCGAGAGAATTATGCTGGGAATGATATGTTGACTGTATGTCATTGCGATACTGGTGGTATTTATAATTCGAGAGTCAATATATATGATATTGGTTATGTCTTGGTATACAACAACGAGTATACATCCGCTATAACTGAGGGGCTACATGGGCTTGCGATATATGATTGCCCGAGGGTAGTTTTCAAAGATAATGAATCGTCAGACGATTATACATATGATATATATGGCGTTTCAGCATTAGCCGGTGGTGGAGCGATTAGCGGTTCATGTGATTTTTACAATATAGAAGATTTGATTTTTTCAGGTAATCGTGCGACGCAGGGCGTGGGAGGTGCTATTGATAGTGACGGAGACCCCGTATACATACAGAGCTGCGGCAATGTAACGTTCAAGGACAATTGTGCAAAAAAAGGTGGAGGTGCAATTGGATTGTTCGGAAACGGAAAGGGCTGGTTTGGTAACCGTAACCATATTTTACATCTTTCATACAATACAAAAGCAGTTACGTTCTCGAACAATAGGGCAGGTGAAGATGGTGGCGCGATACATGCCAGATATGCTAACATTGAGGGGAATAAAGGTAAGGTTGAGTTTGTGGGGAATATTGCCGACGGGTACGGTGGAGCTATTTACTTAGATGGTTATGCGGGGTATTATTATTCCCAAGCGAGAACGTTGGATTTACACAATAACGATGAGGTGATTTTTCGCAATAATTGCGCAGGTGTTGCAGGAGGTGCTATTTATTTAACAAGCACTCATGGTACTGCCTACATCACAAACAACGAAAGTGTCATTTTCGAAGATAATATTTGCGGTGCTATATATTCAAGTGATAGTGTTCAGATTCAGGGCAATGATGAAATCGTTTTCCGCGGGAATGGCGTAGCCATAGATGCTGCTGGTTGGTTGTATTTGTCAACATCGGAAAGCGAACAGAGTTCCATTCGTATATATGATGCTATCAATGCGGATGGAAGCATGTCATTGAATACCCTTACCCCGGTTTATGGAGAGGAAGGCGGGACGGCGAACGGGACGGTATTATTTTCCGGGGAGCAAAGTGTCATCCATGCCGTCGGGCAGGTAACGGTTGGGGCGGCTAAGGTGGTGCTGGAAAAGGGTGCGACGCTTCGCACGGACAGTTCTTTCTCTCATAAGGGCGGGGCATTGCGCATTGGGCAGTACAAGGATTCCGGGACTGTGCTGGATGTGGCATCTGCTTATACTTTTACTGCCGATGGGGGCGGTACGCTGACTTTTGATCTGGATTACAATGTGGATTCAGCGGTTTCTCTGGTGACGGTTGGGGGGAATCTGAGTGTGATAGATTCCTGCATCCGGGTAGATGATTCCGGCTTAAGCGGGAATCCCGCCACCATTGCGCTGCTGAGCGTGGGGAGTAACATTGAATACGATGGTAAGACGTACACTTTCAGCGGTGGGGATTGGTCGTACACCTCCAACAATGTGCGCTATACTCTGCCCATGGAAGATATTCTGGTGAGTGATACCCTGAAAGACGGTGCTGCGTTGGAATGGGTTGATAAGACTTTGTATTATACCATCGCCGACACCGGGGCGTGGGAAAGACATGTAAAAGGCTTGGGCAAGGATAGAACCTGGCGAGGGGATGTGTTGGATTGGCACGATATCAATAAGGATTTTACTATTGCCGGTCTGGTGGGGGATGACCGCTATAATACGAAGGATGCGTATCACTGCTGGGCTGCCTCGGCTTCGAAC
>JAZQEK010000099.1:0-6534 GCA_045538995.1 Acetatifactor sp. | reverse complement strand
TCCCCTCGAAAAACAAAGTCACTTTCGACCCGACTGCGGATGTCTAAAGTGACTTTGTAAAAATCTTTTTTCGCTTATTTGTTATTGATGTAATTAATCAAGCCTTCTGCTGCAATAATCTTCTGCATGAATTCAGGGAATGCCTGACCCTTGAATTCGGTACCCTTGGTACGATTGTAAATCATACCGGTATTGAAGTCGATTTCTACCTCATCCCCTGCTTCGATACCTTTGCTGGCTTCAGCACACTCGATGATAGGAAGACCGATATTAATCGCATTACGATAGAAAATTCTGGCGAAGGTTTCTGCGATAACACAGCTGACACCGGCAGCCTTGATAGCGATAGGTGCATGTTCTCTGGAGGAACCGCAACCGAAATTCTTATCTGCTACGATAATATCACCCTTCTTTACATTCTTTACGAAATCCTTATCAATGTCTTCCATACAATGTGTTGCCAACTCTGCAGGATCTGAGCTGTTTAAGTATCTTGCAGGAATGATTACGTCTGTATCTACGTTGTCACCATATTTAAAAACTGTTCCTTTTGCTTGCATCTTCTTGTCTCCTCATCTTTTCACTAATCCGGAGCGGTCAGCAAATAGTTCTGCTTAGGCACGCTCTCGCTCCGTGAAAAACGTAACAGGCACTAAGCTCGAAAACACCTCGCTAAGTGCTGACGTTTTTCAAGGGCCTTACGCCAGAACTATTTCCTACCCACTCCTCTCTTATCACAATTAAGCCAATCCGTTACAACATTCTTATTCCAATCAGCTACATTCCTAATTCATACGGGCTGGAAATCTTACCGGTGATAGCACTTGCAGCAGCTACTGCCGGGCTTGCCAAGTAGATTTCACTGGTTACATGACCCATACGACCTACGAAGTTACGGTTGGTGGTAGATACACATCTCTCACCCTCTGCCAAAATACCCATGTAACCACCCAGGCAAGGACCACAGGTAGGAGTACTTACTACAGCACCGGCTTCGATAAAGGTCTTCAGCAACCCTTCTTCCATGGCCTGCATATAAATCTTCTGGGTAGCAGGGATAATGATACAACGCATACCCTTCTTTACATGCTGACCAGCCAATACCTTTGCAGCAATTCTCAGGTCATCAATACGACCGTTGGTACAAGAACCGATTACTACCTGGTCAATGACAATATCTTCCTGAATATCATCGATGGTATGTGTATTTTCCGGCAAGTGAGGAAATGCAATGGTAGGACGAAGGGTACTCAAATCAATTGTATATTCCTCATCATAAACAGCATCCTCATCCGCCTCAAAAATAGTATAAGGTCTGTTACTGTGTTCCTTCATATATTCGATAGCCAAATCGTCAACCGGGAAGATACCATTCTTTCCGCCTGCTTCAATAGCCATGTTTGCAATGGTAAATCTGTCGTCCATAGAAAGGTTCTTAATCCCCTCTCCTACGAACTCCATGGACTTGTAAAGAGCACCATCTACACCAATCATACCGATGATGTGAAGGATCACGTCCTTACCGCTTACCCACTTATCCATCTTACCTACGATATTGAACTTAATGGCAGAAGGCACCTTGAACCATGCCTTACCGGTAGCCATGCCGGCAGCCATATCGGTACTACCCACACCGGTAGAGAATGCACCCAGTGCACCATATGTACAGGTATGAGAGTCAGCACCGATGATAACATCACCTGCTACAGTCAGTCCTTTTTCAGGCAGCAGAGCATGCTCAATACCCATCTCACCAACTTCAAAGTAGTTGGTAATATCATTCTTTCTTGCGAATTCTCTTACACATTTACAGTGCTCAGCAGACTTAATATCTTTGTTGGGTACGAAATGGTCAGGCACCAGAGCGATTTTATCCTTGTCGAACACACCCTCTACCTTCATCTTGTCCATTTCCTTTATAGCCACGGGACTGGTGATATCATTACCCAGTACCAGGCTCAAATTTGCTTCAATCAGCTGACCGGCTTCTACTTTTTCAAGACCTGCCGCTGCAGCCAAGATTTTTTGCGTCATTGTCATTCCCATGATCATTTCCTCCGTTTTGTTTCTTACTGTATATCATCATAACACACTCTTCGTTATTCTTCAAATACATAATATTCATAGATGTTATAACCTTGAGTTATATATTTAATCATATTCTTTGTTTAACATAGCCTTACTAATTCTTTTCTGAGCAATTCTGACCATAAACTCTGCATTACCTTTAATGGTTCCCGGAGCCTCATTTTGATCACTGCTGACAGTTCCTGCATAGCTCCAAACCTCTGTATGTGCCAAATTCAAATGCAATGCCGGACATACTCCAACCACATATTTACTTAATCGTTCAAAGGTAGAACCAGATCTGTGTCTCATTCCCCCCATATCCACTGTCATTGCACGTGTCAGGTCTTCTCCCGGGGAACGTAAAAGCCAAGCTGCTTTACTGCCTTCATGACACGTATCCTTATCCTCTGCCACATTTCTCTGATGTGCTGTATATGCAGTATGAAATCTTTTTGTTGCATAATCATCCACCTCATCCGCATCTGTATCAAAACCAAACAGTGCACTTGCTGCCTCTTCATAAGACAAACAGAATATCTTATCCTTTGTATTGTTACTGTCCGGTACATGGAACTCAAAATTCCCTGTATTTAAAACAATAGTTGGTAAAATAGCCTCCTGCTCCTCTTCTGAAAATGCTCGTTTCAGGAAATTATCCTGACGATAATCTATTCCACAAGTATTTGCATCACTTCCATAGCCATTCAACCAGCTTCGAACAGTACAGGTTTCCCAAGTTACCTCTTCCATAGTTTCGTTGTAATTCTTTATTTCAAGACAACGGTCTGCTATTAAAAACGCATCGTTTCCATCCACATAAAGAATTCTCCAACGAATCGGCTCTTTGTTTTCTCCTGTAATATCCGATTGTGGATAGTGACCGAAATAGATGCAATCCCAAGTAACAATTCCCCTCCAATCTGTTTGCGGATTATGCAATGTCCCAGCTTTTTCACCAACCTGCAAAAAGCTGGGGTCCATTTTCTGAACCTCTATTGTAACTGAAGTAGTTTGTGTAATCCCTCTCTCCGTATAAGAAATCACCAATTCTTTCATTCCTTCTACTGTCATATCAATATCCTTGATATTCGTTTCATACTTTTTAACAAGCTTTTCATTATCATTACTATAATAGGCTGTTACTGCCATATCCTTGCAATCCAGTTTCTCACCTACGGCATAAGTAGTCCTTCCCTTTGCTATAGCTATATATTCTAAATCCTTATTTGTAACCGTACCCGCATAAGACCAGCAATCCACCTGTTCTATGTCTAGATGAAGCGCCGGACGCACTGCCCAACCACAACGTTCCACGGATAATCCTGATTTCGTCACATATCCTATACTATTATTATACATAGCACATTGCCGATCTTCTCCAGGATTTCGCAACCACCAATTCAGTTTACCATCGGCATTGATATATGGTTTCTCTTGATTGCTTCCTCCTGCGGCTACGAATGCTGTATGCTTAGGACCTCTGGCCTCATCATACTTTCCGTCATTGGCAGCAAAACCATATGTATCATTTGTCACATCCTCATAAGACAGTATAAATACTTTATCCTTTGTATTGTTGCCACCGGATATTTTAGCCTTCGGATTTCCACCATTGACCAATTCAGTCACCAAAATTGCTTTCTGTTCCTCTTCTGTAAAAGCTAAGTTAATAAATCCTTTCCCTGAATAGTCGTTGCCACATAGGTTATCCGTTTTCCCATAACCGTTTAACCAACTGCGTAAGGTACAAGTCTCCCAGCTAACTGCATCAGCGGTCATGTTATAAGGCATTAAGTCCAAATTCTTATCCGCAACCAAAAAGGCATCCTTTCCATTTACCGCCAGCACTCTCCACTTTATGGGTTCCTTCTCTCCTGATGCATTTGACTGCATATAGTGCCCAAACCATATACAATCCCAAATCATAAGTCTTTTTTCCTTCCTTGGATTTTGCAAGGTTGGATTTTTCTCTGTCACATTCTTTTCCATTAACTATCACCAAAACCTTTCCTTTGTTTATTAATATGTGCTTTACTATTTATTTATTTGAACTCTCTGATTATACTTCTGCTTCAATGCATCCAACATAATAAGTAAATTTTCTTCACTGTCCAGACAAACCAAGGTATCACCACTCCGAAACACTGCCTGATAAGTATTTCCATCCAAATCCTTGCCTGTCATATGGTAAATGTAGCAAGATTCATGCCCCTCCATGTTTAGTGCTATCAGGTAATACGCACCGGCTACAGGAGAATTTGAAATACAACGAAACACATCCCGATATTTTTGCTCATTCAAGGCGACACATTCCATATTTAGTATAAAGTCAATAAATTGCTTTTGCTCCTCCCGGGTCATATCATATATGGTACCATTATTGTTAATATGCAAATTCTGCAAATCTGCTTCCTCTATCTGAAATGTTTCACCAAAAGTATCCTTCCGTTCCAAATGTTCTCCGGACACCACAAAATACTCATGGGGAATGAAATAGGGTTTTGCATTCTTCTTTCCCTTTCCCATACTAATCACACGATACTCTCCATCACCATACATATCCACGATAGGCTGCAAATCCAATTCCTTATACGCGGAATAATGGTCATAAGGATTCTTTGTAACAATCTCTTGTTCTACCGGAAGGATATGGTGAGCGGTATCATACACTGTCCGATATTTACCATCCCCATCCTTCTTTTCGACAACATAATCTGTCACCATACAATCTGTTTCCAAATCCACAATTCGCTCTTGCACCAAAACAGGATAGCTTGCCACCACATAATACTGACCACTATAATGCGTTTCTACATCATATTTGCTATACGTACAATTCTCCAAGACATCCTTGTTTTCCACCTGAATTGTTTCTGAAACTTCCGATTTTGAAAGTTCCGGCTTTGCCTCTTCTACATTCCTTGTGCTATATATTCCTAAAACAATTGTCAATATTACCAGTCCAATTATCCCCAAAAGAACGGTCACTCTCCATTGTTTTTTCATAAAAACTCCTTTCGTTCTCATTGTTTCTTTACAATATCAGAACAAAACAACAACATTTCCTTACTCTACATTTTAATTATACGCTTTAAATCCTATCCCCACAAGCACCTTCTATCTTTCTACACAACAAATTTCATCAAAAAACACAACACCACTTTATTATAACTTCAGGTTATGCTAAAATAAAAAGTAATAACGAATTATCATCAAGAAAGTCAATTGAAACATGAACCAATTAAACCTATACCACATCTTTTACACAGTAGCCCAGTGCGGCAACATATCCGCAGCAGCCAAGAGACTGTACATCAGCCAGCCTGCGGTCAGCAAATCCATTTCCAAGCTGGAGGAAAACTTTCCTACCCCGTTGCTGCAACGAACCTCAAAGGGCGTGATTTTAACAGAAAGCGGACAAATTCTATATCAACAGTTGGAAACTGCTTTTCAAGCCATTAAACAGGGCGAAGAACAAATCCATCAAAACAATGCATTGGGGGTAGGCAGCATCTCCATTGGCGTCAGCACTACCCTATGTAAGTACGTGCTCCTGCCCTATCTAAAGGACTTCCTTGCAGCCAATCCAAACGTTAAGGTATCCATCTCCTGTCAGTCCACTTACGAAACATTGACTGCATTGGACAATGGCACCTTAGATATCGGTCTGGTAGGCGAATCCGAGCGTCTGGGCAATTTAAACTTCCAGCCCCTTCAGACGATTCACGACACCCTGGTTACCAGTCCGGAATATTTGGAAAAACTCACAGAAGAAGCGGCGCAAGTCTACGAAAAAACCGACATTACCAGTCTCACAGAGAAAGAGCTTATGAGCTCTGCCACCTTTCTGATGTTAAACAAAAACAATGTAACCCGTCAGTATGTGGACCGCTATCTGGCGAAGCAGGACATTGCACTGGAAAATCGTATCGAAGTGACCACCATGGACCTGCTCATAGACTTTGCCAAGCTGGGTCTGGGAATTGCCTGTGTTATCAAAGAATTTGTTACCGAAGAATTCAAACAAGGGGAACTTCTGGAATTTGTCACCGAAGAAACCATACCGGAACGAAAAATAGGTTTCGCTTATTCTAAGCGTGGACAGAACAATACCTCCGTCAAGAAGTTTTTGAACAACATTTCTTTAAACCAATCATAGAAATACAAAAGATGCTCCTCGCAGACCACTCTTTCAGCAAGGAGCATCTCGTTATTCTATTCTACACAATATCCAACTGCAAGCAGGCTAAAGGACTTCTCTTCTTCCCCCTCCTGCATCCGAATTTCTACCTTCACATTCTTACATTCCTGACCTCTATACACTCGCACAGGCACAGGATTGTACCAGCCTGAGGATTTGTTGGAGTCAATGGTGTATACCTTTTCTCCATCTACATAAACCTCTGCTGTACCAAAAGATGCATTATTTGCTTCCTTATACACCAGGAATAAGCTCCTACAGTC
>JAZQEK010000098.1:0-298380 GCA_045538995.1 Acetatifactor sp. | reverse complement strand
TACCATTTCTGCTACCATAACTTTTCACCACCAACTCAAAATCTTCTGTATGATTAAGCTCTCCGATTATTCCAATTGCTCAAATACACTTTTCAGTAATTCATTATATATTTCTAGTATTTTGATATTACCAACCTGCTTTGAACCTTCATAAAAATCAAGCATATCTCCAACTTTAAGTGATTTAGGATAGTATTCCGGTGAAATAAAAGTTATATAGCCTTCTACACTTTCCCCTTTATTCAAAGTATCAGTCCCTATGTATTGATGCAATCCTGTTGTATAATAGTCTCCAATCAAATGCGCCGGTCTATAGCCTGACATTACAAACTCTCTACCTGTCAGCGTTATTTTAGCCTTAATATCAGCTTCTATCATCATATCATTTCTCCTTAAACTTCAAAGCTTCAGTAACTATCTTAAAAAACAGTCCTATTAAACCGCCAACTCAAGCTCACCTTCTACCAATTTCTCTAAAAAATCCACAAAAGACTCCGCCACCACTGAAGGGTCTTCAAACTCTGGCTCCCAGCCCTGCACCACTTCCCCGGAATCCAGTTTGATTGCAAAGTATTGATAATCACCACCAACACTCAAAATGATGGGAAAAGTATTGTCCCAAAATGCCTTGATTTCTTCACTCCATGCTTCATCATCGCCGGCAGCATCCAGACTCATTTTTTCGAAATCATTGTAGCTCCAGCCACCATCTAAATAATTCTCGCAGGTTAGAAACCACATATCATCCGTAGAGTTCACAATATCTGCAAACCGAACAATAAACTCCAGCCACTGCTTAGGTATATTTTTATACCGTTCAACCACTTCCTCCGGCAGCTCCATGGTTTCTTCTGCTCGCTCTATTGTCCAGCCCTTCTGTTTTGCCCAATTAATAAATTTTTCAACCAAATCGTTTGTCATATCCTTTCCCTCTCTACTAAGGTCATCTATCTGTATTGCAGAAAATAGTGCCTGCCAATCTCGCTATTTACAGTTATTTACAAAGTTGCGATTACAACATTTCTCCTGACATTCCTTCCGCATTTCATGGGTCATAATATCCGCATACCTTGTAGGCATGGGAATATGGCTCTCCTTGGTTACAAAATGCTTCGTTACCTCCATGGCCGTCTCTATATCTATTAGATTACCCACAGACAAAAAGATAGGACGCACATTTTCATGGGTGCGCAACACTCTGCCGTACACCTCGCCCCGAATCACAATATCTTCATATGCAAATACCTTGTTTTCCGGCTCTATGTAATCCACATTCTCCACCTTATAATATGACTTTGCCACACCAATAGTAGGGACTCCCAACAAAATTCCCGCATGAGTTGCCAACCCCATGTGGCGTGGATGAAGATATCCATTTCCATCAAAAACATACAACCCCACAGAATGTTCCAACAAACAAATGGTATCCAGCACTAAATCAATCTCTCGAAAAGCCAGACACCCAGGAATGTAAGGCACCTCAATTTTACCCATACAGTGCTTCTTTTCTACAATTTCTCTAGTCCTATAATCAAATACCACAATACAACATACGGCATATTCTGTGGCTTCTTCCTTCCAGTAAGCTAAGTCAACCCCTGCGACATATTTTAAACACGAAGTATCCACACAATTTGTCAAATCAATCTGTGCGACCAACTTCCTTTGTTTTTCAATATAAAAATCCTCAGATTCATGCTTTTTCTTTGTCTCTCTATTCATAATTATCTAATAGAACTTCCTTACATATTTCCTAATCATATACTTATATACTCCCCATAATCCAACTCTGCCAAATCGCCCATTGTCGGATCTATCTCCAGTATCGTTGCCAAAGAAACAATTCTGGCATCCTCTTCCTGATGCGCTCCACCACACAAAAACTGCCAGTAACCATCCTCATCATGAGAAACATATAATATTGGCTTGTTTTCCTCTAATACATGACAACAAGTAAAACACGCGGTATCGGGAGCATCTGCAAATGGAAGTTCTCTGTGCTTCATTTATTCACTCATTCCTCTCAAAATTTATGAATACTGCAGCATTTTCTCTGTCAGTTCAACAATCCAGTCCTTTTTCGGTATCAGACACAACCACTCTTTCGGTATATTCTCCATTCCGTAATAGAACCCTGCGAGACCACCTGCAACTGCAGCCACAGTATCCGTATCCTCTCCGAGATTTACCGCTTTTAATACACATTCCTGATAATCTTTAGTATTCAGGAAGCACCAGATGGCAGCTTCCAAAGTGTCTACCACATATCCGCTGCTTCTAATCTCCTCCTCCGGCAAAGCACTGAATTCCCTCAAATTCCACAATCGTCCATATTTATCCAATTCCGAGGATAAAGCTTCTTCCTTGCATTCCTTCAAATACTTTTTACTAAGGGAAAGGCTCTTTTCAATGACATCAAACTTATTTTCATCCGACATATATCTCATATCTGCAATCAGCTTCGAATAGATAAAACATCCCACCTTACTTCTGGCATGTCCGTGTGTTAAGGAACACAAATCAAAGATTGCCTGCACATAATCACTATCTTCCTCACCAATCTCAGACGCCAAGGCACTGCTAAAGCACAATGCCGCCGGTAATATTCTCATCAAAGAACCATTTCCGTTGTCATATTCTGCCTTTCCGCCACATTGCAAGGGTTCCACACCTCTGGCATAGTTCCTAATCGCCTTGCTCGTGGCAATACCGCAATCAAAGGTCTCCCCATATGGTGTATAAGCTCCATGCAACAGCCACTCCGAAAATTTATCCATCAAAGCCTTGTAGTCCGGAATGAATTCATCCGTTTCTCCCAACCATTCCATCGTCGCAATGGTCATACTGGAATCATCCGACCAAGTACCTGCCGGTTGATTATGAGTACCATAGCCTTTCATTTCTGTGACCGGCTTCGCCTTTAATTCTGCTCGGGACTTAAATTCTGCCGGCACTCCAAGTGCATCTGCTACTACCAGTCCCAGTATGGCTGACACGAAATCCTTATTCTCTTTGACACTTTTTTGCTTTTCTGTATTTTCCTTGAACATCTTTTTTATCACCTTTACTATCAAAGTAATTCCTTCAACTTCATATCTATTTCTTTTGCAAATATGTAATTATCTCTAGCATCCATATGCGTATCATAAAAGAGTGCAACAAGTTGCTCCTCGCTTATTTGACAAATTACGCATTTTGTTTTTCCCTGTGACCATATTCTGGGAAGTATCTGTCCATTAACACATTCAAACAAACTGTCTACATTGCTATAAAGTATCAGCTGCTCAAACAGGTCGTATGACTCAAGCAGGATATCCTTTTTTATGATATCATATCTTTTACTTCTAAAATCTGCTTTGACAAATATTGCGATATTATTCTTTTCAATAAATTCATCAAGATTCATAATAACCTTCACCTATTTGTTCACACTCAGCTATAAATAAGCATGTGCTTAAAACGTACCGGAAAATCTGAAATATGTCATTCTGTTCAATTTAGCAACACGTGCATTTTGCCGTCGTGCTTACGCCCCTATAAAGAACAAGATGTCATCCTCCTGCTTGCAAATCACTTCCGTATTCTCATCCAGCGGGATCAATGTGGCATTACGGTAAAGCTGCTGCCCCGTAATCTGCAAACATGCCATGGAATAAAGGTAGTCGAAAAGCTCTTGAGGATTGAGATTCGTGGGGTTATAAAAGCCCAACTCCGGCAGTCCAAAATCCTGCAAGCCCATAGTACGTAGGATGAACTTTTGCTCCTGATAGTAACCGTAAACCCACACCCACAAGGGGACCGGGAAATAACCCTCATCATTGTCCGGAGTTTTGTTCTCCATCATCTTCAACTGATGAAGATAGTGCACTTTGCCGAGGAGCAACCCGCCTGCACCTATAGCATGGACACCCACAGCACCCTCCATCCCCAGCAGGGATTCACAGAGTTGTGAAAAACTCCAGCACACACGACGCTTTTCCGCTAACGATGCCCCAGCACCTTTCTGTACCAGCATCCAGAAGGATTTGTGATTGATAATTCTCTCTTTTTCCTCCTGCGAAAGCCACAAGCTGTATTGTGCCGCTGAGTCAACATTCAAAGTATCAGCAGGAACAGGCATAGCGAGATAAGAGCACCAAAACTCCAAATCCCCCAGCGTAACAGTAAATGAGTGAACATGAGGGTGAGATTTGTCTATCTCACTCACTACCTGATCGCCAAAGTCAGCTTTCAGCAAGGCAATAGCAGGTTCAATATCATCCAGTATCCGGTCCATGAGCAACAGGCACATGGTATCTGCCTTAGGCGGCTGTGGCCATGGGCAGGTCGGGGAATCGGATGTGGTATTTTTCTCAAAACTGTCAAACGGTAACATACATTTTCCTCCTGATTTTCTAATTTTTCTCTGTAAGGCTAAAAGTTGGGCGTGCCTTAATGACACACCATAAAAAATTTGCTACATTCCCATTTCTTCCATTTCTTTTAACATAAACTCTTCTAATTTCTTCTTGTCCGGTAAATGCAACATATATGTTGAAACAAACAATTGATTATCCATGCCTGACAATGCATACTCCACCATTTGTGAGCCTTTATCTGTGCAAAGCAAAATTCCAACAGGTGGGTTATCTCCCGGCATCATTTCGTTTTTCTTATAATATCCTACATATGCATTGAGCTGCCCTAAATCCTCATGCTTAAATTCATCATTTTTCAACTCTATTATCACGTTGCAGTGCAGTAATCTATTATAAACTCTTGCAGATGATCCATAAGTGCTTGCTCCAAATCAGATTCAGAAACAGCCTCTTTTGCCTCTAAACCCAAGAATTCAAATGTGAACGGATCCTTTATTGTAAGCATTGTATTTGTGCAGTTATCAATTGATGACTTTATCAATAATTCCGGTTTCTTACTGATGCCGGCTCGCACATATAAATTAGTTTTTATTTGTCTTCGTAGTTCTCTAACACTCCAATTGCACTTAATACACTCTGTTTCATAAAAAAATCTTTCAAACGCATCATCAATTACCATAATTTCCCTTATGTGTGAAAACGACAAATTCTGAACTAATACATCCGGCTTTGTCACAAATTCATTCGACGTTGTCGAACAATTTCCAAAATCAACCAATTTAAATTCATTCGACACTGTCGAATGAATTTGCGGATAAGTTAAGTAGAACTGCCGACATACACGAAAAAGCGTTTCGTTTAATCCCTTTTCAGAAATCTGCTTTTCAAGATTTTTTAATAAATTTGTTCCATAGTCCGCTTTATCTTTACCACCTTGTTCATATTCAACAATATAATATCCAATTGCCCAATTTCTTAGTGTCATTAACTGATTAACAGCACTTTTCGCCATGCCTCCAGCCCTAGTGTTAATCTCTTTAATACTATTCATTAAAATTTCAAAAGAAATATTGTTCTCTGCCATAACTTCATTCCTTTCAATTTGTATTCGCTCAAGAGAATTCAAGTTTTTATTCGTTTCCATTTCAAATTGTTTTTCAACAATCTTTCCCCAACTTGAGGAACAATTTCTAAATCCTTTACTTCTTCTCTACTTAGTCTCTCCATAAAATCCTCCTGTTTATATCAAATACAAATGCCTCTCTTGGTATTACCGAAAGCGTGCAGAATATTTACATAATTGGTAACTCTTCGCAGAATTCTTGTATTTTTGCCTTCACAATATCCAATTCAACCTGATACATGCTTTCCTCCACTCGTTTCAAGAATATCCCTATCTCTGTATCTTCTTCGGTAATTTCAGTGCTGCTATGCCCTGTCGTATCCGTGTTTCTTTATCCTCAATATTCTCCAAAGCATCCAGCCATTCTTTTGCAAGCTTCTTATTCGGAAGCTTTCGTAACTTAGCTCTGTACCCATCCTCCGTAGAAACTTGTTCAAACCAAGGTAATATGTATTGTTCAATTGCAGCTGATACATTCGAAAAGCTATCTTTTGCAATCGTTTCGGATGCATAATCCCACCACACATCTTTTCCGGATATATAGGTTCCCAGTCTGTCTCCAAAACTTAGAACGATATAGTTGCAATCACAATATAATGGCATAACTGCAAAATTGACACAAAATGTTTTTGAGCCGTATCTTTCTTTTTGTAAATCAATATACTCCAACAATCCAATGTCGTTTAATCTGACATATGCATTTGTCTTATATTTACAAAATCCTTTACTCAACAGCAAGCTATCAAGTATTTCCTTCTTGCATTGCTGAAATGCCGCATCTGCTTCTTTCTTGTTAATCAGCAACAATTCCTCTTCTGTTCGGATATGTTGTCTGGTTCCAATAAAGTGGAATTCCTTATTCGCTTGTTTCTTTTTGAAAAGTTCTAACATATCTAATCTATCACCAAATCCTCCATAGATTTCTGACCTGTCACTTTTTCACCTAGGTAGTTCGCCCACTTTTCTGTGAAGAAGGAAAAATATGAGATTTTCTCACTTTTCCTCTTTTTATTCAAAGAAGGTAAGAACCCCCACAACGTAGATGGTATTCCTATCACAATCAGGTAAAGAGGTCCTAGAATAAGCGATTGTATCGTATGACCATACTCATGCACAAGGAGCCTCTGCGAAAGTTCTTCCATGGTGTATTCCGCTTTCAATTTATCATAAAAGTACGGTTCTGCTGTAACAAAAACAAACATTCCCAAGGAAACGCTTGATTTATCCTTCCATTCTGTTATAACCGCACCGTGATAAAAATAATGTTTGTCACGGATATGTATTAGAAAATTTAGTAGCCCTAATGCAGATTGTAAAAATCCCCATGTCCATTGCCATATGCAATATAAGACAGCTTTCATAATATCATGTTTCTCCATATTCCTATTTCTTCATTTCGGCAAATTGGAAGTTGTAGGGATGTTTTTCACTCTTTTGTCTCTCCCTGTCTTGCATAATTTTAGAAAAACATAGATTATTTCCTAGACATGCAATTTTCTATGCTTTTTCTGCTTCTCCAGTCTTGTGCATCCTCAGAAATGCATATCTTTTCTCTAAAACCGGCGATTTCCTATGCCTTTTTCTCTTTCCCAGACTTGCACAACCTCAGAAATGCATATCTTTTCTCCAATACCAGCAATTTTCTATGCTTTTTCTGTTTTTTCCAAACTTGTCTAGCCTCAAAAAAGCATAGATTTCTTCGATACTATCATTTTACTATGCTTTCCCAGTGTAGTTGGTATATCTAAGCAACCTGATACCAACTATTTTAGCATTTTCCTCGTCTAGTTGGCATTTCCAAACAAGCACATACCAACTGTTCCAGCTTTTTTCCTTGGTCAGTTGGTATTTCCTAACCGTCTCATACCAACTTTTCTTGCTTTTTCCTCGTCTAGTTGGTATTTCCAAACAGCAGCATACCAACTGTTCCAGCTTTTTTCCTTGGTCAGTTGGCATGTTCAAACAGCCGCCTACCAACTGCTCCAGCTTTTCCCTCGTCTAGTTGGTATTTCCCAACAATCACGTACCAACTATTTTAGCATTTTCCTCGTCTAGTTGGCATTTCCAAACAAGCACATACCAACTGCTCCAGCTTTTTTCCTTAACCGGTTGGTATTTCACGCTTTTCCAGAGAATAACGGCCATACAAATTCTAATTTGTTAAACCGTATCAAGACCAACAAATGAACTACGTTCCTTTCCCAACCATTCTTCATATCTTCGCCAACAGTTCAAACGGTCTATAAACCAATTTCATCCACAAAATTCTCATCATATAATGTCTTGCAATTTTCACACGAATACATATAATCCTGATTACTTATCACTTTTAATTCTGTTCCACATCTGGGACAACGGAGTGTCCAATCAATATCCCATCCGTCTAATTTTTTCCAGCCGAACATCTCTTTGAAATCATTGTAACAATCTTCGCAAACACAACAACTCATATCCTCCGGCATAAACCACCATTGATGTGGGCTGTCTTGGACTTCATCCCAGCAGAAAACACATTTCTTTAGATAGGGTATGTGTTTCGTAATTTCCTCGCCATCCGTTGGATTCATGCATTTATTTTTCAAATGTTCTACATCATTCAATAATCGCCAATCACCATCTTCTACCACAACACATTACCTCTACGAATTCCAATAGTTATGAATGAATTTGAACTTAATGTCCGCAGGAATGGCTTCCACAGCCACCACTTCCGCAGTTTCCATGGTGCTCATGACCTTCTCCGTGATGATTACACTTTACATTCGGATTGAACTCTAATGTCTCACTCAGCAATGCTTTTACAGCCATATCTGCACTGCCTCTTACGCCTCCGTACAGCTTAATGCCCGCCTGAGCAAGTGCTACCTGTGCACCTCCACCAATTCCGCCACAGATAAGGATGTCCACCTGTTGGCCAGATAATAGAGTAGCCAATGCTCCATGACCACTGCCGTTGGAGCTCAGTATTTCCTCGGAAATAATTTTTCCATCCTCTACATCATAAATCTTAAAATTTTCGGTATGACCGAAATGCTGAAAAATTTCACCATTGTCATAAGTAACTGCAATACGCATATTATTGTCCTCCTGATAGTTCTATTAATTCTTCCTGACTTACTCTTGTTTACATCCCCCAGCGTCTCTTACACTCTGCTATCTTCTCACTCCACGCAAAAGAATGCTCTGCTCGGAACTCCTCCAGTTCCTTCATGGTATGATAGGTTCCCTTGTCCTGTGGCCAAAAGCCTTCACACTTTCGTGCATGTATTGCCTCCCAGTTCTCCTTGAACAGCTCCATGATTTCCTGCTGCAACTTGTTATAGCTGGAAGCAAAGGTTTCCTGCTCTTCGTCAAAAACAAGCTCTTTCTGGCAAAGGATTCTACCCTTGTCCAGTCCAGCGGTCATTTCATGAATGGTCACGCCCTTGGGAGTATTGTCCAAAAAGCTAAAGAAATTGGGACTGGAACCTCTGTTGTAAGGCAACAGGGAAACATGCAGATTCACTGCCCTTCCCTGCATATATTCCAGCACGTCCGCAGGTACTATATGTTTATAGTTGTAGCTGACGATAAACTCCGGCTGCAACTGCTTGATCATTTCTAAGTTGATTTTGTTGGAAATCACATAGATTTCCTTGTCCGGCTCTGCCTCCTTCAACCACTCGAAAAGTGCCAGACTGTCTTTATTGTTGGTTAAAAAGAGGATGCTTCCGCTTGCTACCAAATTAAGGGTCAACGGGGTACCTCTTTCGATATCCTGCTGTACCTTCATTCCCAGTACATCCTCAATATATTTGGGTTTCATGCCATAACCCGGGCGAATGATGCGGGTGTTGTCTTCTGTCAGACGCTCGCCTGCCTTTACATCCTCTACCACGAAAATAGAACGGCGGAACACCATGCTGCTCTCCTCCTGAGGTGCCACGCCATAGGATACTTTACCCAAAGCTGCCTCCACCTGACGCACGGTATCCACCATTTCCTTAAACTCCGCAGGGGTCATGGAGAAGGAGGCATCCGGGTTCTCGATTTCACGTCCCAGACAAAAATGCTTCTCGATAATATTTGCCCCCAGAGTCACTGCGGTGGTAGCACTCATATGTCCCATGGAATGGTCTGACAACCCAATGGGTAACTCAAACTTTTCCTTCAAATCCACTATCGTACGCAGGTTCATCTGCTCCGGCAGGGCAGGATAAGCACTGCTGCACTTTAACAGGGCAATCTGGTCATTTCCGCAATCTTTGATGGTTTCCACAGACTCTTTGATTTCCTCTAAGGTTGCCATTCCGGTTGACATAATAATTGGTTTCCCCGTAGCAGCAATATAGCGAAGCAAGGGTAAATCAATCATTTCAAAGGAAGCAATCTTGTAAAACTCCAGTCCCATATCCTCCAAAAAGTCCACAGCGGTAGTGTCAAAGGGCGTAGAAAGGAAGTCAATTCCTACTTTGTCAGCCTCTTCCTTCAGCTCCTGCTGCCACTCCCAGGGAGTATAGGCTTTGCCATAGAGGCTATAGAGATTTTCACCCTCCCAGGTACCGTTTTCTACCTGAAAATACTTATTATGGCAGTCGATGGTCAAAGTGTCCGGCGTGTAGGTCTGAATCTTGATACAATCCGCACCGCAACGCTTAGCCTCACGAATAATCTCCTTGGCACGTTCTATGCTGCCTGCATGATTCGCAGACATTTCCGCAATGATATATGCCGGGTAACCGTCTCCCACCATTCTGTTTTTTATTTTGAATGCACTCATATCGTAGCCTCCCTATTATCAAAACATTACCGGTTCTCTATTTTTCCTGCCTGTCCAAAATCTATGTTTACACGCTCCATAATCCAGGCACACTATTCAACCTCTATCTTCTGCCGACACTCCCAGATTCATAGTCCGGCAGTTCTCTTCTCCTATTCGCCACGTAACAACTGAAACTTCAGCTCTGCCAGCTTCCAATCCGTTTCGTTATCAATATCCTGTACTTCCATCTCGTCCAAAATCACAGGATAGGTATTCTTCATAAACAATACTCCCTGCTCTCCAAAAGCCTTGGTATTTAAGCAATAGTACTGACCGCAATCATGGTAAAAGGGCTCCAAATCCTGAGAACGGGTCAACATATGCTCCGGCCATTTAAACACGGCTCTGCCATCCTGAAGCACCACACATCTCTGTGGCGGAAAAGAAAACTGTACCACCGGCAACACACTGTCTGCCTGCTTTTCTTCCAAAAGCTGCATACTTTCTTTCAATCTCTCTGCGGTAATAAAGGGTGCAGTAGGATAAATGCAGCAGGCATAGTCAAACTCTCTGCCCACTTCCTTGTACTGCTTCAGTACCTCTCGCACCACATCACGAGTAGTAGAAAAGTCGTCAGAGTTCTCCGCACTTCTCATGAAGGGCACTACTGCACCGTAACTCTTTGCGATTTCTGCGATTTCTGCATCATCCGTGGACACCATGATTTCATCAAAGCATCCCGCCGCCTTTGCCGCCTCGATGGAATAGACAATGATGGGCTTGCCCAAAAATGGCTTGATATTTTTATGAGGGATACGCTTACTGCCCCCTCTGGCTGTTATGATTGCTACACTACTCATAGGAATGGTCTCCTTTTCTCCAATATTTATAAATAATCCCTAACTCATATAATAATCCGCTTGAAAAGCAGCATTACACTCCGCTATTTCCTTAGTACCATTGATGTAATCAGCGTACATGTCCCACAGGTCGATGTCGCACCCATCCATCACTTCATCCTCCGGAATCCACGATTTAATCAGGGCAATTCTTTCTGCCTTTGTTGTTTCAGAAATTAAGTACTTATTTTCCTGCATAATTCGTCTCCTGTCTCCTACACCCTGCTATGGTCGTGCTTCGCCGGGTCTTCATACTTATCCATAAAGTCCGGTCCCAAGCGCACCGACTCATCCGCAAAGCGAATTCCTGAAGTCTCTGTCAGTACACCCACCACCTTCTTAAAACGAAGTCCCGGGAAGAAATTCAGCATCTCCATGGGTACCGTAGCATCAAACTGGGGATATTCTGCAAACTTCTCCCGATAGTTCAAAGTATCTCTGGGATGAGGCTTGATGAATATTTTGCCCTCCGGCTCATACATTTCTATGATATCTCTGAAAATCCGTTCCCGGGTTTCCATATCACACAGGGGCTCCGTCAGTATCAATATCTTATCGTTTTGCTTTGCACCATTTTCTGCCTGTTCCCCGCCATCTGCTGTCTGCACTTCGGCCCCCTTCGACAGCTCTCCGCAATCCTCTATCTGCTTCTGCAATTCCTCTCTGTCACGAATAAAGGCCTGCAAAATCAGTTCCTTATCCTCCTGTGTCAGAGCATCCACCAACTTCTGGCGGTTCACTTCCACATACTTGTCACAGGGGCGCTTCAGTACTGAAATATCGTTGACTTCCATGTCCAGACAATACTTGCCGTAACCATTCTGAATAAAAATCAAATTGCACTTCTCGGATAAAAATACCTTCAGCTTGAAATGTCCTCTGTTGTCATACCATGCCATGTCGCAATGCTGTAATGTATTCAACCCATCCTCCACTGCATGATAAGGTATTTTCTTCCAGTTCAAATAGTAGCCCACCGGGTCAATATCACAAAAAACATAAATATCCTTATACTGCTTGAAGTCCACCGGCACATAGGGGGCATTCAGCTTGGCCAGCTTCTTGGTATACTGAATGCGAGCAAGCATATTGCTGACAATATTCCCTCTGTCCTGAGTATACTTGGCAAGCTCCGGAAAGAAATCCGCACGCTTCTCGTCATATTCCATGACTTCTTCAAACAAACCGGTGCTTTCCACACGTTCCTTCAAGTTTTCAAAATCTATGGACATTTTACTAAGGAGCAGAGTGGCTTTCCCCCGCTGCTCCTTTGGTAAGTTTAATTCTTTTAAAAAGGTGACATACACATGGTAATAGGTATGGCACACGTAAATTCGTTCTTTCATATCAATTACTCCAAACAACAGAACTCGCCAAGGTAACCCCTGTTCCCTGGTGCCTATAGAATTTCCGCGTTATTTTCTCTGCCCATTATAAACATACATATTTCTCGAATCATTGTGCTGGATATCCTCTTTCACTGCTTCATGCAAATCCCGCACATGCAGTATAGAAAAATCCACACCACAATACTGCTTGGTTCGGATGGTTCCTTCCTCCCGCATCTTCTGCTCTAAAGGGGCGAAACCATTGATATGACGGGGATCCATATCCAAATCCCTCACATACATACAATAAGTCTTCTCGGTAATCTGTCCCTCACGGTCTGCATAAGGAGCCCGAAACTCCTTATTGTAACGGTAGGGTACACCTACTATTTGCTCCACATGATGAATATAGGTAGTTCCCTGCAATGCCGGAATGCCAATGACCAGTACTTTCGCCTTCTGCTCGTACAAATACTCAAAAATCGTACCTTCCCCAAAAGCATTCACCGGGTCCATTTCAGCCAACTGTTCCTGTGCTTTTCCCCAAATCATAAAAGAATACAAGGGATGTTTGGAGCGTTTGAAGTCCGCTCTCTTCAGTGCCGCATTTCCCAAGGCTCCGGTTTTGGAAATGGTCTTGCGAATATCAAAGAGCTCGCCCTTGCAGAAGCCCCAATTAAAGGTTGGTATCAATACCGTTCCTTCTTCGCCTACCTTTTCCAAGATACTGTCAATGAAACGATTGATATCAAAACGGATCTTTTGTTCCCTGCAATAAATGGACAACTGCAAAATATCCGACACTACATACAATGTATCTCCCTGTTGCACCTCTTCCAAATGATTTAGTATTTCATCATATGCTATGTTTCCTAAATTTTCCTGCATGATACTACCTCACGTGCCACTACTTTCCTATACCTACAGACCTTCTCGTAGCTCCACATCGCATACCTTTCCGGTCTGCGACCATGTGCCATCTACCATTCACCTTTCATAGTGATTGCTACATCCCTACTGATACTTCTTCACCAGCTCCTCGATGGTTTCTATGGATACAAAATTCTCCGGCACAATATCTCTGCCACCGATTTCGATACCGAAAGCATCCTCCAGCTCTCCTACCAAATTCACGATTTCAAAGGAATCCAACAATCCATCCTCGATAAAATCCTTTGAGCTTTCAAAATCCACATCATCCTTTAAATTCTTCAATACGCTTAAAATATCCATTACTCTTCCTCCTGTAAATCCCGAAGCACAATACTTGTATTGCCTTCCCGAATAGTCAGCTTATTTTCTTCCCACAGAAGGGTTCGCTCTGTCACGAACTCCTCTGAAGTATTTATTTTGTAACGATAGAAGGAATATTCCTTCCCTTCGTAAAGCACATACATCTTTCCTAACAAAAGCAGACTGCCGTAATCCATAGCACGTAAAAAGCAGCTGATTTTTCGCATGTCCCAGTTCAAATCCAGTTTGCTGCCATTGGGTCTTTCGTAAGAATAGTGCAGCTCCTCTACGTTTAGTTTTTCCTGAGGTGTTGCCTGACAGGTATCCGTCAGCACTGCTTCCAGCATTTCTGCGAACATTTCCTTTCCCAGCTCACACTGCTTCTTGTAAAGCATCATGGCGGTAAGCTTCTCATCAATAGGAAGCTCCCTCTGACACAGAATATCTCCTGCATCCACATCCTCTACAATCCAGTGCCAGGTGACACCACTCTTTTCATCCCCTTCATAAATAGCCCAAACCTCTGCATTCCTGCCCTTATGATGGGGAAGCAGTGCATTGTGCCAGTTCAAAATCCGCAGGTTTTCCTTGGAAATGACATGTTCCGGAAACAAATAAGTATTTCCGGCACTGACTACCAATGTTTGCCTTCCTTCCTGCAAAAGCAGCTCTGTCATACGCTTTTTATCTACACATTCATAGGGTATCTGTTCCTTGCCGCATAGCTTCTCCAAAATGGTGCTTTCCGTTACCTTCAGCTCCAGTACACCAACCTTTTCCATCCGCTCTCTTACCAGCTGGGCACACTGAAAAGCCAGCTGTCCGGAACCAATCACCCAAACCTGTTCATATTTATTGTCCATACTGCTCCTTCAACAATACCCTGTCAATCTTGCCATTGGCATTCATGGGCATCTTCTCCAGCTTGTGAATGATGCCGGGTACCATGTATTCCGGTACACGGTTCTTAACTTCTGCCTTCACCTCTGCGGCTTCTACATCGCCTTCATAAATCAGCACAATATTCTGCTTGCGCTGGTTATACAGGCAACAAACCCGCTTCATGGCTTCCAAACTCATAGCTGCATGCTCGATTTCTCCCAGCTCGATACGATAACCCATATGCTTAATCTGGAAATCCTTGCGGCACACATATTCCAGTTCACCACGCTCATTCTCCCGCACCAAATCTCCGGTACGATAAATAATCTCCGGATACTTGGTATTCACAGGATTCTGCACAAAAGCCTCTTTGGTTTTCTCGGGGTTGTTATAATACCCCAGTGCCACACCGGAACCCTTGATACAAAGCTCACCGATTTCTCCCGGTGCTGCCAGCTTGTTCTCATCATTCAAAATCAACACACCTGTATTGATGGCAGGCTTGCCGATAGGCAATGGCTCGTCATTGGAAAACTCTCTGTCAATCACATAATAAGTGCTGGCATAGGTAGTTTCCGAAGGACCATAGTAATTTACATATTTCGCATCCGGAAGATGCTTTTTCCACATATTCAACTGCTTGGTGGGCATAACCTCACCGCAGAACATAACCTTTTTCAAACCACTGATATCTACTTCGCCCAAAGCACGTAAATTCGCCGCTACTATCAATGCGGAAGGTACCCAGTAAATGGCATTGACACCATGCTCCTTGATGTATTCCAGCACCCGGATAGGGAAGCTGAACATATTCTGAGGGATGATATGCAGTGTCGCACCATTACGAATGGTACAGTACAAATCCGGCACGGAAGCATCGAAATAGAAAGGTGCCTGATTGGCAAATACTTCCTTCTCCGAAAACTCCATGACCTCGCTGGCTTCCTCGGTAAAGTCAATGACTGCACGATGACTGATGACCACTCCCTTTGGAACACCGGTAGAACCGGAGGTACAAATAATATACACCGGGTCTGTGTCAATCTGCTGCTTTCTGATTTCTGCCAAAGCCGCCTCATTGATTTCCTGTTCAAAGGCGGAATCCACCATAATAATTTGTTCGCTGTCTGCCAGTTCCTGTGCCTTGTCCAAAAATGTCTCGTTGGTAATCACAAAAGCGGGCTGCAGCACCTCCATAATCAGCTTCAGTCGATTTACGGGAGCATGGGCATCCAATGGTACATAAATGCCTCCTCCGTAGGTAATTCCCCAAAAGGTGGGAAGGGCACGCAGCTCCTTGTCAAGCAGCACTACTACAGGAGCGTTAATTGTCAGCCCCTTGCTCACCAAATAGCTTCCCATGGCTTTTGCCTTCTGCGTTAATTCTCTATAAGTATAGCTTTCTTCCCCATGTACCACAGCCAACTTGTCCGGGTACAAACATAAGCTTTTCTCCAAATAGTCCAATACCGATTTAACCACGATTGCCTCCTCTTTCTATGACTGCCTTACCATTCTCTACACGGTATACAATGTCACACTTCTCTATGGTCTGTAATCTATGTGCAATAATCACCAAAGTCTTCTTGCCATGCAGGAGATTGATGGAAGCCATAATCGCCGCTTCTGTGTCATTGTCCAAAGCAGAAGTAGCTTCATCCATAATCAATACCTCCGGATCCTCATACAAGGCTCTGGCTATACCGATACGCTGTCTCTGTCCGCCAGACAGTCGGATACCTCGTTCGCCGATACCGGTATCCAATCCCTCCGGCAAAGTCTTAATAAATTCATCCAACTGAGCTTCCTTTAACACTTCCCAAACCCGTGCCTCATCAATCTTTTCATCCGGCACACCGAACGCCACATTATGCTTGATAGTGTCATCCAGCATGAAAATCATCTGTGGCACATAGCCTACGTTTTTCAGCCAGCCTCGATACTGGGTCTTTACATCTACGCCGTCTGCGTAAATGGTACCGGACTTCGGCTCCAACAGTCCTAACATAATATCCACTACCGTAGACTTTCCGGCTCCGGTAGTACCTACGATACCCACTGCAGCTCCCACCGGTATCTCCAAATCCGCCTCATCAAAAATCAGTTTGTCGGAATTGGGATAGGAATAGGTAATGCCTTTTAGTTCTATCTTCTTGGTTACCGGAAGCTTCTCCTCTGCTTCTGCGGCAAAGGACATATCCGTCTTTTCTCCGCTGATTTCCTCCTGCAAATGGTCGGTTACGCCCATGAAGAAGGGTTCGAAGTAAGTAATATTGTTAATCTGATTGTTAATACGGTTCACACAGGGAAGCAATACCAGTGCTGCTGCCGCAAAAGCAGTCAGCGTCTGCATCATATCGTCCGCACTTCTTCCCAACAAAAGCATCACCAACAGATATCCTATCATACAGATGACACAGATGGTCTCGATAAAAAGCTTAGGAATATTATTATACAGGCTGTATTTCTGCACGGCATTCACATATCCCTCACCGCACTTCATGTACTCTTCCACAAAGTACTGTTCCTTTCCGGTAATCTTGACCTCCTTGATACCCTGTACGGTCTGGGAAATCCACTTAAACAATCCACTATAATAATTCTGATTGTCCGCACCTGCCTTCTGCAGTATAGGCTTCAAAATCTTCTTGATAATCCATAACAGCAGCACCATAACGGTTGCCAACAGAATGGTCATTACCACATCCTGTGCAAAACAGTAAAACACTAAAAATACAAAGATGATACCATCGGAAATCAACTGTAACAAGGCCAAAATCAAGGCATACATATTGTTTACATCTGAGGTGATACTACGCTGTACCACAGCGGTATCTGCATTTAAATAGTATTCGTAGCCTCTGCGTAAATAGTTTTTCATCATTCGTTCTGAGGTTCGGAACTGATTGGTATAAACAAACTTGTACATAAACTTCTGCTGGAAATACAAAAACAGGTTTTTCACGATAAAGATAGCAATTAACAACAGCATGATAATCACGGAAAAACGTTTCGTGGAACCACCTCCCAAGAGTTCATAAAGTGTTCTCACCATTCCGTTGGTCTCTACAGCGTCTGCATTCATCACCACATTGACCACCGGCACAATCATACCTACACCAGCCACCTGCAATCCGGCACCAATAATCATCATGATTACCAACAGCACCATGGTCCTTTTTTGCTTTGCATCCAGAAGCACATTAATCTTCTTAAAAATCTTACCCATACTAATTTCTGCCTTTTCTGTATCTTCGTTCTTTCCTAATTCTTTCCGTAACGGAGCTTACGATAAAATCGTAAAAATCTATAATAGAGCAAAAAGCCTGCTGCATTTTTCCTATGCATTCCTATGAGCTTTTTGTTCTCTGCGTCCATATTCGCAATATAATAAGGATTTTGTGCAAAATCCGGCACATTCTCCTGTAAAAACACCTGCATCTGCTTCACAAAAGAGAGCTTGGGATGCTTCTCTTCCTGCAAATAAGAAAACAGAGTGTTGCGATAGCCCAGTTCAAATACTTTATAATTAATCTCTGCGGGAAAGCGGTCATAAAAACCACGTTCCTTGCACTGCTGCAAATAAAGCTTCATCGCCTTCACTCGGTCCATACAGCGGTTCACATCGATGGTATGCACCGTAGAAGCTGCATGCTGATAATAAAAATACAGACACTCCGGTACTCTCTCAAAACGCTTTGCATAAAGCAAAGGGAATGCACCTATGACATTGTCCTCATAGAACATTTTCTCCGGGAAGCGTATCTGATGCTCCTCAAACAAGGCTCTCCTGTATATTTTAATGACCATACTGCCCGGCTTGATTAACAGCTTTTTATACTTTTCCTCGTCTAAGATACCTGTCTGATCCGATGAGTTATTCTCTACCTTCAGTCCCTCTTCCTTGCCGATTTCATGAGTAATCAGGTAATCACAGCCTACTACATCAGCTCCGGTTTCTTCCGCCTTTTGTAAAAGCTTGGGAAACATATCTCGGGTCACCCAATCGTCACTGTCAATAAATCCAAGCCACTCTCCCTCAGCCTGCTCCAAACCCAAATTCTTGGCACCACCCTGACGCTTATTCTCCGGGGAAGCAATGACTTTCAGCTTGTCCGGATATTTTCGGGCATATTCCTGTAGTATCTCCAGCGAAGAATCCGTAGACTTGTCATCCACTGCGATAATCTCATAATCCTCCATTTCCTGTGACAGGAGAGAATTCAAACAATATTCTAATTTTCCGTCTCCAGCCATGTTATACACAGGCACGATTATACTCAGCTTCATTCCACTCTCCATACGCTATCTCTTCTGCCCTTGCTCCGGCGAAACACGCCTTGTAGCAAGTTTACATAACTCTCACAATGTTCATTCCCATCACCGCTCAAATGCCCCTACAAACTCATCAGTAATAGTTTACATAATATCCAGTAACTTATTTTCCAACAACTTATCTACATTTTCCAGCAGCTCGCACACCGGCACACCGATTTTATTACTGATATCGATTAAATCATTCTTTCCGTCTGCATAAGCAATCAAATTGGTCAGCTTCTTTACCTCATCGTAAATCCCCTTACGGCTGACGGTAGGGTACAAACCACGCTTGCCTAACTGGGGCTCACACAAACAATTGGTACGGTATACCTTATTGTACTCCAGTGCCAGTATCACCTGCTGCATCACATCATAAGCTCCCTGCAAGCCTTCCGGACTAATCAGGCTCATATCATCCGCAGAAGTGTGATACTCGGGATACTCCACATACTTGGAACGACAGAAACCACACACCGGCAAATCCACACCGGGAGCATTGTACTGGCGTTCGTCAGAGCCTCTTTCCAAGAAGCTGTATCTCTTATACTCAGGATATGCATAGTGCAACACATTCTGCAGAACCTTATCCGCCAAAGTATCTGCATTGCGGCTCTCGATATAAGAATAGGTTCTGTCATCTCCCACACAGCTCAGTACAAAGCCTGCTATGGTGTTCTTTTGCATTTCTTCTAAGTTCTTGCTCAAATAGGTAATGGAACCTATGGTTTCCGGTACAATCACCAAACGATAGCTCAAGCTTCTGTCCAAGGTCTTCAACCACTTCACCAGCTCTACAGCCAGCACCGGTCCGGACAATTCATTGTTGGCCATGGACGGATGACAAATATAGGTGGACAGCAACACTTCCTTTTCGGACTTTCCCGGCAAAAGCAGCTCCGCATAGTTGAGCACACCATCAAACAATCGACTTTTGATGACCATATGGTACTTACCGGGCTTCAGTGCATCCCGCCGGTTCTTTGCCATACAAAATCCATAGCGTGGGGTATAGTAAGAGGTCACATAAGGAATTACCTCCGGCTGTTCCTCTTCCACTCGAATATATTTCAACAACTCCTCCAGCTCCACCCATTCATCCACCGGTGTAGAATAACCGATAATGTGCAGATTGTTGTCCTTATAATCCACAATACGCTGACCGTTTTCGTCCTCAATATACCCTTCCGTTATCTCCCACTCCTTGGGAACAGTCCAGTCAAAAACCTGTGTCCCACTGGGTATCTCACGAATTTCCAGCTCCGGGATTTGCTCTTTTAATATATTCAAACTCTCCCGCACACCGGCTCCCGTCAGGCTCCTGCCGATAGGGAACAATCGATCTGCTAAATCATACATTGCTTTTCCGGCTTCTAACATTTCGACACCACCTTGTTAAATCAATCCATTCTTATTATTTTACCATATAATAGGGATTTTTCATACCCCTTTTCTGATTGGGCTGTTGCGTTTATTTGTCCTGCCTATATATCCCTGTCAGCAATCAGGAACATGATCTCCTACTGTGGGACGCTCTCGCTCCCTACCCCAGCATAAAGTAAGTTTCCCCGCCCATCAGTCGCAGGAAGAAGTACACACCGCAGTATGCCTGATAGACAAATACCACGCTGGCAACTGCAAACAGTACCCTATGTAGGAGGGTATATTTCTCCTGTCTCCAGAGACCTATCCACTTCACAAAGCTCACTACGAAAATATAGAATATGGCAAAGCTGTAGCCCCAGATAAAGTTACCGTCTCTAGCGCGGCTGCCGGTTTCTGCCAGAAGCAATGCCTCCAAAAAACCAATGCCCGTCATCATCCATGCAAAAAAGTACTTCTTATCCCGGAAAAGCTCCTTCAGAGAAAATACCAGCACTACCAAAGGAAAAGCTATGGAACAAAGCACTGCTGCCTTGGGGCGGTCTGCATGTAAGGAAAAGCTATACCAGGGATTGATGGCAAAGCCCTGTCCGGTGTCCTCTCCGAACAGCACCATGTTCTGCCAAAGCACCACTCCACATGCTGGAAGCACTGCACAACCAAACAGAAAAATCTGTTTAAAAGGCACCTTATGAAACAAATCCCATAGCAGTTTCAGGGCCATAGCCGGGGCAAACACTGTCAAAAAGCTGGGCTTCACTCCGGTGGTAATGACCAAAGCCGCTGCAAAGAACAGCCACTGCTTCCGGTCTATTTTTTTTGCATAATTTTTCTCTATTTTGAAATAACACAAAAGTGCCACAATCGCACAAAGCTTCATGCACAAATAGGTAGAATTGTGCCAAAGATTCCCCGACTGATAGCTCACATAGCGATACTGTCCCGCCCAAGGGAAGAAAAAGGGCATTACCATATTTAACAGCATGGCTCCACCCAGTGTCAGGGCATCCTGCTTCTGCCTGCACAAAAACACTCGTAACAGCTTCTCTGTGAGCACAATACAGCCCAGTGTTACTGCCGTCAGGAACATAGCAATCAATAAAGTCCCTTTGCCCGCCAGCACATACAACAGCTGATAAGCATAGGCGGTGAAGCTGTAATACCAGCCATCATCCACAATCATACTGATATGATAGGGTAAATCCGACTGGAAGTACCGATTATCATAATCCAAGGGCTGAATGGACTGCATATAATACAGATAAAGGCATGCCACCCCATAAATCACCAAAATTATCCACAATAACAAAACCCAAATACTTTGTTGCTTTTCATTACGTTTTTTCACGAAACAACTCCTCTAATCTCTCAACTGATATACGCAAACACTTTCATCCTGTCCAAGGCAGTACAGCCCACGTTCTTCACACATAGCCTGTATCTTACCACCTACAGGAATCGTGATGTACTTGCTCTTTAAGCTGTCAAAATGCTCTGCCACATAGCTGTCATAGCAACAACTGATACCAAAGCCCTTGGGTACTCCGTACAATATCTGCCAATCCGTCAACACACTTTGAGGCACTCCCTCAGCTTCCTTTGTATCTGAGAACACCCAGATAATCACATTGTCATAATTCGGTGCCTCTGCCGTGCTCAGCTTCAGCTCCTCTTCCAAGACACCTTCCCAATACTCCACCTTCGCTACCCTCTCCGGTGTGGTAAAGCAGATTTGATAATCAATCTCATTGGTTGCCTTCATAGAGTACAGATACACACACAATGCACTGAAAAACATAGCTTTTTTATAAAACTTCGTCTTCATCATGCCTACTGCGAAAACGCCCATTGCCATAAAGGTCAGCAAGTGCTTACTGCCCTCCTTCATCTTGTACATTAAGAGTAGGGCTATGGTCATGGCAAAGAAGCAAAAGGCCAGATATAAGTACTGCACCGCCTTATTTTGACGCTTATTCTTCCATTCCGATATACCTTCCACGATAAAAAGCATCATTATTGCAAGAAATCCTGCAAAAAAGGCACCTTCCGTAAATCCACTCAGTAGTCCCTCTATGGTCAGAAGCACAAAAGTCTTTCCATTGTGATACAGTCTGCTGAACACGCCCCTGATACCGGTAAACAACTGCCCTTGCAGAAAAGGCTCCAACCAGTCGGTCTTAAACAGCGGGGTAAAATACTCTGCTGCCAGATAATGATTGATGGCAATATAAGTCCCACCAATACCGGCCACCAAAAGCAGGGAACCGACAATGCCCCACTTTTTATTTTTCTTTATCCACATCCCCATAGGATATAGCAGAAATAATATTAAGTACGGGCGCATCAGTGTCATTACCCCCGCCAGTGCCAGCATGGCAATGAGACCTCTTTGCTTTCCTTCCCGCAAATACCACTCCATCACTGCATAGTAAATAATCAGCATACTGAAGCAGATACATTCCGGCATACAGCGTAACATATAATAAACAAAGGGAGTGAATACACAGAACAGAATCGTCAACAGAAAAAGCTGTTTCCACTTAGGCTTTACCAGCAACACAAAGAGAATACAGGCAATGGACATAAGTAAAATATTACAATAGATAGGAGACATCATATTCCAGCCGAAAATAGCTCCAAACAACAGCCACGGGAATACCAGCACCGGGCTCCATGCAGCAAAGGACAGCTTCAGGGCATGGCTTTCGTTAAAGCCGAAGTACCCTTGAGGATACCCATATTCCAGCATACTTTCCACCTGCTTGTAGTAAAACAGCTCATCATTCCAATCCGATGAAGGAATATATATATCTGTCAGCTTATAACCATGCACTGCACAGGTAATGACACAACACAAAAGAGGCAGTAACCCCATTATTACTGCCTGTAAATACAAGATTTTATTTTGCTTCAAATGCTCTTTCATAAACTAATACCTTTATTCTATATTGATTCGTTCCCGAATCACATACTGAGGGGAATTGTTCATACTAATATAAATGCGTCCGATATATTCCCCAATCAAACCTAACATCAGCATAATCATACCACCGAAGAATACCAGCACTGCCATGGTAGAACTAAAGCCCATAGGTACATCCGGGTTCACAAACTTCTTGATAATGGTATACAGACCATACAGGAAGCCAATAATCGCACTGGCACCACCGATACAGGTTGCAATACGCAGAGGCTTCACAGAAAAAGCAGTAAAACCGTTAAACCACAGTCCAAACAGCTTCTTCAGAGTATAGCCTGAGGTACCTTCCTCGCGCTCTCTGTGATTCACCAGCACATTGGTAATATTTTTGGTGGCACGAAGCACCAAACCGATAACATAGGGGTAAGAATTCTCATAACGAATCATATCCTCTACAATAAACCGCTTTACTGCAAAATAACTGGAAATATATAGCTCCTTGGGCTTCTCCAGCATCACACGGGTCATGAGCTCATTTACCTTGCTGCCCATATTGCGGAAGCCGGAATGCTGCTTGTTTTCATACTTGGCATACACGGCATCAAAGCCTTCCTCCAGCTTATTCAGAAGCTTGTCCACCTCACTTGCCGGTGTCTGCCCGTCATCATCCAAACACACCACATAATCACCGGTAGACTGACGTAAGCCTGCCATCAATGCTGCGTGCTGTCCGAAATTACGTGCAAAAGCAATTCCCTTGATATAGGGCTTCTCCTCACACAGCTTTCGAATGGTTCCCAAGGTATTGTCCGGGGAACAATCATTCACTAAAATAATTTCATACTCGTAAGCATCCGCCAATTCCTGACGTTGCATGGTAGCATCAATATCAGCCACTACATGTCCCAAAGTATTTTCTGAACGATAGCAGGGGATTACAAAACTGATCTTCTTCATGTCTTTCTCCTAATTGTTTAAAATGCCCATGAGTACGATATCATGGTACTTTCCGTCGATACACACATCCTCTCTCAGATGTGCTTCCTTCACAAAGCCGGCCTTCTCATAACTGCGAATGGCCTGTATATTTTCTGCATACACTCGCAAAAACAAGCGATGCAGCTTTAATTCCTCAAAACAATACTTTATCATTAACCTTGCCGCCGCAGTACCATAGCCCTTTCCTCTGGCCTGGGGTTCTCCGATGAAGATACCATACTCTGCCTTTTGATGGGTTTTATCAATGTCTCGAATATAAACCGAACCTACAGGACGGTCTGTGTCATTTTCGCAGATAATCATCTGCACCACCTTCCCGGTTTCCACCATGGTTCGTATCCAATTCTCGTGACTCTCTCTGGTAAACAGTGCCTGATAAATAAAATTCTTACGTACTGCATCACTGTTACGCCAGTTCACAATATTCTCTGTATCCTCGTAGGTCATAAGCCGCAGATAAATTCCTGCCTGCTCATCTATATACTGCTTCATATGATTCCTCTTATTTCCTGCCACATCATTCTCGGCAATAGTTTCGTTTTCTTACTGCATGCTACCTCCCCAAACACATACTGTAGCTTACAGTGCCTCTGATAATCTCATGTTTTCCAACACACTCTCTAGTTTAACACAATCGCCTCTTCTACGCAACCAAGGGATTATCGTACCTCGTATTCCATAATGGCCCGCCAGTCACAGTAAATCACATTACTTACCACCAGCTCACAATCTCCGAAACGGTCCTGCAAGTATTCCTCCAACCATGTCATATCCTGACTAATATCCGCCACCAGACGTGCGTCCTCATTATAATACAACACCTCTGCTGCATCCTTGCCACCAAACTTCTCCATTCGCCCTTTCGCTAGGGGGCTGCCAGACAGCCAACCGCCAATCATCATCATATTGGTAAAGTCCGATGTATAATCTATATCCGCATAGGTCGTGGTAGAAAATACATCCACGAAGAAATTCTTCTCCGGATTCGCTTGGCAATATTCCTTCAATGGCATCCATCCCTGCTGTAGCTTCACACAAGCCTGCGTTTCCTGCCAAGTGTTTTTCCCCTGGTAAGTACCAAAACACAAACAAACCACTATAAAACCAATGGTTACCAGCTTTCCCAAGAAAGTCCTTTTCCATCCGAACAGTGCCTTTTCCCCACTGGTTACCGTCTCCTTCTTCCAACACTGCACCAGCTGTATTCCGATAGCCAGTAACAAGAGTAATTCGATAATATACAGGGACAGCACCACTCGTTCGGGATAACGTCCCTTCCAGATAAAGTACAACCACACCAGACTGCGACCGGCTCCCAAAGTCACCAGAAAGCCTGTCTGCCACCATTTCTTCTGCATTATCATTCCCAAGAATAACAGAACATACGCTGCTACCCAGACAATATTATAAGGGAAATCCCGAAAACGCACCTGATAATAGTACTTTTCCAGACAATTTTTCGCCACTGCACCGGCACCCATATCCGACCACATACCCTCTGTTATGGTATCGGCCAGTCCTTGTATGGTTTCTCTGTCAATGGCATAATCCAGCATCAGATAATAATGGAAAAGAATATTGGATTCCTGCTGTGTCAAACCATATGCCTCATAGTTCTGAGCATACCTATCCGTGGAAGTGTAGTCCGTATAATCATAAAGCTGCGTACGGGCTTCATTATATGCCAAATATTCCTGCCAATCCTTGCTACTATAACAAAAAGCATTTATTCCGCTGATAATTCCTAAACCGATTGCCAGCACACCAACATACTTTCCTATCCAAAGTAACTGTGCTCTACGATGCTCCTGCCGGTTCAAAGCTCTCCACACCAAAGCTGCCGCCACAAAGGGCAGACTTAACAGACCTACCTGACTGCGTATCATATAAGCAATCCAAAGGAGCAAAACACTGCCCACCGGATTCCTTCCCCTACACGACAAAAATACTGCGGTACCTGCCACCAGTGCAGCCACAACAGTATAGTGCATATAAATATAAAGCGGAAAACAAAAGGCTACCGCAAACACAATTCCTGCCACTTTGCTTCGAAATTCCTTTGCCAGCAAAAGCATACTGCCCCAGATGCAAACCACAAAAAACAACTCCAGCCAGCTTACTATAGGGCAAATCCTGTAAAGCACTGCCAAAAAAGCCGTCAACGGGTACTGCATATACACAGCATGTCCGTCCGGACTTCCTGTATAGGCTCCGCTCAAAACACTCCGCATGGTAATATCATCGTTGAGATACAGCACCGGAGGGCAAAATATCCCCAACACCAGAAATACTCCCAACAATACCACTATATGATAATACTTTTTCCCTAAAGCAATCACTCGTTTCATCCCAGCTTACTTTTCTTCTCTACATTCACACGATTTAATCGATACTCAAAATCTCTTCTGTCCTTGGCCACAGTTACATCCAGAATAATTCCTGCAAACAAGGACTGGATACCGGCTAACACCATGAACCCACAAACAATCAGAGTAGGGAACTTTGGCACCAATCCGCTTTCAAAATATTCTACCACAACCGGGGCAAAGAAAATCGCCGCCACCAACACAAGGAGCACTGCAATCAATCCAAAGCACTGCAAAGGCTTATAATTTTTGTACAGCTGCAACATCTTACGAATGACACGCATGCCATCCCGAAGGGTATTCAGCTTGGACTCACTGCCTTCCGGACGGTCACGATACTGCACCACTACATTCTCCACCTGCATATTGTAATTTACCGCATGAATGGTCATTTCGGTTTCTATTTCAAAGCCCGTAGATACCACCGGGAAGGTTTTTACGAATTCATAGGAAAAAGCTCTGTAGCCGGTCATAATATCCTTGATTTCCGACCGGAATAAGCTGTTGATACAGGTTCTCATAAGGCTGTTTCCGAAATTGTGGAAGGGTCTCTTATTCTCTGTAAAGTAGGTGGAAGACAAACGGTCACCCACTACCATATCTGCATTGCGCTCCAATACCTTGTCCACCAATTCTCTGGCACAATCCAAGGGATAGGTATCATCTCCGTCGATCATCAAATAGCACTGGGCATCAATCTCACGGAACATTCTGCGGATCACATTTCCCTTGCCCTGCTTGTACTCGTGGCGAAGCACCGCACCTGCCTTTATGGCCAACTCTGCAGTTTTATCCGTGGAATTATTATCATACACATATACAACCGCCTCCGGCAAGGCTTCCTTTACATCCCGTACTACCTTTTCAATTGTCTTTTCCTCGTTATAACAAGGTATCAAAACTGCTATTTTATCCATACGTTTACCCTTCTCTTTATTTACAGAAAACTCCAAAGGTATTTCACCCTTGGAGTTTACCCTATTCTACTGTAACACTCTTCGCCAGATTTCTGGGCTTATCTACATCCAGACCCTTTGCTACACTGACATAATATGCCAGAAGCTGCAAGGGCACCACTGCCAGACTGGTGGTAAAATACTGATTCGTCTTGGGAATATACACTGAAAACTGAGCCGTATCCTCTATATTATAATTTCCATAAGAGGTCACACCCATGAGATATGCCCCGCGGCTCTTCACCTCAACCATATTACTCAAGGTCTTTTCAAACAAATCATTCTGCGTCAGAAGACCAATCACCAGAGTTCCTTCCTCTATGAGGCTAATGGTACCATGCTTTAATTCTCCGGCAGCATAGGCCTCTGAATGCACATAGCTGATTTCCTTCAGCTTCAGGCTGCCCTCCATACCGATGGCATAGTCAATTCCCCTGCCGATAAAGAACACGTCTTTGGCACCTGCATACTTGCTGGCAAACCACTGGATTCGTTCCTTATCCTCTAATACCTTCTGTATTTTCTCCGGCATTTCATCCAACTGTTTCAGATATTCGGTATATTGCTCTACGGTAATCTTCCCCTGTACCAATGCACACTGCATGGCCAACAGGTACACCACGATTAACTGAGTGCTATAGGCCTTTGTGGTGGCTACCGAAATCTCCGGTCCCGCAAAGGTATACAACACATGGTCTGCCTCTCTGGCGATACTGGAACCCAGCACATTAATAATCCCTAAGGTTTTCACACCTTTTTCCTTTGCCAGACGAAGTGCTGCCAGACTGTCTGCGGTTTCTCCGGATTGGGAAATCACCACTACCAGAGAATGCTTCACCAGCTTGGGATTTCGATATCGAAACTCAGAGGCCAAATCCACCTCTACCGGAATATCTGCCATGCCCTCCAGCACATACTTTGCCACCATTCCCACATGGTAGGCGGAACCGCAGGCTACGATGTAAATTCGCTCCAGTGTCTCCAAATCCTCCTGCAACAACCCTGCCTCGGAAAAGTCAATGCCGCCGTCCTTTACATAGGCATGCAGAGTATCTGCCACCGCTTTGGGCTGTTCGTAAATTTCCTTCATCATGAAATGCTCAAAGCCACCCTTTTCCGCAGCTTCTGCATCCCACTTTATCTCTACACATTCCTTTTCAATTTCTTCCCGGTCAACATTATAGAAATGTACCGAATCCTTATCTAAAACCGCAATCTCCAGATTGCCGATATAATACACCTGACGGGTATACTTCAAAATAGCCGGCACGTCGGAAGCAATAAAGGTACCGTTCTCGTTATGCCCTACGATTAACGGGCTATCCTTACGCACGGCAAATATCTTATCCGGACAATCCTCAAATAAAATCCCCAGTGCATAGGAGCCACGAATACGCAGCATGGCACGAGAAAGTGCTTCCAGATGATCTCCGTTTGTTTTTTTATCATAATAATCAATCAGCTTGGTGGCCACCTCTGTATCCGTTTGGGAATAGAAGTGATAACCTGCCTTGCTTAATTTGTCCTTTAATTCCAGATAATTCTCAATAATACCATTGTGTACCAAAACCACACTGCGGTCATCACTGTAATGGGGGTGTGCATTTTGCTCGGATGGCTCCCCGTGGGTAGCCCATCTGGTATGTCCGATACCGCAGGTACCCTTCAGTGCATTTCCCTCATCCGTTTTCTCTGCCAAAATTTTTAATCGACCCTTGGCCTTGACCGTAATAATTTCGTTTGACCTGCTATCCCGGACAGAAATCCCTGCCGAGTCGTATCCTCTGTATTCCAGCTTCGCCAAACCATCTAAAAGAATGGGAGCCGCCTCCTGTGTACCAATGTATCCTACAATACCACACATCTGCGAATTCCTCCTTTATTTTCCCTTTCTGTGACTTACCAAATACTTTATGAGATGATATCCCTCTCTAATCAGAGCAAATATCAAAAACATCAACAGAAAGCCCACGATACCAAACACAATATCTGCGAACTCCATGGCACCGGTATTGGTTACCTTCTGTCCGATTTCTATGGCAAAGGTCAACACCAGTATCATGGTAAACACATAAATCCAACTAATCACCATGATATGGTTCTTTTTCGCCAACCATTTAAAAAGGGGATAAATCACAAAAATCATACCCATACCAATGACGCCGATTACGATGAAATGCAACTCCTTGTCGGAAAGATTGTACTCGTAATTGTCATTGATACGCAAAATCATATTGTGGAAGTATGCGATATACTCCACAATTTTATACAAAAGCTTTTTCAGCATTTTCTCACTTCCTTATGCCTTACGAAAATATGCTACCAGCTTCTTTACCGCTCGGATAACATCCTCCACATCCTCATCGGTCATGGCATAGAACAAGGGAATGCTCAACATTTCCTCATACAACTTTTCCGCATTGGGACAAAGTCCCTTCTCATATCCCAGCTTCTCATAATAGGGATGCCAATACACAGGAATATAATGCACCTGCGGAACAATGTTTTCTGCTACCATAGCGTCAAAAAACTGTCTTCTGTCACAATGTAAAAGCTCCAAATTCAGACGTAAAATATACAAATGTCTGGTAGTATCGGAAGCTTCGATTTCCTTCTGCACCAATATCTCCGGCATATCCGCAAAAGCCTCATTGTATTTCTTCACAATCTGCTTTCTTCTGGCAGAAAAAGCCTGAAGCTTCTTTAGCTGGGACATCAACAGTGCAGCCTGAATATCTGTCAGGCGATAATTATAGCCCAGTTCTACTTGCTCATAGTACCATCTGGCATCGGTAGGATGTACCATCTGTTCTTCATCACGAGTAATACCGTGAGCACGATACAACAGAAGTTTTTTATACAGATCTTCATCATTGGTGGTAACTGCACCACCTTCTCCACAGGTGACGGTTTTCACCGGATGGAAGCTAAAGGTCGTCATATCTGCCACACTGCCTACCGGCCGACCATTGTACTTGGTACCGATGGCATGGGCTGCATCTTCGATTAATGTCAGATTGTATTCCTGACAAATTTCACGGATTTCCTCCAGTTCCACTGCCTGCCCGGTAAAGTCCACCGCTACAATGGCCTTGGTCTTAGGGGTAATCAGCTTACGGATGCTGGTCGGGTCAATATTATAAGTCTCCGGATTGATATCCGCAAACACAGGCTTTCCGCCACAATACAACACACAATTGGCAGATGCTGCAAAAGTAATAGGGCTGACAATCACCTCGTCCCCTTCTCCAATGCCCGCCGCCATAGCCGCCACATGCAAAGCTGCCGTACCATTGCTGACCGCTACCGCATACTTGGCTCCGGTCACCTCACACAGCTTCTGCTCCAATTCTGATATTCTGGGACCGCAGGTAATAGCAGGACTGGTCAAAGCTGCTACCACTGCCGCAATATCCTCTTCATCAATGTATTGTCTACCATAACCAATAGCAGTGGTGCGCACAGGCACACCACCGTTGATTGCTAACTTTTCCATAAAAGATACCTTCTTTTTATTTTTCCAAATCCACTGTCTTTAATAACTCACGAATTTCCTCTACGGTTAACCACTCTGTATTATTGTCAGAGCTGTAGGAGAAGCCCTCCGGTACCTTCTTTCCGGTAGGCACTGCCTTACGACTGTCGCTCCAAATCATCTGAGGATATACGATAAAGTGCTTATCGTATTCATAGGTAGTCATGGAATCCTCTACCGTAACCATGATTTCATGCAGCTTCTCACCTTCACGAATACCCACCTCCGGCATCTTACAGCCGGGCATCATAGCCTCAGCCAGGTCTGTAATCTTAAAGGAAGGAATCTTGGAAATAAAGGTTTCACCACCCTTTGCTTCCTCCAATGCCTTAATCACCAGTTCCACACCCTGACGCAGACTAATCCAGAAACGGGTCATGCGATAATCGGTAATCGGAAGCTCTGTTCCGCCATTCTTGATAATATTATGGAAGAAGGGGATAACCGAACCACGGCTGCCTGCTACGTTTCCATAACGTACGATGGAGAAGTTTACATCCTTGTCGCCTGCATAAGCATTTGCTGCGATGAACAGCTTGTCGGATACTAACTTGGTACCTCCGTACAGATTCACCGGATTTACTGCCTTGTCCGTAGACAAAGCCACTACCTTCTTTACTCCACAGTCTAAAGCTGCATCAATAATATTCTGAGCACCGTTGATATTGGTCTTAATCGCTTCTGCAGGATTGTATTCACATGCAGGCACCTGCTTCATAGCAGCCGCATGCACCACATAATCTACCCCCTGAAAAGCACGCATCAATCGTTCCTTATCCCTTACATCACCGATGAAGAAGCGGAGCTTATTGGCATACTGCTTAAACTCGTTCTGCATCATAAACTGCTTAAATTCATCTCTGGAATAAATAATAATCTTCTTGGGATTATAATTCTCCAATACGTATCTGGTAAATTCCTTACCAAAGCTTCCTGTTCCGCCTGTTACTAAAATGGATTTATCGTTTAACATATTCTTTCCTCTCTTTCGGGCATCCGTTCTATTTATGCAGCCCCCGCACTTTCTCAACATAGACACTGCTCATTACAATCCCATACAGTATATCACATATGGTTGTAAAATGCAATTTTCTACATAATATCCGGGGTCCATTCTACATCCGTATCACTTCCGCCGGAAGGCGCCTGAGTAGGTACCGGCGTAGGCACTGGTGTCGGTTCCGGTGTAGGTACCGGAGTTGGCTCCGGTGTCGGTGCCGGTGTAGGTGCCGGCGTAGGCACCGGGGTAGGTACCGGTGTAGGCACCGGGGTTGGTACTGGTGTAGGTACCGGTGTTGGTGCCGGAGTTGCCGGTACCGGTGTGGCTGGTACAGGCGTTGCGGGTACCGGTGTCGCTGGTACGGGCGTTGCGGGTACCGGTGTCGCTGGTGCCGGGGTTACCTTTGACGGTACTTTGGTAGGCTTCGGTGTTGCCTTCACTACCACCTTTCCTTCCCCACGATTTTCATACATATTAACCACTACCTTCTCCCCTTCCTGAGGTTGCTCCACGATAGAGCCTTCCCCTGCGAAAGGATCTGCTGCCTGATATTCTTCCACGCTACCCATGGTAATCCACTGGGTACCATCATAAATCTGTATATTGGAATCAAATACACGAACCTGCAATGCTGCAAGAGGAACGACCTTGTTAGAAAGAAGTATCTCTTCCTCCACACTGTTCTCTACCGGCTCATAGGTTTCGAAATCCGGGTAATCTGCCAGTCCGAATGTTTTACTTCCAAAGGCAAAATTTCCTGCCTCCATGCCATCTTCCACATTTACGAACAAATAATTCTTCTTACCACTGTCATAGGCATAAACAATACTGTTTTCTGCACCATTACCGCCGTTGGTTACCTTCTGCTGTTCCTTCGGAAGCTGCTCTACGGTAGTAGCACCGTCGGCTCCGAAATTGCCCTGATAGGTGGTAAATTTCATGTCCTCCTTCAGCATCCACAGGGACATAATATCTGCTTCATCCTTGCCCCATTTCACTTCTGCTGTGTAATCACCTACGCAGATACCCTTTTCATAGGTACCCGTTTCGTGAAATACATCTCCGGTAGAAGCCACACAGGTCCATGCCTCAAAGGCTCCCTGATACTTACCATCCTGTACGCCTGTCACTACACTTTGCAGTGTATTCGGGGTCTGCTGTAGCAGCATCAGCTCCTCTCCGGTCTTTTTCCAGATAGTGGTCACCTTCTGCCTTTGCTCATCAAAGCCCACCTCCAGATAGAGAATGGTATCTCCTACCTCCCGGTAATAGCTTCTCTTTCCTACAGAAAGCTTGGGCATCATGGCACGAAACCACTCCTCCGTATACAGCATACTAATACTTTCATTCGCATATTCCGGTGTACTTAAATTTTTAATCAACAAATCCAGCTGTTCAGCCATAGCCGCTTCCTCTGCTGCATTTACGGTAATTCCCTGCAGGGTTTCTAACGCTTCTGCATCCTGCTCTAAGCGATAACAAACCTCCAGAGCATCTCTGGCTGCCATATTACGATTCTGTGCCAAATATTGCTTTGCCAATACCTTATAATCTGTTTCTACCACTTCTCCCGGCACGTAATCTGTCCCGGTGGAAGTACCTTCCTGCTCCGGGTCTGCCAGTACCGCTCCCTCGGGAGTAGCAATAGGCTCCGGCACTACCTGAACGGGTTGCTGCAATTCCTGTTGCTGTACGATTTCCGACAAAGGAGTATTCTCTACTCCACAGCCGGTTACAGCCACTGTAACGGCACATACGGCCAATGTGCTCAAAAATTTCTTCTTTATCATGTATTACTTATCCTCTCTACTCATTACGCTGCATCACCAGAGCTGACGGTAGGCAATGGCGGATTATCTCCGTCTGCAATCAACTTCTCCAAAAACTGCTTTGCCGCAGAACCATCCGGATACAGTTTCAAATCCAAAGCCTGTTGTGCCAATCGATAAATACTTCTGCTCATAATCGGTCCATACAGGGTTACTTCTTCCTCCCCCTTAGCCAATACCATATAGCCTCGGAATGCAAAATCCGTCTTATACTGCTGCGCCGGCAATCCTACCAACACAGATGTGAAACGATAACGTCCATTTACAGTTTCATAAATATTATCTACCAAATTACCATTTCCATCCAAACCATAAGCTTTTCCCACGGCAACCTTCTCTCCGCCTACTACCATAGGGTAAATTTTACGGTTGGCATCGGTCATAACCAAGGTACCATATTCCTTCAGCTTATACCCATCGATACCCTCCTGTAACAAGGTATCTCTCACCTGAGTAGATACTCCGGTTTTGTAACGGATACCGGCTCTTCCCGTCACTCGTATGGAAAATCCATGATAGGTCATCAAATCCTCTAATCCGGATATCTGCGTGGTCTTGTAATAAGTTCCCTTATTTTCCAACTTCCATGCACTCATCCCCACAGGAATACCGTTCTCATCATACCGATACATTACCGCAGTCTCACCATTCAGTCCGGCTCCCTGTGCAATATAATAGCCATTTCTCTTCTCTGCCGGGTAAGCTACACCATCCACATAAATAAGAGCATCCGCATACCCATCCAGCACATCCAGAATCACCCTGTCTGAGCTTGTGGGTAAGGGGCTGGCTGTTTCCGGCATGTTCTGATAAACCGGGATTTTAAACACAAACATATTGTCCAAAGCACCCGTCTCCTCATAAAGCTTGCGGATACTCACCGCTTCACTGGAGGGGGCACAAATATTCTGCATATACTGATGCCAGTAAAGACCATTATTACTGCTGTCTACATCAAACTTTTGCAAATACAGGGTATCCTGTCCCTTGGTAATATAATTGGCACCCAGCATCTGTGCACCAAAATGCAGAGAATGATAAGGGGTATCCCAAGGCGGGGTAGCATTCTTTGCATAGGACAATCCGTTTTCAATAACCTCCTTGTCCGACTTGCCGCTGGCACCAATATTGAAATAATTATAATACCCTTCATAACCCGGGTAGGTTCCGGAAATCAAAGGACTGTTTCCTCTTCCCTGCTCCTGATACACACGACTGGCCAGATGGAAGGGGCTGATATTCATAGCCTTACCTATTATCCAGAAGCCATAAGCATAGCGAAAGCCTGCCTGAGGGATTTCTCCCTTCATAAAGGTGTTGTCCAAAAAACGCTGCACCGCTCCTTCACAATCCATATGATAGGATTCATTAAAGGTCAGCTGCTCAAACTGGAAGATTCCCTTCTCCGTCAAACCGTTTCTCGGATCCAAATAGTACTCCAAAGCCTCTTTCGTAGCATAGGACCAGCCATTGCTGAACTGTCCCTCCTGCAACTGTCCGCCCAAGCTGGCCGGTATCAAACTGCGTCCACCCTTTAACTCTTCCTGCACAACTGTGTTCCAGTCCAGCCCGGTATCCATCTTGACAAATACCCAGTTGGGATGCGCCTGCTTCAGTGCCAGCAATGCACTGCGATAACTTTCCGGGAACTGCTCAATATCTGCATAGGTCTGTGCTGTTTCCTCTCCCGTCAGGGCAAACATGGCGAAGCTCCCCGGATTCATACCATAGTTCATTTCCCACTCCAGAAACAGCTCATCGGAGCATGCCAGATTGGAACGTTGCACATAACCTACATATTCTTGATCCTGTTTCGAGAAACTGACCAGTACCCAAGGCTCATAGTTTTCATTCATTTCCACATCCAGTATCCGCACCTGCTGTCCGCTGGATACGGTAGTTACTACTGCACTTGCTTCATTGGCACTGCTTCTCACTTCATAACGGTCTGCCAGATATACCAGAGCCATCACATTCTTTTGCGCCAATACCTCTGTTAAAGCAGTTCTTGCCTCTGCAATCCATGCCATTTCCTCTTCTGTAAACGCCTGTGTCCGGTATGTATGTGCCGGAGACATTAACATAGTCCCTGCCAGCACTACTGCCAAAACGCTTAACATAAATCTTTTCATTCGTCACCTCAATATTACTCTATCCACTATCCTCTGTTGCCGTATAGTTTCTTTTTCAGGGACTGATAGAACCCTGCAAATCTCTGACTCTCTGCCATCCTTCTGCGAAGGGGAGCCAAAGTCAGTATAAGTATCAGCTTATAACGAAGCAACTGCCCCTTGGCCATATACTTCTCCGTGATTTCCTTATGCTCTCTCTTGGAACGTTGAATATTCTCCTTGGTCTCGGAGAAACCGCCTCCTTCATAAGAAGCCAACACCACATCCACATATTTGGGAGCTGCCTTCTTCTCAAAAAAGCACCAGAGAAAATGCTCGTAATCTCCTCGTACTCTATACTTGGGTTCATAGCCTCTCTCCTGAAACAGACTGTAGTGATAAATACATGCCTGATGACAGGGTACATTTCGATAGCAGGCAAAGGCGTCTATCTTTGGATTGGACTGCACCACCTGTCCTCGCAGGGCATCGTAAATATTACCATAATAAATCAATGCCTGTCCACCCTGCCCCCTGTCTGCCAATATGCCCTGAGCCATCTGCTCCAGTGCCTGATTATTGGCAAATACATCCCCACAGTTCAGGAAATAATAATATTCTCCTTCTCCGTGAGCAGTCGCCTGATTCATACCATCGTAAATGCTCTTGTCCGGCTCCTTTATCACACGAACAACCTGCTTTGCCTCGGGGTTCTTTTCTAAAAACTCCTCCAAAAGTAACAGGGAATTGTCCTTGGACCCACCATCCTTTACTACGACCTCGTATTCTTTATAAGATTGTTCCCAAATGCTCTGTATGGTCTCTACCAGCTTTTCGCCGGGATTTAGCGATACCACCAAAATACTGAACATGAATTTACGCATTTATTTTCTGCCTTCCTGTATTCCTTGGCACATGATTTTATATGCCTCTTTCACGGACAATTCCTTACACATTTCTCCCTTATGTGCCAGTAAAAAACGAATCGCCATGAGCTTGTCCAGTCTTCCGTAGAGATGACTGTACAAAACACCTCTGTCAAAGAAAAACTTGGTATTATAGCCCTGAAACCAAGTGGAAGGGCGTTCCTTCTCTGCCCCGATTTGCACCGGCACCTTGTACACCTTCAAGCCCTGCTTCAAACAATCCCTGATAAACAGACTGTCCTCTCCATTGCTGTATTTCGCCCCACCACCAAAAAGCAGGGAAAAGGTAATGTTTTTCTTGTGTATTCTCTCCCGTCTGGCTGCAAAGCTGTAGGTAGGATAACGTCCGCAATTATACCACCTCACCCGACCGAATCTGTCAATATGATAGGTTTCCCTACCGGGTACTGCCTGTACATTGAACAACAGCATATCTGCCTGAGGATGTTCCTCGAAAACCTGCAGCACCTTCTGTGCATAGCCTTCCTCGTAAACAATATCCTCATCTGCAAAAAGAATAATATCTCCCTGTGCACGATGGAGACTGGTGTTACGGCTCAGTCCCACTCCTCTTTCTGCCATGGCGAAATAACGCACCTTATGTCCCTTGTATTCCAGTTCTTCGTAAGCGTAGGTATCTCCCTGACTAACGATAATCGCATCACTGTCCAGCTGCATTTCCTCCGCCTGCGCCAGAGGTTCCTTATGCATGGCAGCAACCAATAGCTCCAACGTCATGTGAGCATCCTCCATCAATCCTTGTTACTGTTCTTCTTCATTTCTTCCTTCAGTGCAGTGACCTGCTGGCTTTCCACACCCTCCGTGCTGTCAGGCCAGAATAAAATCTTCAGAGTCAACAGCATGAGCTGAATATCCAGCCAAAGGGAATAATTCTCGATATAGGTCAAATCCAGCTTCAGCTTATCATAAGGTGTGGTATTGTACTTACCATACACCTGTGCATAGCCCGCCAAACCTGCTTTTACTTTCATACGATAAGCAAACTCCGGCATTACCTCCAGATACTGTTTGATAATTTCCGGACGCTCCGGTCTGGGACCGATGAAGGACATATCGCCCTTCAGAATATTAATCAGCTGCGGCAATTCATCGATACGAACCTTACGGATAAACTTTCCGATAGGCGTAATACGGTCGTCATTTTTCTTCGCCAGTCTGGCTACTCCGTCCTTTTCCGCATCGGTACGCATACTGCGGAACTTCATAATCTGAAACTCCTTCTGGTCTCTGGTACAACGTACCTGCTTATACAGCACCGGACCACCATCGTACAACTTAATGACAATAGCGGTAATCAACATAATGGGGGATGCCAGCACCAAAAGTATCAATGCGCACACCACATCAATCATACGCTTCACGAAACGTTGTTCCATAGTCAGACGATACTCTCTGGTCAGCAGTATAGGGGTATCAAACAAATGCAGTTCCTCTGCTCCCAGCACAATCACATCCGTGATTTTGGGCATCATATAGGTTCGAATGGAGTGAGCATAACAGAATTTCAACAACAGGTTTCTCTCCTCTGTGGAAATATCCCAAATCACTACTGCATGATATTCTCCACCTTCGTAGCCTGTCGTAATCTCCTTAGCCAGTGCCTCCATTCCGGCTGATACATGCATACATTTTACTATATCATACTTGTCTTTTCTGCTGGAAAATTTGGCCAATATGCTTTCAATCGGTCTGTCTCCATGTATTAAAAGCATCTTTCTGGGCGGGAAGATGGATTTATAAATCCAATACGCCACATTGCTCCAGAGAATAGCCGCCACCACCTGTAAAACCGTCATCAACAAGAACATATTCAGCACAAACAAACGCTTCGCCAGAATGGACAGCTCCGCATAAATCAGCACATTAGTAGCAATAGTTGCAAATGCCTGCGAAAAAACCACCTCTGCATTTCGCAAATAACCAATCCGCATACCGCCATACATATGAGAAAGGAAATATAAGATTAATCCATAAAAGGCAATTTCCAACAACTCCGCTCTGTAGTAATACTCCACACCCGTTACCTGAGTAATGCTGGGTGCGAAATTCGTCTTCCAGAAATAGTAAAAGATACCCGTTTCCAGTAAAAGACATACCCCGGACAAAGCCAGTAATATCAATCGTTTATAAGTCTCTAATTTACGCATGCTTTTGTTCTTCTCCTAACCTATTACTAAACCCTTCGCCATACAGCATTGACTGCCCAAAAACAGAAATTGTAGCAGCTGTAGGGAATGGATAATTCTTCTGCCTTACGGTACAAATTCCAGATACGTTTGATAGCCACCAGTTTGTTGGAGGAAAGGGATTTTGCCGGTCTGCGATAATACACCAGATTTTCGTCCAGACCATAGGCATCCTGTCCGCTGCGTAATATCTTCCACCAAAGTGCTGTATCCTCACTTCGCATATTGGGCATCTCCAGCTGATCCTTGCTGATTTTTTCCGTATCAAACATGACTGTTGTCGTAAAAATAGTGGTGTTCTTCAAAGCCTGACGATAGGTCAGACGCTCCGGAACATGCACGACCTTGCCGGTTCCCACTGCATTTTCATCCGCGAATTCATATCCGGTAAATACAAAGGCCGCATCCTTTTCCTGCATGAAACGCAGCTCCTTCTCCAGCTTCTGCGGCTTCCACAAATCATCTGCATCCAGATAAGCAAGGTAACGTCCTTTGGCCTCCTGCACGCCTCGATTTCTGGCCAGTGCAGCCCCCTTGTTATTCTCCTGAATCAGCAGACGAATTCGCTTCTCCTGCTTTTTTTCAATGTATTCTTCTATTACTGCTATGGTAGGGTCACTGCTTCCGTCCACTACCAGTAGCAGCTCCCAATCCTCATAAGTCTGTGCCAAAACCGAATCCATGGTTTCTTCAATAAACCTCTGTGCATGATACACCGGCACCACGATACTGACCATTGTGTTCATAATCAGTCTCCTATTCTTATTTTAAAAAGTATATGGTATAGCTGTCTGTATAAGCCGTTTCTATGGTCATGTTACGCTGTTTGGCTATAGTTTCCAGCTCGTCCTGCACCAATTCTGCTGTCCTGCCGGGCAACACATAGGTATTCACTCCGGCATCCACCAGCATCCACAAATATGCCTCTACCGGTTCCTCCAAGGCTCTCTCTTCACAAATCTCCGCAAAGGCTTTTTCCGCCTCCGTCACAGCCTTTAACTGGTACTCCAACTCTACGACTTCCTCCAGCCACAAATACGCCTGTGTCAGAGTTTCATTATACGCTTCATAGTCATACGCTCCGGCTTTGGCATCCCACATATCCCGTCCATAGATAAGTAAGATATTACCATCACGACGTCGCACCTCCTGCATAATATTTTTCGGTGCCCACAGTAATTTCTGCCCCGGTTGCTCCTTCAGGCATCGTAAAATACTCTCTATCTGCGTGCGTGCTACCAGCTCTGTTGCCTCCGGTTTCTGCAAGCTTCCCTGATTGCCGCTCAAAAACAAAACTGCTGCCACCACGCAAATCCCTGCTACAAGCTTCTTTTTTGTGAATTTTTGTTCCAGTAACATCGTCATTCCGTATGCCAGCACAATCGTAACCGGAACCAAACTCCAGGCCCATTCGTAATCATAATAGCCAGTCTGATACAGTAATATTCCCACTGCGGTTACAGGACAAACTACCAAAAACAGCATCACTACCGTGTATACCAGCATTCGGTTTGCTTTTTCCCCTGCTAACTTTCGCCCGCAGAAAATCCCTGCCAGCAGTAATGCCAACAGTAAAACAATCATTCTATTGGTTGTAAAATATCTCTCTGCGCCCTGCACTGCCTGATGAAACAGCTCTATTATTTTACTCATACCAATTCCTCCTTGTTTCGAAAGAATTGTAAGATTTTACGCAGTCCGGGAACCCACTTTTCCAAAAGCTGTAACAAAAGTATTCCCAACAGCACAATCACGCATACACCACAACCTAACAGGGTCCATGTAATACAGGCCTCCGCCAAAATGCAGAGTATCGCCTTCCACCAGCGTCTTTCCAAGGCTGCACACAGCGTATATGGTACTAATACCAAATTGCGAATAGCCACACCGGTATACCCGCCATGCAAGGCACTATATCCGTCCAGATAGACCGCATTATCCGAAAACAGCAGTATCAGTGCCACCAGAAGCAAAAACAAAAAGCGTTGTCTCAGCTTCTTTTCTCCAAACAATGCACTGCTCAGCCGATAATATGCCAAATATGCTGCTCCCAAAACCACGATGGGTATGATATGACAAATCAACAGTAGCGGCTCCACACCGAACATTTGTGAAAGAGCTGCATACATAGTGGGCAGTCCCAATATGGTATATCGCAAAGGCATTCCCTGCTCGCTCACCATTCCGGTAAGGGGCAACACCCGATAAATTCCATCCTGTGCCAAAAAGCTCTGTACGGTTTCCAAGGTAATATCTCCTGCTGTAACAAGAGGCTCCCGACAATAAATCAATAATGCCTGTACGAAAAAAAGTCCCAGAAAACTCAGCGGCAAAAAATTCGATACTTTTTCCCCGCGTAAACGCAAAGCATATCGCTCTTTCTTTTTCAAAATGCCTCTTATCAAAACCATCAGCGCCAAAACCGTCATGACAATCGTAGCGATTTGCAACAGCAGCCCTGTTTTAGTCAGGGAGAGCCCTCCGAACAGCCCCACCACATGTGCGACTTCACCCATGCCAATGCAAAGTATCCCACCCAACAAATAACTGTCTGAAAAGGAAATTCGTTGCTTCGTCTGTTTTCTATATATTATTGTCATTCCGCCGGCGCCCAAAATCACCGGAAGCACTACAAGTGCTATCCAAAGTAACAAAATCATGAAGCTTTCGCCTCCATCCAACAAATGTCTATAGTCGGTTTTATTATAGCACAACTCACTCCGGATACACAAGTACAACGCAAAAAGGAGCAGATTTTCTCTACTCCTTTCCCTTCAGTCACAATCTTGAGCATACATATTTTTCTGTTCTGGTCCCTTTTACATAGATTTAATGTCTAATCGCATTTTGTCAGCAATTCTCGCGATATATTCACTATTCGTTGGACGGTTCTTTCCTTGCAATACGGAATATCCAAATAATTTCTCAAAGGTCTCAATATTTCCTCTTGTCCAAGAAACCTCAATAGCATTTCGAATAGCCCGTTCGACTTTTTGATCTGTTGTTTTGAAATGCTTCGCTATGGTCGGATACAACAGCTTGGTAACACTGCTCACCACCTCCATATCCCTGCCTGATAGCAAAATCGCATCTCTTAAATAATGATAGCCCTTTAAGTGTGCCGGAACTCCTATATCCAGCATAATCTCTGTTATATACCTTTCTAATTCGCAATCCTTCACTGCAGCAATGTCCACGATGAAATTCCCCTTTCATATGTCGAGTATTGCTCTTTTCTTGCGACTGTCTACATTATACTATCATATCTGTCGAATAATGCAAAACGTTTTCCATCGAATAAAACCGACGAAAAAGACTAATTTAGACTAAATTTCTTCTTTAATCAAATAAATAGGACGTTTTTTGACCTCCATATAGGTCTTGGATAAATATTGTCCTAAAATCCCCAGGCAAAAAAGCTGCACACCACTCACCAGCGAAATGATACAAACCAGCGATGGCCATCCGGATACCGGGTCTCCAAACACAATCTTACGAAAAATGGTGACCAATATCAGTGCAAATGCCAACACACAGAATACCACACCCATCAAGGACGCAAACATCAGCGGGGCGGTAGAAAATGCTGTGATTCCCTCCACGGAATACACTAACAGCTTCCAAAAACTCCACTTACTCTCTCCCTTTATGCGTTCCGTATTTTCATACTCAATCCACTTGGTTTCAAATCCTACCCAACCATAAATACCCTTTGTGAAACGATTGTATTCCTGCATCTGTAAAATTGCATCCACCATCTGTCTGGTCATCATACGATAATCTCTGGCTCCATCCATTATTTCTGTCTTGGATATGTGCTTCATTAATCTATAAAAACATCTGGCAAAAAAGGAACGTATGGGTGGCTCTCCCTTTCTGTTCACTCTTCTGGTAGCCACCGAATCATATCCCTCCTCGATATGGGAATACATTTGGGGTAGCAACGCCGGTGGATCCTGCAAATCCACATCCATAATCACCACATAATCTCCCTTGGCCTTTTCCAAGCCGGCAAACATAGCTGCTTCCTTGCCAAAGTTTCTGGAAAAGGATATCAAACGAATTCTCTCATCCTGCAGCTTCAGCTTTCGTACCTTTTCCACAGTCTTATCCCGGGAGCCATCATCTATATATAACACTTCTACCTGCAAATCCTTCTGTGTGAAAAAAGCCTCATTCTTCATAAGTTCCGTATAAAACACTTCTACCGTGCTTTCTTCATTATAGCAGGGAACAATCACACTCAATAATGCCATACTTGTCCACTCCTTTTCACATTCTAAGAAAAGTATACCTTCCTCTCCGGCTTTCTGCAAGAAAAACAGCAAAAACCTTTACCGTTTTGCCAACGGTTTGTTCACAAAAAACTAGCCATAAAACACAAAATAGGATATAATATACACAAAAGTCATGGTTGTTCAAAATACAATCATGATATCGCATATCTATTATACCAATAAAGGATAGGAAGACATGAATTTTTTCTCACAGCTTTTCAATAATCATATATTTATTGCAGCAGCTTCAGGCTGGTGCGTTGCACAGATACTAAAAACCATTATTCATTTAATCCTCACCAAGGAGTTTGTTGCAGAACGCTTATTCGGAAGCGGCGGTATGCCCAGTTCTCATTCTGCTACAGTCTGTGCTCTGGCAACTGCAACCTATTTTGAGTATTCCGCAGCCAGCTTTGAATTTGCTATTGCTGCCATCTTTGCCATTATCGTAATGTATGATGCCAGAGGTGTCCGCAGAGAAACCGGTATTCAGGCCAAGCTGTTAAATGACATCATCAAAACCTTTGAAGCCATGGGGCGAAAAGAATTGTCTGCTCATGATAAATTAAAGGAATTTGTTGGACATACTCCTTTGCAGGTATTGATGGGGGCTCTATTGGGCATCTTCATCTCTTGGTTATTATACTTGTAACTATTTCAATTATATAGCTTATAAAACCAAAAACGTTACAGCATCGTCTTTCGACCGCACTGTAACGTTTCTTTGTTAGGAGTTTCTTACACCCCTTTATTCTTACATATTCTTCAGCTGTTTCTTGCGTTCCCGCTTATTCTTATACATTTCTTCATCCGCCATCTTCAACAACTCATGATAATCGCTTTTTCCATGGGTAAGTGCATAACCAAAGGAAAATCGAAGGGGCACACTTTCTTCCTCTCCCAGATAAGCAGTACTGTTATTTTGAATATAGCACAGGGTATCAATAGTCCGCATCAATTCCTCATTGCTATTGTAATCATACAAAAACAGCACGTACTCATCACCGCCCAATCTGGCAGCCACACTTCCATTGATACCAAAGCCATTGATAATATTGCCTATTTTGCACAGATACATATCTCCCTTGTCATGACCATATTTGTCATTTATGGTTTTTAGACCATCTGCATCAATCATCAGCAAAGCACCATGTCTCAGCTTCTGAGGCATTGCAAACAGTTCCTCCAGCTTGTTCTCCAAACCGCGACGATTATAAAGCCCGGTCAGTGCATCCTCATCTCTTTCCTCTTCGATATGCTTTCGTTTCAGCACTTCTTCGGTCACATCAATTGCCACACCGAATATCACATCATTCTCACACATTTCTTCAATACGAATGTATTGCTCTACCCCCTCCGGCAAAGCGTAAATACCTTCCTCATGAGGCAATGGATTGTCATGAATACGCTTTACAAATGCCTCGAAGCGTTTACGGTCTGATGCAAGTGCTTCCGCTTCCTTCTCACTTAATCCGAATATCCTGGGGATATGCTCCGTAATCCTTACCTTATCCATATGTTCATTGTATTCATATACACCTATGTACATATTTGTTTTACTCAAAACATAAGACATTCTTTGGTTATTGGAAATGAGGCTCTTCACCATTTTATTAATATGGTCACTCAGCTCTGTAAATTCCAAGCTTCTTTTGACATTCACCTCTTCCTTCAGATTCCCTTTGGTAATGGAACGCAGCTTATCATTTACCGCATGGATATCATTTACCACATACTGATTCATATATTTTGTCACTACAAATACCTGAATGGCACCCACTAAAATACAACAAACCAAAAGCCCCATAACACTACCGGGAATATTTTCATGCAAAACCTCTTTTGAGGTAGTACGCCCAATCCAGTTTCCCCCTATTTTACGGAAAACACAGTAACTATCCACACCATTTATCTTCGTACTAAAACCGGCCTTATAACGCTCTATCTGATTTAAGCTTAAGCCGATTTCCTCTACATTCTTTCCCAAGCAAGCTCCGGATGTTGCGCCTACAATTTCCCCGGTCTTGGCATCGATAGCATAGCAATCCACACCCACATTTACCTTTAACATAGAGAAAATATACGCCAACTCATTTTTCTCGGTTACACGCAAAACATTTACCGGCTCCATGCCTATTTGAACAATAAATTCTCCATTCCCACTCCAGATAGCAGAATACTGCATCATTTTTTCCTCTGCTGTATTCGGTACAATCTCTTGCACCAGCTTCAAAGACTTGTCCTCCAGCATAGGCTTGAAAAACATCATCTGCTCCCCGGAATCAAAGGTATAGTCATAGTATTCCGGATGGGTTCCCGTAAAAATGCGGCCGTTTTGGTCAAATATATGTATTTCATCCACTTCCATAAAAGCAGCAATTCTTTTCAGTTCTTCCACGCTTTCCATCACGGATGTTTCATGTTCTATAATGTAAGAAATAGCTTCTGCATTTTTCAAGCAAGTCTGTCTGTATTTCTCCTCCGTCTCTCTCAAATCCTGCTGATTTTCCTCCAGAAGCTGCTCTATCTGCACAAATACCGCCGTTGCTCTGTCTTGGGCACTCAGCTGTGCATTCAATATCTGAACTACATATGCCACTACTAAAATAACCACAATGATAATAATGGTAATCAGGAGCATATATCGACTAATCATTTTCTTCAAATTTCTCATTCTACTCCTCCAAAACCTGAATTTTCTTTCACATATTTATCATAGCACATTTCCCTAACAACAGCAAATAAAAAGCCAACGTATTATATCAAATATTACGTCGGCTCTTATCTGTATCTATTCTATCTATTTTGTTCCCAGTCCCAAACGGTTAATAGCTGAGAAAATCGCTCTGACAGAGGCTCTGGTAATATTGGAGCTGACACCAACACCATAGGTCACATTACCATTTTCGCTGTCTAACAAATGAATATATGCTGCTGCCTGAGAGTTCGAACCACTTTGCAGTGCATGCTCCTCATAATCCAAAATCTTCACCTTAATGCCTAAATTCACTGCCAGTCCGCGTCTCACCGCATCGATAGGACCATTTCCGGTCGCTTCAAAGGACTTCTCTACTCCATGATCTGTATATACCAGCATTACCTTGGTATCAAAGTCTTCATGTGCCTCATCACCCAAATCCTCTACCTTCATGCTACGGAAATGAATGGGTTCTTTCTTATTCAGGTATTCCTCACGGAATGCTTCCATGATTTCTTCCGGTGCCACCTCACCCTGCTTCTCGGAGAGGTTCTGAATCACCTTTGCAAATTCCTTGTGCATTGCCTTGGGAAGCTTGAAACCAAAGTAGGTATCCATAACAAATGCCACACCGCCCTTGCCGGACTGAGAGTTAATACGCACAATAGGCTCATACTCTCTTCCGATATCAGCCGGGTCGATAGGCAGATAGGGTACCTGCCAGTACTCGTTGTTACGCTCCTTCATGGCCTTTACACCCTTGTTGATAGCATCCTGATGTGATCCGGAGAAAGCAGTAAATACCAGTTTACCGGCATAAGGATGTCTGGGATGAATCGGTATCTTACAGCAACGCTCATAAATCTCTATGATATCATTCACTCTCTCAATGTTCAGCTTCGGGTCAATACCCTGCGAGAACATATTGTAGGCAATATTCAAAATATCTACATTACCGGTACGCTCACCGTTACCGAACAAGGTACCCTCTACACGGTCTGCACCAGCCAAAAGTGCCAGCTCTGCACTGGCAACACCGGTACCGCGGTCATTGTGAGGATGTACACTGATAATCAGGCTCTCTCTGTTCTCCAAATGCTTAATCATCCACTCAATCTGGTCCGCATACACATTCGGTGTGTTCATTTCTACGGTAGAAGGAAGATTCACAATCATAGGATTTTCCGGAGTAGGTTGCCATTCTCTCTGTACAGCATTACAGATGTCCAGTGCAAAATCCAGTTCTGTACCGGTGAAGCTTTCCGGAGAATACTCTAAGATAATCTTTCCAGGGAAGTTCTTTGCACGTTCCTTTACCATTCTGGTACCCTGAATTGCAATTTCCGTGATGTGCTCTCTATCCATGTTGAATACTACATCTCTCTGTAAGGTAGAGGTAGAATTATAAATATGTACTACTGCCTGTTTGCATCCCTCGATAGCTTCGAAGGTACGGTCAATCAATTCCTCACGACACTGGGTCAAAACCTGTACTACCACGTCATCAGGAATCAGCTTTCTGTCCACTAACTGGCGTAAGAAATCAAACTCAATCTGGCTGGCTGCCGGAAAGCCGATTTCGATTTCCTTGAAACCTAAATTAATCAGGAACTGGAACATCTCAATCTTTTCTTCTACCACCATAGGATCAATCAATGCCTGATTACCATCTCGCAAATCTACGCTACACCAGATAGGAGCCTTCTCAATTTCCTTGTTTGGCCATTCTCTTTCCGGATAATTCACTACCGGATTTCTGCGATATCTCTTATAATTCAACATAATCATTTCCTCCTTGTATACAAAACACAACCCATCCGTAGGGATGGGCTGTTCACTCTGCGACTATTCTCCGAGACCGTCTTCTACTGCTGCAACCAAAGCAGCAAGGGCTTCCTTCTCATCCACACCCTCACAAGTAAATTCAATCTCGTCTCCACACTTCACACACGCACCTAAAACACTCAAAACGCTCTTGGCGTTTGCTGTGCTTTCCCTGAATTGAAACGTTATTAATGACTTAAAATTCATCGCTTCCTTACATAGGATGCCTGCCGGTCTTAGGTGTAAACCTGTTGGATTTTTAATAACTACTTTTTGGCTAACCATTGCCATACCTCCATTCGCACTTTAATCATAGCACGAAAAGCCAAGAATCACAAGTAAAACTTCATTTCAAAACGAAGGACCTATTCCTGCGGTTCCTGTATTGCTTCTCCCTCTATTGGTTCTGCCTGAGTTGCCTGATTTTTTGCAGCCAGTTCCTCCGGTGTAATAAACTCAATAGCAACCATCACTCTTTCCAGCTGTTCCACATTTTCCGGTGTCTCAAAGGTAACCGGTAATAAATATGTACCGGAGGTCAGTACTTCTATTCCCTGACGCTCCATCCATGCAGCCACATCCACAACTGCATTCAAATCATTTACTTCTATGGTCGAAACATCCTCTGCCAAACCTCTGATACGCAAATCCGGTATCTTTGTTGTTTCCAAATCTCCCACAATCATTCCGCTGGGTTTGTTAATAATCTGTACATCTCTTGCAGTAACCTTCAGTTCCTCTTCTACCAGTTCCTCAATGTATACCTTAATGGTCACATTGCCATCGAATTCCCTGTCTGCAAATATAATGCTGTTTGACAAGAACCTACGCAATCCCAATGTAACCTCATAATCCTCCGTAGCGCCGGTAATATCTATATACTCTGCCGGAATTGTAATCGCAGAAGTATTGGCTAATGCTGTATGAGGTCCTGCAATCAATACTGTCGTAGGATGAATATCTACCTTTCCGGTAGCTGCATATCCCTCTGCCGCCTCTCCGGACACTTCATATTCTACAGGAACTTCCTTCGTTGCATAAACGCCTACATTTACCTTTACTCTATCCGTACTCTTTGCCAAAGTAGAGTAATTTAAACTTGCTCCGTCCACATCCTTCAAATGAACGTCAGCAGAAAGTGACATATCTCTGCTGATACCGGCCACATTAATATCCACTACCGCTTTGGATACCGCAGCAACCTTTGATGCAGGTCCCTCAATTTCCATACGGTTTTGGTCCATGGACACACCACTGATAACGTAACCGTCTGCCACCTCACCCACCAGATTATAGGTTATATCAATCCACTTCTTTGCTTTCTCTTCAATATTCAGCTTCACGTAGCTGATATTTCCGGAAATGTTTGTTACATCCTGACCATATTTCGGACACGAAAATGATATAGGAACCGTATCTGTAGTAGTCAGTTCATTTAAATCTGCTTCTGCAATAATATCGCCTGCTTCGATTTCTTCACGAATGGATTTGGGTGCCTCAAATGTAACAGAGCGCAACATTCCCGTACCATCCAGTATCTCGTAGACCATATTTTTCTCTGTAACCAATTGTGTATTTATCAAATTTACTTTGATATTATTAAAGGTTTTATCATCTACCGGGTCATCGATACTAATTACTACACCCCATAACAAAAAAGCAATTATCAGGGATATTAGCTTCAAGCCCCAGTTGTTAAACAACAGCTTCTTTAACGTTTTCATGCTTTCGCCTTACCCTTTCCTTTTCCGATTTTTATCTTTTGCTTCTTTTGCTCCTTCTTTTCTCCAACCTTTACCAGCTCTAACAGCCTGTTTTTCAACTTTTCACCATCAAAGTTTCTTTCCAATTCCCCATCTACCGCTACACTGATTCTGCCGGTCTGTTCCGAAACAATTACGGTTATGGAATCTGCGGCTTCGGAAATACCCACACCTGCTCTGTGTCTGGTGCCCAGCTCCTTGCTGATAGTAGATTGATCTGACAAGGGCAGATAACAGGTGGCAGAGGTCACACGATTGCCACGCACAATAACAGCACCATCGTGCAGCGGAGTATTATGCTCAAAAATATTAATCAACAGCTGGCTGCTTAAAAGTGCATCCACATCAATACCGGTTCGCTCATACTCTGCCAGAGACTGCTCCCTTTCTATTACGATAAGAGCTCCTGTCTTTACTTTACTCATTTCCATACAGGCCTTTGCGATTTCGCTGATGGTTCTTTCCGTAATCACACCACTGTCACGTTTACCGGAATCAAAGGGCAATACCGATACCAAACTGGTTTTACCCAATTCCTCCAAAGCCTTTCTCAATTCCGGCTGTAGAATAATCAGAATCGCTGTAATCGCATATCCAAGTATATTTTCTCCCAACCATAATATAGTATGCATCTTGAACGCATATGCAATCACCCAAAAGAAGCATATCACAACAAGACCCTTCAGAAGCACCCAGGCTCTGGTGGTCTTTATCCAAAGAACAATATGATACACCAAATAAGCGATGATTAAGATTTCTAAAACATCGCCAAATTCGATTGTTTGTACAGACCTTCTTAAACTGGATAAAATCTCTCTTGCACGTTCACTTACGTTTTCCATTACGTATTCCCTTGTCAATTAATTGTTTTCTTCCTCAAATTCATCCAAAAATACCAGGGTATCATCAGAAACACTTCCTCCGTCTCCCCCTATGGTAACACTACGTCCGTTGGCAATATGTTCATTATTCCTCTGACCGTTTCTGGATATTCTGGTTCTTTCCGTCATAATACTTCTTCCGGATGCCGGTGCCTGCTTTTGCATATTGATTTTCTTTATTGTATTTGTAGGTGCAGCCACGGTCATTTTGGGAATTGCTTTTACATAATAATAATATTCGTCATCTTCAAATTGTACGTTTTCCACCCTACTGTAATCCACACTGAAGCGGAACAATTCCAACAGCTTGCCGACACCAATCGCCAGAACAGAACCCAATACTGCTCCAAATACCGAAATATTGGTGTCATACATCAAATCACCCACCAATAACACAATCAAATTCACAATTGCTCCGGTAATCATAGCAATGGTCCAAGCATACTCTACCGATAAACGTCTGATTAGATACACCACGATAACCGTAATGGCGAATGCTGCAATCATCACAATCATTTCCCTGTTCTTGATGATTCCGTCAATCATCAGGCGTACCTTGGCAACAGCCTCCTCCGAATCCATTGCATTAATCACCTGTGCATTATCTACAACATGCTTCAGCATATGATAGCCAATCAAACCGCTGGCAATCGCAAAAATAGATACCGGACCTGCCAGCAATCCCACTGCAATAGGAATAATATAAGGAATGTTCATGGCTGCCAAAACACCCGTCAACACCACTACCAGCGAATCCCTGACACCAAATCGGAAAAACAGCAGGAACAATATCAGATATACGGCTATTCCCACCAAAGCTACTTCCAGCGAAAGTGCATACATATGTGCCACACTCAAAACCACCGCAAAGAAGACCACAAAACCTGTGGGCAGGAAGGAACACATCAGGGATGCAATTAGTATCAGTCCCAGATTATCCAACTGATACATATACCCCAGCTTACCGCTGACAATACTTAACGCCAAAAACGCCAGCATAAATTTCAACACCGGCAAAATCACAAACTCAAAACGGTTATATATTCTTTTTATACTATCTCTTAATTCTATTAAGCTTCTCATTTTTTCAGCCTCATTTACAAAGATTTATTGACGATACATGGCATTTAATTTTTTCAAATTATTTTGGTACCGCCGAATGTTCTTTTTGGCTTTTGCATAACGATACGTAAATATAACATATGTCAGACAACAATATACTACCACGAAAATCACATAGCTACTAATTATATTTTTTGCCAAAAGCAACAAATCCATACTATATAAGTTCTCCATCAGTGATTCTATATCATACAAAACATAGAGTGCCAATCCTATAAAAAATGCTATAGTAGCCGAAATCACCGCTTTTAATATATTCAGGGTAACGTAATCCCCCCGGAAGTATCTGCCGATGGCCATGCATCTCTTCCCTTCCTTCTTCTCATAGGAAGCCAGCTTCGTCATCAACACTATTCTATCACCATTTAACATACTGCTCTCCTACTTATTATCAGACAGATAACGCATTCTGGAATCAGTGCTTCTCTTTCTTTCTACCGGTGTATCCGCAGGCTTCTGTCCACGCAAAATGCTCTGAAAACCATTGGTAAGATTCTGCTTGCACTTATCACAATATTTACCGCAACGAATCAAAGCACCACAGCTTTCACAGCCCAACATCAAAGGAGAACCCTCTGTCAGCTCCAATCTCTCCTCGCGTAACCACTGGTTAATCTGGGAACGTTCTACATCACAGGCCTCTGAAACCTCCTGAATACCCACACCGGGATTCTCACGAATATATTCCTTTACCTCCTGAAACTTTGCTTCCAGACCTTCACGGCATGCCGGACACATTGATGGTCCGCTAATATAGTTAAATAATCTACCGCATCCTCTACAATTTCTTACGTTCATAGCTTCCCTCCATGCGCTTTCTGTTTAAATCGTTTCACCAATCGCTAATGTTACAAAATAGATATTTTCTACACCTTGTTCCATAAATACCTTACTAATAGTATCTATTGTACTTCCCGTTGTATAAATATCATCAATAATTATAATCGTATTTAATTTTACACCATTTTCCACCAGAATAAAAGCCTTTTTCAAATTATTTAGCCTTTCTTCAGGATTTAATAGCTTTAATGGTTTGGTATTCTTCACTCTTTTTAGAATTTTGTCGTAAACAGGGATATTTAACTCTCGTCCGAGAGCCTTCGCCAAAAGAAATGACTGGTTATACCCTCTCTGACGCTCCTTCTTATGGTACATAGGCACCGGCACCAGTGCGTCCGGCTTCAAGCTCCGTATATAATCCCCCAGATAAAATGCCATTTCCTCTCCAAAAACCTTTGCATATTCTCTTCGACCGCCATATTTAAAACGATAAATCGCCGTAGCTACTGTCTTGTAATCGTACAAAGCTCTTCCCTGCTTATATATATGGGGCATTTTGCTACAATCCTCGCAGAACTCCACTTCCTTAGAGGAAACTGTTTTGCCGCATTTCAAACATCTGGGATTTTCCACATACTTCACGTTCTTCATGCAGGTGTCGCAAATCCCCCTGTCCCTTAGGGCTACCACCGCATCGCACACAGGGCATCTGGGCGGATAAATCACTTCCCCCAACCGGTCTGCGACTTCTGCCAGCTTCCTCCACACTCCGTTTTCCGTTCTCAATCCGTTCAAATCCCGGCTCCTTTCCGAAGCCTTCTCCTAAGAAAAATCACCTTTCTCCAATGCCTTCAGCTCCCGTATCCGAAGTTGCAAGGAGGTATAACGCTTATTTTCACTTTCATTCTCAATCATTCCGCAAACCGTTTGGCTACTGCCCAAAATGGTAACACAGTTTTTCGCTCGTGTCACCCCTGTATAGAGTAAATTTCGATTGAAAAGCATTCTCGGTCCACTCAAAATAGGCATAATTACCGCCGGGTATTCGCTCCCCTGTGATTTATGAATGGTTATGGCATAGGACAGCTCCAGTTCCTCTAACAGAGAAAATGGATAAACCACCTTTTTGTGTTCATCATACTCCACCACCAATTCTGAGGAATGCTCCCTGATTTCCACGATACGTCCCATATCTCCGTTAAACACACCCATTCCCTTATCGATAGTAATATTATAACGGTTCACAATCTCCCATTCCAATTGATAATTGTTGCGGATTTGCATGACCTTGTCACCTTCACGATAAATCGTATCTCCACTGACATGCTCCTTCTTCGTCACCTCCGGCGGATTCAGATACTTTTGCAATATACCATTCAGCACCTCCACGCCCAGACTTCCCTTACGCATAGGCGTCAACACCTGAATATCAAAGGCGGTTGCATTCACATAGCTCGGCAGCTTGTCTCGTATGAGCTGAATCATATGCTTATAAATCACATTCACGTCATTACGCTCCAGCAGGAAGAAATCCTTGCTCTTATTATCAAAGGTTATCTGCTCCCCTCTGTTAATACGATGCGCATTGACAACAATGTCACTTTCACCTGCCTGTCGGAAGATTTTTTGCAATACCACCATAGGAAATGCCCGAGAATTGATAATGTCCCTTAATATCTGTCCCGGTCCCACACTGGGCAACTGATCCACATCCCCCACCAATATAAGGCGAGTCCCCGGGGTAATGGCACGCAACAGTGCCTGAAACAGTTGCAAATCCACCATGGACATCTCATCAATAATAATCACATCCGTCTCCAGAGGATTTTCTGCATTCCGTTCGAAGTGTACGCTTCTTTTATTTTCATCAGATACCGCTCCATTCAGCTCCAACATACGGTGAATGGTTCTTGCTTCGAAGCCGGTAGCCTCCGTCATTCGCTTGGCCGCACGTCCTGTAGGAGCCGCCAGATAAATATCATAGCCTTCCCTTTCAAAATAGCGGAGAATCGTATTAATTGTAGTCGTTTTCCCGGTACCCGGTCCGCCGGAAAGGATAAACAATCCATTCTGTATCGCTTCTGTCACCGCCTTCCATTGCAGCTCATCCAACTCTATCTGTATTTCTTTCGTGATTGCTTTCAGGGAAGACTCAATATGCTGCTTTGGTTCCCGCATAGGCATATCCAGCCCCAACAGCATCCGGGCACAATTCAGTTCTGCATAATAATAGGAGGTTGCATAAACACAATCTCCCTTAATGACCAGCTTCTTGTCCATCATGAGATTGTCCAGCTGAGGACGTATATTCTCCGCCGCCACCTGCAATAGCACCTGTGCTCTGCTTAACACCTGCTCCATGGGCAGATAACAGTGTCCTTCCCCTACTGCCTGCAGCAAAGTATATAAGATACCACTTCGGATACGATAATCCGAGTCCGTATGTATTCCCAGCTTTGTTGCAATATCATCTGCTATTTTAAACCCGATACCATCAATATCCTCAGCCAGCTTGTACGGATTTTCCTTCATTACTCCATACAAATTAGTACCGTAGGTGTTAAAAATACGTATCGCCAGTGTATTGGATATGCCAAACTGCTGCAAGTACACCAGTGCATCACGTAAATCCTTACGTTCCTCCATCTGCTGAGCAATTTCTCTGGCCTTCCGCTCGCTGATTCCCTTGATTTCTGCCAGTCGTTCCGGCTCCTCCTCGATAATGCGAAAGGTATCTGCTCCGAACTTCTTTACAATTCGCTTTGCTAATGCCGCACCAATCCCCTTCACCGCACCGGAAGCAAGATATCGCTCCATACTGACAACATCCGTTGGTGCTACGATTTGATAGGACTCTATCTTAAACTGAAGACTATATACGGGATGCTCCACATAACCACCCTGTGCTTCAATATGCTCTCCTTCTGCCAAGCCTCTGCAAAAACCTACACAGGTAATCTCTTCTTCCTCTCCCACCAGAAGAAAAACAGTATATCCATTGTCCGGGTTCTGATATATAAAATGATCCACATATCCTGTGATTGTTTCCATACTGATGAACTTCCTTTCCGGTATCAGCTGTGCTTTTATCGACCGCCAAAACACCTTTTGTTTGCCGGCTCTTGCCACAAAAAGGCTGCTTATTCAGCAGCCTTTCCTTTACTCAACTTACAACTCATAATTTCTTTTCATTTGTTCGTACAACATCTGAGCCAGTCCCAAGCTATTCTGCTCTGTAGAGTCAGACGCAAGCTGCTGTACCATTTCATCCGTATAATAATCCATCAATGCAGAAGAAGAACCTGACATTTCTTCGTTCTTTGGTATTGTTTTTACCATAGACTTGAACATCTGCTCCAAAAAGTAAGCCTCAAACTGCTTACAGGCATCCATCAGTTCCTCATCTGTCGCCTTCGTCATACCGGTATTCAGCGTGTTCTCCAGCTTGGTGGTGGATTGATTATTCGTACTATATATATCTGTATAAAGTCCGGCAATATTATTCATATCCATACCTATAACCTCTTTTCAAAAAGCCGGGGCTTCATCATACCCTTAGCTCCTCTTATCCTAACGTCTCAGATTGTTTGCCTGCTGCAGCATCTCATCGGATGCGGTGATTGCTTTGGAATTCAATTCATATGCACGCTGCGCCACAATCATATTCACCATTTCATCCACAACCTGAACGCCGGAGCCTTCCAGATATCCCTGTACCAGCTTACTGGGAGTTACGGATGCATTGGTAGCCTCATTCAAAGCCTGACCGCTGGCTGCTGTTACACTGAACAATCCGTCGGATTGCTTTTCCAAGCCTGCCGGATTATTAAACTGGAACACACCCAGACGTATTCCAATCGTTTGTGCATTATTATTCTCATCCGGATAACAAAGCTCACCATTTGCGGTAATCGTAATATCACTTACTGTATAATTCTGCGCAAGGGCAATACTCTTCCCATTAGAATCCAACACCGGCAAACCATCTGTGTTGCATAACATATTGGTATTGTTCGGTCCCAAGGTCCACTGGAAATTACCGTTTCTGGTATAATATGTATTTCCGTCCTTGCCCTGTACACTGAAGAAGCCTCTTCCATCAATTGCAAAAGCAGAATCACTTTCTGAATCCAAAAGAGGACCTTGCTTAAACAAAGAAGTGATGGAAGCATTCCTTACACCCAGACCCACCTGTGCACCTACCGGCTTCAGAGAACCGTCCGCCTTTGTCGTCTTTGCCTGAATATTCTGATAAAGTAAGGATTTAAATTCATTTACCTCAGTCTTATATCCAACAGTATTTACATTTGCCAAATTATTTGCGATTGTATCTACATTTGTCTGCTGTGCAATCATACCGGTTGCAGCAGTCCATAAACTTCTAACCATTTATGCTCCTACCTTTCGCTTATTACTGTATCTTACCCAACTGATTCACTGCAATCTCCAGACTACCGTCATAGGTCTGCATGATTTTCTGATTGGTCTCATAGGCACGTGTTACGCTAATCATATTGACCATCTCTGTTACAATCTGCACATTCGCCATTTCCAGATAACCGGAACGAACCCTTGCATTGCCTTCTATGAGACTGGCACCTTCCTTGGGCTGATAATAAACATCACCATATTTCAACAAATAGTCATAATCCTCGAAATCAACGACCTGTATCTGTGCCACATTTCTGCCATCCTGACTGATATTTCCCAGTTCATCAATCTGGGAATCTATCAGTGTATTTAACTGAATGTGCTGATTATTGGTGTCTAACACATAATCGCCATCCTTGGTCACCAAATACCCATCAATATCTAAAGTAAAAGAACCTGCTCTGGTGTACTTGGTATCCGTTTCTCCTGCACTATTGGTATATTCCACAGCAAAGAAGCCATCCCCTGATAAAGCCAAATCATAGGGATTGTCTGTTACACGGAAGGAACCTTGGGAAAAATCCGTATAGCTTTCCCCGATTTTGACACCGGGATTGTTTATGCCTATCCTCTGTACATTTTCTAACCCTACAGAGGAATCCTTTATCTTGTAAGCCAATACATCACCAAAACACTGGCTGGTAGAGCCTTCTTTCTTAAAACCTACTGTAGAGGCGTTTGCCAAATTATTCGTCAGTATATCCATACGGTTCTGCTCATTACGCAAACCGGTATGCACGGTATATAGTCCTTTTAACATAACGACCTCCTTGTACTTCTTTTTTAATCTTCTCTGTAACCTGCTAAGAACTCTACATACTTGCCGGTACCTACTGCCACTGCAGTCATCGGATCCTCAGCAGTCATGGTATTGATACCTGTCTTGGAAGAAATCAACTCCTCCAGACCACGAAGCAAGCTTCCGCCACCGGTGAGCACGATACCTCTGTCTGCAATATCAGCAGCCAACTCCGGCGGGGTCTTCTCCAATACGCTGTGAATGGTTTCTACAATTTGTGCAGTAGTTTCCTTCAAAGCTTCCTCGGTTTCCTCAGAGGATACTCTGACAGTCTTCGGCAAACCGGTTACCAGGTTACGTCCACGCACATCCATGTAATCTGCTTCCGCCCTGGGATAGCAGGAACCAATCTTTATCTTCATATCTTCTGCAGTTCTTTCACCAATCAGAAGATTATGTTTCTTTCTCATATAACGAACAATGGCCTCATCAAAATCATCGCCTGCAATCTTGATAGAAGCACTTACTACGGTACCGCCCAAGGAGATAACTGCGATGTCGGAAGTACCGCCACCGATATCTACAATCATATTTCCGCAAGGCTTGGAAATATCAATCCCTGCACCAATAGCAGCTGCAATAGGCTCCTCGATAATAGAAACCTCTCTGGCACCTGCCTGATAGGTAGCATCCTCAACTGCCTTCTTCTCTACTTCTGTAACACCACTGGGTACACACACTGCGATGCGAGGCTTACGGAACATTCTCTTACCCAGAGCCTTCTGGATAAAGTACTTCATCATCTTCTCGGTCACGGTATAGTCAGAAATAACACCCTGACGAAGAGGTCTTACTGCAATAATATTACCCGGTGTTCTACCAAGCATCAGACGTGCATCCTCACCAATCGCTTTAATCTTATTGGTATCTCTGTCAAAAGCCACTACAGACGGCTCCTTCAGCACAACACCCTTTCCTCTAATATAAACCAAAATGCTGGCCGTTCCCAAGTCAATTCCAATATCTGTACACTGCATCTTCTTTTTCCCTTTCTACTCTTTCTTCCTGTGCATGCTCACGGCAATACACCCTCTTACTCTTTATATACATGATGTTTACCAAATTATTCGTTCATTAATCACAAAATACACCATAATATATAGTTTACAGTCAGAAACCGGAAAATGCAAGTGTTTCCCAACGCTTTCCTAAAAATTTAGAGATTTTTAAAAAATACAACGCGAAAAAGGGAACGGCTCCTTCCGTTCTCTTCTCCGCGTCCATGCTTTGTAACATAATTATCGGTCTATTTTTAAAAATCTTTAGGTGGTTTCCAAAATTTCTTCTGCAACTTGCACCGGCTGTCCACAATTGTTTCAAGTTCGGCTAGCGAAACTTTCCCTACAACATCTTCTTCACATACTTGCCGGTATAAGACACCGGGTTTTGAGCCACTTCCTCCGGGGTTCCGGTAGCAATCACAGTACCGCCGCCGTCTCCGCCCTCCGGACCAATATCAATGATATAATCTGCTGTCTTAATCACATCCAGATTGTGCTCGATAACCACCACCGTATTGCCGCCATCTGCCAATCTGTGCAAAATCTCAATCAGCTTGTGCACATCTGCAAAATGCAGACCGGTAGTAGGTTCATCTAATATATAAATGGTCTTGCCCGTGCTGCGTCTGGAAAGCTCCGTTGCCAGCTTTATACGCTGTGCTTCACCGCCGGAAAGCGTAGTGGACGGCTGTCCCAGCTTGATATAAGACAATCCCACATCATTCAAAGTCTCTATCTTGCGCTTAATCGATGGCACATTTTCAAAGAAAGTTACTGCTTCCTCCACTGTCATATCCAACACATCAAAGATACTCTTGCCCTTGTACTTTACTTCCAAGGTTTCTCTATTATAGCGTTTACCGCCGCACACCTCACAGGGTACATAAACATCTGCCAGGAAATGCATCTCAATCTTTATAATACCGTCACCGCTGCAGGCTTCACAGCGTCCGCCCTTTACGTTAAAGCTGAAGCGTCCCTTGCTATACCCCTTCGCCTTGGCATCTGCGGTAGAAGCAAATAAATCACGTATCATATCAAACACACCGGTATAGGTAGCCGGATTGGAACGGGGAGTACGTCCGATAGGTGACTGGTCAATATCAATGACCTTGTCCAGTTGCTCCAGTCCCTCGATACCCTTGTGCTTTCCGGGAATGGTTCTGGCACGGTTTAACTTCTTTGCCAGATGCTTATACAGGATTTCGTTCACCAAAGAACTCTTACCGGAACCGGACACACCGGTTACACAGGTCATAACTCCCAAAGGGAACTCTACATCAATGTTCTTTAAATTGTTTTCCTGTGCCCCCAATACCTTGATGCTTCCGGTTGACTTACGACGCATCTTTGGTACCGGTATCTTTAACTCTCCACTCAGATACTTACCGGTCACCGACTCCGGCACCTTCATAATATCCTCAGCAGTACCTACTGCCACCACTTCTCCGCCATGGGAACCTGCACCGGGACCAATATCCACGATATAATCTGCTGCCCGCATGGTATCCTCGTCATGTTCTACTACTATCAATGTATTGCCCAAATCCTTCAAACGTTTCAAAGTATCTAATAGCTTATCATTGTCTCTTTGATGCAGACCAATACTGGGCTCGTCCAGGATATAACATACCCCTACCAATCCGGAACCAATCTGAGTAGCCAGACGAATACGCTGTGCTTCTCCACCGGACAGGCTGGCTGTACCTCTCGCCAGCGATAAATAATCTAAGCCGACATTTACCAAAAAACCAACTCTGGCTCGGATTTCCTTCAGAATCTGCTGTCCAATCAGTTCCTGTTGCTTGGTCAGCTTTAAATCCTCCATAAACCTTGCCAACTTCCCAATAGACATAGCAGTAATTTCATGAATATTCTTATCACAAACCGTTACCGCCAGTGCTTCCTGCTTCAAGCGCATGCCCTTACACAGCTTACATGGGGTAATCCGCATAAAGGTTTCATACTCTGCCTTTGCACTTTCCGAAAAGGTTTCCTTGTAGCGACGTTCTACATTGCGTATCAAACCATCAAAAGTAATGGGGTACACGCCCTTCCCTCTCTGGCCTTCGTAATAAACATCTACCGACTCATCTGTACCATAGAGAAGTAATTCCTTAACATCCTCCGGGTACTGTTCAAAGGGAGTATCCAAATCAAACTTAAAATGCTCACAAAGTGCCCGCAGGGTAGCATTGGTAAAGCTATTCTTTTCATGGCAGGACTGCCAGCCCATGACTACAATGGCTCCCTGATTGATACTCTTGCTCATATCCGGAATCATCAAGTCCACATCAAATTCCATCTTATATCCCAGTCCGAAACAATCCGGACAGGCACCGAATGGATTGTTAAAGGAGAAGCTTCTCGGCTCCACCTCACTGATACTGATACCACAATCCGGACAGGAAAAGCTCTGACTAAAGGTCAAAGTCTCCCCCTCAATAATATCCACCTCTAAAAGTCCCTCTGCCAAATCCAAAGCAGTCTCGATAGAATCTGTCAGACGTTTCTGAATACCCTCACGGACAATTAGACGGTCTACCACGATTTCAATATTGTGCTTGATATTCTTATCCAGTTCAATCTCTTCTGACAACTCATACAGATTTCCATCAATCCGCACGCGCACATAACCGCTTCTTTTCGCTCTGTCCAAAACCTTTTCATGGCGTCCTTTTTTGCCTCTTACCACAGGTGCCAGAAGCTGTAAACGGGTACCTTCTCCCTGCTCCATAATCTGGTCTACCATTTGGTCTACAGTCTGTTTGGCAATCACTCTGCCACATTTCGGACAGTGGGGCACGCCGATACGTGCGTACAAAAGTCTGAAATAGTCATAAATCTCTGTCACTGTTCCTACCGTGGAACGAGGGTTACGATTGGTAGATTTCTGGTCAATGGAAATAGCCGGTGACAACCCTTCAATTTGATCTACATTAGGCTTCTCCATCTGTCCCAAAAACTGCCGTGCGTAAGAAGATAAAGACTCCATATACCTTCTCTGTCCTTCTGCATAGATGGTGTCGAATGCCAGAGAAGATTTGCCCGAACCTGACATACCTGTCAATACCACAAATTCATTTCTGGGAATGTCCACATCAATTCCCTTTAAGTTATGCTCATGAGCTCCCCTGATTTTAATATATTCCTTTCGGGGGAGCATCCTCTTTACTTCTTCCATGATTTTCGCCTCCGTCATTTCCCTTGGAGAATTGTTTGCCATTCTCCTGAACGAAACTTAGAATTTCTAAGCAGTCGCCCTTTGATATATAAGAACTAGTCTTCGTCCAATTCCTGCAGCTTCTTCTTCAGCTCCAGCATCTTGTCACGAAGCTCTGCAGCTGCTTCGAAATTCAGTTCCGTAGCTGCCTTCTGCATCTTCTTCTGTACCTCGCCGATAAGCTTCTCCAACTCCTTGCGGCTCATGGACTCGGGATCCTTCTCGAACCTTACTTCCTCTGCCGCAATTTCTCTGGAAATACTGATCAAATCCCGCACAGCCTTCTTAATCGTCTGCGGGGTGATACCATGCTCTTCATTGTACTTCATCTGAATTTCCCGACGGCGATTGGTTTCATCTAACGCTATCCGCATGGAATCCGTAATGGTATCCGCATACATAATCACATGTCCTTCTGCATTACGTGCTGCACGGCCCACTGTCTGAATCAGGGATGTAGCACTACGCAGGAAGCCTTCTTTGTCTGCATCCAGAATAATCACCAGAGAAATCTCCGGAATATCCAAACCCTCTCGCAGCAGGTTAATACCCACCAATACATCAAACACATCCAAACGCATATCACGGATAATCTCCGCACGTTCCAAGGTATCAATGTCCGAATGCAGGTATCGCACACGAATACCCACTTCCTTCATGTAGTCTGTCAAATCCTCCGCCATACGTTTGGTCAGTGTGGTAATCAGTACCTTGTTATGCTTCTGTATCTCCTTATTGACCTCGCCTATCAAATCATCAATCTGTCCTTCCACCGGACGCACATCCACTTCCGGATCCAACAAACCTGTAGGACGGATAATCTGCTCTGTACGAAGTAGCTCATGCTCTTCTTCATAAGTAGATGGTGTCGCCGACACAAACATTATCTGATCAATATGTGCCTCAAACTCCCCGAAATTCAAGGGTCTGTTGTCCAATGCCGAAGGCAGTCGGAATCCATACTCAACTAAAGTTTCCTTACGGGAACGATCTCCTGCATACATGCCTCGAATCTGCGGAATGGTCATATGAGACTCATCTATAATGATTAAATAATCATCTCCGAAATAATCCATAAGAGTCATGGGTGTTGCCCCCGGCTCCATGAAATTCAGATGTCTGGAATAATTCTCAATACCGGAACAGAAACCGGTCTCCCGCAGCATCTCTATATCGAAGTTCGTACGCTCCGATATACGCTGGGCTTCAATCAATTTATCCTCGCCCTTGAAATACTGAATTCTATCCTTTAGCTCGATTTCAATATTTTCACAAGCCTTCCGAATCTTATCCGGTGCCACTACATAGTGTGATGCCGGGAAAATAGAGATATGACTGAGTGCCGCATGCACCTTTCCGGTCAGGGGCTCCACCTCCGTAATTCGATCAATCTCATCCCCGAAAAACTCCACTCTTATCAAATAGTCACCGCCCTGTGCCGGATAAATCTCTACTACATCTCCTCGTACGCGGAAGGTTCCTCGCTGAATATCCATGTCATTTCTGTCATACTGAATATCAATCAGTTCTCTCAACACTTGATCTCTGTCCTTCAACATACCGGGACGCAGGGAAACAATCATCTCCTGATATTCATCCGGGCTTCCCAAACCATAAATACAGGACACACTGGCTACCACAATCACATCCCTGCGTTCCGACAGGGAGGCTGTTGCAGAAAGACGTAACTTATCAATCTCCTCGTTTATGGAAGAATCCTTTGCAATATAAGTATCCGAAGACGGTACATATGCCTCCGGCTGATAATAATCGTAATAGGACACAAAATATTCTACTGCGTTCTCGGGGAAAAACTCCTTGAATTCCCCATAAAGCTGTCCCGCCAAGGTTTTATTATGTGCAATAATCAAAGTCGGCTTATTCAATGCCGCAATGACATTGGCCATGGTAAAGGTCTTACCGGAACCGGTAACACCTAACAAGGTCTGACACTGGTTGCCCTGCTTGAACCCCTCCACAAGGTCTGAAATGGCCTGGGGTTGGTCGCCGGTAGGCTGGTATTCGGAATGTAATATAAAATGGTCCATGATATTCACCTCTATTTATAAAACAAGCGTGTATGGATTAGCTTTTCCAATTATAGCATATCCATGCGAAATTTACCCTGCACAAAACAAAAAATGCATTGCATTTCTTCTCAAAGCATGTTATCCTCTATATAAAAGTGGTACTAAGCAGTACCCCTTGTGTGATAAACTATAAAATAATCCGCTCAGTTTACCAGACTAGGGGCGGATTATTTTTTGCCATTTCGATTTATCTCGTAAACAAGACCTATCAGTGCTACCAAAAAAATACCAAGCTGAAATAAATCAGCATATGTAACCATCTGCATAGGCATCTCCCCCTTTCTCAAGGGGCTACCGTTCCCACCGTTTTATTATAGCATAGCAGAATCAGAATGTCTACACAAATCAGAACATTTGTTCTATTGTATTGTGTTCTTTTTCTTGTATTTCAATATCTACTTAAATGCATTTTTAAATTCCAGTTGGCAAGAGTATATTCCATCTTATAAAAAAACGGTAGAACACTTTACTTATGCTCTACCGTCTACCAAAGATTTTTCCACATCCAAAATCATCTTTACACTTCATTTAAAACCTATCGCTCAAAACTATCTCTGCATTCCTAATAGAATCTTCCACCTCTTCTGCATTGACTTGATTCATCTCGCCATCTTTGTCCGCTTTCAAAACCAATTCCACCTTACACATAAAGTTGTAACTCCCATACTGCAGTTCCGCAACAATTCCTCCACCTACTGCCGCAAAACCACCTGCAGCACCCAAGCCTGCTCCGCCAAGTCTTCCAAAAAGCACGCCTGCAACTACTGATACTTCTTTTAAGCTCTCCCCATCATATTTAGGAAGTGTAATCCCCTCCTTAGAATAAGCTTCAAATGTCGGTCTGTTTTTGATTTGTTCAAACACATCTGCAAACTCACTAAAGCTATGAAGAATTTCCAATTCCAATTTCCCCAGTTTATGCTACTCAATACGCTCTCTACAATATGATTCAACCAAACAAATAAGTTCGCTTGCAGAAGAAATTTGACGCTCCGTTTCTTCCATGCTTGCAATATAGAAATCGTCATAATCACTTGCGTGACGAATTTCCTCTGCTTCGCCTATCTTTCTTCCTATTTCTCTAGGGAAAATTTCATTCTTTACATATATCTTGTTGAAATTGGCAATAGCCTCTTTATGTCGTTTGTATGCATTACCGTCTAAAGCATGAACAGCATTCAGTGCCTGAAAAATTGCGTAATAAGCACGATTATTAGCACTTTTATACTCTTTTGCATCAAAAAGTATCTTTGCTGCTTTCAAATTATCTTTTGCTGTTTGTATTCTATACAAACATAAATCTTTTTTTGTTCCAATGTCCTCATTATGCTGCTCCATACAAAACCACTCCTTCCTTTTCAATATTTGCATAGAACGGATAATTCTCACTCCACTTTTTAAAATGTGTCTCGTTCTTTACAATCGGCTTTATATCAAGATCATTCTCTAAGTTAAAATCATATGTCATATATGAAAGAGTCTGTCCGTATGTCTTTAGCTCCAAATCAGAAATATCCAAAAGAATCATTATATCAATATCTGAATCCGTACCATAATCTCCTCTGGCATAAGAGCCATAAAGAATAATTTGTCTTAAATGTGCTCCATATATCTTTTTAATTTCTGATACATACTGCTCAATCAAACTTTGTATTGCTTGTGGCATACTTACCCCTCCATTTCACAACTGTTCCTAATCTTATTTTATATTATACCAGAAATCGCTTAATCCTTCACTACTGTTTTCAAAATTCATACTCACAACGAATCGTGTTCACAATTCCTATTTATATCACCCTTTCCAGCCAGTCGAAATAGCCATTTTTAGTGTCATAAATAGTGGAAAAAGACGTTAGTTTTGATACGAAATGGACTACACGTAAGCCGTCCAGTAGTAGGACACAAAGTACTCTACCGCATTTTCAGGGAAAAACTCCTTGAACTCCCCATAGAATTGCCCTGCCAATGTCTTGTTATGGGCAATAATCAATGTAGGCTTATTCAATGCCGCAATGACATTCGCCATAGTAAAGGTCTTACCGGAGCCGGTAACCCCCAACAAAGTCTGGCATTAATTTCCTTCCTTGAAGCCTTCCACCATATCCGAAATAGCCTGATGCCGGTCGTCGGTAGGTTGGTGTTCGGAATGTAATATAAAATGGTCCATAATGTTCATCTCTATTTATAAAACAAGCGTGTATGGATTAGCTTTTCAAATACTTTCAAATTATAGCATATCCATACACGCATCACAAACTTTTGTTCTTTTTGGGTTTTAATATTAAGTATTTTGTAGCCCATGCTTTCTGCTGCTGTGAACTTATAGTTATTTTCTTACTTTATTAATCTGCTCAAGAACTCTTTTACATCCATATCCTATTAACTCCGTAAAACCTTCCCTATCAATATCACCAGTATTACTACTAGAATTATCGCAATTCCTCCCACTACCATTTTTGTTTTCCAATCTTCTCTTGTTGCATGATGCATCAATTGTTCCTGTTGTTTCAGATTGGATGACATTGCAGACTTCTTTTTTTTTAAGATTATCTCATAATCACCTATTTTGTACAAACAGGTAGCATTATCTGTAATATTTGTATATACTTCCTCTATTTTTTCAATGTCTGTTTGTTTAGAATTTAGAAGAAAATGCGTTGTATCAACACCACATCTCTCTACTTTTCCCAATGCTTTGATCCGTTCAATTGCTTCGCACAAAAATCTCCCATTCAGCACTATTGCAAAAATATCCTCTGAAGCATCCGGCACAACCACTTCACGAAACAAATCTGCCCGTTTTTCACTACTCAGTTTATCAATACCACTTTGAAAGCAAGAGTACTCCTCATAACTTTCAAATTCAAATGCAAAATTCATATGTACAACAGAGGCATATTCATCTTCATTTTCAGCTGTGTACTTCAGTTTTTTCACTATACTTATATACCTATTTGTATGCGGAATCTTTCCATGTACAGCCTTGATTATACTTGTTTCGAAACTCTTCCGCACAAATTCATCTATTCCATTGACAGATAAATGAAGTTGTTCCTGTGCTCCTACTTCTGCAAAGCCTAGCTGAAAACCTGCTGGGCTTTGCTTGTATGAACAATATGAATATATTCTATACATATGTCACTCCTCCATTTAGTTAAAATTTCAACGGATTCTTAACAATCTCAAAACCATCTCCATGTGTTTTCATCTTTTTCTTCAAAGAATCCTTCTCGGCAACAAAATCCTCAATAGATGGGAGATTCCATAATTTTCCCCACACATTATCTAAAAACCATTTATAAATAGGATTCTTTTTGTTTTTATCATCTACTTTTCTTTTCTCCCTGACAACCATTTCAAGAAGATAGTACAATATAAATATCATCGGCTGTTCACAATATAACGGTTCCGGTTTTCCTACATTTGCATCCGGAAAATAAAATGTTGCTTTAGAAGGAGTCTTCCATTTCTCATCAATCAGAATATTCCCTTCTTCATCTCGCTCAAACTTCGCAAACTCTGCCTTACCCATAGTCAAAATAGGAATAATTGCCATCTCTGCCTTAGTAGCATTCATGCCTTCAAAATAATTAAACAGAGGCTTGTATGCCTCTTTTATTTTAGTAGCAACTAAAGGCATAGTACCATTATTCTTGTATTTCTCACACTTCAATGGAACAAACAAAATCATCCTTGGATAATCATCCAAGGTCACTTCCTTAATCATATTAGTTATTCGTTTGCAATAATTACGATAATCATTATACTGCCCAATCGAAGTATCCTCTGCTGTAGGTGTCTCTTCCATTAAATAAGGAGTGTCGATTGCAATCATAATGACATTACTTTTATTCATATAACCTTGTAATTCTCCTGTCTTATTTGCCTCTTTCCCCAACCACTCTCCAGGATAGTCAATAAAATTAATTGTCATAGAATCACCATTACGTGATTTCAGACTTATGTCAAAAGCATATTCATGCACTTCCATGGTTGGCTCATTATCTGCCACAAAATTTCTTTTGTTTTTACCAAAATAGGACTCAATCTCCCTCTGCTTCTCTTCTATCGCAAACATCGTGTCTGTATCAGCCGGTTTAATCACCAAATTACTGGTTCCAAACTGTTCCTCAAAGCATGCCTCCATTGCCGCCAACACGCTAGTTTTACCAGCACGTCTCCCTCCGAACATCATCACATTAATTTTAACTTTATTTTTCTCCATATTAACTAGCAATCCTTCCTATTTAATCATAAGTACCTTAACGCATACATCCTCTCGCACACTCTTTACAAACTCGTCCCATTCCTTACATGCTTCAATTCCATTAATACTAGACTCATATTCCTTCTTCCAAATTACAGGAATCCATTGTTCATATAAATATCTCCATTGTTCCTTTACTGTATTATAGGTATCCTCCTGCGAGAAAGCCAATCGGTCATAAAAATCCTTGGTCGCCGCAAAAAGCGCCCTGTTAGGAACCTTATAAAAATCAAGCAATGATTTCCTTAGTTCATCATGTACATCTGAAAGATATTTATCCAACCAGAAAATAATATCCTTTGCCTGTTCTTCCTTGTTCTCTCCTCCACCTTTAATTTGTGGATTCTGTGCATGGAGGCTTGGATCAAGTGCATCAAGTTTATCTCTTACTTCGTAAATCAAAAAGCCTTCCACACTAATCTGAAATTCTTCTAGCTTTCTAATTGCTTCGGAAATTAAAGGATATCTATTTCCATCCGCACTAATTTTTGTTCTAAATGTCTCTAACCATGTATCCGGAGCATCACCATCATATGGAAGCAACTGTACTAATTTACCTTCTTCCACCAGTATTTTAATAATTCGTTCCTTCAATGTATTGACAATTCTACAAAGCGTATCATCCAGCTCTAAAAAATCATCAATGATTGCCATTCTGATTATATGTGTACATTCCTCATACACATTTGTATGAAGCGCCGTTCCCTTTCTTAACAGCGACACTACTTTATCCTGTGTCGGCACAAGCAACAATAACTTTTTCAATTTTTGCTCACTGGCCTTCTTAAACTCTTCACAAGGACTTTTTCTATACTGATCAAGGTCATGAAACAAATCTCTTAAAACGTCAAGCATTCTGTCTCTAGTACCCTGTATTTCACTATTTAATGTTCTTTTTACATCTTCTCCCACACAACCAATGAACACATTGCCTAAGCGGTCGGTTAGCTTTTGAAACTCCTTAACTAGACTATTCGCTTTTTCATTTAATCTTCCAATAATCATCTCATCGACTGTTTCTATACGCTCTGTAAGTCCTGAAAGAACGGGTTCTAACAGTTTCCTTTCCACTTCCTCCGCATCACCACAATCAACATCAAACACACCTGCCACTGGCATTTTACTATTAACAATTTCGGCCTTCGCATTATCAATCACAGCTAAGTTATTTCCCTCTCCACTTTTTACCCTGTTCACCACCCAGAACAAAAGCTGTTCGCAGTATTGTGGAGTGATTTTATCCGCAATTTTTTGTATAATATCAATTTCCTGCTGTCTTAATCCTGCTCTCAGTGCGTCTGGACGATACATGAGAATAATAGCATCCGAGTCATTTTCTGCAGCATATAACATATTTTCGTCAACCTTCATTGCCGTATCGCCAAGCCCCTTAGTATCAACCAACACAATTCTTCCAGCATCCTTCTTCGGAAATTGACAACGAATATCCGCACACTTTACACAAAGATAATCATAATATTGAATCGCATCGTCAACGCAAGAATGTTGGGCAACGTATTTTTCAATATCATTTTTACCTATAATTTTTGTCTGCCCAATATTACCAGACACTTCTGCCAAGTGGTCAACATATTTTCTTAATTGTTTTAGCTTACCCTTAGCATCAGCATTAAAGTGCACCAGTTCCTCAATTGCTCCAATCGGAATTTCTGACACTTGATTAAGCGTTCGTACATTATAGCCAGCACTACCAGTTATTTCCGTCAAGTAACCATTAACAATATCAATGATTTCCTCTACACTATAAAATGTAATCTCTGCAGTAACCTCTGCACTATTCGTAACATTACTTATGATAGATTTAGCCCCCGTACAGTCAGACCCTGCTGCTGATGGTATAACATCTCCGGCAAGACCACTGATTCTCTGCAAGACACAGCTTTTTCCTTGACCAGCCGCTCCTACAAAGCTTATATTCAATGTATCTCTACCGAATCTATTTTCTAATTTTTTTAGTTCTTCAAGATAGTCCTGATAAATTCTATAAAAATTACTTGCATCGAGCTGCAATATGTTAGCATACACCTCTGGTTGCTCCTTAAGCATTGCCACAAGAAGGTCACCCTCAGCAGCCTCATTTACTCTCCTCTGAAGTGCTTCTATTTTACTAACAGCTCCAAATACCTTTGTCAAACCTTTTTGGGCAGCCTCAACCTTTTCTAATTTATACTTTCTAGTTGCAACAATTTTGTCTATTTTTTCTACTATCATATTCTCCTCCTGTTCACCGCTTTTTTAATCAGTTTTATTTCCTAACATTTTCCAGTATTTTATTACATTGTCCGATAATTTACTACACATAATAATACTATAAGATATAGCATTTTGCAAGGCTATATATAGCATATCGTTTCATCTCTTTTATTCTTATAAAATATATAGTTATAAAGAGAGGACGGATTTTTATATGGAAAAGAAAACACAAAATTCAATCGCTAACAACATAAAAAAATATCGCTTGTTAAACAACATGACACAAAAGGAATTATCTGAAAGATTATTCTTAGACACTCAGTATTATGCTCAACTGGAGCGTGGCGAGCGGAATTTCTCCATTGAAAAAATAGCTATGATATGTTCCCTCTTTCATATTGGGATTGAAGATATTATTGAACTGGAATCAGATGCAGATGCGTTTAACGATACAAAAAAACTGCTTCAGGATTTGACCTTATCCTTATCAGGATTATCCTACTCCCAATTGCTAATAGTACAAAAATTTCTTGAAGAAATCGTAATATATGTTAAATAGCGAATTCCTTTATCTTACACTATCCAGAAACTAAGAATGTAGAAAAGACCTCAGCGACTTACCATCGCCGTGGTCTTCCCTCACAGCTCTTTTTGTATTTCTTACATATCCTTTGAAAGCTCTCGATATAACTGTTTCCAACAACAACTTCCCGCAATTCCCTCATGCAAATTTACACATTCAAACATAAGGGCACATCCTATTTTCTATAAACACCTACAACGAATTTAGGCATCTTTTCTAATTTCACCCAGTCCATTTAGGCTCAGCTTTTCCCAAACCTGTGCCGCATATTTTTCCAATCGTTCACACTACACCACACACTTCCTGTCCGCCAACTCTATGGTGGATGGTCTGTGGGCAATCATGATAATGGTTCTCTGCTGCTTCATCTGCTTTAACGCCTCATTTACCAATTGCTCCGACTCATTATCAAGAGCAGATGTTGCCTCATCCAACAACAGGATAGGTGCGTCCTTTAATATGGCTCTGGCAATGGCAACTCTCTGCCGCTGTCCGCCTGACAAACCATTTCCACGTTCTCCCACCATGGTATCATAGCCATTTTCCAAGCCCAGAATAAACTCATGGGCATGCGCCAGCTTCGCTGCATTCTCCACCTGCTCATCCGTAGCATCCGGACGTGCCAGTCGTATGTTCTCCCGAATGGTTTCATTAAATAAATAAGGTTCCTGCGGCACATAAGCGAACTGCTTTCTCACCGCTTCGTTAGAAAGCTTGCGATACAATTTCCCATGCAACAAAATATCACCGCCAATCATAGGATATAACCCTAACAAAAGCTTCGAAATAGTAGTCTTTCCGCAGCCAGAGTGACCTGTGATTGCAACACTTTCACCTACCTTTACATCCATGGAGAAGTCCTTTAATAAAGGCTTATCCTCCCGATAGTAAAATGTCAGCTTCGAAAGTTCAACCGCCACATGAGAATCTGCTTCCACGCTCCTCTGCTCCTCCGCCTTCTCCCAAGCACCTGAAACCCTCTGCTTCGTTTCTGCACCGGACATATCTCGCCCATGCTCTGACTGTTCTTCTTCCTCCGCTACACCATACCAACACTCCGGTTCCTCCTCTTCCTCCAGAAATTCAAAAACATTCTGAGCATTCACCAGACAACCAATCAGCTCCGGCAGGTATTTTCCCAGCTGCAGGAACTGGAAAGAAAAAGCACCATACAAAGAATAAATCGCAGTCAACGCTCCCAATGTGGTATAACCACCCTGTACGAAATATATGCCCAACATCAAAAAAGCCAAACCACACAACAAATCAAAACCACTGCTACAGCTTTCTAAAATAGCGGTATAGGTTATTTTCTTATTATTTTCCTTTACATATTTTTCATTTTCTGTAATAAATTCACTTACTGTATTCTTACCGGCACTGTACATTCTGGCCTGTTCCATACCCTGCAACAGATTGGACATCCTCTCCGTCATCCTGCTATTGATACCGGACAATGACTTGGAAACCCTTCGCATAGGCTGTATCAGGGAACCATTGATAACCAACATCACCAGATTTACTCCTATCAGGCACAGGGTAATCTGCCAGCTTAAAAGCAGCATAGGTATCAAATATACAATTACCTGCAAAATCGGTGCCACCGTCCTACGAAGGCGGGAACCGTATATGCTTCCTGTCTTTTCCAAATCATAAGACAGCTTGGAAATAAATTCACCACTATGGTGTTCTTCATAATAAGTATAGGGCATACGCACCTCATGGTGAAACACCAGCTTACAGAGAGTTCCATGCCCTCTCTTTGCCTCTACATTATAAGCAATAGCAGCCGCACGATAAACAAGCAATGCAACAATACCACCGATTACATTTACTGCAATAATAACCGGTATTCCGCCTTCCTCTCCTGACTGTGCCGCATCCACAACATCCTTTAAAAGAAGCGAAGTCATGACGGAAAAGGCAGCCCAGCCGGTACTCATGAAAAATATGGCTATCAGATACACCGGACATCTTTTTCCCATCACACCCATGATTTTTCTGAAAATCTCCCATTGCTTCATACTGCCTCCTCCTTTCTTCCTTCTCTGCCATACATGCCCGAATAAACTCCGTTTTTCGCCATAAGTGTTTCGTGTGTTCCGCTCTCTACGATTTTACCGTCCTTCAGCACCATGATTTCGTCTGCATTTTGAATGGTGGACAATCTATGAGCAATGGTAATACAAGTTCTATTGTTTGACAGTTTTTTGATAGCCTCCTGAATCAGCTTCTCTGTTTCCACGTCAATTGCGGATGTAGGCTCATCCAGCAAAAGAATTGGTGCATTTTTCAAAAACGCCCTGGCTATGGAAATCCTCTGACGTTCCCCACCGGAAAGCAGGATGCCTCTTTCCCCTACGATACTATCATACCCTTCCGGAAGTCCGCTAATGAAATCATGAATACCCGCGTTCTTACAGGCCGCAACAATTTCCTCATCCGTTGCCTGTAAATTTCCATAACGGACATTTTCCAGAATACTGGTGGGAAACAGAAACACATTTTGTGACACCAGTGCCATTTGTTCTCTGGCTGCCTGAACATCCCATTCTCCAAAGTTTCTTCCGAACAGCTTATAACTTCCCCTATTCACCGGATAGAAGCCACACAACAAATGAAAAATCGTACTTTTCCCTCCTCCGGAATCTCCCACAAAGGCAACATTTGTCCCTCGCCTTACCCGGAAAGTAAGGTCACTCAGTACCTCCTTATCTTCTACATAAGAAAAATCTACTCCTTCAAAGGCAACTGCAATATCTGTATCCATTCCCTCTTTTGCCTCACCACTTGGTTCATCCGACTGCGTCAATATTTCCTCCACACGCTTCACACAAACCATACTCTCTCTGGCATCCACCAGATGAAACGGGACTCCCACAAAAGCATCCACGAATTTCTGCAAAATCATCAGAAAGACTACTAATTCTCCCAGACTGATATTTCCCTGCAGCACCATAATATAAGCATATATTGCACTGATGATATTGGGCAACCATTGTAGCAGTCTTCTTATAATCAGGGCATTATTGGTGATACGTACTCTCTTCTCCTCATTGGCCACCACATCATCTGCTGCCTTATTCAATTTATTTTGAAAATGGTCTTCTGCGCCGAACGCTCTTAACACTAAAATACCGCTGATACAATCCTGAGAAATCTCTGTAATAATATCTGACTTCTGGCGAAATACCTTTCTCAAACTTTCTATCTTCTTCACTACCTTATTGGTAAAAAAGAATAGAAAGGGGTAACACACGAGAATCAACACTAACAGCCCCATGTTGATTTGCCCCACATAAATCGCATAAGTTACCATGGCTACCAGATTCGTACAAATCTCCGGCAGATTCTGGTTCAACAATGTCTCTATTTCCGCAATATCCGAATTCACTTTATTGATGACAGAAGCCGAACCATTTTTATCAAAATAACGGTATTCCAAGCGATACAGTTTATGTGCCACCATGTTCTTGTACATTGCCTGCACCTGAATGCTAAACTTCGAAGCGAATAAGCTCTTTAAAAATGCCACTATGAAGCCAATCACAATCAGCACTAACAACCTACAGGTGAATCCTCCAAAGTCTACCTTTTCTCCTGCCAGCATAATATCAATGGCATCCCCGATAATAGTATTGCCCTCTACCACCACCTTTGCCAGTATGTAAGCCAATACCAGTCCCGCTACAAAGTAAAACCAGTACCTGATGCAGCACTTCATAAAGTTCTTTTGTCTCATTCTCCCACTCCTCTCTCCGTCTGCCAAATCTCTCATTTACTTGATTTTTCTTCGGATAGGTTACATTATACAACAAAATATTGAATATTTCCTTCATTTTTAACTCACATTTTACACTTTTCTATAAAATTATGCTATACTATATGATAAAATCAAAACAACTACTCAGATGTCATGCGTAAAAGGAGACTGTCATGCCCACACCCTTAAAACCCGGCGAAGATATTTATATCGATTACAAGGAACTCCCCGGAGACTATGCCATGCCTTCCATAGAAGCTGCTTTAGACCACTATACTCTCGGCTATAGCCTGAGCGGAGACCGAAAATACTTTACCCATACCAAGATATACTACGCTCATGGTGAAACCATCGGTTTTGGCCTTCCTAATGTATACCACCGCAATATGCCTATGTCCGATACCCCTTATAAAAGGTATTTGATTAAGTACAAAAAAGAAGTGCTGTTACCCGTTATCGACTTAATTGGCGAAAACGAATTTCAAGCACTTCACACGAACTATATGAACTTTCCTGAGGAAAGTCTCAAACTTATCAGACCTCAGTTTGAAAACATGCTGGACATCTATAACAGCAAGTCAAACTATGCACAATTTATGTTAAAAAACATGCTTCAAAACCTTGTATTAACTATTTACCAGCGCAAACCTGCAATTACAGAAGACAGCCTGAATTTGTCCTCCTTTCATCAGCAGATTTACGATGCACTCATTTATGTGGAACAAAACCTTGCCGGGGATTTATCCTTAGAATTGGTTGCAGAAAGGATTTCTCTGTCTCCCAGTTACTTTTCCCGACTCTTTAAAAACACTGTAGGTTGTTCCTTCTCCGAATATGTTACACGTACTCGCCTGCAATATGCCAAGCTGCTCATGGCCAACGAAAAACTTTCCGTCAGCGAAGTTGCTGAACGTTGTGGCTTTAACAATTCCAATTATTTCAGCACCATCTTTAAAAAGTATAATCAGGTCAGCCCTAAGGAATACTACAACACTTAACGTATAGCTCCATATTGATCTGAAGCACAAACAGGGAGCCGTGCCCAAGGCACTACTCCCCGTTCAAAATCCTTTGATACAATTCTTCCCCCTCTGCTCCGGCAAGCTTCCCGCACACCTCTACCCGCAGTGCTACGATGGGTATCTGCACATGAGCTATGGCATCGGAAACCTCTAACAGCATGAGTTTTTGAAACTCCTGAAAGGATACCGGTATATTCAAATGCTCCCGCACATGATACAGCCTCAGACTCATTCTGTCATCATGATGCCTCACATAATATAACAATCTGCGTTGTTCCTCTTCAGCTAATGTAACCCCTTTCTGAAGCAGTATAGGAATTATCTCATCTCTGACCAACTCGAAACTGTGCTCGGGATGTCCGTAATAGTGCATATCCGTGTCGCCTTCTCGCTTGCCGGCCACCTGACAATCCGGCTTTCCGATATCATGTAACAATGCTGCCAAATACAACATATCATCCTCTAAATTTCTGGGCAAACCGACTACTGTGTGCAAACAATGCATCCACAGATCATATTGATGTGCAGAGTTCTTTTGGTCATAATCAAACATAATCCGCACACAGGGAAGCCATTCTGCTATAGCTTCCCTATGTATATTTATTTGTTCTACTGTTTCTGCACTTTTCAGTAATGTGAGTAATTCCGCAAACTGCATATGGTCATTCTCCCCTTCCGATTGTCGCAACAGCATCACATCCTTTTCCTATGCTCCATACTCTATGGTATATAGAAATTGGCACACTGCTGCCGACTCTTCTCTGCCAATTCCCCGGAAGGTAAAGTCCAGCACCAGCCTTTCTCTGCAGTCATAGAACTTTTTGTATGCCTGTTTTAATACCTTCTCGGATATAGGGATTATTATATCATAATATTCCATCTCTTCACAATCTGCAAGTACACCTTTGTAGAGAATTGTTTCTCCTGCCAGAATACAAATGCTCTTTCCTACATCTGCTCCGCGGAAGGTGACACTCAACGCTGTCCCCTCCGGATTTACCTCCATGGTATAAGTGAAGCTGCCGCCGGCATTGGCATAACGTGCAGTTCCTCCTTCCGTGCATCCCACGGAACCGGTTCCCTGCTCTGTCATATGGTGGAAATCATCATTTTCATACTGTCCGTATCCGGGCTGTACTGTATCCATACGCTTGACATCTTTTTCCTTTTGCTCTGCCTCCAATGCAAGCATGCTCTTGTCAACGAACCTAAAATAAATACCGTAACGCTCTGTATGCTGTGAAAAATGCGGTACATAGGTAAGTGTCGCATCTGTGCCCTTCAAATCAAAGCAAAGCTCCTCTCCCTGACGCAACAAATGCTTTTCAATATTTGCTATGTATTCTGCAACCGTTCCCTCCTGTACCACTATCTGTTCACTTTGGGAAGGAATATAGTTTTCTTCTATGATACGGTTACTTGGAATAGTTACGTTCACACCGGTGGTGGAATCTATCATATCCTTAGTCCCCAATAACGCACTCAATACCACCGGGCCATACTTGAACGCATAAGTATTGGCACCATCCGGGAGATTATGTGCTGTCACTTTCATAGGAAGCACCAACTCGAGTACCGTATTTGCTTCAAAAGGTCCTTCCACTACCGCATAGCCATTTCCTGTATCAGTGCCTTCCACTTCATAGGAACATACCACACCATTTATCTTTATCTCCATAGGGGCAGCCAGCCATTGGGGCAATCGTAATAACAGTTTGCCTTCCAGTTTGCCTGCTATCTGCAAAGAAACTTTGTCAGACTTCGGAACATCTGCTTCCATAGTAATCTCTACACCCTTGAATACCACCTTGGAAGCTATATACAGATTCACAATCAGACTATCTTCCTTTTCAAAGTAGAAGCTTTCCTGGAGCTTAGAAAAGTTCTCCATACCCGTTCCCGTACAACACCAGAACTTGTTAAAACGCTCTCCGTACACCTTATAATAACCACTGGCCATGGGCTGAAAATAGGTAGTCATTCCTGTTTGTGGATTCTGAGAGGATAAAATTGAATTGATGTAAGTATTCTCGTACCAATCTGCATACTTTACCTCTCCGGTAATCATAAACAAAAGCTTCGTCATTTTCTGCATGTTATACACATTACAGGTTTCACAATTACAATTGGTTCGCTCCTTGTCCAGTATCCGGTCTTCTCCGAAATGCTCCCACTCACTATTACCGCCTGTCACATAGGTATGATTTTCGGTCACCAGCTCCCAGAAATGTGCTGCGTACTCCAGATATCTTTCCTCTCCCGTCACCACATAACGCTTTAAGGCTCCCATGAACTTGGGAATAGTCGTATTGGCATGATGATTATTCAGCACATTATCACCGGTCTTCGCCTGCCAAACCCGTTCAAACAATTCCACCTGGTCAAAAGCATGAGCTGCCTCCAGATGCTCCTTGCGACCGGTAATCAAATACACATCATACATACAGTCATTCATACCGCCATATTCAATGCCCAGTACAGTTCTATGGGTTTCCTCGCTCCAGCTCTGTGTTCTGTCATATACCCAGTCTACCAGCCTGGAGGCAACTTCCTTTGTGGTTGCCTTGATTTCCTCTGCCAACGCACCATCCACATCCATATTCACCAAAGACACCAGACCTTCCAGAGTCTTGTGCATGGTATACCAGGGTACCCAGGCCTGAGTAATAATATTGGTTTTGTTCTCCTCCACATAGTCAAACTGCTTTTCTACATTTTCCTTATCCGAAATAATGGCTCCAAACAAAAAACCGGTACCTGCCGCATCCTGACATTCTTTCAGTCCGTCTGCCAAACGCTTCAAAATCTGTAACAAGGTCTGTCTGTCATTCTCTTTGCAGTTTGCAGACTCACAACTTCGCACGCAAGCTGTCATATAATGTCCCAAGGTATGTCCTCCTATCAGCATGCTCTCCCAGCCTATATAGCGTTCCGCACCACGCATATCTACACCGGCAGTCTCCCGAAATCCTGCTAACAGCTTATCCGTGTCAAAAGCAGTTAAATACAAAACCTCTTTTTCAAAGGCATTCAACAGATATGCATCCTTCAATGCCACCTTACGTAATGAAAATGCCTTATTCCCTCTTCTATTCATAGTATCTGCTCCCTTCGATTCCCAATACTTTTCTGATACTTCTATTATGACACCGAAATCCGTATGTGAGAATCTGGAAAAGTTGTAAAAGGTGTGAAAAAGTTATTTATTATTTTTGTTTCTATGATAAAATAAGAAAGAACAAATGCGTAATTTTATAAAGGAGTTAATTATGTTTCTTTGTTTTGACACCTCCATGGAATTTACATATCATTGGTGTGGAAAATTCACATCCCCCAATAGTGATTGGATTCATCTGACCAGAAACCGGGAAGATTATGAACTCATGGTAGTAACCGAAGGTACCTTATATATCGCTGACCATGAGAGGGAGTATATTGTCCAAAAGGGCGAGTACCTACTGATGGCACCTACCCCTTTTCAACATGGAACCCACTGTAGCGACTGTCATTTCTACTGGTTGCATTTCGGCTACAATAAGGAACAGCAAAATCACGAAACCCTTTCCGACTGTGCCACTTATTCTCCGGGAAAACTCCTGATTCCTGTCACCGGAAGGCTTTCTTCCTTGGAACGAATCATTATTTTGATGAAACAATTGCAGGACTCGGACCGTCGCTACAAGGAAGCATCCCTAAACCGCTACCTGTGCAGTGCACTTCTGGCAGAAATCAGTGCCCAAGGTCGGCACCATCTGAATAAAGATAAACAACTGAAGGAGCAGCTTTACAGTGATATCCAAGACTATATCTCCTGGCATATTCAAGAGAACCTGCGCATATCTGAAATTGCCGCGTACTTTGGATACAATGAAAAATACCTGACCACCTTTTTCAAAGGGTACGCAGGTATTACATTAAAACAATATATTCTTCAAACCAAAATGGACTTTGCCAAGTCTGCCTTATCAGAAACCACCCAACCCATTTCGCAAATTGCCTATGGATTGGGCTTTTCCGATGCACATAATTTTTCCAATGCCTTTCACAAGGTAACCGGTCTCTCCCCCTCACAATTTCGTGCCAGCTATACCAAACACAATGTCTTTCAAAAGTAGGGGGGAAAGTCCCCTACACCCAATAGGGTTTTTGATCCTTGTGGGTAAAGTTCTTCATCCTTTCTTTGAAGGAACTCAGCTCGCTATGATAGTACTGCTTCTGTTTTTCATTCAGTTTTCCCTTTTGTTCCAGCTCTGAAAGCAAATCTTCAAACTCCTTTAAGTTCATCTGGGCGGCATCCTTGTAATTGTTCTCCATATTCATCCGAATTTTCTGTACAATCCCATCCAGCTGCTTATTTCTGCTACTTTTCAAGAAATCGAACATATGCATATCCCCCTTCTTCTCTATATCCTTACCACATCAAATACTACCAGCTTGTCCACCTCTACCGTAAACTTCACATCAAAACCTGCAAACGCCACACCATAGGGTCTGATCTGTCCGCTTTGGGTAGAAGGTCTGGGATCCTGCTTCAACACTTCGATAATCGCCTGCCTCTTCTCTTGTGGCAATCGCTCCAATAGCTCCTGCGGAAACTCTACCTGCAATTCATACTCCTTCACCTCTCCGGCAAACCCTTCCCAGGCATCCGGATGACAATCGGCATAGGGTAGGTAGGGTTTAATATCATAAATGGGTGTCTTATCCCGCAAATCCACGCCAGCCACATGAAGCACCGGTCCCTTCTCCGTCATTTCGATTCGCTCCAGCTTCACGCTGGACAAACCGATGGGATTCGGGCGAAAAGGCGAACGGGTAGCAAACACACCCATATGCTTTTTTCCACCCAGCCGGGGTGGCTTTACGGTAGCGGACCATCCGGCACGCTCCGTCCCCTGAAACTGCCAAAGCAACCATATATAATTAAAACCATCCAATCCCTTTACCGCTTCCGGGTTTCGGTATTCCGGTTCGAATACAATTCTCCCCTTTAACTCCTCCACCAGACCGCTTTGTCTGGGAATACCGAATTTCTCCGGAAAATCTGTATAAATATAAGCAATGATTTTCATGTCCCACTCCATATACAAAGCATGCAGGCTTACTGTTATGTAAACCTGCACGTCAATTTTTACTGTAGCATACCTGCCAATACTTCCTTGGCATATTCTAACTGATTATCATAGTCATTCTCATAATAAGCCTCTCCATCGAACTCACATACCAAATCCGGCTCGATACCGGTTCCGTGGATATTGGTTCCTTTCGGAGAATAATAGCTACTGGTAGTAATCTTCACTGCTGAGCCATCCCTGATGTTGACAATCTGCTGTACAATGCCCTTACCAAAGGTAGTGGTTCCTACCAAGGTACCAATGCCATAGTCCTTAATGGCACCTGCCAATACCTCAGAAGCACTAGCAGAGTTTCCGTCTACCAAAACTACCATAGGCTGCTTAAATTCATGCTTCCCATCGCTGGAATACTCATTTCGCTTACCATACTTATCCTCGGTATATACTATCAGCCCCTTTGGCAACAGCATCCTTCCGATATTCACCACGGAAGTCAGACTGCCACCGGGATTGGCACGCAGGTCCAAAATCAATCCCTTCATTCCGGAGCCTTTCGCCGTAGCCAGTGCATCTGCAAACTGCTGCACTGTAATATCGCTAAACTCTGTTATCTGAATATAAGCCATGCCATCTTCCAACATCTCCCACTCTACGGTAGGGGATTCCACACGCCTACGCTCCACATCCACATACAAATAATCCGTTTCCGTGCTGCGAACGATGGTCAGCTCCACAGTAGTACCTTCTTCTCCCTTAATGAGTGCCACTACGGAATCCAAAGTCATACCATAAGTAGATTCTCCATTTACCTCATAGATAATGTCATTGGGTCTCAAATCCACCTCTTCCGCAGGAGAACCGGCTATAGGAGCCAGTATCATAGGATACATACCAGTATCATCATAAGTCACATGTGCTCCGATACCATAATAGATACCGGACGTCTGCTGCATCAGCTTATCCAGTTCTTCTTCTGAATAATAGCAGGTATAGGGGTCACCTACTGCATTCAGTATGCCACGATAGGCTCCCTCCTCCAAATCTATATCCTCTACATCATTGCTATAATAGTACTCATCTATAATTTCCTCAATGGCTGCCATCTTCTGTATCATAGCATCATCTACCAGTAGGTCATCCTCTTCTGCCACATCGGAAATAGAATTCTCCGGTGACTTGGAATCTTTGGTTAAAAGGTTAAACAGCAAAACTCCCAATACCACGATTCCCACCAAGGTCAGGGTAATCATTACTCCCAATAGCAATCCTACAAAGAAAGAGTTATTACTGCTTTTTCTTTTTTGCTCCTGCATATTTTGCATATCCATTGCTTATGCCTCCATTACTTCGACAAATAGTTCCACGGACTTTCATAGTTACCATTTTTGCGTACACTGAAATGCAAATGGTTTCCGGTAGAACGTCCGGTAGTACCTACTCCGGCAATGTGTTCCCCTTTCACCACCTTGTCACCCTTAGACACATACAGCTTCGACGCATGCATATAAATAGTGAACAAACCGCTTCCATGATCAATCATTACATAATTTCCCATGGTGGAGCTATAGGTTGCCGCAACCACTACTCCATCGTATGCCGCATAAATCTTCGTTCCCTTGGGTGCAGCAAAGTCTACACCATTGTGGAACTGCTTCACCTTTAATATAGGGTGAATACGATACCCATAGTCATCAGATATTCTCGTATAAGATTCCAGCGGGAACGCAAACTTACCGCCATTGTAAATGGGAGCCTGACTGGCTAATAGCTTTTTCTTCTCTTCCTCTACCGCTTTTTCCAGCTGCTTGATGATTTCGTTCTGTTCTGCAATATCTGCCTCATACTCCTTGATGGCTTTTTCCTGAGTACTGATATCGCTCTCATACTTCTCGATTTCCTGTTTTTTTACCTCTATCAGGGCTTCCACTGCAGCCTGTTCATTTTCCACACTGGCTTTCACCGCATCCAGATAATCCTTTTCCACCTGCAGCTGCTGTTCACAAAGCTCCACATATTCTCTGTTTTCGATATATTCCTCCAGCTTTTGCTTCTCATATTCTGCAATAGCCTCTTCGTAAGTAATTCTGTTCAGCATTTCCATGAAGCTGTTAGCCGAAAGGATTCTCTCCAGAAAATGATACTCTCCGCTTTCGTAATTACATTTTATGCGTTCCTTCATAGAAACATACTGTGTTTCTTCCACAGTCTTTGCAGCCTCCAGCTGTGCCTGAGTTTCTTCGATATCTGCTTCCTTCTGGGTAATCTGGCTCAACAAATCTGCAATTTTTGCCTCAATGGTCTCCAAAGTATTATCCAGCTGTACCACATAATTTTTCAGGTCTGATTTCTCGCCCTCCAGCTTGCTTACCAGCTTCTTCACATCAGACAGGGAATTCTTCAAATCCTTCATTTCCTTCTCAGCATTACTAATCTGGCTCTCCATATCCTTAATGGTTTGTGAAGTTACCGTAGTCTTGCCGGCTTCACTGGGAACGGATGCAGTAATCAATGCTGCTGCACATAACAGCAGCCCAATCCATACTCTTACTCTTTTCATATATTTCCTTTACTCAAAAACTTACAGAGAGCCTTGACGACTCTCTGTACACTTAAACATGCAAATGCTTCTTTACGGTAGACCAGCTTCCCAAAAAGCCGATACCCACACCGACAATCAAGGATATCGGTAACAGGAAGTCAAAAATCGTTTCTACAGGCAGGAAATCCAACAGCTTCGTCAGATTTTCGAACTTCGTCATCATGAAATCCAACACTGCACTGTACATCTTGTAAATAGCAAACAAGGGAATAACTGCTCCTAACAAACCGATAATCACGCCTTCTATTACAAAAGGAGCTCTTACAAAGAAATCGGTTGCTCCCACATATTTCATAATGTTGATTTCTGCCTTACGGATGGAAATACCTACGATAATGGTATTGCTAATCAAAAAGACGGAAACTGCCAGTAATACAGCAATAATACCTACCGATACATAACTAATCAATACATTCACTGCCGTCAATGTCTCTGCCAACTCGTCCAAACTATTAATAAAGGAAACTCCGGGTATGGACATGATATAGGTCTTTAAATCGTCCTGCTGGGATACATCCTTTGGAAATACTTCATAGTTCATACTATTGGCCAAAGGATTGTCCGGATAGCCTGCCAAAAACTCATCCGCTCTGTCCTTAAATACGTCTGCCTGATAATCTGCCCAAGCCTGTTCTGCGGAAATATACCTAATCTCTGCCACCTCTTCCCGGCTCTCTATCAGTCTGCCAATCTCATCAATACGTTCCTGCGAAATACCTTCCTCGAAGAACACAGTGAAAGAAACTACCTCCTCCACATTCTTGACAATATTTTGAAAATTAATCACAACGGAATAAAATACACCCAACATCAGCAGACAGGCTGACATAGTCGCAATAGATGCCAGAGTGTACCATTTATTTCGAAACAGAACCACAAAGCCCTGTCGAATCGTATAAAAAAATGTACTAATCTTCATCGATGTAGGTACCCTCCTCTTCATCACTGATAATAACACCCTTACGCATGGTAACCACTCGCTTCTGCATAGCGTTTACAATCTCGCGATTGTGGGTAACTACCACCACAGTGGTACCTGCCTCGTTAATCTCCTCCAAAAGCTTCATGATTTCCCAGGAGTTCTTAGGGTCCAGATTACCGGTAGGCTCATCTGCCAGCAAAATAGCAGGATTGTTTACCAATGCTCTGGCCAGAGCCACTCTCTGCTGCTCACCGCCGGACAACTGGGTAGTCTTTGCCTTGTACTTGCCTGCCAGTCCTACGGTAGCCAATATGGTAGGTACATTTCTACGGATTTCACTGGGAGTCTTTTCGATAATTCTCTGTGCAAATGCTACATTCTCATATACATTTCTATCATTCAAAAGTCTGAAATCCTGAAATACTACGCCAATGTTACGACGCAGCTTCGGTATCTCTCTATGCTTCAGCTTCGCCAAATCTCTGCCCATGACCCAAACCTTGCCACTGGTAGCTGTCAGCTCACGCAAAAGCAGCTTAATCAAAGTAGATTTTCCGGAGCCACTGTCTCCTACAATAAACACGAACTCACCCTGACGAATGTGCAGAGTCATCTCATTCACTGCCGGAGAACCGGTAGAATAAGACTTGCTGACATTTTCCAGGTAGATGAGACCATGTTCTTCTATCATGTCATTCTGTTGTTTTCTCAATAAATCTTTTTTTCTCATGTATTACTGTCTCCAAGAAAAGCTTTGTTATGTTTCCATTAATATTCAAAGCTTTCCATATACTTCATATATTTTACTACCATCAGTGCAATCTTAAAGGTGATGGCATCCTCAAACACACGTAAATCCAGTCCGGTACTCTTCTGCAACTTATCCAGACGATACACCAATGTATTACGGTGAATAAACAGCTGTCTGGAGGTTTCGGAAACATTCAGACTGTTCTCAAAAAACTTATAAATGGTGGTCAAAGTTTCCTCGTCAAAATCATCCGGACTCTTTCCGCCGAAAATCTCACGGATAAACATTTTACAAAGAGGTATCGGCAGCTGATAAATCAAACGTCCGATTCCCAACTCACTATACGCAACCACATTTCTCTCATCAAAGAATATCTTGCCTACATCCAGTGCCATCTTTGCTTCCTTGTAGGAACGGCTCACTTCCTTGATTTCATGCACGATGGTTCCGTACGAAACACGCACATTCTTCAGCCCGTCCTTCTGAAGCTGGGTTATCAATCCCTTGGCCGTCTTTTCGATTTCCTTGTTATTGTCCGTCTCTGACAAATCCTTCACAACGATTACATTGTTCTCGTCCACTGCCGTCACAAAGTCCTTGCCGTTATTTCCTAAATAGGCACGAGACAACTCCAGTGAATTATTGTCCTTATTGTCATCTGTTTCTACAATCATAACTACTCTGGAAACATCCGTCTGAATATGCAGCTTCTTTGCACGACTGTATATATCAATCAATAACAAATTGTCCAGAAGCAGATTCTTGACAAAGTTATCCTTGTCAAAACGCTCCTTATAGGCCACCAGTAAATTCTGTAGCTGAAAAACAACCATTTTACCGATGGTGTAAATATCCTCACCCATTCCTGCGATTACCAGTACATACTCCAGCTGTTGCTCATCGTACACCTTGAAAAACTGGTATCCCTGAATCTCCTGAGAATCCGCCGGAGACTTGGCAAACTCCATTGCCACCTTCGCAATATTCACCATATCCGTGGTATAAGCTACCGGCTTTCCCTCCGGGTCCATGACACAAATATCTACTCTGGCAATCCCCTTTATTCCATCCAATGTACTTTGCATAATCTGATTTGATATCATATGTAATCGCTCCTTTGAGTTTAAAAACAATCATTATAATACAAATGTACAAAAAAAACCACAAAAAAGCAATAGTATTTTATGCATTTTTACAAAATATTTTTGTTAAATATGCACATCCACATTTGCACCCAGCTCCGGATGAACACTTCTTTCCATCGCTGCTGCGTCAATCATCTCTACCAGACCGGCACTCAGGCTCTCCCCTACGTCCATGGTCTTATCCAACATAGCTACTCCTACCTGTGTCTGTGTTTCAATATTTGCCAAACTCATTGATAATGCTGCAATATCCATAATCCTTCTCCTCTCTTTAAATGGGTTCCGTCATCCTAACGCACTCATCACTGCCTCAGCTATCATATAAGCCAAGCAGGCGATTACTGCCACGATTAACGGAACAGTGATTAACTTTACCTTTTTTATTTTACGGCTTCCAAGAAACTGCTTCATCGCTCCTTGGCGACCTTCATTCCCTGCAATCCATGCCAGCACACATCCGGCAAGAGGGGTACAAATCACTGCCAGCAACAAATACAGGCTGATTACCAGAAGCACCTCATATTGTCCCAGTGACTGGGTACTGTTTTCCATAAGCTCTGTCATATCTCCCTGCACCAGTTCCATACCATACATCATCACCACGGAAAAAGCATTCACACAAAAGTGTGCCAGAACCGACGGCCAGATACTGTCTGTGGCCTCCATCAGCAAAATCAGCATCAAACCGGCAACAAAAGCATACATCGCCTGATTGATATTCATATGCATGAGTGCAAACAGTAATGCCGTTAAAATCATGGCTTTCCATGCACTTCCCTGCTTTCGATAGCCCTGATAAACAATTCCTCGAAAAACGAACTCCTCCGAAAAAGGACCATAGATAGCCATCAAAAACAGCATCACCGCAAAGGGCATACTCAGGATTTCACCACTCAGTGCTACCACTGTATTATCCACAAACAACAGGGATATGGCATTGGCCAAAGTAGTAAGCGGTCCGCACAGCATGGTATAAAGCACTGTCATCAGCAGAGTGGTAGGCTTCACACAACGAAACCGACAAAACTTTATGGGGTTCGTCCTCGTAGCTATGAGAAAAATCACAGCCGGCACCCATAGTATCATCTGGGAACTAACCAGATTAATGACAATGTTCCAACCGATGTATTCCTGCAAAGGCGTAAAGCTCAACAGTCCCACAAAGACAAAATGTACGATAATAATGATTAAAAACAACCAATTTACTTTTTTATGATTCATCGTCTGCGGATCACCTTTTCTGTTATTTCTATCTTGCCTGCCTTGAGCAGATTGCCCACAGCACGTTTGAATTCACTTTTGCTCATACCGGTTTCTCTCTTAATGATTTCCGGAGAGACCTTGTCATTAAAAGGAAGCACTCCATCATAACTATCAATAATGGAGAGAATTTCCTCTGCATCCTTCTGTATTTGTATATAAGCCTTGTCACGAATGCTCAGACACAATCTGCCATCCGCCTTTACTTCTGTGACTCTGGCATTGATATCTTCGCCTACCTTGACCTTGCCATAGAGTTCCTTCTTCGGTATCAATGCAGAATAAATATTATCCACCGCTACAAAAGCACCAAACTCTTCACTGATGGTATATACCCGACCTCTGACCTGACTGCCCTTCTCATAAGGACTGTCTGCACGTAAATGCGGATACACATTCATAGTAGCACAGAGCCGTTCGCTCTTGTCAATATAAAGGGTCACTAATACATTGTCACCGGGCTGTACTCTTACCAACTGCTGCTTGAAGGGAAGGAACAAATCCTTCTCCAGCCCCCAGTCTAAAAATGCACCAAATTTACTCACCTGAGACACGGTCAGTTCTGCCACCTGTCCCATGACCAGCTTGGGTGTATTCGTGGTGGCAATCAATCGGTCTTTTGAGTCCCTGTAAATAAATACCTCCAGTTCTTCTCCCGGCTGAGCTCCTTCCGGTACCTGTTTCACCGGCAACAGCACTCTTTCCTCTGCCTCTTCCTTAGAGGGTGCCAAATATACACCAAACTCTACTTTCTTCACAATCACCAGTTTTTGTTTTTCACCTAGCTTAATCATCCTGTTTTTCCGTCCTCTTCTTTCTATTCTTTATCCATCCGCTTGCAGGGGGCATAATCCGGCTTCGTTCCTTTGTCTAATTCATAGCAGTAAATTCCGCATTGACATAAACTGCACCATTTTCATCCCGCAGCGATACCACTACCATGCCGGTTTCCTCCACCACATAAGGTACCAGCACATCATTCAAATGTGCCTGCTTCTTATATTCTACCCGCAGTCCGCCGATTTCAAAATGCTCCGGCAAATAATCCACCGCAATACTCACATACTGCGCGTTGTTCACATGATTGTTACTGTCCAGATGCTGCTTACGCACCACCATAGACTCCTGATTGCTTCCCTGCTCACCTACTACGATTTTCCTACGACCATAATCCATTTCCAGTCGCTGCTCTACCGGATACTTCTCCAGCATATCCTGTGGCGGTATGGCCGGCTTCATGGTATCAAAGTTCAACAGTGTCCACAGAGTATTCGCCACTGCCAACACCTCTCCCTCCGGGGTTTTCATAATAAAATTACGGGAGCCCAGAAACCCTTTAAAATCATAAGGCAAGGTTCCGATTACCACCCGCTCGTTTAATGCAGGCATACGTTTAATCTCTATCTGCCAGGAAGCCAGCACCCATACCAGATTACGCGGCATCAGGTAGGCAAAGCCTACGCCCAAATCCTCCGACTGCATGGTAGAAGCATCCTGAAAATAATTCAACAATGCCTCCAGACTCAGCTTATTCTGGCCATCACACTCACTATATCGAATTCTACTGTCATAACAATACATTTTCGTCACCTAAACTTTTATTCTTACTACTTTCCCCCACCATGCACTTTCTATACCCATGGTGCAAATGTGCAAACCGGAAGCCCTTTATATACTTAACACAAATACTTCCCGATAAACGGTATCCTCCGCAACAGAAAGGCAATCAGCAGACAACCCACAAAGCAGCCCACTGCATATACAGGAATTCCTACCACATTAGGCAAAACCATGCTGTGGATTCCCACTGCCTGCAACCATTCCATCACACCTACATGCATCAAATAAATGCCTAAAGTGCAGGCGGATACCTCTTGTATCAAATGACTACTCGTCTCTGAAAAAGACATTTTACTAAAGTAGTCCTTCGCTATCAAAAACAAGGTCGTAGCCACCACAAAAGTAAATACACCATAGCTATCATAAATCCCTGCATCCGGCACACCTCTTTGTCTGGCCAGCAAATTCCCCAAAAGGATATTTGCACAAACTGCCGGAATGGCTCCCCATAGGAAGAAACGCTTCCACTTGGTACCAAGGCCCACGTGTGTCAAATAATATCCCCATACAAAATAGCCTATATAACTGCAAACCATTTCTATTCGGGGAATATCCAGTATTTGATGCAACTCGTCGGTCACCGTCAGTGCCCGCAAGGTCTCACTGCCTATCTGAAAAATCAAAAACAGCCCTAAAAAGTATCGTATACTTTTTTCTTCTGCATGCTCTAACCAACCTTTTAATATAGGAAGAAGCATATAAATACCTATAATCATGGGCAAAAACCACAAATGATACCTGCCACTTATCATTTCCCTGATAACAGCCTTCCAACCACCTGCTGCAAGTCCATAAAAAATACTGTCAAATACGCCGTATGCACAAGACCATACCATATAAATCACGGACAAACGCAGGATATTGTGAGTATACAGCCGTTTCACATCCAACTGATATCCGGGTCGCAGAAACAAAGCCCCACTAATCATCACAAAAATGGGCACACCAAAGCGAAATGCCGCATCATAGGAATTGGCAATCAGCCACTCGGTACTGTTCACATCCAATGTATACCAGAACTGAGCAGCACTATGAAGCATCACCACACTAAATGCTGCAAAAATACGAAGCAGGTCAAAATGTATCATTCTGTTTTTCCCCTTCATGGTCCACACTCCTTTGCTCCAATTTTTGCGCATTCTTATAATAATTATCGCATACCCCTTATCCAATGTCAAATTAATAAAACTTAATATATTATAAACACGGAAAACTATTGCATAATTACACACAAATACAGTATAATGGTGTCAAATATTACACAATAAGGAAATTTTTATGAAACAATCCAAGCAAATACTGGTTATTCTAATGACTTGTGTTGCAGTTGTTTGCTTAATGGGGGCTGTTATTCTGTTGTTTAAATATGCCAAGGAGGATATGCAGCTAGAAACTTCCATGGAGGAGTACCGCCCGGTTATTGCCGAGAAGCTTGAGCCTACTCAGGCTCCTGCCACAATGCCTACACCGGAGTCCATTACTCCGCCACCGGCTGAGACCCTTCCTCCTCCGGCAACTGAAGTTCCCCCTGCTCCCACAGCAGAGCCTACACCGGAGCCGGTTCCCAATCCCTATGCGGAAAGCTATCTGGCAAATGAGGATATGGCAGGATGGTTGGTCATCCCCGGAATGGTCATTGACTATCCGATTATGTGGACACCGGAGGACGAAAACTATTATCTGCGCCGTGGCTTTGACAAAAAGAAGCTCAGTGCCGGATGTCTCATATTGGACACAGACAGCTGCGTGGATCCATTATCCACCAACTTGATTATTCACGGACACAATATGAAAGCAGGTACCATGTTCGGCACCTTGGAGAAATATAAGAATGAGGATTTCTATCAGGAACACAAGCAAATCATTCTCCATACCAAGGAATGCCAGCGCAACTACGAAGTCATTGCGGTTTTCCGCTCACAAGTTTATAAAAAGTCGGACAAGGTCTTTAAATTTTATAAATTCTTCCAGGCAAATACAGAAGAAGAATTTAATGACTTTTATGATAACATCAAAGCCATGTCTTTGTATGACACCGGCGTCACTGCTACATTTGGCGACCGTTTCATCACCCTGTCTACCTGCTCCTATCATGTGGACAACGGACGTTTCGTGGTAGTAGCCAAGGAGGTTGCTCCGGGTGACACCTATTTGCCGGTAGAAGAATCGCTGGCACCCCAATAATTGTACGAAGGTGCGATATGCACTTCAATATAAAAAATCAGGAGGACATATATATGAAGAAAATCAAAAGAATGCTTATAGCATTAGCAGCCTTGGTACTGTGTATCGTACCAATTTTATCCACTCCCATCACTGCTCAGGCAGCTGAACCGGTAACCTACTGGTTACGGTATGTTCCGGAAAAGGGTGAATGGAGATTCCAGACCGGCGGTTGGGTAGAGAATGGCTACCATCGTGAACTTTACTACATGCATCAGGACATCAAGGATGGTGACCTGGTAGTTATTGACAGTACCGACCAGTTAGAGCTGACCATCAATGCCAACTTAAAGAACCTTACCGTGAAGCAGTCTGATTATGCTGTTATCACCGTAAAGAGTGTTGATGAGTTTTATGCAATCAATGGCAGCACCTGTGCCATCACCGGCGACATCAACAAAGCAGATATTTATGACAAATGCGTTGTTAACCTGAACAGCAATGTAAAGGAATTGAATGTCCTTAGTGAAAAGAAGGATACCCTTTCCTCTACCGTAGCAGTCCTTGGTACTGTAGATCATTTGTATGCAGGCGGTGCCAACTACAAGCATTATGAATTCTACAACTTTGCAGCAAATTCCCTTCGTATTGAAAAGGGTGCTTTGAAGACTGACGCTTCCAAGTACAGCACTGCTCCTGTTGCAGCAACTCCTGAACCTGCACCGGTTGCACCTGTAGCTCCGGCTCCGGCACCGGTTACTCCTTCCGATGAATTGGATGCAGTTCCCAAGACCGCAGATATCCGTTTCAATCCCTTGTGGTTAATCGGACTGGCTGCTGTAGGTTTCGTAGGTAGCTACTGCTTAATGACCAAGAAAGAGAACTAATTTAAAAAGCCCCCGATGGGGGCTTTTTACTTACTTAACATATTAAGTTCCCTTCATCCATTCAACTTTCCATCAAACCAACTTTTCATTATTTCCGGGCTATTCTCTCTATAGCCATTTATCCATCTGGTCGGATCCTCAAATTCAGAGACCATTTCAAACATAGACACACTCTCAAATATCACAGGTATAATGGATTCCATAAATCCGGTAAAGGTAACAAAATAATATTTCGTATTAAATCCACAAATAAAGTTCCACTCTCCGGTTTCCTCATTATAAGAATTGGGAAATGCTTCTGCAAGACTTTCTGCATAAATCTCTCTACGGTTTGGCAAGCAGCATGCCCATTTCCCTGAATTTTCCACAAACTCATCCACTCCGGGAATATCGCTGAATTCAGACCAATCACAATAAGTAGCATGTTTTGCGATTCTTTCCCTGTATTCCTTCTTCACCACACCACTAAATAATATATCTCCACTTATCATAAAACAAAATCCTCCGTTTCACAGTCCCTGCGGGAATCGAACCCGGCATCTTGAGATTGAAAGTCTCAAATCCTAACCTTTAGACTAAGGGACCAGAAATGCAAAGCAACCTAAAAAGACCGCTCGTCTCATAAAAGATAAGCGGTCTGAAAATCTATGTATTTCCTGTTGTAAATATTTTTTCCTTTCCACAAATCTTCTTGTTTCTTACACAAGGTCGCATAAGCATTTATCATTTAAAAAGCTCTCCTGCTCTTCATGATGCTACTATAGCATGAATAGTTAGTGTTGTAAATTCTACCCGTAGTATAAATTTTCAGTGCTCTTTCCAATCACCAATTTCTATGTTTATAATGTACCCATCCCCCCAAAAACTTTGATGCTCCAGCTTTCTCTACTGAGGTTACTTAGCAGTGCTACAAGGATTCGAACCTTGAAAATGACGAGTCAGAGTCCGTTGAACAAGATGCTAAATTCCTTGAAAAATGAGGATTGCGGAAAGTCATTGGTTGAGATTGACCTATCATTATAGAATAAGCACTAACGGTACTTTATTTCCATTAGTGCCTATCTTACTGGATGTCATCTATATCTTACAGTTTACTAAAAACCTTACCCTATCCGCCAAACACAGCGAAACTGTAAACACCTTTCCCTCAGCGACACCGCCTTTAGTCTCACCTTTCAACAGATACAGATAATCCAACTTTCCATCCTCCAACAGCTTTCGTCCTGTCCTAGCTGCTGTATCCGTACTCTTGACCTCTACACCATAGTTCTTATAATCCACCAAACTTCTCACATAGAAATCAAGCTCACCATTTATCTTTTCATAAGATGCAAACCAAGGCACAATACCTGCTATCTCCGTACCATTGTCAATTCTGCGTTTTAAGGAAAGATATACAAAATTCTCTGCAAGCAGCCCTTTAATCACATCATAGGTGGCACCGGTTCTGCTTAAGAAATAATACGCAACACCCATATCAAGGAAATAATATCGGCTATTGTCCTTAATCTGCTTATAATCGCAATCTACAGCCTTTGAAGCATATCCTATGATATGTGATTCCTGAAGCCAACTAATTGCATGATTAATCATCTTTTTCGTAGTACGTCCACTTTCCTCCTGATAAGCAATCTTACTAAGTTCAGAAGTCAAATCACGCACACCTTGTTTCTCCTGAATCATCATAAGCGCAATTGCATTAAATAGTTTTTGGAACATGTTCATGTCAATGATATCCTTAAAATATCTCTTGGATTCATTTGCGAAAATATCCATCAAATCACCTATTTTTGCAATGCATTTATTTATATCTTTGTACTGAGCATAGCATACAACAACAGCAGGGTATCCGCCTATCTTCTGATAGATTTCATAATACCCCATTAGCGTTTCATAATCCTCTGGTTTACCCTTTCCATAGAGGTCTATGGTCTCATATAATTCTCTTTCACCAAATACGTCCAAAAACTCGTCAAAAGTCAGTGTCTCCATAATCATATGGTCCAAATCCCCGGCAGGGAGAAAGAATTCCGGTTCAATCAATCTACCCAGATAACTTCCTGTCACAATCACATAACACTGAAACTCTCTCGCAAGCATACGGATATGATTATATACCTCTGCAGATTCCTGTATTTCATCAATGATTACAACTGTATTCTTATCATCCACAAATTTGTTATCAAACAGCTCCAATGCTTTTCGGATTGGATTGTCGTCCACCGGTTTTCCAATTTCCCACTCCGAAGCCACTGATAGACAATGTAGAAACTTTTTACCAGTTGTCTCAGCCATACTAATATAAACCATATTTTGAAAATTTTCTTTCCCAAATTTCTTCAAAATATAGGTTTTCCCAACCTGCCTTGCACCTTTCACTTCCAGCACATGGCCTGTATCCTCTTTTTTCCACTCAATTAATTTTTGATATATATTTCTTCTCAGTTCCATCTTTGAACCTCTCCACATATTTGAAGCTTTGTTTACAGCATTTAGCATCTCTATAGAATACTTTTCTCGCTCTATGTTTCTAATCACACACCTTATTACTATGCTTCCTCGCTCTCATAAATCTCAACACATCTCCTAAAATCCTCATCATTCTCTAATGTACAATGTCCATAATTAAGATGTGTACCGGTAGGCATCCACGAGCATATAAAAGGATATTCCATGCCTTCCCCATCTTGCGTTTCCTGCCCCTTTTCCACACAGTAGTACCTTAGCTTAACAAACTCTTTATCAAAGAAAAGATAGCAACAATAGCATAAGGGTTCCTGTTCCGGCTCCGGAAAGGATATTTTCAATGCCATTACCTCTTCCGCAACCCTTTTAGGCGAAACAGAAAATTGTTCTTTAGAATAAGGATTCTCAACACCCTCTTTTTCAAAAATATTATTAATGATTTTAAATAGCATATCCTTATCTTGCAAGAGTGCTCCCAATAACTTGTCCTTATCTTCAAAAAACCATAACGGCAACAACTTATGTTCAAATAGATATCGGATTTGATGTGATTCCATATATTTTATCCTTTCACAGTGTTAGTTATTTATGTATATTAACCTTTTCTATTTTTTAGCTTAGCACACTAAATGTCTCATTACAAGACAAAAAACCTCAGCAGATTTCTCTACTGAGGTCTCATTAGCAGCGCTACAAGGATTCGAACCTTGAAAATGACGGAGTCAGAGTCCGTTGCCTTACCGTTTGGCGATAGCGCTATGTCTTGACTACTTAATGGAGTATACACCATGTTTTTATTTTTTGCAATACCTTTTTTGAAATTTTTTTAACTTTTTTTATTTTTGTGATTGTATATGCAAATAAATCAACTCTGCCCTGCTTGGTCAAGCAGGGCAGCATATCTATTTCTTTATACTTCAAACAATAAATCCCCATAGCTGGGCATAGGCCATACTTCCTTTGCCACCAGCATTTCCAGTTTGTCTACCGGAGCACGTAGTGCCTCCATACAAACCTTGACGGTATCGTTGTAGTAGAATGCCAGCTCCTTGGGACATCTTATCTGCTTCGCCGTTGCTTCTGCTTCCTCCAGTGCATTCAAAGCAGCCTTGGTCTCCGCCAGCTTTTCGGATACCTCTGCCAACAGCTCTGCCTGAACGGTAGCATCTGCCCCTGCATCACGTACAGCAATCACGGTATCTGCCAAAGACTTGGTATACTTTACCACTGCCGGAAGGATTTGCTTTCTGGTCATATCAATCATGGTCAGTGCTTCGATATTGATGGTCTTGGAATAGGTATCGTACAATACTTCTTTTCTGGCCTCCAGCTCTGCCTTGGTGAAGATGTGGAACTTCTCGAACAAAGCGACAGACTTTTCGGTGGTCAATGTTTCCACCGTTTCTACCATAGAGCGGATATTGGGAAGACCGCGTCTGGCTGCCTCCTCTACCCATTCCTTGGAATAACCGTTGCCATTGAATATAATACGCTGATGCTCGGTCATATATTTCTTAATCAAATCATGTACTGCCATCTCGAAGTCTTCTGCCTGCTCCAGAATATCTGCCGCCTCACAGAATGCTTCTGCTACAATGGCATTTAAGGTAGTGTTGGGACTGCCGATGGAATCGGAAGAGCCTACACTTCGGAACTCAAACTTATTACCGGTAAAAGCAAAAGGTGACGTTCTGTTACGGTCAGTAGCATCCTTCTCAAATTCAGGAAGGGTAGATACACCGGTTTCCAGCTTACCGCCTTCTGTCAAATGTGTGGCCTGACCGGTTTCTACCAGCTGCTTTACCACATCCTCTAACTGCTCGCCCAAAAAGATAGAAATAATAGCCGGAGGAGCTTCATTGCCGCCCAAACGCTGATCATTACCTACATTGGCAGCACTCTGGCGAAGCAAATCTGCATGACGATCCACTGCCTTCATGATACATGCCAGCACCAATAAGAACTGCACATTCTCATTCGGGGTTTCGCCCGGCTCTAACAGATTCACACCATTATCTGTACAAAGGGACCAGTTATCATGCTTACCGGAACCGTTCACTCCTGCAAAAGGCTTCTCATGCAGCAAACAGGTCAAACCGTGACGACCCGCCACCTTTTTCATGGTTTCCATCACCAACTGATTGTGGTCTACTGCGATATTGGCAGTTTCATAAATAGGTGCCAGCTCATGCTGTGCCGGTGCTGCTTCATTGTGCTGAGTCTTGGCAGTTACGCCCAGCTTCCACAGTTCTATGTTAATATCCTTCATGTACGCACCAATTCGCTCACGAATGGTACCGAAGTAATGGTCATCCATTTCCTGACCCTTGGGTGCCGGTGCACCAAAAAGGGTACGACCTGCGAAAATCAGGTCTTTTCTCTGTAAATATTTCTGACGGTCTACCAGGAAGTACTCCTGTTCTGCACCCACACTGGGAGTCACCTTGGTCGCCTCTGTATTTCCGAAAAGCTTCACAATACGCAAAGCCTGCTGATTAATCGCTTCCATAGAACGAAGAAGCGGGGTCTTGGTATCCAATGCTTCCCCCTTGTAGGAACAGAACGCAGTGGGGATACAAAGAATCACACCGGTAGCATCCTCTTTTAAAAAGGCAGGAGAGGTAATATCCCAAGTAGTATATCCTCTGGCTTCAAAGGTTGCACGAAGTCCTCCGGAAGGGAAGGAAGATGCATCCGGCTCACCCTTTATCAATTCCTTGCCGGAAAAATCCATAATCATTCTGCCATCCTCATCCGGATGTGTCACAAAAGCATCATGCTTTTCTGCGGTAATACCGGTCAATGGTTGGAACCAATGGGTATAATGGGTAGCACCATTCTCTATAGCCCAGTCCTTCATCGCCTTTGCCACTACATCCGCAGTTTCCAGAGAAAGCTCACCGCCCTGCTCCATTACACGCTTTACTTCTTTAAAAACACCCTTTGGCAAACGTTCCTTCATCTTTCTGTGAGTAAATACCCTGCAACCAAAAAGCTCTTCTACATTAATCAGCTCGCTCATTTTTTCTATCCTTTCTTATGTGGCAACGCTTTTGCCAACCAATCATCCGAAATACATGGAAACATTGTACAATAAGCAGAAACAATGGTCAATAAATTTTTTCTGAGACTATTGAATTATTTCATAGTAATAAAGTATAATATATTTATATGTCCTAAGGATGATCTGCGACATAATAAAATACTACCGAGAGAATGAATGTTAGGAAGTGCACTATGAACAAAAAAACATTAGCGATCCTGAATCAGATAAAACAAATATCCATTCATATATTATGTATCTACTGCCTGACTGCCATGCTGCTCCATCTGCATGACATGGGCAATGAAATGTTTGAGAACTTCAAAAATGTCAGTGCTGCAAAGGCATTATTGATGCTTTCCATCTTTATGCTGGTGCTACAAAAGGTTCGTCTTTTTAATTGGCAGACTCTCGCAGCCTCCCTTCTGTATTGGCACTATGCATCGATTTTTCTGACTAGGTATGTGAATATTCCGGACCTATACAAAATCGATGAAATTGTTGTTTGGGTCGGCTGGGTGCTGATATTGATTATTACGGATATGATTGCCTATAAAAAAGTAAATCCTATTACTCGTTTCCACCTGTTCCCTTGGTGTCTTTTTTTAGCCATGACTTTTGCCATGACTTACTGTAGAAACGGGCGTGCCCATCCGCTTATTTTTGTATTTGCATTTGTATTTTACCTGATACCGCTTAACAACACTCAGTGGCGTACAATATTGAATCAGCTTTGTACCGCATGGATTCTCACCTTTTTCATTGTATGGGTTCGTTCCGTAACCGGCAACTATGAAATAGATGAAACCATCGGTCGTTGGTTTGGGGACTTTTTGAACATCGGTGATTTCGGAGTGTTTATGGCATGTGTTACTACCATTATCCTTTTCAAAGTATACCAGAGCAAGACGCTGTATGGACGTAAGAGCTTTTCTTACCTCATATACCTGTTGTGCCTGCTGCCGCTCCTATGGACCATTTTCAGAGTAAGTACCATTACTATGTTTATAGGTATCGCCTGTGTCTTTTTAACCGGCTATGTAATCGTTCGCGAGAATACCTCTCGTAAAAATGTCCTGTTTCGTACCTTTACCGTAGCGTTTATCATTCTGCTCGTTGTCCTCTTGGCATTACTGGGACTGAAGCTACTGGCCAACACAGATAAAGAATATTGGAATCAGGTATTATACGAGGGAAATACCTTCCTAAAACCGATTGCAAATTTAATCAAACGTGCCCATTACATGTTTGACGAAACCAGAACCTTTGCAAAAGCAGAGATATTCGACCCGGACAGCATTATCAACTATTTGGATTTATTCTCTTCCGGCAGATTATCTATTATAGTAACCTTTGCAGAACACTTTAATTTCCTGGGAAATCCTTCTGCCGGCATACAGGTAGGCACCTATATGGCTGCCAATGCACATAACAATTACACACAAATGCTGTACGAATACGGTTATTTAGGCGGCGGACTTTTTATTATATGGTCCGTTTACATCGCCTTTGCTGCTATCCGCCAATATCTGCACCAGAAGAGAGTTTCTCAGCTACTGCTTTGCTTATGGATGCCCATGTCCTTGGGGGTATATCTGGGCGAACGAATCAATCCGTTCGCAGCTATCTTTATTACCTCTCTGCTTCTGACCTATCCTATTATGGTACAGATGCCGGAGCAGAAATCCTTATGTAAAAAAGGCTAATACCCATAGTAAAATCATTTCTATAGAAAAACGCTATGCCAACCAATGATTGACATAGCGTCTTTTTATGCCTTTACACGAAGCAAATCGTATTGCTTAGGAGCTTCTGACAACTCCAGCCAAATCTCCTGCTTGGAATGAGGACAGCTTTCCACTGCCTCCAGTTCTGCATTGTACATAGCTTTTACCAAAATCTCCACATTATTGCCATCCGGCTTCATAATCTCTATGGTATCACCCACACAGAATTTATTTCGTTGTTCAATACGTGCCAGCAGCTTTTCCTCTCCATTCACCAGCTTGCTCGCTGTTTCCTCTACAATCCCCAGATAAGTATATTCGTTCACATAAGTATTGCTGTCATAAATCTGCGTATTCTCATCCGGCTTTCCAAAATAAAAGCCTGTAGTAAACTGGCGATAGGTACACTTGGAAATCTCTGCCTTGTACCAGTCCATATTGGCACGATAGGTTTCCTCAGAGGCGAAGAAATCATCAATAGCCTTGCGATAGGTTCGTGCCACTGTCGCTACATAAAGTGCTGTTTTCATACGACCTTCAATCTTCAGACTATCAATTCCTGCCGCCACGATTTCCGGCACATATTCAATCATGCACAAATCCTTGGAATTAAAAATATAAGTACCTCTCTCATTCTCATACACCGGCAAATATTCTCCGGGACGTTTCTCCTCCACTACGGCATACTTCCAACGACAAGGGTGTGTGCATGCTCCCTGGTTGGCATCTCGCCCGGTGAAATAATTACTCAACAGGCAACGTCCGGAATAAGAAATGCACATAGCACCATGAATAAAGCTTTCAATCTCCATGTCCTCCGGAATATGGTCACGAATTTCCTTAATCTCTGCCAACGAAAGTTCACGGGCCGAAACCACTCTTTTGGCTCCCAGTTGCCACCAGAACAGATAGGTCTGATAATTGGTATTGTTCGCCTGGGTAGAAATATGGATTTCTACCTCCGGCCAAACCTGCTTGGCTATGGTAAACATGCCCGGGTCTGAAATAATCAAAGCATCCGGTTGGTCAGGCTTCATATTCTTCAGCTCTTCAAAATACTCTGCCGCACCGGACAAATCATCATTGTGTGCCAGGATATTGGCTGTTACATATACCTTCACACTATGCGCATGAGCAAAGGCGATACCCTCTGCCATCTCTGCCGAGGTAAAATTCTTAGCCTTAGCACGCAGTCCAAAGGCTTCGCCTCCAATATATACTGCATCCGCACCAAAAATAACGGCGGTTTTTAACACCTCTAAACTACTGGCCGGTATTAATAATTCCGGTTTCTCTCTTCTCATAACATAAACTCCTTCTGCTTTGTACACTTCACGCTCAAGGTAATACCGTCCCCCACCGGTAAAATACACGTCTCCAGCTGAGGATGATGAGTCAATTCAAACAAATACTCCCGCATTCTTCCGTGAATAGTACGATTCCTACGCACCACAGCATAGCGTGATTCCATCACATCTCCGTCCTGCAATACATTGTCGGATACCAATATGCCTCCCTCTGCCAGCAAACGCAGAATATCCGGCATGAAATGAATATACTGTCCCTTAGCGGCATCCATAAATATCAAATCATAGCTGTCCTTCAGTTCCTTCAAAATCTCCGTGGCATCTCCCTCCAATAGGGTAATCACCTCTTCTTTTCCTGCTTTGCGGAAATTTTCCCGTGCGATGGGAATTCGCGGCTCATACTTTTCAATAGTGGTTATCTGACATCCGGTCGGAGCATATTCACTCATAAGGAGTGCGGAAAAGCCGATTGCCGTTCCTACCTCCAATATTTTCATAGGTTTTTTCATAGTCAACAGAAATCGCAGGAAGCTTTGCATTTCCTTGCGGATAATGGGTACCTGTGTTTCTATGGCAAATTTTTCTATTTCGTTTAAAAAAGGCGTATTGCCTTTATCAAATGAATTAATAAAGGCAACCATTCTTTCATCTACTATCATGTTCATCCCTCTGTGCCACCATACAGAGACACATCATTTCTTCTGCTACTCAGTTTCCTCTTCTACCGGCTTTACTGTCATAGCCTTCAGCATTTCCTCTACTGTCATGGCTGTACTTAAGGTAAACTCACCCGGATACAAATCCTCCTTGAACTCTGACAGCAAATATTGTATCTGAAACAGCTTTTCATCCCGTATCAAACCTTTCATATAAAACAGCTGTCCCATCTCCTTAGAGGACATACCCTCCGGTATCACTACAATAACCTCTCTTGCATCCTCCTGTGAAGCAGCCATAGGAGGCTCTTCAAAGATGCGGTACCCGTATTCATAAGCTATGGTGGAGCCTCTGTAAATCAATATAACCACTGCCACAATAGCCGCTATCTTCAGTATATTTTCACATACTGCCAATACGACATCCCTAATCTTCATCTTTATCGCCTTTCCTTACTCAAAATCAATTGCTTCCATTATTTCGCCGTTATGTCTCTGCATCATTCTACAAAAAGCCAGCTCTGCCTCCAAAAACTCCGAAACCATCGGCTGCTCCCGAAAATCAGCATACTCACGCTCAAACCCCTCTATCTTTTCAAAAACCATATCTCTGCTGGTCTGCATCTTAAAATTCTGAATTCGAAAGGTGTCGATTTGCGCCTTTAACTCCGGATACTGCTTCACTCTGTCTCTTTGTCTGGCATATTCCCGATATTCTTCTGATTCCAGAATCTTATCAATATACGCCTGTAATGCTCGTTCCATACCCTAAACCTCCATAATAATGGGCAAAATCATCGGTCGTCTCTTCGTTTTCTTCCAAACGTAGTCACTTAATACATCCTTGGTAGTATTCTTCAGCTTACCCCAGTCGCTGATTCCCTTGTCAATACAGTGGTTGATGGCAGTATCCACCACTTCTCTGGCCTCGTCCATCAACTCATCCGACTCCCGCACATACACAAAGCCTCGGGAAACAATGTCCGGTCCGGCTGCCAGCTGTCCGGTATACTTGTCCAGAGACATTACTACGATGAGGATACCATCCTCTGCCAGATGCTGTCTGTCACGAAGCACCACATTACCTACATCGCCAACACCCAGACCATCTACCAAAATACCGCCTACCGGAACCTTGTTCAAAAATCTCTCCACATGCTCCTCATTTAACTCCAGCACATCACCGGATGACAGAATAAAAATATTTTCCTTATCAATTCCCAGACTCTCCGCAATCTTGGCCTGTGCCTTCAGATGCTTGTACTCACCATGCACCGGAATAGAGTACTTGGGACGTACCAAAGTATAAATCAGCTTAATCTCTTCCTGACAGGCATGTCCGGAAACATGGGTATCCTGAAAAATCACATCCGCACCCTTACGAAGCAGCTCGTTAATCACTCTGGTGACCGCCTTTTCATTGCCCGGAATGGGGCTGGAAGAAAAGATAACCGTATCCCCATGTCCGATGGTAATCTTGCGATGGGCATTACTTGCCATACGGCTAAGCGCTGCCATACTTTCTCCCTGACTTCCGGTGGTAATAATTACCTGCTGCTCGTCCGGATAATTCTTCAACTGGTCAATATCAATCAAGGTATTGTCCGGAATGTTGATGCATTCCAGGTTGGACGCAGTCTCAATAATATTCACCATACTGCGGCCTTCTACCACTACCTTACGTCCAAACTTATAAGCAGTATTAATAATCTGCTGTACACGATCTACATTGGAAGCAAAGGTCGCCACAAAAATACGGCTGTTCTTGTGCTCCTCGAATAAAGTATCAAAGGTCTTACCCACTGTTCTCTCGGACTGGGTGAAGCCGGGACGCTCCGCATTGGTAGAGTCGCACATCAGTGCCAATACACCCTTCTTGCCGATTTCAGCAAAACGCTGCAAATCAATGGCATCCCCATACACCGGCGTGTAATCCACCTTAAAGTCTCCGGTATGCACTACGGTACCTGCCGGAGAATAAATAGCCAACGCCGCAGCATCTACGATACTATGATTGGTCTTAATAAATTCTACCCGAAACTGTCCCAAATTAATGGATTGACCGAACTTTACCACTTTTCGCTTGGTGGTCTTGGTCATATTATGCTCTTTTAACTTATTCTCTATAATCCCCATGGTCAGACGGGTAGCATAAACAGGAACATTTATCTCCTTCAACACATAAGGCAATGCTCCGATATGGTCTTCATGACCGTGTGTTATCACAAAAGCCTTTACCTTGTCCACGTTGTCCTTTAAATAAGTCACATCCGGGATTACTAAGTCGATTCCCAACATATCATCTGCCGGAAATGCCAGACCGCAATCCACAACAATAATACTGTCCTCATATTCGAAGGCAGTAATATTCATACCAATCTGTTCCAAACCTCCCAAGGGTATGATTTTCAGATTGGACACTATACTATTTTCTTTCTTCTTACTCAATCAAATTTCCTCCACGTTCCTACTCTTCATCCTGAACGAATTCCACATCCTCCAGCATGCTCTCAAACACGCCGGCCACTGCATTCAACTCTTCATCGTCAGAAACAATTTCAAAAACGCTCTCCTCGTCGCCATCCTGAGACAAATCCTTGAGAATCAAAGCCTCTCCGTCACCCTCCTCAAAGTCTGTTACCAGGATATAATTGTATCCGCCGATTCTGGTCTGTTCCAGCACAAAAAAATCAATTGGTGCTTCTCCGTCCGGATTAAATGTAATCTTTTCTAATTTACTCATGCTTCCTCACATTCTGTTGTTTTCACAACCCAAGCTACGCCTGCCTGTGGGCAAGCTTCTCATCCTATGCTTTTTTCTCGTTGGCACGAAGGTCCAAATATCCCTGCAATATCAGTGTTGCCGCGATCATATCCACATATTCCTTGCGGTTTTCCCTGCGAATGCCCGCTTCCATCATGGCTTTATCCGCTGCTACTGTAGTCAGTCGCTCATCCCACATATGCACAGGCAGTCCTGTCCTTCTCTCCAGCTTCTCCTTGAATTCCATGGTCAAAGCCACACGCTCTCCTTCCGTGGCATTCATATTCTTCGGCATCCCCAGCACGATTTCTTCTACTTCGTATTCCACAATCAGCTCTTCTATTCTGGCCAAAGTCTGGCGTAACTTATTTTCTTCCTTACGACGAATAATCTCTATTCCCTGTGCCGTAATCAACAGTGCATCACTGATTGCCACACCCACTGTTTTCGACCCAAAATCCAAGCCCATTATGCGCATATTAAAACCATACCTTTCATGACACAGAGTACATCTGTGCCTCCTGTTCTTCTTCATTTCATCCTAAGGTGCCTTATACTATACATTTTACCAACGATTGGTACGAATATACTCCTTCAGCAGTTCTTCCACTAATTCATCACGTTCCACCTTCATAATCAGGCTGCGGGCATTCTTGTGACTGGTGATATAAGTGGGATCCCCACTCATAATATATCCCACAATCTGATTCACCGGGTCGTATCCCTTTTCCGTCAATGCTTCATACACCGTAGAAAGAATAACTTTTACGCCTGTTTCCGGTTCTGTCTGCACTTTAAAGTATCGCGTATTTCCTAAATCCTGCATGCTTTGTTCCTCCCCAATGTATCCTCAACAGTTCAGCCATGCATGTGTACGAGAGCCAAAATCATGCTCGCATGATATTGCGAACGAACATATGCATGAGATGATCGCCCGTATATGAGCAAAGATAGCTGCGCAGCAGCGGTAAGCCACGTAGTGGCGGCTTTGCGAATGGCGCGGCTGAACTGGTTCGTGCCAATTCTCATACTTACTACACCGCCATGACCGCTTTCCTATGGTGCGGCTGAACTGTTCCACATCCTTATCCTTATATCTTACCCTATTTAGTCCAAAATTTCAATGCATCTACACTGATTTCGCCGGCTAAAATAAAATTTCCTCTGTTAAAAAGCCCTGTATCGGCACGGTCCTTATCTGATTCGCCCAATCCTGAGCGGTTTCTACAGCCACCTTCACATAATCTACGGTATGACCAATCTGGTACTGTTTTCCCTGAATGGTTTTCGTTTCTTCGAAAAGCACTTCAGCCTCTTTTCCCACGTAAAACGCCCGAAATTCCTTGGACTGTATCCTCTCCAGCTCCAACAACACATTGCTGCGTTCTGCTTTTACGGAATCCGGCACCTGCCCCGGCAATCCAGCAGCAATGGTTCCTTTCCGCTTGGAATACTTAAAAATATGCATTTCGTAAAAGCCTACCTGCTCCAAAAAGGCCTTGGTCTGTGCAAATTCCTCTTCTGTTTCCTGCGGAAATCCTACGATAACATCTGTGGTAATGGCAGGTCTGCCAAAGGCTTCCCGAAGCAGCTCCACACCATTCAGATATTCCTCTGCCGTATAGTGCCGATTCATCCGTTTCAGTGTCGCATCACTACCACTCTGCAGAGATAAGTGAAAATGCGGACATACCTTTGTAAGTGAAGCCAGCCGTCCTGCAAACTCCTTTGTAATAATGCGAGGTTCCAGCGAACCAATTCGAAGTCTTCTCAAACCTTCTATATCATGAATACGCTCTATTAAATCAATGAGCTTGGAGGCACCGGAATAATCATGCCGTCCCTCTGTCTTCAACATTTCCACACTGTTTCCCTGTTCCCAGGCTTCCTGTTCGAAGTCAATTCCATAAGAGCTGATATGAATACCGGTGAGAACGATTTCCTGATAACCATTGGCTACCAAGCCTTCGATTTCCCGATAGATATCCTCCCAATGACGACTTCTCACCCTGCCTCTGGCATAAGGAATAATACAATAGGTACAAAACTGATTACAACCATCCTGTATTTTAATATAAGCACGAGTATGCTCGGCAGTCCTCTTCAATGTCATCTCCTCGTACTCATAGGTATTGTTTACATCGATAATAGTAGTATCCTGCAGGGTCTTGTCCACCTTAGCCGGTGCCTGCAGCATTCCCCGCTCCTTTAAAAAAGCTTCTATAATAGACACGATTTCCTTTTTACGATTGTTTCCGATAGCTAAATCGATACAATCATCCAGTACCACATCTTCCTTGCCGGTCTGTACATAGCACCCGATTGCCACCACGATAGCTTCCGGATTCCTGGTCTTGGCACGATGTAACATCTGCCTACTCTTTCTATCTGCAATATTTGTTACCGTACACGTATTTACGATATAAATGTCCGCAATTTCATCAAATGGTACAACTTTATAACCATTTTCCTGTAACATTTGTTGCACAACGTCTAATTCATAAGAATTCACCTTGCAGCCCAGATTATGTAATGCCACATTTTTCATGATTTTCCTCACTTTTTTTGTATTGTTTTACTGCTTGACTTTTCCCAAACTTACCATTAATATGATGTTTGAAGGTATGACACACATTAAGGAGGTAATTGATATGAAAACAGTTCAGATTTCACTTAATTCTATTGACAAGGTAAAGTCCTTTGTTAATGATATTACTAAGTTCGATTATGACTTCGATTTAGTATCCGGCAGATACGTTATCGACGCAAAGTCTATCATGGGTATTTTCAGCTTAGACCTTTCTAAGCCTATCGACTTAAACATCCATGCTGAAGATAACATCGATGAGGTTATGGCTGTATTAGCACCTTACATGATCTAATCAAAAACGTTACTTAGTTACAATGGCGTGTGGGCTTTTGCCCACACGCTTTTTGTATGTTGGCAACCAAACTACTTACTCACTTACAATAATCAACTCATCTGTTTCCAAAGCAGTCTTTACCAGTTCGTCAATTTTTTCTTCCAAATCCTTCTCATGTCTGCGTATCACCTTTACATTGGGCTTTGTTACCGGATGCTTTGCCACGAATATGGTACAGCAGTCTTCAAAAGGCAGGATGGATGTTTCATAGGTTCCAATCTTTTCAGATACTTCTACGATTTCCTGCTTATCAAAGCCAATCAATGGTCTGTATACAGGCAATTCACACACCTCATTGGTTGCTACCAAGGATGCCATGGTCTGGCTCGCCACCTGACCGATACTTTCTCCGGTAATCAATCCCAGACATTCATTCTCCTTGGCAATGGTTTCTGCAATACGCATCATATAACGACGCATGATAATGGTCAGTTCCTCATGAGGACACTGTTCATGAATATACAACTGAATATCCGTAAAGTTAATAATATGCAGATAAATGGGGCCGGTGTATCTGGACACCAGTCTCGCCAAATCGATTACCTTCTGCTTCGCACGATCAGAGGTGTATGGCGGTGCATGGAAATACACTGCATCAATCTTCACGCCACGCTTGGCAATCATATAACCGGCTACCGGAGAATCAATACCACCGGAAAGAAGCAACATCGCCTTGCCACCGGTACCTACAGGCATACCACCCGGTCCCGGAATAATCTGTGAGTAAATATAAATTTTCTCACGCACCTCGATATTTAACATAATATCCGGCTTGTGAACATCCACACGCATCTCAGGATATGCCTTCAAAAGCACTTCACCCATTTCCATGTTTATGGTCATGGAATCCTTGGGATAGTTCTTGCGGGTACGTCTGGCATGTACCTTGAAGGTCATATTCTTGTCAGGGTATACATCATCTATATACTTTACAATGGTTTCGCAAAGCTTCTCAAAGCCTTCGTCCTCCACATAAATCATCGGACAAATGCCGGAAATACCGAATACTCTCTGCAAATGCTCCACGGTCTCGTCAAAATCAAAGTCTGTCAATGCATCCACAAAGATACGTCCCTGTGTCTTGTGAATCTTAAATTCTCCTTCACATTTCTTCAGTGCATACTTAATCTGCTGCACCAGTGCATCCTCAAACAAATATCTATTCTTACCTTTTACACCGATTTCGGCATACTTAATCAAAAAAGCTGAAAACATTTTATTTCCTCCGTGTGTACTTTCTTAACATTGGTATCATATCATACATTACTTTTAAGGTATAGTCAATCTCTTCCTTCGTAGTAAATACGGAAAAGCTGAAGCGAATGGTGGAATCCCAAAGCTCTCTCTGCAACCCAATCGCCTTTAAGGTTTCTGAAGTCTGGGGCTTATTCGAGGCACAGGCACTGCCTGCCGAAATATAAATCCCCTTCTCCTCCAAAGCATGCAGAAGTACCTCGCTTCGCACTCCGGCTACGGATACACTGACCACATGAGGGGCTGTTCCCCGATAATCCGGAGCTTCCGGAATGAGACCATTGACCTGTATTCCCTCCATGCGCTGTACTCCCTGAATAAAGTATTCCTTTATTTCATAAAGCTTATTCACATCTTCTTCGAACTTCTCATAAATCTTCTCTGCTGCCATGGTCATACCTGCGATACCGGGTACGTTTTCCGTGCCGGAGCGCATGTTTTTCTGCTGACCGCCACCATGGGTGATGGGAAGTATTTTCACCTTTTCTCCCACATAGAGAAAACCAACGCCCTTGGGACCATGAATCTTGTGACTGCTGACAGACATCAAATCAATATTCATCTTCTTCGGATATATCTTAAACTTGCCAAAACCCTGCACTGCATCTACATGGAACAGTGTCTGGGGATTCATCTTTTTAATTAAGGCACCTGCCTCTGCAATAGGCTGTAGGGAGCCGATTTCGTTGTTCACATACATAATAGATACCAAAATAGTATCCGGTCCTATTGCCTTACGCAAATCCTCCAGACAAATGCGTCCGGTTTTGTCCACCGGAAGGTAGGTCACGCGAAAGCCCTGAGTTTCCAGATAGTGCATGGTCTGTAAAATAGCCGGGTGCTCTATTCGGGTAGTAATCAAATGTCTGCCTTTTCGCTGGTTCGCCATGGCACAGCCAATCAAAGCCATATTGTCCGACTCGGTACCACCGGAGGTAAAAAGGATTTCCTTCTCTGACACCTTTAAAAGCTTCGCAAGTGTTTCCTTGGCATAGCGGATATATTGCTCCGCTTCCATACCCTTTCTGTGCATACTGGAGGGATTTCCATAGTCCTCACACATTACTTTGGTCATCAGCTCTGCCACTTCCGGAAAAACCTTAGTGGTAGCAGAATTGTCCAAATACACTTCCATTTCTCTATCTCCTTCTAAGCAGATGCCCAAAACATCCGCAAATCATCTATAATATCATATGCCGGGTCTTGCCCCTAAGCAACCTGTCATCTGAAACTTTCGACAAGAAATCTTACCCTCAAGCTATTGTTCCAGCTGATACATAATCCATGACAATACCGTAAAACCTGCCGTTTCTGTACGTAGGATACGCTTGCCTAAGGTAATGGGCTCCACACCCTTCTCCATGGCCAATGCTATCTCTGCCTCCTCGAAGCCACCTTCCGGACCAATAAAGATAGCAATCCGCTGTCCGGGCTGCAACTGTCCGATAATTTCCTTGGTCTTGGTCATATCCTCTGCCAGCTCATAGGGTATCAGATTCACTTCAAACTCCTGAATATAGGCCAGGGCTTCCTTGAAGCTCATAACATCCATGACCTCTGGTACAATCCGGCGTTTGCTCTGTTTCGCTGCCGCCTCGGCAATCCCCTGCCAACGGGCGATTTTGGATTTGGCCTTCTTGTCATCCAGCTTCACCACACAACGCTTAGCTGCCACCGGAACAACTGCATGCACGCCCAGCTCCACTGCCTTTTGGATAATCAGCTCCATCTTGTCCGCCTTGGGTAGCCCCTGAAACAAATATACCTGAGAGGGCAGCTCCACACCGTCCTCCTTCACAAAACGTAGCTCGCAGGTAATGCACTCCTCGTCCATACTGACGATTCCGCAACGATATTCCTTTCCATCCATGCCATTGCTCACAGACAGTTCCTCGCCTATCTTCATGCGCAATACATTTTTAATATGATTTACATCGCTTCCCTCAATTCTGACAACTTTGTCATGAATTTGATGGGGTTCTACAAAGAATTGATACATAATTTCTACTCCTACGTCGGAGGTAGCATTCCTGTCCTATTCGGACACGCTCTCGCTCGATGAAAAACGTAACAGTACTAAGGAATTTTCTTCGCAAGGCTTTGCTCGAAAATTCCAAGTGCTGACGTTTTTCAACGGTCCTTAATAGGACAGGAATGCCACCTCCGACTTACATATCTGAAATTACTCTACACTTTTTCCAAGCTACTAAGCGTTCCTCCTGCAGAAAACATAGTCGTTCTTAGACTGCGTACTTCTACAGGAAAAGAACATCTGCGATGTTCTTTTCCAAGCGACTAAGCGTTTCGCTTAGTCGCAGTGACACTTACCCACTCGCCCTGATAGGTCACTTCTAAGACTTCCAGCCCGGCTGCCTTCACTGCATCCACGACAGTCTGCTCTTTGTCATCGATAATGCCGGAGGTGATGTAGATTCCACCGGGCTTTAATTGATTAACGATAACAGGTGTCAAAGGTACCAATACATCCGCCAATATATTAGCCACCACGATGTCGTAACACTCATAGCCTACCCTATCCTGAATGTCCTTATCCGTAATAATATTTCCAATCATCATTTCGAACTGCTCCGGTGCAATACCATTATTTTTGCAGTTATCTGCAACCGCCTCGATAGCACAAATGTCCAAATCCGTACCCACAGCATGCTTCGCACCGAACATCAGAGAAAGGATAGCCAGAATACCGCTTCCGGTTCCTACATCCAGAAGCTCTGTTTCCGGAGTGATGTATTTACGCAGCTGACGGATACACAGCTGTGTGGTTTCGTGCATACCGGTTCCAAAAGCAGTACCCGGGTCAATATGTAGCACCATCTTCTCATTATCTTCAGGCTTAATATCTTCCCAGGAAGGAATGACCAAAATATCATCAATATAAAACTGATGGAAGTACTGCTTCCAGTTATTTATCCAGTCAATATCCTCTGTTTCGTCCACAGTAATGGTCCCTTCACCGATATCCATGAAGTTACGTAAATCATCCAGCTCTGCATTTACATTTGCCAGAATGGTATCCACATCCATGGTCTCTCCCTGCACCTCCAGAGTACCATCCTCCTTTTTCTCTACGAAAAAGCTGAGATAGGCAATCCCGTCATCTTCCGGTCCTTCCGGCAGAATATCCACGAACATCTGCTCCTTCTCCACTGCGGTCAAGGGAATCTTGTCCTCAATCTGTGCTCCCTCGAAACCAATATCATATAAAGAGCTGATAATCATATCCTCAGCCTCTGTAATCGTCTTAATTCTGAATTTCACCCACTTCATCGTTTTCACCCTTTCTTTTTGTCCCTATTCACTGATTTGCACCTATATGGCTTGTCATAGGCAACTGCCAATAGCATGACGGACTTACGCATAATTAATTTAATTTTACTATTATGTCAAATTCATGTCAAATGTTTCTGCTTTATTTCTGCATTGAATTCTCCTTTGATATAGTAAAACTTAACAAAAGAATGCATAAAATGCTTGCATACTTTGACTTTTTCATGCATACTAGAGATAGGAATTTCTTATGAAAGGAAGTATGAATATGTGTGCTGCTATTATGAATAATGAACAACGTTTCCGTGACTGGTTACGTCGCCAGTTGAACGATGTAGGCGTACGCCGCTATACAGATAATGCCATCATTGCCTATGCACATTGCCTGAGAGTGTCCTGTATGGAAATTACTCCGTTTGTAGCAGGCAATCTGTTCACCTGCAATGATATTCGTGAATTTGAACCCCTGATGGAGAAAATACAGGCTGCGGATAACTTCGAAGCAGTAAATGAGGATTCCGGAAACGGAACCTTCCTTTCAGCCCTGAAGCTGTATCGTCACTTTTTGAAATACGGTCCTCACTCCAAAGCACCTGAAATTTCCTCTGCTTTTTATTTGCGTAACAAAAATACCGAAGAAACCTATAACGAAGACCGTGGCTTGAAGTACCGCTATGCAGAAGTAGAAATGGTACCCATTCAGCGTATTTATTATGGTGCTCCCGGTTCCGGCAAGTCCTATACCGTCAGTAAGCTCATCGAAGAAATTTATCCGGATCCGGTTGTCTTTGATGCACACTGCAGACGTTTGATTTTCCATCCGGCATATACCTATGAAGATTTTGTAGGGTGTATCAAGCCTTTGTCCAATCCGGACAGACCCATTGACAATGTATTCGTTCCCGGACCGTTGGCAGTTTTATTGAAGGAAGCCTTCTCCAATCCGAAGGAACCCTACTATTTGATTATTGAAGAAATTAACCGAGGTAATGCTCCTGCTATTTTAGGTGATTTGTTCCAGTTATTGGACCGCCAGCCTAATGGTAAGTCCCGATATGCAGTACAAAATCCGGAACTGGTTACCTATCTGGCAAAGGACCCCGGTCTGAAAAATATTTTTGCAGAAGGCAAGGTATGGTTCCCAGCAAACTTCAACATCTTGGCTACCATGAATACTGCGGATGAAAATATTTTCGTACTGGATAGTGCTTTCAAGAGACGTTTCAATCTGGAATATGTGCGCATCGACTTTGACAAGCTTCCGGAAGCATGGACACATGCTTATGACACCTTCGCAGGCAATCGTCCGCTGACTTCCCTGTTCCCGGGTACTCCGCTGGCTGAGTATGTAGCAGAGCTGTACTACGAAGGCAAACTGGCTCGTGACTGGCCTACCTTCGGACGTTTGGTAAATAAGCTGATTGATATTATGAACAAAGAGGTTCGTGCCTCTGAAAATCCTCATTTGGCACGAATTGCTGAAAATAAGAAGTTAGGACCTTTCTTTGTATCCGAAGCGGATTTGTGTCAGCGCGACACCTTTGTAAACAAGGTAATCTTCTATTTAAAGCAGGATGTATTTACCTTCTCTGACCATTACATGACAGAATCTTATGAAGAGATTTACATGAAATACATAGAAGAGGATGCAGACTTATTTGAACTGTTACTTTAATTTGAATGGTTGTTAAATAAACAAGTCCCTCACAGCAATGTGGGGGACTTACTTTATCTTTACACGATTTATTTTTTATTTCCAAAAACCTTTTTTCTTCTTTTCCTTGCCTTCGGTCTTGTCATCCTCATCCTTATCCTTGCTTGAATTTTTAGTTGCATTCTTTACAGCATTCAAGGAATCTCCGCTGGCTTCATCATACTTTCGAAGCAGCTCCTTTGCCTCATGAGACAATTTGTCAGGGGTCTGGATTACTAAAGTGACATAGTGGTCACCACGAACTTCCTTGTTACGAAGTGTAGGAACACCCTTGCCCTTCAGACGAATCTTTGTGTCAGTCTGAGTACCGGCCTTTACATCATAAATGACCTGTCCGTCAACGGTATCAATCAGAATCTCACCACCCAATGCCGCAACTGCAAAGGACATGGGTACGGTGGAGAAAATATTGTAATCCTGTCTCTGGAAAATCGGATGTCTTCCTACGATAACCTCTACCAGCACATCACCACGAGCACCGCCATTGGTACCGGGCTCACCCAAACCGGGCATACGCTTGCACTGACCATTATCAATACCGGCCGGAATATCCACTGCATAACGCTTCTTCATCGGTACATAACCGGTTCCGCGACAGTCACTACACTTATCCTTGATAATCTTGCCGGAGCCCTGACAATCCGGACAGGTCTGCACATTACGCACTGTACCGAAGAAGGACTGCTGGGTAAAGACTACCTGACCCTTACCGCCACATTTGCTACAGGTTTCCGGACTGGTTCCGGGCTTTGCACCGCTACCGCTACAGGTCTTACAGGTTTCCTTGATGGTCAGCTCGATTTCCTTCTCACAACCAAACACTGCCTCTTCAAAGGTTACACGTACACTGGTACGCAGATTCGCCCCCTTCATGGGACCGGCATTTGCACTGCTGCTTCTGCGACTGCTTCCGCCGAAGAAATCACCGAAAATATCTCCGAATATATCACTGAAATCCGTTCCGCTGAAATCGAAACCGCCGGCACCACCGGCACCGCCGTCAAAGGCTGCATGGCCAAACTGATCATACTGGCGTTTCTTCTCCGGATCACTCAATACTGCATAAGCTTCGGAAGCCTCTTTGAATTTCTTTTCTGCTTCTGCATCACCGGGATTGGAGTCCGGATGATATTTTTTTGCAAGGTTACGATATGCTTTTTTAATCGCTGCCTCGTCTGCGGATTTGTCCACGCCGAGGACCTCATAATAGTCGCGTTTTTGTTCTGCCATAATCGTCTGCCTTTCTAATCTAAACTCTCAATAATTCCGGTGAGACCTGCAGCCCCACCGGAACCTCTAAATTTTTCTTTCTTTATACCTCGCGGAAGTCTCCATCGATTACATCATCTTCCGGAGCACTTTCGGTTGCGCCGGCATCAGCTGCACCGCCTGTGAAGCCGCCCATATCAGGACCAGCCTGACCTGCACCTGCAGCACCCTGCATATTCTCATACATCTTGGTGAAGAGGCTCTGAGCACTGTTCATGAGCTTTTCTTTTGCAGCCTTTAATTCTTCTACATCGCTGTCGCTCATTTCCTGATTAGCAGTTCTCTCCAAGATAGCCTTTACTTCTGCCATATCAGCTTCTACCTGAGTCTTGTCGCTGTCACTGATCTTGTCGCCTACTTCAGAAAGTGCCTTCTCGGTCTGGAATACAAATGCATCTGCATCATTTCTGGCCTCAACAGCTTCCTTTCTCTTCTTATCCTGTGCTTCGAACTCAGCAGCTTCCTTTACTGCTCTTTCGATTTCATCATCAGACATATTAGAACCGGCGGTGATAGTGATATGCTGCTCCTTACCGGTACCCAAATCCTTTGCAGATACGTTTACGATACCGTTCGCATCGATATCGAAGGTAACCACGATCTGAGGAACACCACGACGTGCCGGAGGGATACCATCCAAACGGAACTGTCCAAGAGACTTGTTATCTCTCGCGAACTGTCTCTCACCCTGTACTACATTGATATCTACTGCAGTCTGGTTGTCTGCTGCGGTAGAGAAAATCTGGCTCTTCTTAGTAGGAATAGTGGTATTTCTCTCAATCAATCTGGTAGCTACACCACCCATGGTCTCGATAGACAGAGACAAAGGAGTAACGTCTAACAGTAAGATTTCGCCGGCACCTGCATCACCTGCCAACTTACCACCCTGAATAGAAGCACCGATTGCTACACATTCATCAGGATTCAAAGTCTTGCTGGGCTCCTTACCGGTTAACTGTCTTACCTTATCCTGTACTGCAGGAATACGGGTAGAACCACCAACCAAAAGTACCTGACCCAAATCAGCGTTGGTTAAGCCTGCATCCTTCATAGCGTTCTGAACAGGGATAGCAGTTCTTTCTACTAAATCATGTGTTAATTCATCAAACTTCGCACGAGTCAAATCAATATCAAAGTGCTTAGGACCTTCTGCAGTAGCAGTAATGAAAGGAAGGTTGATGTTGGTAGTCATTGCAGAAGAAAGCTCCTTCTTTGCCTTCTCAGCTGCTTCCTTCAATCTCTGCATAGCCATCTTGTCACCGGACAAGTCAACGCCTTCTGCCTTCTTGAACTCGTCAATCATCCACTGGGTAATCTTGTTATCGAAGTCATCACCACCCAGACGAGTATCACCGTTGGTAGCCAATACTTCGATGACACCATCACCGATTTCGATGATAGAAACGTCGAAGGTACCACCACCTAAGTCGTAAACCATAATCTTCTGCTCTTTTTCATTATCCAAACCATAAGCAAGTGCTGCTGCGGTAGGCTCGTTGATAATACGCTTTACTTCCAAACCTGCAATCTTACCTGCATCCTTGGTAGCCTGACGCTGAGCATCGTTGAAGTATGCAGGAACAGTGATAACTGCTTCTGTAACCTTCTCGCCCAAATAGCTCTCTGCATCAGCCTTCAGCTTCTGCAAGATCATAGCAGAAATCTGCTGAGGAGAATATCTCTTGCCATCGATGGTACGGCCATTGTCAGTACCCATATCTCTCTTAATAGAAGCGATGGTCTTTTCTGCGTTAGTAACTGCCTGACGCTTTGCAGGCTCACCGATTAATCTTTCACCGGTCTTTGTAAATGCTACTACGGAAGGAGTAGTTCTTGCGCCTTCTGCGTTAGCGATAACGGTGGGCTTACCACCTTCCATAACAGCTACACAGCTGTTGGTTGTACCCAAGTCAATACCAATAATTTTGCTCATTCTTTTTTCCTCCATTTTTATGAAAATCAATTACAACATTACTTTTATATCTAAAAATCGCAAGCAGCGTGCTGTGTGCCCGCGAATTTTTTCACATTACTCTGAAGCTCGCACCCTCTATAGGTGTCTGCTATGGGACTGTGACATAGCCCCTATGAAACCACGCCTACCATGCTGTGTCTCACTACACTGTCACGATAAGTATAACCCTTCATCAGCTCCTGTGCTACGATGCCGCTTTCGAATTCGTCGCTCTCTACCTGCATCACTGCATTGTGGAAGTTCGGGTCAAATTCCTGACCTACTGCCTCGATAGGCTTCACGCCGATTTTGTCCAGCTCATCCATCAGCTGCTTGTAAATCTTACGCATCCCCTGTACGAAAGCATCCTCCTCATCCGCTTCTTCTACGGTAGTAAAACCTCTTTCAAAATTATCAATTACAGGAAGGATTTTCTCCAGCACACTCTTGGCACCGGTTTCAAACATAGCCTGCTTCTCCTTCTCTGTTCTCTTACGATAGTTCTCAAATTCTGCCATCTGACGCATCACTCTGTCTTCCAGCTCTGCGATTTTTTCCTTGTCTGCGTTGGCCTTTGCCTTTTCCTGCTTCTTGGCTGCTCTCTTCTCTGCCCACGTCTTAGGCTCTGTACCTTCCGGTGCTTCTTCACCTTCTGCCTCTTCACAGCAACATTCTTCTGCAGTCGCTTCGTCAGTTGCAGTGTCTTCTGTTGCTTCCTCTGCCGCAGCCTCTTCCTTTATTTCTTCTTCCAAGATTTCCTGCTCTAAATTTTCCTTTTCAGACATCACTTCATCCCTTTCTCTTGATTTCTGTTCCTACCTTTATATCCAATCCACTATGGCGAACCCATTGCCACCGTGCATTACTTCCTATATAAATCATCCAACTGATGCATCAGGGTTTTCAGGGTACCTACCACCTTGTCATAATCCATACGCTTAGGACCGATGATACCGATGGTTCCCTTCATACCTTCCTCCAGCTCGTAGGTGGCTGTTACCACACTGCAATCCTTCATGCCCTGCATAGGAGCCTCTTCCCCGATATAAATCTGAATACCGGTATTCTTCTCGTCAGCCAGAGTTTCCTGTACCAGCTCACTTAAAGTTTCCTTTTCCTCAAAAGCATTGATTAACTGACTGGCCTTCTGCTGGTCTGCCAGCTCCGGATAGCGGAAAATATTATTGGTACCGCTGGTGTAAATCTCCAAATCCTCGTCTGCCTTGATAGCATCTGCTACCGCATCCAGCACCTCACCCACGATATCGCTATGGATGCCCGCCTGTTGCTTCAGAGCTGCAATCATGCCCAAATTGATTTCTTCTATAGATAAACCGTTTAAATTGGTATTCAGCAGAATATTCAGCTTCAGTAAGGTCTCGTCCGTCAATTCCTGTCGTACATGCAGGATATTGTTCTTAATTACATTGCCCTCCACTACGATGACTGCCAGCAGCTGATTGTAATCCACTCTGGACAGCTGTATGAATTTCAGCTTGTTCCGATGGGTCTGCGGTGCACTAATCATGGTAGCATACTGGGTATTCTGTGCCAGCACCTTCGCCACCTGCTTCAGCAGCAATTCCATCTTATCCTGCTTCTCTACCAGCATCTCCTTCATTTCTACGACTTCCCGTTCTTTCTGTTCCATCATGTAGTCCACGTAGAAGCGGTAGCCCTTATCAGAAGGAATACGTCCGGCTGAGGTGTGAGGCTGTAGGATGTAACCCAGCTCCTCCAAATCCGCCATTTCATTTCGAATGGTGGCTGAGCTCAGGTTTAGGTCCGTGTACTTGGAAATGGTACGACTGCCTACCGGTTCCCCGGTCTCTAAGTAGTTACGAATAACTGCCTGCAATATTTTAGTTTTTCTCTCGTCCAGCTCCACGCTCTCACTCCCTTCGAATTATTAGCACTCAACTCCAAGGAGTGCTAACATCTTCATAACCTAAAATATCACTTAGTGTTACTATTGTCAACAGATTTAGGCGAAAATAATTATAAAGAAATTATAAACGAAAAAACATCCCGGCACCGCCAAAGCAGTCCCGGGACATCTCATGTACGTTATTCTGTTGTTTTCCGGCAACTCTCAAAGTACCATATTACTATGTACCTTGTTCCGGTCTCAAAACATTAGATTGCGAAGCTTCCGCTCTCAGTACCGTTGAATACATAGTAAACCATGTTTTCTTCCGGCTTTACATACAGCTCTACACTTACCAAATCGGTAACCTTCTGCTTTAAGTCAAATCTCCATACATCCTTTGCAATCTGCATAAGGTCTTCGTTAGAGTAAGACTTGCCTGCATACTGAACAGAGATTTCAGCCTTTACTTCCTTCTTTGCTGCCTTCTTCGCAGGAGCCTTCTTTGCAGGTGCCTCTTCCTTAACAACTTCCTGCTCAGCTGCCTTTACAGCCTTGGTCTTGCAGGTTCTCTTTGCACATGCCTTCTTCTCAACAGGTGCTGCGGTTTCTTCGATTGCTACTTCAATAGGTGTCTTATCTACAGATGTCTTCTTTGCTGCCATAATCATTCTCTCCTTTCATTACGGTCCATTTTTTTCAAATTCTCCTCATGTTTCGGACGAATCGCCCTCAACAGACTACAGTTTATTCCAAAAGTAAGAATTTGTCAACCTTTAGAAAAAGAAACCGAATGTTATCAACACTACGATACCTAAAATAATACGATACCAGCCGAAAATCTTAAAGTCATGCTTCTTGATATAATTCAACAAAAACCGCAAAACAAAGACGGATACCACGAAGGCTACCACGCAGCCTACCACCAGACAAATCAGTTCTGTGGCAGTAAAGTCAAAGCCAAATTTCAACAGCTTCAGCAAGCTGGCACCAAACATCACGGGGATAGCCAGGAAAAAGGTATACTCACTGGCTACCTTTCTGGAAACACCGATTAGCAGTGCTCCTATGATGGTCGCTCCGGAACGGGAGGTGCCGGGGAATACCGCCGCTATCAACTGAAACACACCAATCCAAACTGCCATCTGGTAGCTCAGCTCTGCGATGGAATTTACCTTTGGAGTTCTGCCCTTGTTCCAGTTCTCGATGATGATAAAGGCAATACCAAATACAATCAATGCTGCCGCTACCACTTCATAACGGTAAAAAACAGCGTCCAGCACATCATCAAACAACAGACCGATTGCTGCTGCCGGTACACAGGATACCAATATCTTAAACCACATGGTCATAATGTCCATGTTCACATAGGACAGCACACCGGTCTTGCCCTGACGCTTTTCCTTGGAAAAAACAAAGGGCCACAGCTGGTTCCAAAACAGTATCACTACCGCCATAATAGCTCCCAGCTGTATCACCACCTCATACATTTCGAAAAAGTCATCCGATACATTCTGAAAAGGAATCAGCTTCTCAAACAAAATCAAATGTCCGGTACTGCTCACAGGCAACCATTCGGTGATACCTTCCACAATACCGTAAATAAATGCTTTTAAAATCTCTAACACAATTATGCCTCCAAAAATCGAATCATTTCTTCATAACAGGCTGCCGCATCCTCATAGCCCTCCCGGTACAAAGCACGCAGCTTCTCCGGGTCCTTTTCCAGTCTGCCCACTTCATTGGGCTTCTGGGGCTGAATGATAAAGGCTTTGCCGCTTTCCTGCAAACGGGTCAGATATTCCATGGTATTATTATAAGAAGTATGTCGCTTTTGCATAGCCTCCACCAGCTTGGGAAATTTGCGGTAACGAAGCTTCAACAGCCCCAATTTGGTAGCCGGCTTGCGCACATAGCCTACCTCCTTGGTAAGGATTACTACATTCTTGGCATTGCCGTCCATTACGGATTTGGCGATAGGTATCGAATCGGAGCAACCGCCGTCCAGATATAGTTTTCCGTCGATTTCTACATTTCTGGATACCAGTGGCAAAGAGGCCGATGCCCGCACCTTTTGCAACCCCTGGCGGCATTCCTTGACCCGCAAATATTCCGGCTTGCCTGTTTCAATGTTGGTCACCACTGCGTAAGCCTTGCCCGGATACTTTTCATAAGTCTCATGGTCGAAAGGCTCCCATTTATTGGGTACCAAATCATAACAGGTTTTTACATTAAATAAATCACCGGTAAACAGCAGGCTCCAAATACTGCAATAGCGTTTATCCGAACCATACTTCAATCCAATATTAATGCTACGTTCCTTTTGCTTGGACAGGTAGCTGCACATGTGAATAGCACCTGCCGACACACCGTACACGCTGGAAAATTCAATCCCCTTCTCCAAGAAGAAGTCCAGCACGCCGGTGGTGTAGGCACCTTTCATGCCGCCGCCCTCCAGAATTAGTCCTGCCTGGTACATCATTATCCCCTTTCCGGATACTCTGTTTCCACAAACTTACGCAATGCTACTAAGGAGCGCTCTACCTTCTCGGTGTCGATACAGTAAGCCATGCGGAAGTAGCCGGGTGCACCGAAGCTGTCACCAGGTACTAATACTAAGTCGTACTTCAATGCCTTCTGGCAGAATACCTTAGCATCCTCTTCCAAAGCCTTAGGGAAGATGTAGAAGGTACCGCCCGGCTTCACGCAGGTAAAGCCCAACTCTACCAGACAGTCATATATTAAATTCATATTCTTCTCATAAACGCTCAAATCTGCAGTCTTATCCAACACCTGTGCCACTGCCAGCTGAATGATGGAAGGAGGACAGTTGTGTCCAATCCCTCTGGAAATCTGTCCGCACATATTTACCATAGTAGCAGCCTCTGCACATGCCGGATTAATCGCTACATAGCCGATACGCTCACCGGGCAGGGACAGTGATTTGGAGAAGGAGTAGCACATGATGGTATTGTCATAATAAGCAGATACACAAGGTGCCTCCACCCCTTCAAACACAATCTCACGATAAGGTTCATCGGAAATAATAAAGATATCATGACCATACTCTGCGGACTTCTTACGCAAGGTCTCTGCCAGCTTCTCGATGGTCTCCTTGGAATACACAATACCGGAAGGATTGTTAGGAGTATTAATCAGGATAGCCATGGTCTTTTCATTCAACATTTCTTCAAAAGCTTCGAAATTAATCTGAAAATCTGCGGTATTTGGGGGGACAATCTTTAATACTGCTCCGGTCAAATTCACATAAGGATTGTACTCCGGGAAGAAAGGTGCAAAAGTCAAAATCTCATCACCGGGCTCTGTTACCAGACGGAATGCATGTGCCAAAGCACCTGCTGCGCCTGAGGCCATGAAAATATGCTCCGCCTTGTAGGGAATACCGAAACGCTCACTTAGGGAAGCTGCTACTGCCTCTCTTACAGAGGTAATACCCAAACTGGGACTATAGCCATGCAATACATTGGTTTCCTGTGTAGCCAGCATATGTATCATACGGTCGGTAAATTCCTGAGGAACCGGTACTGACGGATTACCCAAGCTGTAATCAAATACATTTTCATAACCAATCTCTGCACCTCTGGCAGTTGCAAACTCAGACAACTGTCTGATAACGGACTTTCCGGATAACATATCCTTATATTTTTGTACTATCATATTCTCTCCTTTTCTGCCGCATGCACGGCACTTCTCTATTTTCACTGACTCAGAGGTCAGCATATTTCCTTGCAAAAACACTACACTCTACCTATCACAGCCGGCAGTTCTCCTTCACCGCACTACTCCCGGCAAGTGCATTTCCTTGTCCTTCACCGTACTACCACCGACAAGGATAGTTCTATGTCCTTCTTTACAGCAGTGTGCCATCACTCGCCCAATTTCACATAAGCTCCGCCGGGCACCTCTACTACACGACTGTCATCTACGATTAACCAGGCACTCTGTGCAGAAGGATTATACACAGTTTCTCCGTTTGCAGAGTAAACCAGTCTCTTCACCACCTGCATATAATCGATAATCTCGATATTGGTGGCATACCAAATATCCTCTCTGCCACCCATGAGCTTACAAAAATCTTCTATCACTTCCCAGTTATCGTCATTGTCGAACTCATAGCTGTGTCCCCATACATACATCAGCTTCAAATATTGCTTCTTATTATAATCTGCGAACCACTGTCCCAGTTCCATGAGCTTCGGGTTCTTATGGTGACAGGTCGGATGCCACTCCATAACATCCGTGGGCAATTCAAAGTCAGCCCTGTCCTCCACCACTCTGGCATAGGCAATCCCCAGCCCTGCGAACAATTCCTTAATCTCCGGACTATAGGAACCATTGGGGTACGCATGCCCGCGAATAATCCTGCCGGTCAGTGCCTCCAGTCCTTCCCTATCCTCCATGATTTCCTTCGCCACCTTGGGTAGGGGACATCTGGAAATGGTAGGATGAGTCATGGTATGGGTCGCTATCTCCTGCCCCTGATACAATGCCACGATTTTTTCCCTGTCGATTCTCTCCGGACGTTCCATCATCCCATAATTTAAATTAAAGGTACCCTTGATACCATATTTTTGAAAGATAGAAAGCAATCTCTCATCCGCATGCTTCCCATCATCATAGCTCATTGTCAAAGCCTTTGCTTTTCCCCCCGGAAAACAATAATAAACCTTCATAAACACCCCCACTTTCAATGTGTAACCGCTTACATTGTATAAAACCATACATATTAATACTAGTACAAAATCCCTTGTTTTGCAAGTGTTTCCACTTTTTTGCACGATAGAAACCCCAAACGTGCTTATTTTCCTATTGTCACATTTTCTTACTTCCTGTATGATATGCATATAACTAGCAGGAAAGTCTTGGTAGTTTTCTCAAAGAAAGGACAGATTATATGAAAGATTCCAGAAGAAACAGAAAAAATGGTTTTCAAACCATACCACCCCAAAATTCTATCTCAGCAGCCTCCTTCGATAAGGTTGTTGGAATCGTAGCAATTATTATCGTTGCACTTCTCCTGGTATTTGGCTCAACCTACCAGATACGGGAACAGGAGCAGGCAGTACTGATTACACTGGGTAAAGCCAAAGCAGTAACAGAACCCGGTCTGCATTTTAAAATCCCTGTGATACAGAAGGTGAAAAAGGTAAACACCACCATTCAGGGCTTTGCCATCGGTTATAATCTGGAGGATGATACCAGTAATGTAGAAGAGTCTCTGATGATTACCAAAGATTATAACTTCGTAAATGTAGACTTCTTCGTAGAGTATCGTTTCTCTGACCCGGTAAAGGCACTTTACAATTCCGCACAGCCTGTCAGCATCTTGAAGAACATCAGCCAGAGCTGTATCCGTTCCGTAATCAGTAGTTACCCGGTAGATGAGGTACTGACCACCGGAAAGAGTGAAATTCAGGCATCCATCAAATCAGAAATTCTGGAACACTTAGGTGAACATGATTTGGGTATCCAGTTGGTGAACATTACCATTCAAGATTCCGAGCCTCCCACAGCCACTGTTATGGAAGCCTTTAAGAATGTAGAAACCGCCAAGCAGGGCAAGGAAACTGCCATCAACAATGCCAACAAGTATCGTAATGAACAGCTTCCTTTAGCCAAGGCAAAGGCAGACGGTATTGAAAAGGATGCCGAGGCAAAGAAAACCCAGCGTATCAATGAGGCAGAAGCACAGGTGGCACGTTTCAATGCCATGTATGAGGAGTACATAAAGAACCCTGCCATTACCAAGCAGCGTATGTTCTACGAAACCATGGAAGAAGTACTTCCGGATTTAAAGGTCATCATCGAAAGCCCCAGTGGGGAAACGGAAATGATTTACCCCATAGAATCTTTTGTAAATATTGAGAGCAACACCCCTACCGGGGATAGTACCGTATCTCTTCCATAACATACATTCACAGAAACACTGAAAGAATTAGAAAGAATAACGCAACGCCGCATATGCGGCAGAATGTGAGGACTATATGAAAACTTTTCGTAATTTATCCATTGTTGTAATACTGCTGGTATTACTGTTCGTGGGTTCCTCCTGTATCGTAGTAACCTATGAAAACGAATACAGTCTGGTTCGCCAGTTCGGTAAAATCGACCATGTGGTATCCGAATCAGGCGTCACCTTCAAGATACCCTTTATTCAGAGTGTAGATAAGCTTCCCAAGCAGACCCTGCTTTATGATTTGTCTGCCTCCGATGTTATTACCAGTGACAAAAAAACCATGTACTGTGACAGCTACATCCTCTGGGAAATCACAGACCCGCTGAAATTTGCCCAGACCCTGAACTCCTCTGTTACTAACGCAGAGAACCGTCTGGATACCATCGTTTACAATGCTACCAAGAATGTCATCAGTAGCTCCACTCAGGATGAAGTGATTTCCGGCAGAAACGGGGAATTATCCGCAGCTATTTTGGCAAATATCGGTGATACTACCGCCCAGTACGGTATTGAACTGATTTCCTTTGAAACCAAGCAGCTGGATTTGCCCGGTGACAACAAAGATGCTGTTTATGCACGTATGATTTCCGAACGTGAAAACATCGCTGCGGGCTACACCGCAGATGGTAACTCCGAAGCTCAGAAAATCCGCAACTCAACCGATATGGAAATTACCGTACTGCTTTCCGATGCAGAGCGAAAAGCGGAAATCCTGATTGCACAGGGCGAAGCAGAGTACATGAAAAAGCTCTCTGAAGCATATGCAGATGAAAGCAGAACAGAATTTTATACCTTTGTCCGCAGCCTGGATGCCCTGAAGATTTCCATGGGCGGCAATGACAAAACCCTTATTCTTTCCGCAGATTCTCCTATCGCACAGATTTTCTACGGCAACTAAAACAAAGCACAAGCAAGCCCCCGGTGATAATGCCGGGGGCTGTTTTCTGTCTATTCATTATACTTGGAACTTCTCCATCGATTCGTTCATAACTGCCATCTGCTCCTTCAGAGCCTCTGCCTCTTCACTCAGATGTGTAATGGTCATCATTTCTTCGTTCAAGGTTGCATTGATTTCTTCTACGGAAGCAGCTGCCTGCTGGGAAATCGCTGCAATATTCTGCAAGGAGTCACCTACATTTTCCTTCTCCACCATGATACGTTCCATGTTATCGCCGGCTACATGCAGCTTATCTACCAGTTCTGTGGTTGCATCACTGATGCTGTGGAAGATAGCTACTGTATCACGCAATGCCTCGGTCTGCTCCTGCATCATAGTTTCTGCAGACTTTGCAGATTCGCTGGTACGATTGGTAGTTTCTGTAATACCTTCTACGATCTTCTTAATCTGGTTCGCAGATTCCTTAGACTGTTCTGCCAGCTTACGAATTTCATCCGCTACTACAGAGAAGCCTCTTCCTGCCTCACCTGCTCTCGCTGCTTCAATGGAAGCATTCAGGGATAGGAGATTGGTCTGTTCTGCAATGCTGTTAATTACACCGATAATACCCTGGATTTCCTTGGAACGGGCTTCTACTTCCATGATTTCTTCGCTCAGCTCCTTGGTAATCTCTGCTGCGGTATCAGACTTCTCATTCAGAATAGTCATAATCTGATTACCGCTTTCTACGGACTTCATAACATTATCAGCCATCTTTTCCATGACCTCGGTCTGGTCGGAAATATCCGTCAGGTTCTCTGCCAGACTAATCATCTTCATGTTACTGTTCTCTGTCTCAGATGCCTGATTCTGGGTACCCTCTGATACCTCCTCCACAGCCTGCATTACCTGCTTCATGGATTCATTAATATCCGCTGTCTTAATGGCCAACTCCCCTGACATCTGATTCACCTGTTCCCCAAAGTTTCTGGTATCCTGTATCAAACCACGAATACCACTCAAGGTCTGGTTCAAATCCTCTGTCAGCTGCATAAATTCATCTTTTCTGTTGGTCTTAAAGGTAACCGTCAAGTCACCGGCTCCTACCTTCTTCAAACCACCAACCACACCGTTTAAGGTCTTACGAATACCGATTGCAATAGAAACACCTAAACCGAGTGCTATCACTACTGCGATTACCACAAATGCAATGGTTATATAAGCAATGGAACGTGCCTGTGCCAGCAAATTATCCTGGGGAACCAGTGTACACAGCATAATGCCTGTGGTTCCTACCGGAGAATAGAAGTAGAAATAAGACTTACCATCCACTTCCACATCCAGATAACCGCCCACCTTACTATCCTTGGTCTGCTCATGGAACCAAGTACCTACGAAAAACTGTCCGCCATGCTCCTGCGTTCCCAAGCCGTAATACTCTGCGGTAATAGTGCTGTCGTCCGGATCAATGAATACCTTATCCGACTCAACACCGATTTCTCTTCCATCTGCTGAAACCATGGCTTTAATACTTCCCTCGCCCATATCCATGCCAACGAGAGTATCCTTTACTTCCTGCATGGTAAGACCCATTACCAATATCGTATTATTCTGTAACATCTTTCGGAAATAAGCAAAACCATAGCCTGCCGGGTCAGATACCAAGGTATCATCCACAAATTCATGATACCCCTTCCAACCGGCGATTTTACCGGAGCTTAAAAATTCTGAGCCTTCCGGAGAAGCCTTGAACTGCTCCCAAACATCTGCCGGATAATTACCAACCAGTGTACTCACACCATCTCCCTTCTCCGGAATGAAGGTATAGCTGGCAATATATTGATTAGACTGCTTGGTCTGATTCAAAAAAGCCTTGATATTACTCATGGCAGCCTTTGCATCTGCTGAAGTCGGGTCCTTATAATACTTGGTGTAGTATCCGCTGACATCCTTATTACTTACCACCTCTGTACCCTTCGTGGCTATGGTATTACATACCAAATTCGTATAATCTGCCACAGCACTTACCGTTGCCAAGGCGGAATCCTTTGTTTGCGTCAAAATAGCATTCGATGCTGTTATGTAGCTTACCACACCCAGTGCAATCATCAAAACTACCGGGACAATACAAATTACCATTATGGCAGTCAAAATCGTACCCTTACGTTTCCCTGCACTCTTTCCTGCTTTAGACTTTGGAGGCTTCTTTTCTTTTGGCATCTTTTCCTTTGGAACCTTCCCCTTTTTCTCCGGCTTTGGTGCCTTTGGAGCTTTTGGTACTTTCACCTTCTCCTCGTTCTCTTTCTTCATCAAACCCATACTCTCACCGCCCTATATTTTTTAATTCATTTCACGAGTTTAAAACCTGCATTTATTATATCACAATTTCCTTTTAAATGCCACCATTATTCAGCTTTTTAACCAAATTTGTCACAATTTTCGTTTAATATGTATAATTTTTCACCAAAAGTTGATACTCTTTCTCCTCAATATGTAAATTTCTTTCATAAACAAAGCCTAACTGGCAGGCTAAATTAAGAGACGGTATATTGTGTGTCTGTATCAAAACCTGTATCTGTTCTAGACCAAGCTCCTCCTGTGCATATCGTAAAACACCTTCACAGGCCTCCTTCGCAAAGCCTCTCCCCTGCCATGCCGTACCAATCACATATCCCAGCTGAGGTGCTTCAAACGCCTCTCGCATACTGAAACCTACACGCCCGATTACCTCACCGGTTTCCTTCCAAATCACCGTCCATATGCCAAATTCGTAAAACTCATACACATATCTTGCATATTGACGAAAGTACTCCGGATTGCTCACCTTACTGTCTGCCAAACTCTCCATGAAGCGGGTAATGGCAGGCTCTCCATAGATTCGTGCAAAGGCTTCTGCGTCCTCCGGAATACTCTCCCGTATCCTTAAGCGTTCTGTCTCCAGAATATCCCAGGGTATCCCTGCAAACCTTCGATAAACACGCTCCAGATATGCCGGTTCTATCTCCTCGGGCTGTTCCACCGCATACCTTGCCTCAGACAAATCCTCCCCTCTATTCCCTGCATGATAGCAAGCCAGCACCGGAAGCTTCAAAGCAATCAACTCTTCCAAAACCGATTTACAGTCCGTAATATACAGTATCCCCTTATCCGCATTTTCTGCCTCTTTCCCTCCTATAGCTCTTTGGACATTCGCTTCTTCTCCTGACATCACCGCAACGCTCAGCTCGGCATCTCCCACCGCTTCCCAGAGAATTCCTTTTTCCTGCAATTTCTCCGCCAACCTGCTCAGAGAAGCCACTTGCTTCTTGTCCCGCAACACTGCACAAACCTTTTTTAAATATTTCACATCAGAAATCTTCATAATTTTCTTTACGTTCCTTCCCAATTCGGTTATGATATCATTATACACTGTGGCGGAGTTGAGAACCAGAACTATTCTGCATAATGACTGCCACAATCTCAAACAGAAAGGAAATACATTATGGCACAGAATCCTATTGTAACCATTACTATGGAAAGCGGAGACGTAATGAAGCTGGAATTATATCCGGAAATCGCTCCCCAGTCCGTAAACAACTTTATCAGCTTGATTAACAACAAATTTTACGATGGTTTGATTTTCCATCGCGTAATCCGCGGCTTTATGATCCAAGGCGGATGTCCTCAGGGCTCCGGCATGGGTGGTCCCGGCTACAGCATCAAGGGTGAATTCGCTCAGAACGGCTTCGCCAACGACTTAAAGCACACGGAGGGTGTTCTCTCTATGGCCAGAAGCATGATGCCCAATTCCGCAGGCAGCCAGTTCTTTATTATGCACAAGAACTCTCCTCATTTGGACGGCGGCTATGCAGCCTTCGGCAAAATCATCGAGGGCATGGAGGTTGTGAACAAAATCGCGGAAACCGCTACGGATTACAACGACAGACCTTTAGAGAAACAGGTTATGAAAACCGTTACCGTAGAAACCTTTGGCGTAGAATATCCCGAACCGGAGAAGCTCCCCAGATAGGAAACGGCTGGGGCAGCTATTCCCCTCGTTCATAATTTGTTTACAAATCATTCAATGATTTTTAAATTCTCCATCATTTTTTAGACATTTCTATCCTCTATACTATAATTAACAAAGGAACACAACAATAACTCAAAAACTTAAATAAGTAAATAACAGTTTATTGTTTATAATAACTTTTTCATAATAAATGCCAAGTAAAGGTCACTTTACTTGGCATCCTCCCTTTTATGGGGCTTTTTTATTATCCCTTGCATACACTCAGAATTTTGTCAGCAGCTCCTGCAGCGCCTGCACAGCTTCGAAAGCCCTCTGCAATCCTTGCTGCATTTTCCTTATAAGAGCTATTCGCTAACACCTCTTCCACTGCTTTACGGATTTCTTCCGCATCGGTCTTTTCCAGTTTCTTTCCTGCTCCCAGCTGGGCTACACGAGTTGCCACACCTCCCTGCTCCGGTGTTTGCGGCAGCATCACCAAAGGCACAGAAAAGAACAGACTTTCATTCACACTGTTCATACCACAATGAGAAAGGAACACATCTGCCTTTTGCAATACAGCAATCTGGTCCACACTGGAGAATATCTTTACATTTTCCGGCAACTCTCCGAATTGCTCTACAGACACCAGATTACCCACCGACAGAATGACCTGATAATCGGTCTGTCCCAATGCTGCGATACACTTTTTATAAAAGGGCAGCATATCATTATTGACTGTACCCATGGAAATATAAACCAGCTTTTCTTTTGTCTTTTCTATCTCGCTCTGCGCCGGACGAATGGACGGTCCTACGAAGGCATACTTGTCTGTAAAGGTCTCCGCACAGGGCTGAAATTCCGGGGAAGTGTAAACCACAGTATGAGTGTTTTCATCATTCTGAATAATATCCAACACACTCTTAACAGGGTATCCCTTATCCTGCACACGCTTGATTTCCCTGCCAATCTTTCCCATGGAAAAAATCATGCGAAACAACTCTCCTACGCTCTGCTTCATAATCTTTGCGGAATGCTGGTTAAACGCAAAGGTAGTGGTAGAAGATACAAAGGGTATCCCCAGCTTCAAAGCTACTGCCTTGCCCCATACAGCCATAGAATCTGCCACGATACAATCCGGTTGCAGCTTCTCCATATCTGCACACACCTTATCATCCAATGACAACGTAGTATCTACTAAAATTTTCGTAGAAAAAGCCAAATCCTTTCCCACACGCACAGCGTCCTTGGGAGAAAGCTTCTGCTCCATATCATAATCATCACAGGAAACAAAGGTGGCTCCTGTTGACTCAATCTTTTCTCTCATCACATTGTACGAATAATAGAGCACCTCATGCCCTCTGCTTACCAGCTCCCGCACCACTCCCAAAGTGGGATTGGTATGTCCGTGTGCCGGAATACAAAAGAAAACAATTCTACTCATGCCACTGCCTCCTATTCCTCGGTTTCCATCTGTGAAAAAATCTTTGCAATAAACTCTCTCTGCTTCTCTCGCGGTAAAATAGCAATCCCCTGCTTCTCATCTCCCAAAACCAATATTTCTGCCCCGGGCTGCAAATCAAACAGTTCTCTGGCCTCCTTCGGGATCACAAACTGTCCCTTTTCACCGATTTTTACCATCCATGCATATTTCCCCTGTGGAAATTCCATAGTTCTGCCCTCCATAAGTATGATTAGTATAACTAATCATACTTTAATTGCATAAAAAAAGCAATAGGAATTTTTACTTTTTTGAATAGCAATCGCTCATTTGTACCTATCGTACACTCCTTCGATAAATACAAACAAGCGATAAAATACATTCCATACTGCTTTACAACTCCCGATACACCGTTCTACGCATGGTAATATAGCAAGCCAAACCGCCTACCGCGTTGGAAATCGGTTCTGCCAGAAATACTCCATGCACCCCAAAGCCCAGTCTGGGCAAAAGTAGTGTCAGCGGCACCACGATGATTGCCTTTCGAAGCAGGGAAAAGAATATGGCATGCTTCGCATCTCCCAGTGCCTGAAAGGTAGACTGCCCTGCAAACTGAAAGGCCATAAACACAAAGCCGAAGAAATAAATTTTCAAGGCTTCGATTCCCGCATCCATCATTTGTATATCATCAGAGAAAATCCCGAACCAAAACTTGGGAAATACCACCACACAAATCCACGCAGCCGTAGTATACAAAGCTCCCAACCAGGTATTGAACCGTATACCGGACTTTACCCTGTCGTTTCTCTTGGCACCATAGTTAAAGCTGATGACCGGCTGTGCTCCATTTACAATACCGCCGATAGGCAGAGCAAAAATTTCGCGGATAGAGTTTAACACCGTCATAATGCCCACATACAAATCACCGCCATACTGCTGCAAAGTAGAATTACACGCTACCTGCACCACGCAGGTGGTTCCCTGCATAATAAAGTTAGAAGTACCCAAACGACAGATTTCCTTAGTAATTCGTTTGGTAGGGCGCATATAGCGTCCCCTCAATCGCACAACCGCCTTTTTCCCTGTCAGAAACCGCAATACCCACACAGCAGAAAGTGCCTGACTGATAATCGTTGCCAAAGCTGCACCGGACACCCCCATATTCAATGCAAAAATAAATATAGGGTCCAATATAATATTCATAACAGCTCCCAAAACAGTGGTCAACATCCCTATTCGAGGGAAGCCCTGTGCATTTATATAACCATTCAAGCCGGTGGAAAGCATGGAAAAAATCGTGCCCAGCAAATATACCCTCAAGTATTCCTCTGCATAGACATAAGAAGCTTCTCCTGCCCCGAACAAAAACAATATGGGTTTACAAAAAACATAACAAAACACGGTCAATACCACTGCGCTGCCTGCAAGCAGTCCGAAGGAATGTCCCAGTATTTTTTCTGCCTCCTCCCTGTCATCTGCACCTCTTGCCATGGAAAAGAGAGGCACGCCACCCATACCAAACAAAGCGGTAAAGGCCATGATCAACGTCACAATGGGAAAGGTCAGTCCCACGCCGGTCAGAGCGATGCTGCTGCCATCCCCCATATGTCCCAAGTATATTCTGTCTACTACGTTATATAGAAGCTGCACCAATTGTGCAACAGTTAAGGGCACTGCCTGCGTAATAATACATTTCCAAACCGGTCCCTTGGAAAAATCATTTTGTGTTTTACCCATTTTCTTCATCATTCCACCATTCCAGTCAACTGCCAATATTTCTTTGCAATCCTATTTTACTACCAACTACATCTCAGGGCAACCGACTTTTAAACATTCAAAAAGCCCCTGCCCGGTCATACCACCGAACAGGAGCCCTTCCTGACATATATGTACTTGATTAAGCCATACCAACAGAACCGAAGAGTTCCATCTTTTCCTTAACAGTAGCCTTGATAGCTTCTGTACCAGGAGCCAAAAGCTTACGAGGGTCAAATCCCTTACCCTGTAAATCCTTACCTTCTTCAATGTACTTTCTGGTAGCTGCAGCGAAAGCAAGCTGGCACTCAGTATTTACGTTGATCTTTGCAACACCAAGGTTGATAGCCTTCTTAATCATGTCTGCAGGGATACCTGTACCACCGTGAAGAACCAGAGGAAGATCACCGGTCTTCTGCTGAACTGCATCCAAAGTCTCGAAGCTTAAGCCAGCCCAGTTTTCAGGATACTTACCATGAATGTTACCAATACCTGCTGCAAGGAAGTCTACGCCCAAATCAGCGATTGCCTTACACTCTTCAGGATCTGCACACTCACCAGCACCGATAACACCGTCTTCTTCACCACCGATAGAACCAACTTCTGCTTCGATGGAAATTCCCTTAGCATGAGCATCGTTTACAAGCTGAGTAGTCTTCTCTACGTTCTCAGCGATAGGATAGTGAGAACCATCAAACATGATAGAAGAGAAACCAGCTTCGATACACTTGTAGCAGCCCTCGAATGAGCCGTGGTCTAAGTGCAAAGCTACAGGAACAGTGATGTTCATATCCTGTAATAAACCGTTTACCATACCAACTACTGCATGATATCCGCCCATGTACTTACCTGCACCTTCGGATACACCAAGGATAACAGGAGAGTTCATTTCCTGTGCGGTAGCAAGGATAGCCTTGGTCCACTCCAGGTTATTGATGTTAAATTGGCCAACTGCATAGTGACCTGCTTTTGCTTTTTTAAGCATTTCGGTTGCTGAAACTAACATTTTCGTTACCTCCGTTTGTAATCTAAATTTAATGGGTAAATTACCCTTTGCGGACAGTATAACACACATTTGACAAAAAATAAACAATAATGTTAAAAAAATATCGGCATAATCATTTTTTCTGATTATGCCGACGAATTTTTGTCTCCACTATGCTGTCACATTACACAAATACTGCTCCATTTCGCCTACTGCTGCTACCTCATCCGCTCCATCTGCGGTTACAGTAACGATTTCCCCTGAATCCAGACCTAAGCTCATCATACCCATGATACTCTTAGCATTTACCTTCTTTCCGGCAGTCTCCAAATAAATAGAGCTGTCGTACTTGCTTGCTACCTGTACCAGCATAGCAACAGGTCTTGCCTCCAGTCCGTTCTGAAGTCTGATCTCCACTGTCTTTTTTGTCATAACATTCTCCTCCTTCACTACTTCCTGAGCTTCTCTGCTATCTCGCTCAGCTTTCGCAATCTGTGATTAACTCCCGATTTTCCTACGGGAGGATCCAGCATTTCCCCTAATTCCTTCAATGGTAAATCCTTATTTTCTAAACGTGCCAAGGCTACCTGCCTGAGATTTTCCGGCAGGTTATCCAGTCCGTAACGTTCCTTAATTAATAGGATATCCTCTGTCTGCTTGGTGGCTGCATTTACTGTCTTGGAAATATTCGCTGCCTCACAGTTTACTCTTCTGTTGATGGAATTACGCATTTCCTTCAGGATACGCATATTTTCCAAGTTCATTAGTGCTACATGTGCTTCCATGACATTGAGCAGGTCTACGATAGCCTCCCCCTCTTTCATGTATACCACATAATACTTTTTGCGAAGTATAATCTTCGCTTCTATGTCAAAGCTCTGTATGACGCTTTGCAATTGTTTTGCTTTTTCCTCGCTTAAGCATACAAACTCCAGATGATACCCCTTTTCCGGCACGCTCAAAGAACCGATACACAAAAAGGCTCCTCTGATATATGCTCTGCGACAGCAAGCATTCTTTAACAGCAACTCATCCACCGGGTCTTCCAAATCCCCGAATTTATGATAAAATTCCTGCATTTTTTCCTTGCTGATAGCAACACTAGTATCTATACTAAATGTTTTTTCCAATAATGTAAAGCCTTTTTTTACAACAGTTTCATTTTCTGTCTGAAAACCGATTGTAAAATTGCCCTCACTGTCTCTTCCGTACTGTCCTGTAAAGTGCAATATTGCCGCCAGCTCTGCCATCTGACAATGTCTGGCTGAACTAATCTGCCCTGCCAGTTCTTCTTTTACATCATGCGAAAATGACATACTTACCTCCCAATAGGGTACTTATTATTTGCTGCGATTATTCACATCCCTGTGAAAAATCGTCATTCCATAATTTCCCTTATCCTTCATTTCCTGATACAGTTCATTCGCCAGGGTTACACTGCGATGCTTTCCTCCGGTGCAACCGATTGCCACTACCAGTCGGTACTTTCCTTCTTTCACATAATTAGGAACCAAAAACTGCAGCATATCCACCAGCTTTTCCAGAAATACATGGCTCTCCGGACAGCTCATGACATATTCCTGTACTTCCCTGTCATTGCCCGTTTTGGTCTTCAGCTCGTCCACATAATAAGGATTGGGTAAAAATCGTACATCAAACACCAAATCCACATCTGCGGGAATACCATGCTTGAAGCCAAAGGACATGACGTTTATCATGAGACTATTATATTCCTCACCCTCCACAAAAATGCGGTCTAATTCCGCTTTTAATTCACGGGTCAGCAGTCCTGTAGTATCAATCACATAATCTGCCTGCTTTCGAATCTTTGCAAGCATTTCACGTTCTTTCTTCACACCATCCTCAATACGTCCCTCCGGCTCCACCGGATGCAGACGACGGCTTTCCTTGTAACGTTTAATCAAAGACGCATCCGAGGAATCCATAAATAATATTTCAAACAGATACCCCTTATCACGCAGGGCATCCAGTATATTTGCCACTTCTTCAAAGGCCTGTCCGGCTCTTGCATCCAGCCCCAGCACTACCTTTTCTATTTCATTGTTGGGCATCGCCAGCAGTTCCACAAACTTCTCAATGAGAGACACGGGCAAATTGTCTACACAATAATAGCCCGCGTCCTCTAACATTTTCAATGCTGTACTTTTGCCACTACCACTCATCCCTGTAACAATAACAAATCTCATGCCATACCTCTATCATTTCACTCGCAAACTCGCACCTTATGCTTATTTGCCCGCTTCGCTTGGTTTCCTGCCGCTCATTAGAGCATGATTACTTCTGGCTCCAGCTCCACGCCATAACGTTCTTTTACCGTTTCCTGTACATGTGCGATTAGCTGCTTCACATCTGCTGCCGTAGCACCTCCCGTGTTAATGACGAAGCCACAATGCTTCTCGGAAACCTGAGCTCCTCCCACCTGATAACCACGCAGTCCTGCATTCATAATCAATTCTCCGGCGAAATATCCCTCCGGACGTTTAAAGGTACTGCCTGCACTGGGATACTCCAATGGTTGCTTTTCCCGACGTTTTCTGGCCAGTTCATCCATCTGTGCCTTAATCTGCTCCGGTTCCCCTTCCTGCAACTGAATATGTACCTCAGCTACCGTAAAGGGCTGGTGCTTAATGGCACTGGTACGATAACCAAACTCCATGGTAGCATTGTCCAGGTCTAATAAATCCCCTTCCTTGTCAACTACCCTTACCAAAGTAACCACCTGCTTCAGTTCTCCGCCATAGGCACCGGCATTCATCACCACGCCGCCACCGATGGTTCCCGGTATCCCTGCTGCAAATTCAAAACCGGTCAGTCCGTTTTCATAGGCAATACGGGCAATTTTACTCATGGGGGCACCTGCCTGTGCCACAATCAAATTGCCCCTTACCTTTACTTCATTCATCTTATCTGCTATTTCCAGAATAACACCGGCAAATCCTTCATCCCCCACTAAAAGATTACTGCCGTTCCCCAACACAAAATACGGAATCTCCAATTGCTGTAAATAGCGTTGTACTTTCTTCAGCTGCTCTACATTTTCTATTTGCAAAAAGCAATCGGCTTCTCCGCCTATGCGAAAAGTAGTGTGCTGACTCATTGGTTCATTCAAGTAAATATTCTCTGCAGGTAAAAAATTCTCCAATGCTTTTACAACGGTCTTGCTAATCATGTCTATTTCCTTCTGTTCTATTTTTATTCACACAAAATCAAAGCTGCTGCTCCGAAAATACCGGCATCATTGCCCAAGGTAGCCAACGCCAGCTTGGCATCACGACAGCCATGGAATACATACTTGTCGTATGCAGGGCGAATGTAATCAAATAACATATCGCCGGCCTTGGATACGCCGCCACCGATAACAAAGATTTCAGGATTTACAACAGCTGCTACCGCTGCCAATCCCTTTCCTAAGTACTCACCAAACTGCTCTGCGATTTCGATTGCCACCTCATCTCTCTCCTTCACTGCATCGAATACAGCTTTTGCAGTAAGGTCCACATCACGGAGTACACTGGGTGCATCATCCTTCGCTAATCTGCGCTGTGCCAGACGAACCACACCGGTTGCAGAAGCATACTGCTCCAAACAGCCCTTGTTCTGGCATCCACATACCTCTGTTTCACTGTCTTCGATGTGAATATGACCGATTTCACCACCTGCTCCGGTTGCACCGGTCAGGATGTGACCATTGATAATAATACCGCCGCCGACACCGGTACCTAAGGTAACTGCCACCAAATTAGAGTAGCCCTTACCGCCACCCTGCCACATTTCACCAAATGCAGCTACATTTGCATCATTACCGGCCTTTACCGGCAAGTCCAGATAACCGCTCAATACCTTGGGAATATTAAACTCATCCCAGCCTAAGTTTACGGCCTTGTGAATATTTCCTTCCTCATCTACGGGACCGGGTACACCTACACCCACGCCTACGATATCATCTCCATCGATGCCCTTTTCCTCCATAACTGCCTTAATACTTGCTGCCACGTCAGGCAAAATGCTGGCACCGTGATTATCCTTTACGGTAGGGATCTCCCACTTCTCCAATACACAGCCTTCTCTGTCAAACAAACCTAATTTTACGGTAGTACCGCCGATATCCACACCAAAAGCATACTTACTCATCTCTTATCCTCCAAACAATTAATCTTCTTCTCTTTTTCTTGCTAAAGATTTCTGTACTCTCGCATACAATTCCTGTGCTGCATTATAACCCATCTTCTTCTGACGATGGTTTACTGCCGCGGATTCGCAAATAATTGCCAAATTACGTCCCGGACGAATAGGAATGTTATGACACACTACCTTGTTGCCCAAGTATTCCGTATAGTTTTCTTCCAGACCCAGACGGTCATATTCCTTATCCTTATCCCAGTCCTCCAAGCGGATTACCAAATCGATAGCCTGAGTATCCTTTACGGAAGAAGCACCAAAGAGCGCCTTTACATCCACGATACCGATACCTCTCAGCTCGATGAAATGCTTGGTAATATCCGGTGCACTACCGATAATGGTTTCTTCACTCACTCTGCGGATTTCTACTACATCATCCGTCACCAGACGATGACCACGCTTAATCAGTTCCAATGCTGCCTCAGACTTACCGATACCACTTTCACCGGTAATCAACAAGCCTTCGCCAAATACGTCCACCAATACACCATGCACGGAAATACAGGGTGCCAGCTGTACATTTAACCAACGAATAGTCTCTGCCATAAAGGAGGAAGTGGATTTCTTGGTAGACAAAATCGGAACATTATGCTCTACCGCAGCTTGGAAAAACAACTCATCCGGTCTCAAATCTCTACTGAATACCACCGCCGGAATATCATAGGAAAGCAGCTTGTGATAAATCTCCTGCTTTCTGTCATTGTCCAAACCTTCCAAATAGGTATACTCCACAAAACCGATTACCTGTACACGGGTTGCATCAAAATGCTCAAAAAAACCGGTCAGCTGTAATGCCGGACGATTCAGGTCTGTCTGGGTAATGCGCTTGTTATCCACACTTACTTCCACCGTCAGATTTTCCAGCTTCATCTTGTCAATAAGCTTTTTTAAACTAATACTTGGCATAATCTTTTGCATCCTTTCTGAATTCGATTATCTTCAATATAACATATTCCTTTCAGGGCTTCAATGGAAAAATGCATAGATTTCCTCTGCCACCTTTTGGGTGATTTCGGGGATTTCCATGAGCTGCTCCACTTCCGCCTTGCGGATTTCCTCCAAGGAGCGGAAGTGACGCATCAGAGCCTTGCGGCGGGCAGGACCGATACCGGAGATATCGTCCAGCACGGATTTCACCTGATCCTTGCTGCGCAGGGAACGATGGTACTCGATGGCAAAACGATGTGCTTCGTCCTGTATACGGGTAATCAGCTTAAAGCCCTCCGAATGAGTATCGATAGGCAACTCTACATTATTAAAGTACAAGCCTCTGGTGTGGTGGTTATCATCCTTCACCATACCACATACCGGAATATTGATGCGAAGCTCCTCTAACACGGATAAGGCAATATTTACCTGTCCCCGACCACCGTCCATAAGGAGTAAGTCCGGAAATTTGGTAAAGCTGCCGAACTGCTTCTCTATGTTCTGCTCCTCCAGTTCCTTTCCTTCCTCCATACCGTGCAAAAAGCGGCGGGTCAACACCTCTCTCATGCAGGCATAATCATCCGGACCGGACACAGTTTTGATACGAAACTTGCGATAATCACTCTTCTTAGGTTTACCCTTTTCGTATACCACCATGGAACCGACATTTTCAAAACCGCTGATATTGGAAATATCGAAGGCCTCCATACGTTCTATATGCTCCAGCCCCAAAAGCTCTGCGATCTCCTTCACCGCACCGATGGTACGCCCTTCCTCACGCTTCAGCCTCTCCTTGTCTTGGCTCAGGATGAGTTTGGCATTCTGAGCGGCCAGCTCCACCAGCTTCTCCTTGGTACCAATCTTTGGCACCCGGACATACACTCTGCTGCCTCGCCGCTGGGTCAGCCAGCTTTCAATCAAGGGAATATCTTCTATATCATATTGCAGCATCAGCTCCTTGGGAATAAAGGGAGTACCTGCATAAAACTGCTTGATAAAATCTTCTAAAATCTGCGGCTTCTTCTGCCCCGACACATGCGTCATATAATAATGCTCGCGACCAATCAACTTACCGTCACGAATAAAGAATACCTGCACCACAGCCTCTGCCTCATCCTGATACAGGGCGATTACATCCTTGTCCTCCCCTACACTGTTGGTAATCTTCTGCTTCTGGGACACCTGCTTCACACTGTTTAACAAATCACGATACTTAGCAGCCTCCTCAAACTCCATGTTCTCTGCCGCCGCCAGCATCTTCGCCTCCAAATCCTTCTGGATAGGTCCGTAATTACCATTCAAAAATTCCATGGCACCGGCAATCTGCTGACGATATTGTTCCTTGTCAATATATCCCTGACAGGGTGCCAGACACTGCTTGATATGGTAATTTAAGCAGGGACGCTCGTTACCGATTTCCTTTGGTAAACTTTTGTGACAGGTACGCAGTTGGTACAGCTTGTTCAACAGCTCAATGGTATCCTTCACCGCAGCCGCACTGGTATAAGGCCCGAAATACTTAGACTTATCCTTCTTCATTTCTCTGGAAAAAAGGATACGAGGAAATTCCTCCCCCAAAGTTACCTTGATATAAGGATAGGTCTTATCATCCTTTAAAAGTGTGTTATATTTGGGACTGTGCTCCTTAATCAGGTTGTTCTCCAACACCAGCGCTTCCAATTCAGAATCTGTTACAATATATTCAAAGCGGGCTATCAAAGTAACCATCTTGTCAATCATGGGACCTCGCCCGATATTCTCACGGAAATAAGACCTGACACGATTGTGCAGGTTAATGGCCTTGCCCACATACAATATGGTATCGTGGACATCCCGCATGATATATACCCCCGGATTATGGGGCAGCTTTTTCAATTCCTCTTCAAAGTTGACCATCCTGTGCCTCCTGCCATATTGTGTTCGCATACATTCACGCTCGTAAACCCGCACTGCGTACTTCGCAGTCGCTTGATTTTCTTTTCGCGTACATTATACCACAGTTCCCCTCAATCTAAAAGAGCAGACACGTTGGCATCTGCTCTTTCTCATGGTTTATTTATTTTTTATCCTTATCCCAAATACTTCCATTGGAAAATCTTCCGGTACTGCCCGTCGTATTTCCTGAAGTGCCGATGGTGGTATTACCAGTTGTGGTAGTGTCCGTAGCATGACTTCCTGCATCTGTGGCAGGTGCATCCTCCGGTTCCGCATCCGGCTTTTTCTCTGTAGCTGTTTCCTCCTGTCGGGATGCTTCTTTCTCTGCTGTCTGACCGGAAACACCTTCCGAGGTTTCCGCACCCTCAGTTCCAACCGCAGCAGCTTCGTCTGTTGCAGTCTTTTCTGTCGCAACCGCCTCTTGTGAAGTCGCAGCCTCCTTTGTAGTGACCGTTTCATCCGTCACAGTCACATCCACCTTACTCTTCTCAGACTTTTCCTCCTCAGGCTCCGGAATACCCTTCTCCTGACGGAAAATCTTCATGAATTCCTTGCCGGTGATGGTTTCCTTCTCAATGAGGAAGTCTGCCAGCTTATCCATCAACTCGCGGTTCTCACGCAAAAGTTCCAGTGCTTTTTCGTAGCTTTCCTTTAAAATACTTACCACTTCTGCATCGATTTCTGCTGCCGTTACATCACTACAGTTCAAATGTGCAGACCCATCCAGATAACGGCTCTCTACCGTTGCCAGACCAATCAGACCGAACTTCTTGCTCATACCATACTGAGTTACCATAGCCTTGGCGATGTTGGTCGCCTTTTCAATATCGTTGGAAGCACCGGTGGTCACCGTATCAAATACGATTTCTTCTGCTGCACGTCCTGCCAGCAAGCCTACCAGCATATCACGCAGTTCTGCTTCCGTATTCAGATACTTCTCTTCCTCCGGCACATGCATGACATAACCTAACGCACCCATGGTACGGGGTACGATGGTAATCTTCTGCACCGGCTCGGAATTCTTCTGCAAAGCACTGACCAATGCATGACCCACCTCATGATAAGAAACGATACGACGCTCCTCCTTGCTCATGATACGGTCTTTCTTTTCCTTACCTACCAGCACCTGCTCCACTGCCTGGAACAAATCCTGCTGATTTACAAATTCACGCTTTTCTTTTACTGCATTAATGGCAGCTTCATTAATCATATTAGCCAAATCGGAACCAACTGCACCGCTGGTAGCCAGTGCGATTTCTTCCAAATCTACAGTCTCGTCCATCTTGACATCCTTGGCATGCACCTTCAGAACATCTACACGACCCTTCAAGTCCGGCTTATCCACGATGATTCTTCTGTCGAAACGACCGGGACGAAGAAGTGCCTTGTCCAAAATCTCCGGTCGGTTGGTTGCACCCAGTATCAAGATACCCTTGGAGCTGTCGAAACCATCCATTTCGGAAAGCAACTGATTCAAGGTCTGCTCACGTTCCTCATTGCCACCACCGTATTTCGAATCACGGCTTCTACCGATGGCATCAATTTCATCTATAAAGATAATACAAGGAGCATTCTTGGTTGCTTCCTTGAACAAATCTCTGACACGACTGGCACCCACACCCACATACAGCTCGATAAAGTCTGAACCGGTCAGGGAGAAGAATGGCACCTTTGCTTCTCCGGCAACAGCCTTTGCCAACAATGTCTTACCGGTACCGGGAGGACCTACTAACAATGCACCCTTGGGCAACTTCGCACCAATCTTGGTATATTTGCCGGGGTTGTGCAGGAAATCTACCACCTCCACTAAGGATTCCTTGGCTTCGTCCTGTCCTGCCACATCCTTAAAGGTCACTCCGGTTTCCTTCTGTACATATACCTTGGCATTGCTCTTGCCCACTCCCATGGGGCCACCACTGCCACCGGACATTCTACGAAACAAAAAGCCCAGCAATATCCACATCAATATCAATGGCAGTATCACAGTCAACAGCATATTTAAAATCAAGTCTGACATGCTGGTGGAAACACCGCCATAGCTGGGTACCTTCGCATCCATCAGCCTCTGGGTCACCGTATCATACTCTTCTATCAATACCGCAGAATATACGGTAGGACGCATCCGAAAATAAAAAGGATAGAACGCATTGCTTCCTGCATTCTCCTCTTCCTTCAGGGTATAGGAAATCCTTTCATTATTCAGCTCTACCTCATCTACCTTGCCACTTTCCAAATGTGCAATAAACTCAGAATAGGTAACCTCTTCTACGTTTCCGCCATCTCCCATGAAGAGGCTCCAGAACATAGCCCCCATTATTAAACTGATTAAAATTGCCATCACTATGGTCAGGAAACTGGGGCGTTTCGGATTTTGATTGTTATTGCCTCCGTTTCCCCGATTGTTATTTTGATTTTCCATATATAGTAACTCCTCGTAAACATTTCGCTTTTTCCACGCTATGTTACATTTTAAACACTTTTCAAAATAGAATCAATAGAATAAATGTGAAATCGCAAACACATATCTAAAAGTTTTCTAAAATTTACTCCCAATTCCGCACCGCTTCCGAATAATACTGTATCAGCATGGGCTTGGATAAGCTGTTTAGCTCAATTTCTTCTCCCTGTAAGGTTTCATCCTTACCAAAGATAAACATTCCCTTTGCATTCTCCGTAGTTAGATACCGGGTTTCCACATTTATTTGTGGTTCCTCCGTCAATTCCTTCACAGAGGCCATATTAAAGCCCCAGTCTCCAAAAGCAGGAACCTGAATATGATAAGGCTGTACATAAAAGCCCTCACTCTCCAAGGTCTGATTGATACACCAGAACGCCTTGGGGGCATAATAAGGACTGGTAGACTGCACTGTCATAATACCGTCCTCTGTCAATGCATTCTTGCACAAACGATAAAATACATTGGTATAGAGCTTATTCAAGGTCTCGTTATTCGGATCCGGCAAATCCACTAATATGACATCAAACTTTTTTTCCGTTTCCTCCAGATAGCGGTAGGCATCCTGATTGATAACCGTCAGTCTGTCACTTTTCAGAGCTCCTTCGTTCAGCTGTGCAATGTGGGGATTTTCACTACAGATACGAATCATCTCCGCATCCAAATCCACCAGTGTAATTTCCGTACCCTCGTACTTTAACAGCTCCCGAACCGCCAGACCGTCACCACCGCCCAACACCAGAACCTTATCCCTTTTTAAAGCATTGGCCATAGGAATATGCACCAATGCTTCATGATAACGATATTCATCCAAGGAACAGAACTGAACATTACCATCGATAAACAAACGGATATCATCCTTGTGTCTCGTCATGACAATATGCTGATATGGAGTATGCTCCGACAGAATGATTTTATCCCTGTACAAGCCACCCTCGATACGGTTCGCCAAATAGTCCGATGCGAAAATACCGATAAGCATGCCCACAAATAGCAGTACCGAAGTCACCTTTAATGCAAAAGCCTTCTTCACACGCTCAGAATATTTAAACACAATCAGCATGGCTGCTACCAGATTCAGAGAACCGGTCAAAAAAGCGGTAGCAAAATAGCCTAACTGCGGCAACAATAACAGGGGAAATGCAATAGAGCCAACCAAACTTCCTACATAATCAAAGCTAAATATGGAAGAAATGGTGACTCTCAGATTTTCCTCGTCTGCTTCTATGATTCGGGTCAGCAGGGGTATCTCTACCCCCACCAATGTCCCGATAATAATAATTTCTATGTACATCACCAACTGATACTGCTCCAAATACAAATTCGCCAAAAACAGTATCAACGCACTGACACCGCCAACCAGTCCTACCCCGATTTCAATCATACCGAACCAGTCGAACAGATCCTTCTTAATATACTTCGACAAAAAAGAACCCAGTCCCATGGCCGCCATATAGAGCCCGATGGTGATAGAATACTGCAATACCGTATCTCCCACCAGATACGAACTAATCGCACTGATAATCAGTTCGTAGCAAATGGAACAGCCTGAAATAATCAGGGTGGTCAGCATCAGCAACCGATACTTCTTCATTAACAAATCACTCCGCTAATAACCAATGCCAAACCTACGAAAATACCGAATACCATGATACCTGCTGCGGTATTTCCGTTACCGATTTCTTCGTTTAAGTTGTACTTCTTATTAAAAATATTGATTGCCAAATATCCTACTACAAAGAACAGAATACCCATTGCAAAGTAAAGCACACTGCTGCCGATACCCTGCAATAAAGTTTCCTCTACAGCAGAACCTGCCGGAGACATAATCGCTGCACGCAAAATGGTGCCCACTCCGATAAAGGAGCCTGCTGATAACCAGCCTACTGCAGTATTGCCCTTCTTAATTTCTGTTGGGAAATGACAAGGAACTGCCAAGTCAATCAAAAAGTTACCTAACATCATCAAAACAATACCTAATACGGAATAAATTCCAACCTCTAATAATGCATATAAAAAATCCATTTTCTTCTTCTCCTTTCACTATTTACCACTGCTTAAGCCACCGCCCGATGAAGTACGGGTACTGGTACTCGTCTGTCTGATGGAACTGGAATATGTATTGTAAGTACTGGTGTAGCCTGAGCTGTCCAGCATACTATCCGAAAAACTACTATAGGGTGAGGAATGATCCCCATAAGTGGAGGTATCCGTTGAATAACCCTTGGAATAATAGTATCTTCTGTAATATCGGTTAGAATATCTGTTGCCCCGATACAAATCATTGTCATTGCGATATGCATATTCTCTGGTGGATACCTGTACTAAGGTTTTATTGTCCTCAGAGGTATAAATAATACAATACTCACTATCTGTTAATATGGTAATAGAGCTGTCTCCATCCTCTGTATTCTGCTGAATATCCTGCGTATTTCCCTCAATACCCTGAATAATATCCTTGGCAGCCATATCCAAAGTGTAGGTAGTGGAATATACATCCGCCTTTTGGTTATCCGTTCCGGTAATGGAGGTTTCGTAAGTATAAGCCGAGGCTTTCTCCAGATACTTGGTAATCTTCGGGCCACTTGCAAACGTGGGAAGTACATTCCCCAAAATAGTCACACCAATAAACAAACCTGCAACTGCTTTAATAAGCGTATTGGCATTCTTTTTCGCCTGTTCGTTAGAATAAGAGCTGCCGGAATAACCGGAACCGCTACTGCTCCTTACCACACTGCCGTTTGCGGAAGAAATCAACTGGATTTCGTCTGCATCCAGATAGTAACCCACGGAAATCTCTTCCTCATCATCCCATCTCTCTACCGAGATAATCTTTTCTTCCGTTACATCCTCATACTCTGTAAAGGTGGCCTTATCTCCCTTTACCACATCCACATTTCCTTCTGTCTGCATAACAACTTCCGTTCCTTCGTCTACCACATGGTAGCCGTGAAAGGATACCGAACTGTCTGCCTTTCTGGAAATGGAATACTCCCTATAATGGTCATCGATACTCAGCCATCTTTCCTGACCGCCGGACTGGGCTATCAAACGATACTCTACCCACATTCCATCAAAAACGATTTTACCGATGACACGAAACTCATCACCGTCTACGCGCAATCTGTCTCCGACACTATAGTTCACTGTTCTCCCCTCCCTGTATGTTTCTTTCAAAAACTCTGGTTTTCTGGCTCTTCGCCCCAAACGCTACACGGATTTCCTCTGCCAGCTTCACGGGAAGCTCCTCATTACAGGAAAAAATATCCACCGCCGCATATTGGTATTCCGGCCAGGTATGTATAGAAAAATGTGAAGTGGTGATTACTGCAATATAGGTAATCCCTATGGGCTCGAACTTATGAAAGCACTCCTCCACGATTCCCACCTGCATATCTGCTAATATCTTATGTGCAATTTCCTTTACAGCATCCATATCATCGATAATTGCTTCATCGCACTGATACAAATCTACAAAGAGCTGCTGCGCCACTTCCCCACCTTCTTCCTCACACTTATCTATCAGTTCATAATTATACCAAAACAATTTATATTTCGCAATAAAATCACTTATTCTTTCCCACATTTTATGCTGCAAACACCAAAAAAACTGCAACATCCCTTTCCAAGATGCTGCAGTCCTTCTGCGGGTATCTTCTTTATCCCAAATGCTTCTGTATCATGGCATCCAAGCTGTCTGCATTCATGCCACCCACATGCACCTCTACCGCTTCTCCACCCTTGAAGAAAATAAAGGTAGGAATGTTCATCACACGATACTTCTGTGCCACCTCCATGGAATCCTCCACGTTTAACTTACCGATTTTCATGCGTCCCTCATACTTCTGTGCCATCTTCTCCACCAAGGGTGCCATCATCTTACAAGGACCACACCAGTCTGCATAAAAATCCACCAATACCGGAAGCTCTGCGTTTAAAACCTCCGCCTGAAAATTTTCTGTTGTAAATACCATAACGTTTCCCTTCCTTTCCGTACTTTGTACTGATTTGTAGTATTTCCTGCTACCTTGCATCCATTCACTTACCGAAAAATAATATACTTACATATGGGGTTACCCATAGAGGAAAACTTCTCCTCATACTCCGTCATCACATTGCCTTCCACCAGCTTAGCATCTGCGTGCAAATCATAGGTAATCACCTCTGCCTGCCAACCTGCCGGCTCCAGCTCCTCCACTGCGAAATCAAATAAATCCCTGTTATCTGTCTTAAACTCCAGACGGGCACCCTTTTTCAAAATAAAGTCATATCTCTTCAAAAATTCTCTGGAAGGCAGTCTGCGCTTCGCATGACGATCCTTTGGCCACGGGTCAGAGAAGTTCAAATAAATCTTGTCCACCTCTCCCTCGCCGAATACCTTGGCAATATCCTCTGCCTCCATACGCAAAAACTTCAGATTAGGCAGCTCCTCCTCATCCATCTTTTGAATGGCACGAAGCAGTACACTGGAGTACTTCTCCACACCTACATAATTTATCTCCGGATGCAGCTTCGCCATAGCATGGATGAACTGTCCTTTTCCCATACCGATTTCAATATGGATAGGCTGTTCATTTCCGAATACCTCCGCCCACTTGCCGGGCATCGAGGGCTGCACCTCCTCCTGTACTACAAACTTGCTCTCCGCAATCGCATCACGGGAACCGGGTATATTTCTCAAACGCATATCTTTGTCCTCTTTCTCCAAATACTGGTATCATCTACCACGATTTTACTCTGTGAGTATTATACCCTATTCTGCTTCTCTTGGGAAGTAAGTTTTTGTCGCCTTTCAGAATCGCTTTTCAGAATCGTTTCCGGAAACATCCGCCAACGGAAAGTCTCGTGTGCAAAACCGCACTCTCCCCATATATTGTATCAATATTCCTTAGTAATCGCTACAACACCATACATTTCCATGAACTCCTCCAAGTCTTTTGAATCCTTTATCAACATAACCTCCTCAAAATGTCCGGTATTCAAATCTTTAAAGCCTGCCACCTGTTCTCCGGTACATATGCTGCAACGAAGAACTGCCTTCTTTTTCTCTTTATCATAAGACTTCTTTTCAGATTTTTTCTTAAACATAACCGTTACCTCACAGCTTTTTCTTAGCATTTCGTATTTTACGCACTTCTAAATGATGCCCCTTATGATTTAAGCTCCTCCAATGCATAATAATTCCAGCCTGCTATAGGTTTGATAATAACACCTTTTTCATAAGATGCTTTAGCCCCCACAGAATACCATAAATTGGGATAATACGTTTTCGTTCCATTTGGCGTTACCACATAAGCACCTTTTAATAATTGTTTCTTAAGACGTTTTATGAAGCGTTTCCACATCAAATCTATCTCTTCCTCTGCGACAACTCCCATGCAAGATTCACCCAATTCTGTGCCATCATCTTTTCCCAACCGAATGATTAAGTCACCACTCCTATTAAGCAAAAGCTCCTTAACATTCATCGAAAGTTCCTGTTCTGTTCGACTTATCCACACTTCATTATACTTCTTTAGTTCTTCTGCAGAAAATGTAGTAATTTCTATAACTTGACTTGTGGGAAAGTATATATAACCATAGGTTTTCAGTTCATTCTCATTTACTATCGCTTCGAGAAATAGAGCTATTTCTTCCATTGTTGCATGAAACTGCACACTTGTTTTTTTCATAATACGTTCCTCACACTCAAATCCATATGTTTGTGGAAAAGGTTCCTTTCATTCATCCTTAAAAAGATCATCCAGTACTATAACATTCGAAAATGCACCACTATATTCATTCTGTGTCAAGCCAAAAGTTGTTATGAGTGTGCTGTGAACAGCCATTTTAGACGATACATTTTCTGCTAGGATTGACTGCCTTTTTAATAACTTTACATAATAATCTTTATTTACCTTAAACTCTCCACTATAGTATTTTATTTCACACATATTAATCACATTGTCATTCCTTGAAATTAACAAGTCTATTTGTGTTCCGTCTGTATCATCTTCTCTTTTGGACCATGCATTTGTTTCCGTTATTACTCCGGATATTCCCAGTGACCGTTTTATTTGTTCTATATGATTAAAACAAACGTTTTCAAAGGCAAATCCTCTCCATATAGATACCTGTGCAGACGTCACATTTTGTTGCCAGAATTTTTCACTTATCTTCTTTTGATTCCAAATAAAATGCAGATAGAACATGCAAAATGGATCTATCAACTTATAATGCTCTTCTCGCTTCCCGCATCCAAACGGAACATATTTTATAATAAAATCACTGGATATTAAAGCATTCAAATTGCTGGATAACCTCCCACCATCTGTTATTCCGAGCTTATCCACAATTTCTTTTCTGGTAAATCCTGCATTCCTTGTATATAGTAACTGTACAATATTTTTTACAGATTCCGGATTCACAAATACAGAAGCAAATAATCTGTTATATTCATCTCTTAGAATCCCATTTCTCTTAAAAAACAATTTATCCACGTTCTGTGCCAAACTCATTTCCGGACTGACATACCCCATATAGTAAGGTATCCCACCAAAAATCATATAACTCTGTGCTATATCATATCGGGAAAGTCTTACCTGATTGCTCCTATAAAAATCTTCACATTCCCTTAAATTAAATGGAGACAGCTTTATTTCATAAGTAACTCGATTGTACAGTCCTCCATGGTTATTGAGTAGTTTATCCTGTATCCATGAGTTTGCACTTCCGCATACGATAACCATCAAATTTTTGCGATGACATCCCCAAGTATTCCAAAACGCTTCGAACGCACGTATAAACCCGGACTTAGGTGTATCCAGCCACGGTAACTCATCCAGAAATACTACCTGCCTGCTTCCGTCATCCTTGCTCTGCAAAAACTTTTCCAACAGCAAAAATGCATCCAGCCAGTTTGACGGTTTCTCACTCTTCTCCATTCCCTGAATCTCTAACGAATTATAAAAATGATTTAATTGCAGTTTTAACAATCCTCTTGAATCTTCATCTGCCGGCGAAAGCCCTGCATGTCTAAAAGTAATTTTATTTCCAAATGTTTCATCTACGAGATATGTTTTTCCGACACGTCTCCTGCCGTAAATAGCAACTAACTCTGCACTGTTTCGAGAATAAAGTCTATTCAATTCTCTCACTTCTTGTTCTCGTCCAATCATGTCTAACACCTCACAAAGTGGCGGTCAATAGTCAATTTTTACATTTCACCGCCGTTTTGTTTATATTATAAACGCAAACAAAGCGGCGGTCAACAAGCATTTTTACCCGTTCACCGCCGTTTTGTTTTTAATATCGTCCGATATTCAAGAATTTAAAACCTTTTTCTTATCATTTAGTATTTTACGCAATTCCTTTTTCTTTTCCTCTAAAGCTTCCTCTTTTATCTGTCTTAATGAAGCAAGTTTCAACTTAATAGATGCCGGATTGTCTTCTTTAGAGTATATCTCCTTCATCACCTGATACAATTCATCGTCTGCCATAATACATGCGAGCATATCACACTGGTTCATAATCATAACCTGATATATGGTTTCGTTAATCAACGCATCTAGAAATTCTTCCTCATCTGCAAAAAGCATCTTTTGTTTATTTAACCAATAAAGCACCATTCCCTTATCGTTATGTCTTACCGCCATAATTGCCGGATTCACGAAATCCTCTCTTACGGACAGATTTTTTTCTATTTCAATTCCGAGACTTAATAAATAATCTGCCTGCTCCGGTGAATGTGCCACATTTAAAACATTACCTGTTATTAAACTGGGTTTACATTTCAAATGAATATCAGACCCCATTTCCACAAGCACTTTTGTAATATCAAATCGGTTTGCCAATACAGAATCCAGAAACAGATTCGCTGTCGAAGGAAGTTTAGCATGAATTACTTCCGGCATAGCCTTTATCCTGTTTAAAATCTCTTCATCCGGTACTTCTTTATTTCTAAAAAGTTTTGCTATTTCAAATGCTTCCTGCCTTAATTCCTGTTCTGACATTTTATGTATCCTTTCTGCACAACCGCATTTTTCCCAAATAAATCATTCTGTACCTTGTTAATTATCTTCATCGACTTTCTCCTTTCAAAATTCAAAAAATCGTGCTCTGCATGATAACTATTCCTAAGAAAGCACTTAAACTCCACTGCTCCCCTGAAATCCCCTTCTTCGAAATCATCACCCGCACTAATTTCTAGTCACTTACCACCATCTCAGCCGTCTTCCATGACCATTCTTCCATATGCTCCAGCACCGCCATATCAATTCCACGTCTGGTATACAGTCCATCACCATTCAACACTCCTGTCCCCTCCTCGGTGAGCCACCTCAGATAAAATCCGGGAACCTCATAATAATATTGTGCACCTTTGAACCAGCCCACTACAGATGCCCCTGTTTTGTCCTGTTTGTTGAAATAGGAGTACAACAAATCCTCGTTATTATGTAACTCTTTATAGGCCACGCAGAAGCTGTCATTTTTGCCATCTGCAAGCCACAACAGAAAATTCTGATAGTGCCAGAAATTCCAACCCTCAAACTCCGGAGCATACTCATAATCCACATAAATCCAATCTGCATTTATGGGTGCATACTTCAAATGAACAGTTGCCTCTATTGCTCCGCCGGAGGCGATTTCCTCATATTCCTTCATCTTTGCCAAAAACTCTGCTTCCGTCATTCCATTGACAAACACTGCCTTTTTATAATCATCCAAACCAATGGAATTCATAATAACAGGCGGTACCGTGGGCTTTTTCTTTGCCCTGTACAGATAGGGTTCACACTTCTCATATAGCCCTAGGCAGTCTTTGGCTCGGCTTATTTTCCCCTGTTTATTAGCAAGGGCAATACCCTTCTCCAGATATTTTGCCGCGGTAAAATAATCTGCTTTGCTCACATATGCAAAACCTATACGGTAATACCACGCAGGATTTTCTACACTTTCCTCCTCCAACTCCCTGGACAGTGCAATAGCATCATCGTATTTACCCAGATTATTGTAAGCAACCACCAATTGTCCCAGCATGTAAATGTCACGCTCATCCTCCGGAACTGCCAGAATCATCTCCACTATTTTATCATGCTGATCCTCTTCCCAATATTTATCGATTAAAGCTTTCATTTCTCCAGTCATTTATATTGTCTCCTCCAATCATCTCTTACAACATATCAAACTTGTTCGAATGCAGACTACCCATTCAAATTACGCCCTGCACAATACCCCTGAATACAAGCTCTTGTTCTGGCTGTCCTGTCAATGTCACCTTTTACAATTCGCTCAACCTTGTGCCCTTTTATGGTGAAGCTCTCAAACCTGTCCGGTACCGGTTTGAAGTCATCAAGAAACTGCTGCCTGTTTGTTCCGAATTCATTAGCATGCGGGAGATAATTTCCATCTGCCCATGCTTTAAAGTCCGCACCATGCTCCAATAGTAGGTCAAGAACACGCTCCAGCTGCTTTTCGACAAAATCATGAACATCACTATAATTTTCATGGTCAAGCACATAGCTTGCACGATGTGCACATACGTCCAACGCTGCAAAATCAGATGTGTTGCGTTTGTTTGGGTCTGCACCGTGCTCCAATAGTGTTTGTAAAAGCAAAATGTGCTTGTCTGATATCTCGGCATTTCTCATACCATAGCACATGCTAATAAATATGCCTATTATGCAGTCGTGAAGTAACGGCATTCGATGATTGCTACCACAATCCTCGCTTTCCATGAAGTTAACGTCCGCACCCTTTTCGATAAGGTAGTATGCAATATCAAATGCATCTACTTTTATCGCCACCTGAAGCGGTGATTGCCCGGCATCCTTCTTAGGCGGTGGAGTACTGATGCAAGAGACGAGCTCCGGTTTCTTCTCTATGATAGCCTTTACCTCTTCCAAATCATTGTGGCGTATTGCCTTGAACAGTTTTTTCATATCGTTTCTCCTTTCAGATAAAAAACAAATCCACAGCCCTCTCTCAGTATTACTGAAATTATCGACTGCTTAAAATTCATAAATGTATCTGTTGATATCTTTTTGATATGTTACATCTATCTTAGGACATTCGAAACCAAATGCCCTCGCTGCCCACTCCATCATACCAGCAATCATTCCATCTTTTTGAAAATCACACAAGCTAAATTCAAGGCGGTTTATTATAATCAAAGTGTTTTTATATTTTGTATAATGCATAATGTCTTTAGATACCTTTATTAATCCTTCTATCAAATAAGGATAGTCATCTGGATGCATTTGATTGTAAGAATCCGCTGATCCCACATTTTCATTCTTGTCCGGAAGAAATAGTACTGATATTTCTTCACATATCTTTACAACATTTTCATTTTCTAGAAATTCTTTATTGCGAAAAAACTTATTATAATCACAAACTCTTCCATAAATATCTATTGCTATTCCCCAAGATGTTTTCCACATTCTGTATTTATGTATAATCTCAGCTTCAACCATAAAACGTATTGCTCCATTCCCTCTAAAAAATTACTCATACCTTATTCTGCCATCATTTTGAATGCTTCTCCAACTCGTTCATAACTTATTCTCCTAACTCAATCTGCTCTAATATAATTGACCACCAATTTTCTTCACTACTTAATGCTTGAGCATCAATCTCGTCGAATTCTGTTCTGACTTTTTGCATTACTCGGTTGATTTCATCATCATCTGCCTCATTTATTTCATTCTCGTATTTCAAGAAAATAACCACAAACTCCAGAAAAGCCTCTAAATCCTTATTAATAAATCTAATTGGATATTCCTTTTCCCTATCAACAGAAACCACTTCATCTTTATGATTTATGCATATGCTTGTCCCAAAGTCATTCCCTATAGTAACATACTCTTCGTCTAAATTAATATTGTCTATTTCATCAATGTTAAACTGAATAAAGTTTAATGGTTCATATGGCAACCCTATATCACATAATATTTTTTTCGTATTATTTGATAAATCACATTTTCTATAATCTTCTCTCGTTATTAGTTTGAATTTATCTTGTAAAAATTCATATACATCCATTATGTAATGCCCCTATTCATTAACTCATTCATCATTTCCCTTTCCTCCATCACCCTCACCCTTATCTCACTCTATCCGCTAAGATTTTACTAATTATCTCCGAAATATCTGCGTCCAGTTTTAACCCAATCAGATTAGGATAGAATATATAATCCGAAACATTAATGAGTCCTGTTTCTTTTTCTAATACTTCTAACTGATAATCCATTTCTGACTCGCTGTATTCAACATTAGCAATTTTCTCAACGATAACAGCCAGTTCTTCATCGCTCAATCCTTGCACCTGTGGCACCGGCATTAAAAATCTTTTTGCCAACTCTTCAAGCGTTGTCCATCCCCAATATTCCCTACAATCATTCGCGGACAAATCACTTTTCCCTGTTATTTTTCTTAATTCTAATTCCATACGAACAATGTCATCGCCATTATTAGAATCAACTATTTTATCAATCAACTCCATTACCTTTTTAAGTTTCATTTTGTCATCCATATTATTTTCCTCCGTTAGCTCTGCTGATATGTGGTTGCAGCAATCTTGCACTTCGAACAAATCTGTACATAAATATTACCATACCCTGTGTATTTACCACCCAATTGTGCCAAATGCTTCATATGCTCTCCGCACTCCGGGCAAATTGCGTAATTGGCATCGTCTACATAGGCAGGAACACCACCGATAGCACTGCCTTCCCACTCACTACAATAATGCTTTGCTACAGGTTCCTCTGACAGTACAAAGCAATTCTCAGCTCCCCATTCCAAATCCTCATCCTCGATAAAATCACCATCGCCCTGCTCATGACAGATAACCTTGCTTTCTCCGTCCTCTTCATATTTGCAAAAGATGTAATCACCATAAGGAAGACATGCTTTACATGTTTTGACTTTTATCTTTCCGCCTATCCCCAAGAAGCTTAATCTGGGTTCTGCCCCATCTACTACCATGATGTCCACATACTTGGAACCACAATGTGGACACCTATCCTCTGAAGGTTTTCCATGCACATTTTCAGGTGTGTCCTTGTTTTCCTGCCGGCACAAAGCATAACTGACCTCATGGATTAATTCCTTTTTCCTGCCATCCTCTATGCTCCATCCACCTTCCAAAGCATAAAACGCCGGTCCCACATAAAGCTTCCGACGCCAAGCCGGTGGATTTTCTTCCCATCTTTTAAAAGCTTCTACTACCACATCATCCCCTATCTGGGCCAATGCTAATAGGATACCATTTAATTGCAGCTTACTTATCTCCGGGTTCTCTAACATACTAATCAGCCTGTCGCGAATCTGTGGCGATGCACCTTCATATAAGGCAGCAGGACGAAATATGCCCTGCTCCAATGCAACTTCTGCAAATTCCGGCTCCTTGATATCCTGTTGCTGAATCAACTCCTCGAATAAATCAACATTTCTCTCCGTTTTTAATGCCTCTAAAGCCTCACTAACCTTCTCAGTCATACTCATTTCCTCCACCAATTTTTAATACTTCATACTTTCCTATTTCCCCAAATACAGCCATTCACGCAAAAACGGATTTGATACCACTTTTTCTATCTCTTCCAGTTCTGCATCTGTAAAATTCAACGTACGATACACCCTGTTCTCCCTGTCGAAATCCTTCATCAGCAAACTCTCTGCCCGCTTTAAGATATCCGCCGACATTTTCCCAGCCAATGCTTTTATTATGGTTGTCCGCTGAATTTCTGTTTTCGGAACGGCACAGCACATTTCAAAGCATGCATGACGAAAATCCGAATCAACCATCGGTGTCAACGGGCACACAATATCCTTCAATGCTTCATCCTGTAAAATATGTGCAATCAGTAACATGCGAGTAACCACTTCTCCCTGTGACAGCACACACTTCCCTATGGGAAGTTCCTGCAAATCATAAGACAGCTTCTTTTTGGGTAATGTTTTATAAAAAGCCTCCAAAAGTTCAAAATGCATCCTCGCCTGTTCTTTGCTTTCAAAATACTTTTCACAAGGTAGCAGTTCCTGCTCCGGAAGCATCTCCTTCTCAACTCCGCTTCGCATATTCCCATACTGAAGTTCTTCTATTTCATTCCCGGTAGAAAATCCACCCTCTACAACACGCAAATAAGTACGGAATATTGCAGCCAGTAATCGCTTATCCTCTTCGGTACCCTGTGACTTCGCCATTGCCATTTCAAACAGTTTGGTAGAGAACTGTCGTTGTTCAATAGACATTGCATAATACGCAACTGCCAGTTTTCTTTCGAATGTTCCTGACTCCATGCACTTTATTCCGATTTCCATGGCATCTTCTACAGAATAACAACCCACAGCCCAAAGTCCCAGATAAAATTCTCTCGGACTGGTGCTCAAAAGAAGTTGTTCTCTGTATTCCGGTTCCGACAATGCTCTCCAAATATCTTTGACAACATCATCGGTTATCTGTTCATATGTTTTCTTATCATATAAGCCTGTCCATGCCGCTACACAACGCCTCACAGACCGAAACTTCGCCATATTATTTTCCACAAAGGTCTGGAATAACAGCAGCATCGCTTCCACCGGACCTACAGCAATTGCCTGACAAATCTCGTGTCTGAAGTCCTCTTTTACCTTATGATCCTTCACAAGCTCAAGCAGCATATGTAGCAGCTTATCGTTTCCACTCATTACCATACCTTTGGATAATTTAAAGATTTGCCATGTGGGACTACCGCCAAAGTCTTTTCCAGCCAGAACATCCTTTGCTATCTGAAACAATTCCTGTTCTTTGGAAGCATCCTGAAGCATTATTGCAGTGATATTGGCACCATCCTCGGGAGCTTCTTGCTTCTTGAACTCTTCAAAAAGACGATTTAATTCATAGTGTCTTCGAAATCTCTTCGACCGTGCAATCACCTGATAACGCGTATAAGAAAATAAAGGATAACGGTCAAAAAGTGCCATTGCTGCTTCCTGTTGTTCCTTAGGTATATACGCATCTACAATATCCTGATACTTATTTTTTAATATGCATGAAGGGCTTTCATCACTTAATTCCAGCTCCAGCCCCATACGCTCAAAAATCTTTCGCTCTGTATACAGATATAACATTCTCTGTTTATATGTAAGCTCTGTCTGCTCTTCCCCGATTTGGTAATTTTCTTTATCGGTATGCACAAGACATTTATACAATTCCATTTCCCGCTTCTCAGTAAGCAATTTTTCTTCCTTTAAATCTTTTTTTGCCATTGGTACTCCTTTCCCGTGATTCAGCGTTTTAAGCATAGAATGTCTCTTACTATTTGATAGTTTGTTTTACTACCACTCATGATTTAATTTTACCACCAATTGAATATTAATTCATCACAATTTTAGTTAAATTTCTCATCAATAGTATAACATCTTATCGTTGCTTTGTCACCAAAGACTTCTTATAACTGATTTTTAGCACAAGAAAAAGGTATAATATAAATGTTAAGTTTAAGGAGGTATTTGTTTTGGAAAATAAGGGACACATAGAAATTCACTTAAAAGAACTGTTAGAAAATGCAGGATTAAGTAAAAATAAGTTTTGTCAAAGAGCTGAACTTCAACGTTCTCAGCTCAACGGTTATATTAACAACACTATTACACGATTAGATGTGGATGTACTTGTCAGAATATGTGACACTTTAAATTGTTCTATTTCTGATTTATTGGAATATCACAAATCAGACAATTAATTATAAAATATTTTCCCCCTACTCCAAACACTCCGGATCGCCTACCTCTTCATTTCCCAGGTACACCTGAAACGGCTTTCCTTCGTATAGATTCATAATCTGCCTTCGTAGCTTCGACAGATAAAGATTCGACTGATTCAAAGTCTGAATATCCAGCCAATCATAACCGACCTGATTGGTATCTTTGTGTGATGCTGCATCAGAAGCTCCTCTGTTTCCTGTCCGCCACCGGGCATGAGGTTCCTCCATCCACTTTATCCTTTAATTCTAAAATCCTGCGTTCAATCTCTTTGATTACTCGTATGAACTCCTCGTCTGATTTTCCTGTAGGGTCTTCCAAGCCCCAATTATCATCAAATGCTCTGCCTATGAACGGGCATCCCACATTACACCCCATGGAAATTGCCACATCCGGATTCGGGATATCTGTTATCAATTTAGAGTATTGTGTCTGCTCCATATCAATCCCATATAATTCTTTCATGATTCGGACTGCATCCTGATTTATTTGTGATTTCGTTTCGGTTCCCGCTGAAAATGATTCAAAAACCTCCGATGCCAAATGTTTTCCCAATGCCTCTGCAATCTGACTTCTGCAAGAATTATGCACGCATATAAAAGCCACTTTCTTCTTTGGCTTCTTATAAAACGGACACCTATCTTGGATGCATTGCTCATTCTTCTCATGAAAACAACATTCTATCTTCTCGCTTTGTAATTCCACATCATAATTCTCATTTATATATCGGATTGCCTCCTGAAAACTCAAAAAGGCATCTCTCTTACAGCATCTGGGACCGCCTACCTGAGACAAACTATATAATGCCTTAGAGGTAAATTCCATGTGTTTTCCCCAGGACACATCTGCGTTCAAAGGACCGGTTCCGTCTATAATAGAAAGTGCTGCTCCCATAGAACTTACCGCACCGCAGACACCCCACATACCACAGGTGGCTCCGGGCATTTGTAATCCCCTTTTCATCAGCTCCTTCAAACTATTGGGCAAATCAATCTCACCACCGGCATTATAAAAAGCAGTCAACAGTGCCGCACCATCCAACACATGATGCTCCGGTCCGTGCATTCTGACAAAATCCATTTGAGCGATATTCCGAAAAATCTCTATGGGATTTGTACTCCTTTCCCGCAAGCATGCTTCCACAATCTTCCTTCCTCTTTCTTCCATGATTATTCCGCCTTTCCCACCAAACTGATAAAATCAATAAATTCTTTCACCTCATAACGATATTTATCTATGTATAGATTAGCACATACACAGATACCTGCCAATGTGTAATTATATAAAACAGACCGAACCATATATCTTCCTGTTTCCGGTCCATTGACGAGCACTTTTAATATTTCACAGATTTCAAAAATTTTCTGCAGAAAACAGTTTGGTTTTGCTCCAAAATAGTGTATGATATATAGTAGTAATTTCAGAAAGGTAATACGTATGATTTTGAAAGGTTTCAAGAACTTTAGACATTCCCTCCGCGGACTTGTCAGTGTACTGGGGCTAAGCATTTTGCTGAGCACTCTGCCTGTACAGGCTGAGGAAGCGGAACATATTCCCCTTACAGATAAATCCCTGAACGTGGAATCCGTTGAATGGACAGGCTGGCCGGAGGCACCTGCCATCAGCTCTGATTCTGCCATTTTGATGGAAGCTGACAGCGGTGTAATTTTGTACTCCAAAAATATTCACAAACAGCAGTATCCTGCCAGCACCACTAAGATATTGACTACCCTCATCGCTACAGAACGTTGTTCTCTGGACGAGATGGTCACCTTTTCCTACAAGGCTACCCACGATATTGACCCGGGCAGTAATCACATCGGTATTGATGCAAATGAGCAGCTTTCCGTAGAAGATTGCTTAAAGGCCATACTAATTCGTTCTGCCAATGAGGTTTCCTTTGGTATCGGTGAACACATTGCTAAAGATACTTGGGAGAATTTCGCACCCATCATGAATGAACGTGCTAAGGAGTTGGGTGCACTGAACTCCAACTTTGTAAATCCTAACGGTCTCCCTCATGAGGAGCATGTGACCACTGCCTACGATTTAGCCATGATTGGACGAGCTTTTTTCGATAACGAGCTCCTCTGCAAAATGACCCTTACCAAACAGATCCATTTGTACCCTACAGATACACAGCCGGATGAAATCTGGGAGAACAACCATATGGAGCTGATTCCCGGTGGCAAATATGAATATCCGGGACTGATTGGCTGTAAAACCGGTTATACCAATGCTGCCAGAAGCTGTCTGGTTTCCTGTGCGGAGAGAGATGGTCTGAAGTTGATTTGCGTGGTTTTACGTTCAGATGCTCCTGCTCAGTACGAAGACACCATAGCACTATTAGACTATGGCTTCAGCAATTTTGAAAAGCGTAATGTTTCTCAAAACGAAACTCATTACAGCATTGACACCGATAACTTTTTCTACAATGACAATGATATATTCGGCAGTTCCCGGACACTTTTGGAACTCAACGCTGATGATTACATCATCCTGCCGAAAACTGCTGCCTTTACCGATGCTGTTTCTAAGATTTCTTATGATACCGGAACAGAAACAGAAGCAGCCCGTATCACCTATACCTATCATGATTTGTATGTAGGCAGTGCTTCCATTGATTTTGCCCTAAGCAATCAGGCAGACTATGCCTTTGACGCTTCCGGTTCGGAGGATACTGCTACCTCAGCTAACGGAACACTTTCCGATACAGACGAAGCTTCCAAGGATACAGATACCGAAAAGGAACCCTCCTTTGTCTTTGTGAATCTGAAAAAGATACTGCTGGGGATAGTCATTATAATAGGCATCTTATTCCTGGTAGCACTGATTATGCTTTTCCTGCGAAATTACCAAATCAATTTCCCCGGAAAAACACGACTTCTCAGCACCAGAAACAAATACCGCAGCAGCCGGTTGCAACCGAGCCTATCCACTGACCTAAAAAAGAAGAGAAGACAACAAATAGCAGAAGCCAAACGCAGACAAAGAAGAGCAAGGCGGCGATAAGCCCCTTGCTCTATTGTTATTTCTTATTCTTTTTGCGACGCATTTCCTGTGCATGTGCCTTCTTTTTCAAAATATCTTCCACATCCTGTTCGGATATGAACTTCGTGGTTTTCACAATATAGATTGCACCATCATCTGTACGCCGTACTCTGGCTTTTCCTTTTAAATAGCCATGCTTGTCACAATGGGCGATGCAATGGTAGTTCTTTCCATTGGCAGTAAACCACTTTACCTTTTTACGCAGGTTCCTATGGCAAATGTAACACTTGCTGGAAGCCACTTCTTTATCTGCAAAGGCGGTCGCTTTGTCCGGAAACTCTCTGGAAATATACTTTTCATAGTTTTCAAAACGTATCTTAACCTCTTTGTCTCTGCTCTTGGGCGGATTGTAGGTGTCATAAGAAACATTTTCAAAAACATTCTCAGGTTCCAGCTTGGTCATAACCTTCGCCGTATAATAAGCATCACTAAAGGCTCTGTGGAAAGGAATATCCTTTTCAATCCCCAGATAGTCTACAGCCCACTCCAGTGCCCGCCTGCTCTTACGGTCTTCAAAAGCAATACTGAACAGCTTCTGAATATCTAAAAAAGCGATAGGACCATCACTAAGCGGTTCCATCCCATAAAAACGCATATTTCGCTGAAGCTCTGTCAAGTCCAAGGGACCCCAGGTACAAAAGGTGTATTCTTCCTCTCCGCACCATTCCAGAAAATCCTTCATCACCTTCACAAAAGGCTCCCCATGACTCAACTCCTCCATACGCATATGGATAAGTTTGCTGGTCACATAGTGCATTTCCCGATAAACCTGGGGTTTTATCAACTGACTGAATTCGCCTGCGAACTCAAAGTCTTCATTCAGTTTTATGGCACCGATTTCAATGATTTCAAAGGTTAGTTCCGATGCCTCCGGTTCCTTTCCGGAATTACTTTGGTTCCACTCCAAATCCAATACAATGTAGTTCATCTTTTCCTCATTTCAGCATGGGGCAAGCACACGAGCTCTATATGGCTTGTGCCTCTATTATCGTTTATTAATCAATAATTGTGAATTTATTTCCTTCTACAATATTTATACCTTTTCTACCGAGAAAATGCAACTGCAAGATTTAGGAAAATAATGCCTCTAACCAAGTATGTGCCAAACCAATCCAGCTGGCACTGTCCGGCTCCACACTGCGACCGTCCGCAGTCTCCGTAAGCTTCGTTGCCAAGCCCAAGCCATGACCACCCTTAGGATACATATGAAACTCCGTAGGAATACCGGCTTTACGCATAGCACTTACCAACAACAGAGAGTTTTCCACCGGTACAGAACCATCCTCAAAGGTATGCCAGATAAATGCTTTTGGTGTGTTCTCATTTACCTGCTTTTCCAAGGACATTTTCTCCAAAAGCTCTGTTCTGTCACCCAACAAATTCTCAAAGGAGCCTCTGTGTGCAAATTCCCCGGAGGTAATCACCGGATAACAAAGCAGCATTCCATTGGGGCGTAATATTTCCTTATCTGTAACATACAGTGCCTCTGCAATAAAATCCTCTGACCAGAACATACCGAAGCTGGCCGCCAGATGTCCGCCGGCAGAACAGCCCTGCACGACAATCTTATCCCCGGCCACATTCCACTCCGTAGCATGCTCTCTGATAAGTTTCATGGCCGTAGCTAGTTCCAAAAGTGCCGTCGGATACTGAGCAGGTGCACAGGAATAACGAAGCACTGCCGCATGATATCCCATAGCCAAAAACTGGAGTGCCATGCTTTCCGCCTCTCTGTCTGAGGTATAACCATAGCCACCACCCGGACAAATCAGTATCAGGGGTCTGATGTTCATTTTCATGGCAGGAGAATACTCCTGAATATAAGTGATTAATTTCGCATCCGGCGCAGAACCCTCTACGCAGATGGAGTAGGTTTCGTGTAGCATAATATTTCCTCCTAGTACGCTTTGCCCCAATATACCATCTTTTTCGCAGGGGCGCCGCAGCATACGCAGGTCTCGCTGAGTTCTTCCTGCTCGAAAGGCATACAACGGCTGGTTACGCTGAGTTTCTCTTTGATGACATCTTCACAGGTCTGCTCGCCACACCACATAGCCTTTACAAAGCCGGACTTTTCATTGAAAATCTTCTCAAACTCTGCATAATTCTTAGCCACATAAGTATGCTCTTCTCTATGAGCTCTTGCTCTCTCTAACATTTCCTTCTGGATGGTTTCCATGAGCTCTGCTACCTTTGCTTCCAGCTCATCTAAAGAAACCTCTATCTTTTCTCTGGTATCACGACGGCAGATAACACACTTATTTGCCTCAATATCCTTAGGACCGATTTCCACACGGATAGGATATCCGCGCATTTCAGCCTCTGCGAACTTGTAACCGGGTGTCTTGTCGGTATCGTCTACCTTCACACGGAAATCCGCTTTTAATCTGTTACGCAGCTCGTAAGCCTTGTCCAATACGCCTTCCTTCTTCTGCTGGATAGGAATGATGCAAACCTGTACCGGTGCTACCTTAGGAGGCATTACCAGACCTTCGTTATCACCATGTACCATGATAATAGCACCAATCAGACGGGTAGTCATACCCCAAGAGGTCTGATGAACATATTTCAAAGTGTTGTCCTTATCGGTAAACTGAATACCGAAAGCCTTTGCGAAGCCGTCACCGAAGTTGTGGCTGGTACCGGACTGCAAAGCCTTGCCATCATGCATCAATGCTTCGATAGTATAGGTAGCTTCCGCACCTGCAAACTTCTCCTTCTCGGTCTTCTGACCCTTTACCACCGGAATAGCCAGTACTTCTTCGCAGAACTGTGCATAAACATTCAACATCTGTACGGTTCTGGCCTCTGCATCCTCAGCAGTTGCATGTGCGGTATGTCCCTCCTGCCACAAGAACTCTCTGGAACGCAGGAACGGTCTGGTTTCCTTTTCCCAACGAACTACAGAACACCACTGATTATAAACCTTGGGCAAATCTCTGTAGGACTGGATATCATTCTTATAAAAATCACAGAACAGGGTCTCTGAGGTAGGTCTTACGCAAAGTCTTTCCTGTAAAGGATTCAAACCACCGTGAGTAACCCAAGCAACTTCCGGTGCAAAGCCTTCTACATGATCCTTTTCCTTCTGCAACAATGACTCAGGAATAAACATAGGAAGGTAAACATTTTCTACACCAGTCTCCTTAAACATCGCGTCCAACTGCTTCTGAATCAGCTCCCAGATAGCGTATCCTGCAGGTTTGATTACCATACAACCCTTTACGCTAGTATAATCAATCAATTCTGCCTTCTTTACCACATCTGTGTACCACTGTGCAAAATCCACATCCATGGAAGTAATCGCTTCCACCATTTTCTTATTGTCTGCCATTTTCTTTCTCCTCTTTCTTCTAAGTTATCCTCTTTTAGTGCTTTCAGACACCACCGTCTCCTTCCGCCACATCACATACCTGTAAACACATTGGTCTTGCGCAAGTCCTCGGACGCAAGTAGTTCTAATCATACAAAATTCTGCTAAATACAGTTACAAAATCACAAAACTCGCTTCGCTCAAACAGTTGTGATTTTGTAACTAACGCATAATTTCGTATAATAAGAACTACTAAGCATCCTGCGGGAGCATGCAAAACCAATATATTTACAGGTATGTGGCGTGGCTGAAAAGTACAATTCCCATCGAAAACACTAAAGAAGGGTGGCACACCAAGTCTCCCCAAAGGGGCCGAATCTCGGCGGTACCACCCTAAATTTCTGCAAATGCATCTTCTCTTACCGTTAACGCCGGTGCTACGCTGTATTTTCATACAGAGCTCCGAGGCAGGTTCCAAATATTACACATAGAAACTCGCAGCAAATGTTTCCTCTCTGGGATGCTTCCTACTTGTACTAACCCTCTTCAACGCCTGAATATATATATACAATATTAGTGCATAGGAATTCCTTTTGTCAAGATAGTTTGTGCAGTTTCTCTGCATTTCTTAGATAATCAAATTCTTCCGGTTTTTCATTCCGGTCTAAGGTGAAGGTATCACCGATTTCAAGCGGATAACTCGCAGCGATGATTGTCACTGTTGCTTTTCCATTCTCAAAGGATATTTCCATCTCACAAGGAAGCTCCTCCGGATAATCTGTGATTTCCGTAGCCGCCAGAACTGCATTATCATAAGCCCCTACAAAATCTGCGACCAGTGCATTATCAATCAAAATCTTCCCTTCATAAGAACCATCTTCTTTCATGCGGACAGTCAGGTAGCTTTCATCACTTTCACTATAGTAATCCCCTGTGATAAAATGACTTCCATCCACCGATACCCCCGGCATGATAACGGAAGCAGAAGTTGGCAACACGTTTTGAACTGCCACTAGCAACTTCTGTGTAGAATCAATCCCTGCCATATCGATGCCATGCTGTGCAACCAGTTGCGGAAGCCAAGGGAAGATATCGTACAGATAGGGAGAAATTGGATTATCCTTGTCTGTAGATGGCTCAAGCTCAAATGCACCATGCAATGTGGAAGCCACCATATGCCCCTTCTCCATATACCCTCTTACTGTATCAGCGAATGCAGCCATCTGTTCAATAGGGAAGGATATGTCCAGGGAAATGGCACTGTCGTCTTCAAGGTAAACAGATATACTACCGGCATCATAAGCACCTTCACTGCCATTGTATCCGGTCAAAACCATAGGACTAATACCAAATACCTTGTAGGACATAGTGACCATATTGGCTTTGTTTTCCACACAATATCGCATCAGATAAACTGTTCCGTCAAGCTCCACCACATAATAACACTGTCCTTGCTCCAAAGTAAGGTGTCCTGAACTGTCTCGCCAGAAATGCTGACCTGCCTCCACTTCGTCACTCTTTGTGGTATGCCAGATTTCTTTTTGGTCAGACCATAAGCTTAACTCAACATACTCCCCTGTATCATCCTGTAGCTTCCTCCTATACAAATCAGCATAGACGTCCTGGTATTTAAAATAAGTGTAGTGTGACGCAAAATCGAAGACATTCATTCCTTCGAATACAAGCTCGTAATCCTCTGTCAAAACCGGTTCAACTTCTTCTGTGTTTTCCGGGTTCTCTATAGGTTTCGGTGCTTCTGTGAGGTCTGGTCCCTCCGTAGACTTCGGTGCTTCTGTGTGACCCGGTTTCTCTGTAGCCTCCACTGGCGGCTCAGTGGCAGGTGACCATACCTGTTCTGTACCCTGTTCCGTTGCTGGTATCTGTGGTTCTCCCTTGTTCTTTCCGCCCCTCCCGGCCAAAAGGGCTATGCTTATGCCGACCAGTATCAGTATGACTACTACTGCCAATGTTTTTTTATTCTTTCGTAAGAAATCCAAAGGGTACATCTCTTTTTCTTCCTCCCCACATTTATATAAGTCAATTATAACATGTGCAATCTCTATCGTTTCTTAAGATTTACTAAAAAAGACAGAACCCGCACATGGATTCTGTCTTTCATAGTTCTTATGTTAAAAAACTTTTATGGTATTTCCACCCTTCCAGGTCTCACCCGGCTCTGCCACATTGGTGTAGGGACGCTCAGAAATCTCACCTTCATAGCCTTCGTAATCGCAGATACCATACCAAGGCTCCAGACATACATAGGATGCCCCATTGTCCGGCATGGACCATACACCCCAAACCGGTGCATCACATTCCACGCGCACATATTCCTTGCCGCTTTCGTCACAAAGACCTACTGCCGTCACACCTTCTCCATCAAATACCAAGGCATCTGCATCAAAGGTATGCTCGTCGATAGTCACCAATCCATCCTGCACATCCAAGGTCAGGAGTTCATCTGTCACCAAACCCTTATCATTAATACGCAAAGAGAAAATCAAGGTCTTATGCTCTGCACCATGTAACAGCACCTTCTGACCGGTTCTGCCTTCTCCATTTAACGGACAGGCAAACGCTGCATGTCCTCCTACAGAAAAATACATGGTATTCTCGCCGGTATTCTTCACATACCAATTTTCCTGCACACTGTCTTCTCCCAAAACATACTCAATATCCAGCACAAAATGAAACGGATAATTCACATAGGTTTCTTCTGTATCTGTCGTTCGAAACAGGATACGGTCTGCACTCTGCTCTACCACCTCATAAGGCACTCTCTGGCCGAAACCATGCTTCTGCGCCGGGTATACCTTTCCTTCATAGGTATACTCTTCCTTTACCAACTTGCCGATAAAAGGAAAGAGAAAGGGCGCTGTCTTTCCCCAATAAGCAGGGTTCGCACTCCACATATATTCCTGTCCGGTTGCCTTCTTCACCACGGACTGAATCTCCGCACCGAAGCTTTCCAATTCTACCTTTACTGATTCATTCTCCAATGTATAACGCATGTTTTCCTCCTATTCATTTACCTCTTCAAATATTCTATTGGTCAAATGCCTGCGGGCTACCATCCCAAAATCAACCCGTTTCCGCACATTTCTGCTCCCAACGTTTTACCATCCAAGTGTACCACAACTTATCAATCTTCACAAGGGAACTTCATGCCCCACTGTTCACGCATTTGATCCAAAAGCTCCATCATCCGCAGGGTTTCACTATGGGGCATTTGCTCACACTCAATCTTCCCCTGTTGTAATGCCTCCATACATGCCAGAATTTCATACTCATATCCGGTAATCTGCTCCGGCCTATCCAACCTTTCTATTACATTTCCGTGCATATCGTGTACAATAATCACTTCCGGATCGTTGGTATTTATGACCTCAATATAACCCTTCTTTCCATATATCACACCTTCATTACGCACCAAAGAACGCATATTGCTGTGAAGCAATGCCTGACAACCGTTCTCAAAGGTAAGGTTCACACCATTGGACCAATCCACACCTTCCGGGGACAATACTGCCGAAGAGGTTATATCTGTCACCTCGCTGCGAACAAACATCAAGGCAAAATTCAAAGGATACACGCCCAAATCCAACAGTGCTCCGCCTGCCAACTCCGGCTTTACCAAACGTTCTCTATTCTCTAATGCCAATCCAAAGCTGGCCGTCACAGAAGTAATCTCTCCAATCACATCACGAGCCAGCAAGTCCTCTACCATAGCTCTTGCGGGCATAAATCTGGTCCAAAAGGCCTCCGTCAGGAACACACCTTTTTCCTCTGACAATCGTATCAGTTCTCTCGCCTGCTTTGCATTTACACAAAAAGCCTTCTCCACCAATGCCGGCTTTCCGTTTTCCAGACACAGCTTCGCACATGCATAATGATGTGAATGGGGTGTGGCTACGTAAACCAGTTCTACCTCCGGGTCTTGCACTAGCTCCTCATAAGAGCCATAGGCTTTTTCAAAGCCATATTGTTTCGCAAAAGCTTCTGCCTTCTCCAAGCTTCTGGAAGCCACCGCATAACGCTCCACTCCTGCCATTTCTGTTACAGTTACAGCCATTTTCTCTGCAATCCAACCGGTTGCCATAATCGCAAGTTTCATACCACTTCACCCATTCCCTTTCACAATTTTGCTTTTGAATTCATTTTACCACAATTTATTAGATATCTGTAGCTTTTTATATTATCTACAACAATTTTATGTAAAAACTTTTAAGTTATTGACATTCATTTATACAAATGCTAACATATCCCTACAAACCAATTCCGTTCTCGGAATTCCATTTAGCTTATGCCTTTGTACTTCTGTACAAAGCATTCTATCAACATATCATGGCACATTCGCCGGATATACCAATTTTCTACATTATTTATTCAAGGAGGATTTCTATGCATTTCAAACAAATTTCTAACTCAATTTTCACCCCTGGAAGCCCCCTTCCCGCAAATTTGCAGGAACCACGCCTCAGAGCCGATGTACTGGAGCAGATTTACAACGACCCGGAAACATATTTCCGGTTTGCCCAGTTAGTTCCTGCTGCACAAGACGCTCTGATAGAGTTCTGTATGGGAAATCGGGGACTAAAAATTACCTATGATCCATTTTTCCACCATATCTTTCATCCTGAAACACATCCTGAGCGACTAAGCCGTTTCCTTAGTGCTATACTGGGACAACAGGTAACCGTTAAGCGAATGTTACCTCGTGAAGGAATTCGTTTATCGGATGCTTCCTCGCTAATGATTATGGATATTCTGGTAGAATTAGAAGATGGCAGCTTAGTGAATGTAGAAATACAAAAATACGGTTATTACTTCCCCATGCAACGCTCCTTCTGCTATGGTGCTGACATGCTAGTACGCCAATACGCTCAACTGCGAGATTCCATGGGCAAAGAATTTACTTATAGCAAATTGCAACCGGTTTATGTGATTGTCCTCATGGACAACAGCCCTGCTGAATTTTTCCAATGCCCGGATACTTTTCTGCATCGCTCTGCATTTCAATTTAACAGCGGTCTTTCCTTAGGAAATCTATTAAACTTTATCTACATACCCCTTGATATTTTCCGTGAAATGCATCATAATGAGCTTGGAGAGTTGGAAGCCTGGCTGTATTTTTTAAGCTCTGATAATCCACTTCATATTCAACGAATTACAGAGAAATACCCTTTCTTCAAAACACTCTACCAGGAAATTATCAATTTTCGTTATCACCCAAAGGAGCTGATTACTATGTATTCCGAAGCATTGGCCATATTAGACCGAAACACTGTCAATCTGATGATTGATGATATGAAAAAGGAGCTTGAAAAGTTGTCTGCCGATTTAGCACAAAAGCAAGCTACCATGGACGAAATGAATGTCGCACTGTCCCAAAAAGTTGCTGCTCTGTCAGAAAAGGATGTTGCTCTATCGGAAAAGGATGCTGCTCTGTCAGAAAAGGATGCTGCTCTGTCGGAAAAGGATGCAGAAATAGCACGCCTCAAGGCTCTTTTAGCCCAAAAGTAGTATAATAAACCAGAAACACCTCCGACATCATTTTCTGAATGAAGCGGAGGTGTCTTTTATTTATGGAATTCTTCTTTTCTTTGTTCTTTACAGATTTTGTGCATTATATAACGTACTATAAAAACCACCCAGATTTAGCAATTCCTCATGATTTCCCTGCTCCGTAATTCTGCCCTTTTGCAGCACCAGAATACAATCTGCATTCTGTATGGTTGACAACCGATGTGCAATAACAAAACAGGTTCGTCCCTTCATCAACTCATTCATAGCCTCTTGAATCTTTATCTCCGTACGGGAATCTACATTAGAAGTAGCTTCATCCAATATCAGCATAGGCGAGTCAGACAACAGTGCTCTGGCAATGGTTATCAGCTGCCTCTGTCCTTTCGATATATTCACACCCTCGTCGGACAATATCGTATCATACCCTTGTGGTAAATGCTCTATATAGGAATGAATTCGTGCTGCCTTTGCTGCTGCCTTCACTTCCTCCATCGTTGCATTTTCCTTGCCATACACAATATTTTCATAGATGGTACCATGGAACAGCCAAGTATCCTGTAGCACCATGGTATAAGCCTTACGTAGATCCTCACGCTTTACCTTACAGATTTCCTTGCCATCCACGGTAATTGTGCCGGAATTCACATCATAAAAACGCATAAGTAAATTGATAATGGTAGTCTTGCCGGCACCTGTGGGACCTACAATGGCTATAGTCCGACCGGGCTCTACATGAACGGAAACATCCTGCAAAATCTTCTTCTCCGGAACATATCCAAAATCCACATGTCGGAAAACCACTTCTCCCTCTACCTGTTCAAGAGACATTGCAGCTTCCACATCTGCCGGTTCCGGCTCCTCATCTATAATTCGAAATACTCTTTCCGCTGCGGAAAAAGCAGACTGAAATTCGTGCAAAATATTGGCAAACTCATTGATAGGACCGGCAAACTTTCTGGAATATTGCACAAACTGCGCCACGCCACCCAATGTAATAAAGAAAACAGAGGCTTCAGTTACTGCTCCGCTTTGGGAATACATATAAAGAATACCTCCCAAAATCATTACCAGAGAAATAGATAAGTTATTAATAAAGTTCACTGAGGGTCCCATAGTGGCACCATAATATTCCGCATCATAATAAGCATCCATTGCCTCAGTATTTCGCTGATTAAAACGTTCTCCAATCACATCCTCTTTTCCGTAGGCACTAATGGTTCGGCAACCGGACAACATTTCCTCTGCATATCCGTTCAATTCTCCCAGCTTGTGAGAACGTTTGGAAAACAAGGGACGTACCTTCTTGGAACGATAACGAGTGAATAAAACAGACACCGGTACCGTTACCACAAACACCAATATCATCGGCTTGCTGATTTGCCACATGAATATCAGGGACCCCAGTACGGTATAAATACTGGTCATAACCTGCACCAAATCATGAGACAGAGAGCTGTTCACCGTATCAATATCATAAGATATGCGACTGATGATATCTCCCACCGCATGGGTATCAAAATAATTCACCGGAAGCGTAGTCAGTTTCTCAAACAATTGCTTTCGCATGGCATATACAATCTTTTGGCTCAGATGTATCATCAGGACAGCCATCAAATAAGACAATACTGCTGAAGCAACATAACAAAGAAGCATTTTCCCTACATTCAACCACACATTTTCAAAATTCACACCCTCTGATGCCGAAATCGCATCAATGGCCTCTCCGGAGTACATAGGTCCCAGCAAAGACAATTGATTGGAAAGCAATGTCAACACAATTGCCACCAAAAACAAAGGCCAATGCTGCAATACATATCCTCCCAAACGCAACAATACTCCTTTGGTATGCTTTTGGCTTCGTTTTGTCCCGGTATTTTCCTGCCCGAGTTCTCTTGCAAATCCATTTTTACTCAATGAAAGCACCTCCCATCTGGGAATCACTGATTTCACGATACTCTTCACACTGCTCCAGAAGTTCCTCATGTGTACCTTTTCCAATGATTCTGCCATCCTCTAATACCAAAATCAAATCACAATTCTTAATGGAACTAATCCGTTGTGCCACTGTCACAATAGTAGTATCCTTCATATGCTCAGAAAGTGCCCCGCGCAAATTCGCATCCGTCTTATAGTCCAATGCGGAAGAACTGTCATCCAGTATCAAAATATCCGGCTTCGCTGCAATAGCCCTGGCAATCAGAATACGTTGCTTCTGTCCTCCGGAAATATTGGTAGCCTTGGCAGACAACATATGCTCATATCCATCCTCAAAGGAAGTAATAAAGTCATGTGCCTGAGCCACCTTGGCCGCCAACTCAACCTGTTCTCTGCTTAACTCTCTGCCAAAACGAATATTTTCATAAATGGTATCTGCATATAAGAAGTCATATTGCATGGCGGTACCAAACATACTACAAAACTCTGGCGTAGGAATGGTTCGAATATCCCTGCCATTCACATAAATACTTCCTTCCGATACATCATAAAAACGCAACAACAGCTTCACCAATGTAGATTTGCCGCTACCGGTGGCACCGATGATTCCCAGGGTACCTCCCCGAGGCAGTTCGAAGGAAATTTCCTGTAAATCCATATGCGTCTTATATCTATTGTCACAGCCTGACCCTGTCGTAACATCCTGTTTTTTCGCAGCATGGTATAAATACGAAAAGCTCACCCTCTCAAACAGAATATGTGCATTTGTTCTGCATGGAGGATATAACTTCTCCTCTTGTACTATTAAATCCTCCGGCGTATCCATAACCTCTGCAATACGTTTTGCGGAAGCCGTACTTTTCGTAAACATCACAAAAATACGTGACATGGTCATCATTGCCATGGAGATCAGTGTGAAATACTGCATAAAGGCAATGACAGTTTCCGGGTCCGATTTCAGGTTCGCCACTCGGAATGCACTCAAGGTAATGACCATAATAATTCCCATGTTCATCAATAGCGCCATCAAGGGGTTCACAGACCCCATAATCACTCCGGCACGCTTTTCATTTGCCACCAAATCCCTATTTACCTCATCATAACGCCTATGTTCATAATCCCCCTTGGAAAGTGCCTTAATCACCCTGATTCCTTGCACATCCTCTCGTACCACACGAACCATCCGGTCTACGGACTGCTGCACCTTGGCATAAAGCGGCACTCCCTTTCTGGAAATAAAGTAAATAATACCAAAAATAAAAGGTAAGGAGGCCAGCATAACCAATGCCAGATACCAATCCATCAGCAATGTAATCACAGTCCCTCCCAATAACAATATGGGTGCTCGGACGCCCATACGTTGCATCATACTCACAAAGTTATGTACATTATACGTATCTGTGGTAATACGTGACTCTAAGGAAGGAATTGTGAAACGGTCTGTCTGTGCTGCAGAAAGTCGAAGCATCTTGGCAAACAACTCTTTACGTACCTTTTCTGAAAAATCTCTTGCCACCTTGGCAGCCATACGATTGGCTGTAATATTTAATACACAGGCACTGCCGGCACAAAGAACCATGAGCAATCCCCAATAAACAACATTCGGTATACTCTGCGTAACTACTACATCCTTTAAAATATGGCTCAATATATATGGTAAGAACAGCTCCACTAAGGTTCCTGTTACCTTAATACAAAAGCCAATCGTCATTCTTTTCGAGAATGGTTTCAAATATTTCAAAATAAATTTCATTATTGTATCCCCTCTAACAAAATTTCCAGTGCTTTCCCAAAGCTTTTCTCTTCCAAGTCGGAATAATTCACAATAATGGTATGTTCAAATGCTTCCTTATCTCCTACACAATATTCAGACAGACAATCCAGCTTAATCCCCTGCTCTCTGGCATACCATTTTAGCTCTGTATCACTTAAGTTTGTCTTTAGATTCATTAAAAAATGATTTCCTGCATCCTTTTCATCTATTGTAACATATTCCTTCAAAGGGGAATACTCTAAAACCTTTAGTAAACTATCCCTTTTTTCTTTATAATACTTTTTCATACGATGAATATGTCTTTCAAAATAACCCTTGTTCATGAATTCCGCCATAGTGTACTGCTCAAAAGCAGAAACGGTACAGGAATAAAAGTTCATGGTATTGATATATCGCTCCATCAGCTTACGCGGCAATACCATATAACTAATCCGTATAGAGGGAGCCAAAGTCTTGGAAAAAGTATTCATATAGATTACTCGGTGATTGTAATTAATACTTTGTATCGCCGGTACCGGTCTGCGACTAAAACGAAACTCACTGTCATAATCATCTTCTATTATATAACGTTCCCTATCCTGCTCCGCCCACTCCAACAACTGTTTTCTTCGAGCAATAGGCATGATACTTCCTGTAGGAAAATGATGCCCCGGGGAAACATGTACTACACTGGCATGGCTCTCATACAATCTCTCTACCTGTAAACCATTTTCATCCACCGGAATATATTCCCAGGTAACATCATGTGCCCGATAGATTTTTGTAATCTTCTGATAACCCGGGTTCTCCACCGCATAAACATGCTCTCTACCCAATAATTGTATCAAACGACCATACAAATACTCTGTTCCGGCTCCGATAATAATCTGGTCCGGAGAAACCTGCATGCCTCGAAACGCATACAAATACTTGGCTATCGCCTGACGCAGTTCAAAAATCCCTTGAAACGGAACCGTTTGCAGCAGATGCGCATCCTGCTCGGTCAGCACATTCCGCATGGTTTTCGCCCATGTACTAAAAGGAAACTTATCAATAGCTGCCTGATTAGAGGTAAAATCCACAAAGTAATGTTCCTCCCCCACATCTCCCTGATAAACACTAAAGGGCATGTGATTTTCATGGGCAGAAGTACGATTTCCCGCATCCTTTCCCATGGGCATTACAAAATACCCTCGCTTCTCTTCCGAATAAATATACCCTTCCGTCAAAAGCTGTTCATAGGTATTCTCCACCGTCTTCAGGCTGATTTGATGATGCTTTGCCAGCTCTCTCTTAGACGGCAGTTTCTCATGAGGACGCAAAACACCATCCAAAATATCTCGCTTAATACACTGATACAAATATTCATATATGGTTAGCTTATCTTTCTGGGTTAAATCATAGGTTAACACGCAATCTGGTCTCCTCATTTTTTCTTGTTTTGGTTATTTTCATATCACCACTTTCCATTATAATAGGATACATAAGATATAGCAAGCAGCAAACACAGGAATACGCAACCAAAGTCGTGGTTACACTGTATTCCAAGTATCTGTTCAAAGCATAATGTATGAAGGAGGAATTTAAAATGGGTGTTTACGCAATCACAGGTGCATCAAGCGGTATCGGTGCCAAAACAAAGGAATTATTGGAACAGGAAGGACACAAGGTTATCAACATTGACTTAAAAGGTGGAGACATTTGTGTGAACCTTGCTTCCGTAGAAGGCAGAGAAGAAGCTATCGCAAAGCTTCATGAAATGTGTCCGGACGGACTGGATGGTATGATTTGCAATGCAGGTGTTTCCGGTGCATGCGGCAACTTGGAATTGATTATTTCCTTGAACTACTTCGGAACCATTGCTGTAGCAAATGGTGTCTATGATTTATTAAAGATGAAGTATGGTAGCTGTGTAGTCACTGCCTCTAACACCATTTCTCAGGGTGCCGGCAGAATGGATATCGCAGACTTACTGAACAACATCGGCGATGAAAAGAGAGTTCTGGAACTGGTTGGTGCTCTGGACTCTTCTAACTTAAGTGTCGGCAACAGCATGTATGTATCTACCAAATACGCTTTGGCTCGTTGGGTGAGACGTGTATCTGCTACCTGGGCTGCAAATGGTGTTCGCATCAATGCCATCGCTCCCGGAAATGTAAATACTGCTATGACTGCCACCATGAGTACCTCTGCAAAGATGGCACTGAATGCATTACCTATTCCTACCAAATTCGGCATGGAAACCCTGATGGATCCTATTGAAATCGCTGAAGTTATGGTATTTTTAGTATCCAAGAAGGCAAGCGGTATCAACGGCAACATTATGTTTGTGGATGGCGGTACTGACGCATTGTTAAATTCTGAGAAAGTATATTAAGGGGAGGATTTACAACATGAAGGCAATTGAAAAATATGTAGAAGCTATGGAAAACAAGGATTTTGCAGGATTGGCAGAGCTGTTTACCGCAGACGGAATTCTCTGCGACTATTGCTCCAATTCCTCCAATCAGAGAGAATATCATATCTATGGAAGAGAAGCGATTAACATGTTCTTCCGTAACAAGTTCGGCTTCCGCCAGTACTCCATCATGAGTCCGGAAGTAGTAAATGAGGAACAGGCTGAATTTATCGCAAATTTTGGCGGTTATCACATTATGGCTATTGCAACTGTCAGAGAAGTAGACGATAATGGTTTTATTAAGAGATTAACCGTAAGACCGAAATAGGAGTATACCATGAACCGAACCCTGACCTACCGAATAACCGAACAAAACACAGGACAGACTATTGAACAGTTTTTGCGTAGTCAGGGCTATTCCTCCCAATGCATCAAGGAGCTGAAAAAGATGCCGCAAAGCATCTTGATTAATGATGAGTGGCAATATATGAAGCATCCGTTACAGCCCGGCGAAACCTTGGTTGTACAGGTACAGGAGGAAACCTCTTCCGAGAAAATTCCTCCTGTAGAGCTTCCCTTGGATATTGTGTATGAGGATGAGGACATTCTGGTGATAAACAAGCCTCCTCACATGCCCATACACCCTTCCCTGAACAATTACGAGAACTCACTGGCCAATGCACTGGCTTGGTATTTTGCAAAGCAGAATAAACCTTTTGTTTTTCGCTGTATCAATCGTCTGGACAGAGATACCTCCGGCCTGACCATTGTGGCAAAGCATATGTTGAGTGCTGGGATATTATCTGCTATGGTAGCAGAACGGACCATTCACAGAGAATATTTGGCCATTGTGCGCGGAAAAGTCACTCCGACACAGGGAACTATCGATGCTCCCATCGGCAGAGCCGGAGACTCCATTATAGAAAGAAAAATTGATTATGAACAGGGGGAACGTGCCGTTACTCATTATCGGTTACGAGAGTATCAAAATGGTCACAGCCTCCTATCCATTCACTTGGAGACCGGTCGCACCCATCAGATACGTGTGCATATGAAGCATATAGGCTTTCCTCTGGTAGGGGATTATTTGTACAATCCGGACATGGAATTCATCAAACGTCAGGCACTGCACTCCCACTGCCTGCAGTTCGTCCACCCCATCACCAAGGAAGCTATGGACTTTACTGCACCTTTGCCCGAGGATATGAAACAGGTGCTCATACCCGTCGCATCTGCTTGAATAAACAATCCCCGTTACCTATATTGAACATAAATAGTTGGGGACAAATAAAAGATAAGTGTCCACAGATGACGCAAATTGCCCCCAAAGAGACAGCTACTCTCCGGGGGCTTATCTTTTCTCTATTACTATTACCATTACCACTTTATCTGAGCCACTATTTCTTCCACATCATATTTCTCTTTTATCAAAATATACTCACAACCATACTTCTCACACATTTCCCGGCACAACACATTGTCCTGAAGTAACATCTCCTTGGTACAATACTCATCCTCCAGACGGTTCTCAATCACACTGCCAAATGCTCTGATATCCTCAAAATGCTGTTCGATGTACTCTGAAGTCATAATCAGGCAGACAAACCGTATCTCCTTTAAATACTCCTCCGCAAAGCTTTCCCTCCAGTTATAAGGAAGATAACAGCCTTCTATCACCAGATTCTGGTTATTTTCGATAGCCGTCTTTATCATTTCGCGTAAGATAGGCCACATATACTCTGTCAGCTTATCATCCTCTTCTACCGTAAGGTTCGTATAACCGCTTCGAATAAGCCCCATCTTCAAATGGTCTATGGACAAATAGGGATACTTGTATCGTTCCAACAGCTTCTGTGCCAAATTAGTTTTCCCTGTATGAGAGCTTCCACCAATTAAAAGTATCATTGCAAACCTCCCGGCAATACCAACTGAAAAACTCTAATCCACTACCTCAATCGTTTCTATCACCGGACGGTTAGCCTCGGGAATGATACCATTGGCATCGCCACCCTCTGTATTTTCACAGATATCATCCACGATTTCCATGCCTTCCGTTACATAACCAAAGCAGGCATACTGTCCATCCAGATGGAACGAATCCTCATGCACAATAAAAAACTGGGAGCTGGCACTATCATTCTTGGAAGAACGTGCCATGGAAATAGCCCCTCTGGTGTGAGACAGATTGTTCTTCACACCATTTATGGCAAATTCCCCCTTGATGGTAGTACCACTGCCACCATTACCGGTTCCTGTAGGGTCGCCACCCTGCATCATAAAATCCTCAATAATTCTATGGAACACCACATCATCATAAAAACCCTCCTTTGCCAGATTCACGAAATTTGTTACGGTAATGGGCGCCGCATCTGCATCCAGCTCTACCTTAATCGTTCCTTTATCCTTGATAATAATGTTCACATGATGCTTGTCGGAAAGAAGCACCGTATCCGTTTCCTCATCCTGCGAAGTACTGCTATTTTGTACATTATCTGTACCGCCGCTTTGTGCTGCTCCTTTATTGCCACTTGTTGCAGTGGTCTGGGAAGTAGTCACATTACCACTCTGACCACAACCGCACAAAACACAAGCTACAACCAGTCCTATTGTCAATCCCTTTATCCACTTACTCTTTTTCATCGTTTCACTCCTCATTTCATTCCGTTATTTCCAGCTTACTCTCAAATTTCTTATGAGGGCTACTGCTTTCCTTCTTTTGCCCCTCTCATATAGGCTTCTCCGATGCCCAACACCAGAAAAATCGTTGCAGCACCCATGGCCTGCTGGAAGCTTACCATATTATTAATCGTATATGCTAACACTGCAAAACCGCAAGCTCCCACAATGGCGGAAGACTTGCCGGCTTTTATGTAACGAACGATGGCACTGACCATCATACCTGCATAAGCAATCATTCCCAGCAAACCCACATTCACCAGCATGGTCAGCCATTCACAATGGGCATTGGTCAGATTCAAATGTGCAAAGCTTTCCCGCATCATATCTACTAAGGTTTGGTTAGTTCCGCTGTACACATACATAGCCATACTATCCGGTCCCACACCAATCATTTTCCCCAAAAAGTCCTGCTCCCCGAAGCACATAAAGGCTGCTGCCCAAGCCGCACCACGCTTACTTCCCCATTCCATATCAAAGGTAAAAGCAGCCACCTCTGACAAAGCTCCGATGCTTCCCGGAGCTTTCGTGTTCACAATCCCCAGTATCACAAAAATCACCAGTACCACTGCAAGCAGCATACATCCGCCATAACCCACTGCACGAAATACCCAAAGCGGAGCTATTCCCTTTTTCTGTAAGTACCTAAGCCCCACACAAAACAATACCGCCAGCACCGGCAACAAAATCGCCACCGGACTATTCGTAAACAATGTACTCATGGCATCCGGATAATTAAAACGCTCCGGAAAGAGAAGTCTCACCAATCCTGTTACGGAACATGCCAGCCCCATGCAGACCAGACAGCTTCCCAGAGACAACAGCTTCTCCATACTTCCCATGGACATGAGGTAAAGTGCCACCAGCACACCACCCAAAGCCAGAATACCGGACTGACTTCCTTGAGTCAGCAAAGTGGCAAAACCTACCGTCAACCACAAGTAAAAGAATATCCGCAATCCCCTGTTTTTCTCCGCCTGAGACCATATGTAATACATTCCGCCAAAGAGCAAAATCACCACGTACACGCAGTACCAGTTCATATTTCCTATGGTAGAAATAAATTCTATCGTCGCATTCTTCATTTCCAGAGGGCGTACCTCAAAACGGTTCAAATAACCCAATCCAAAGACCACCAAGGTCACCGGAAACCACAGAAACAACATACCTTTGTATCGTTTCCAGCATCTGGATACTACAAAGTAAATTCCTACCAAAATCAGCTGGCTGGCTAAACCCATATACCAGCCCTTGGCTCCCTTCAAGGCACTTCCATAAATGCTCTCTGCCTGAAAGTCCGAGCAAAAATAGGATAGGGTTACTATCACACCATACCCCAGTGCAAACCAATCCGTCACGGAAAAATCCTTCCACAGCTCTAAGGATTTATGCCCTTCCCGTTTCACATATATAGCAACCTGTAAAATCGCATAAATCAGAAGAAACGGAGCCATTATCAGCCCCATTTTCGTACTTACTCCATAAAAAAACTCATACTTATTCGTACCAATGCGGGCATACCCATCTGTAAAATAAAAGGGCATCACCACCATCAATAGCAACATATATACGCTCACCAGACCATTCAACAGGCTACCCAGAAAAGCTCCTGTATCCTGCAACAAATCCGGTTGCTTCTTTTGTTTTTTCTTCTTTGTCGAGACCTTGGAACGGCTCATACCTTTTCCCTCTCTTTGTACATAATCCTACCTTATCATGATAGTCAATTCACAGCCTTAAGTCAACTCATTTTGTGCCGTGTCCTCTTGCTTTTGCAAGCTCTGCCAGGTTTGCTGCACCAATACAAAACCCAAGGGACCTTTGATAATGCCGGATACTCCAAACAACTGTATTCCTGCATAGAGAGCCACTAACACCATGAGTGGCGGTATCCCCATCCTTTTCCCTATCAGCTTGGGCTCCAGCAGCTCCCTTCCGAAAATACATATTATATAAATTACCAGACAAACCACTGCCTTCGTATACTGCCCGGAGACCAGTTGCCCCAAAGCCAGCGGAATTAACACAATGCCGGTTCCCAAAAACGGCAAAGCATCCAACGCTCCCGCCAGTATTCCCCAAAAGATACCACTCCTTACTCCAAACAAAGACAATCCTACCGCACAAATGCTCCCCGTCACCAGCATAATAACCGCCTGCGCCTTCACAAAAGTAGCAATATACCGTATCACTCCGCAAATAATTTCCAGCAGAACATGACAGTCCTGTCGGTTAATCAGCTTATTCATGATGTTGTCATAATCCTTTGCCAAAAACACACTTGCCACCACAAAGAGCAGTAAAAAAGCCCCTATAGAAATGATTTCCTTCAGATACTTCACCGAGCCGGACAATACATTAGGCAATGCATATTGCTGCAAATACTCAATAACCCCCTGTACATTTTCCAGTATGATTTCCTCCAGATATTCTGTATCCATGCCGGTCAGACGATTTCCCAGATTGCAAAGCTGTCGTACCAGTTCTTCTATTTTTTCTCCGATGCCCTCTATATTGGTTACCCAACCGGGCAGGCTTCCTACCATCCATGTGAACAGCAACCACAAAAGTACTGTAACTGCGGCACCGAACAGCACCAACAAAAAAACTGCACCTATCTGCCTGTTAATATGAAGCTTTTGTTGTAATTTCTTAAGCAAGGGACCGAAAATCGTCACGAAAAGCATGGCCACCAGCACCGGAGCCACCAGCGGCGTAATATATTTCAAGAAAAAATACACTACTCCTATGAGAAAGAGTAGTGTGAGTAATTTGCTTCTTTTCCAATTTTCTACCATATCTGTCTCCACCCTTCCGCCTCCCCAGGAAAGCTAGGTTTTCAGATATAGTATTGTCTTTTTCTGCTTTTTTATGAATGCCATGAACGGACACGGACTAGTTAATATTTCCAAATCCCCCCGGCAGTTTAGGTTCTATGGTAAACTCCAACCTCTTACCGGTCACCGGATGCAAAAACTCCACCTTGTATGCATACAATGCCACATTTCGTATTCCAAGTTCCTTGCTTATCGCTACCGAATGCTCATTTCCATACTTACTGTCTCCTAAAAGCGGGCATCCTGCATGTGCCATCTGCACCCGTATTTGATGAAAACGCCCGGTATCAATATGAATATCCACCAAAGAAATGATTTCTGATGACTGGGTTGTCATTTCCTTCATGATTTCATACTGCAAAACTGCTTTTTTTGCCTCCGAAGCATCCTTTTTTGACACTCGTGCCACATCCTTTTCCTTCACCAAATAATCCACAATTTCGCCAACTTTTGCACAGGGTTTTCCACATAACAGTGCATAATATTGCTTATTAAGACTTCCTTTCGACAGCTGTGTCGTTAAATTCGCTGCTGCCGACTTGTTCTTTGCAAAAACCAGCAAACCTTCCACCGGCTGATCCAGACGATGTATCACACCTAAATAAGGCTCGCCAACCTTACCCCCTTTTGCGCCTGCCCCCTTGGTATCACCGGACACAAACCTTCCCTGTTGCAAGGCACTCTTCTGAGCTGCCACCAGATATTTCTTCAACTCACTGACCATATCCTCCTGCCCAATACGACCACTCTGGGTAGCCAATCCCGCAGGCTTATGACACACTAGCACATGTGCATCCTCATAAATAATCTTTGTTCGCATAGTTTCTCCATTTGGTTTATAACTTAAATCCTGCTTTATCTACGATAAGATAAATATTATCTCCTGCTTTCTCTTCAAAATGCTGCTTCAACCGAAGGTTGCTGTCCCATTTCGCCTGAGGATAGGAACCATACCTGTTTTTCACATCCAGTATCCGTTCCTCAATGTCCAATACCCCTTCTGCTCCCGCCAAAGAATCGCACAATTGAATCAACCTGTCATATTCATCCATGACCGCCACCTTTAAGGCGTCTTGAATCATTTTCAATTCATCCTCTGTAGTATCGAAATTTCCTATATATTCGTCGGTTGACTGACTATTAAAGGAATGTGTCAGGCATATCTGAGCCACCTCATCATAGCCCAGCGACATCATATAAGAATAACCATCCGACACATGTCCCATATGCCTTCCACCGAACTTCCTACCGATATCATGCAATAATCCTACGATATATGCCTTATCTGCGTCCATATCACCACATGCACTCGCAATACACTCTGCACAGTGAGCAACCACGCGGCTATGATTTCCCCATGGTCCGGGATTACAGGATTCTGCTTCTTTTAAAAGTCGTTCTGCTTCTTCTCTTGTTGGTAACATATTGTTTCACCTCTGACATCATTCATTACATTCTAACTACAAAGCAAATTGCATTTAAATCTTAAAGCGATACCCAACACCCCAAATAGTCTCAATATACTGAGGCTTCGCAGTATCCGTTTCAATCTTCTCACGGATCTTCTTAATATGAACTGTTACGGTAGCAATATCACCGATAGAATCCATATCCCAGATTTCACGGAACAGTTCTTCCTTGGTAAATACATGATTGGGGTTCTCTGCCAGGAAGGTCAGCAGGTCAAACTCCTTGGTGGTAAAGTTCTTCTCTTCTCCATTGATGTATACTCTGCGGGCAGTCTTGTCGATGCGGATACCACGGATTTCTACGATGTCATTCTGTGCCTTGGCATTGCTGCCTACCAGGCGCTCGTATCTTGCCATATGTGCCTTCACACGAGCCACCAACTCACTGGGGCTAAAGGGCTTGGTCATATAATCATCTGCACCCAGACCTAACCCACGGATTTTGTCAATATCATCCTTCTTTGCAGAAACCATTAAGATAGGAATATTCTTCTCCTCACGAATTCTCCTGCAAACCTCGAAGCCATCCATACCCGGCAGCATCAAATCTAAAATCACCAGGTCAAAATCGCCCTCCAAGGCTGCCTTCAGTCCTTCGTCGCCGGTGTTTCTGATTTCCACCTCGAAATCACTCAGTTCTAAATAATCCTTTTCCAAATCTGCAATTGCTACTTCATCCTCAACAATCAAAATCTTACTCATATTCTCCTCCTCATGCCTCTTTCTGCAATTCTTTATATTTTCTTATGACAAAGTGAATACAGGTTCCTTCCCCTTCCTTGCTGGTCGCCCAAATGTATCCACCATGGTCTTCAATAATCTTTCTTACGATGGATAAGCCAATTCCGCTACCACCCTGAGCAGAATTTCGGGACGCATCCGTTCGGTAAAAACGCTCAAATATCTGCGACAAATCCTTCTGGGCAATGCCCTTTCCATTGTCCTCGATTTCCACCCGAATAGCATCTACCTCATCCAAAATACGGATATCGATTTCCCCACGAGGCTTATCCATATACTTCACACTGTTACTGATAATATTGTTAATCACTTTCTTCATCTGTTCCGGGTCTGCAATAATCTGTGTATCCGGCTCCACCAAATCCGTATAGTTCAAAGCAATATTCTTGGACTCCAGATCCAAACCTACCTCTTCCACACAATCCCCGAAATAATCGGCCACATTGATGCGGTGAAAATTATAAGGAATCCTGTTATTATCAATTCCCGAATAAATGGTCAACTCATTAATCAGCCTGTCCATATCCATAGCTTTATTATAAATAGTACGGATATATTTATCCATCTTTTCCGGAGTATCCGCCACACCATCCATGATACCCTCTACATATCCCTTTATGGCTGTAATAGGTGTCTTCAAATCATGGGAAATATTGCTGACCAGCTCTTTGTTTTGCTTCTCGTGTTGCTTATTCTCCTCCGTGCTTTCCTTCAGTCGCAGCCTCATATCCTCATAGTTTCGATACAAATCACCGATTTCACCCTGCACGTCTGTCTGCAGCATATAGTCGAAATTACCATCCTTAATCTTCTGCATAGCCACATTCAACTCATTCACCGGCGTAAATACACTTTTTCGAAACCACTGGGTCAGCATCACACCCGTGAAAACCAATATCAGCACGATAGCAATAAACATATCAATCAACAGTTGCTTGGATATCAGGGCATTCATTCTGGAAATCACAAAAATACTTCCTTGAGCTCCGTCCGTAAAAGTAAAATCAAATTGTTTTACATATTTATTAAGCTCGTCAAAATAATATCCGGAATCTGCATCAGGCCCTTGTTCCTCATAACTCGGAAGTAACGGAAAGATACGCTGAGCCGCCTCTTCATTTCCGGTGTAATAAATACCTTCTCCTTTGCGTACCAATATATAAGCCGACCTTCTGGAAATTCCTGCATTCAAGCTTTTTAGATATTCCATGTCCTCCAGCTTACTTTTATCCTGCTTGGCCTGTGCGACAATCTCCTCATATGTCTCATTCGCCGCTCCTGCAAAGGTCTGAAAAGATTCCGTCATCAGGGAATAATCCATTTCCTGCAGAGAATGTCCCTGCTGATAATTCATCAAAAAAGCTCCAATCAGGCAAAAGGCCATGACTGTCAATAATAATGGTAACACAATAATCGTAATAAAGGTAATTTGCAGCCTCGTTTTAAATTTCATAGGTTTCCCCCACATCCTATCACAGTTTCTACTTATGTAAGTATACCACATTCCGCACCAACATGTATAAAATCCTCAAGATAATATCATTAAAAAATTCTAAAAATTGGTATAAAAATTTTTTTGATATTTTTTTCAAAACCTATTGACATCTGCTCAAAATTTTGTATAATAAAATCAGTAATCATTACTAATATCGTTTTGAAAGGAGGAGCTAATGGCACTAAAGCATAGCAAGCAGCGGGATATGATAAAAGAATTTCTAATGGGTCGTAAGGATCATCCCACTGCAGATGTTGTCTACATGAACGTCAGACAACAGTATCCAAATATCAGTCTTGGCACCGTATATCGAAATCTGACACTTTTGTCAGACATTGGCGAAATACAACGCTTACGACTTGGTGATGGAGTAGACCACTTTGATGCTGATACCTCCACACATTATCACTTCATTTGTAATGATTGCGGTAGTGTAATTGACCTGGAAATGGATAGCATCGAATCCATCAATGATATAGCCGGTCAACATTTTAACGGTCATATATCCGGTCATGTAACACACTTCTACGGCTCCTGTGAGTGCTGTTGGAAGGAAAAAGCTTTATAACAGAAGATATTTCCGGATCATCCGGAACCAAGCGTCAGTGACGCACAACTATAAAATAATTTTAGAGAAGAAAAGGAGAAAAGTATTATGAAGTATGTATGTAGTGTATGTGGTTATGTTCATGAAGGAGATGCTGCACCTGAAAGCTGCCCTATCTGTAAGGTAGGTTCTGATAAGTTCATCGCACAGAGCGAAGAGAGATCTTGGGCTGCAGAGCATGTTGTAGGTGTTGCACAGGGTGCGCCGGAAGATATTATTATGGACCTTCGTGCGAATTTCGAAGGTGAGTGTTCAGAAGTAGGTATGTACCTGGCTATGGCACGTGTTGCTCACAGAGAAGGCTATCCTGAAATCGGTCTTTACTGGGAAAAGGCTGCTTACGAAGAAGCTGAGCATGCTGCAAAGTTTGCAGAGTTACTTGGTGAAGTAGTTACCAACTCTACCAAGAAGAATCTGGAGCTGAGAGTAGACGCTGAGAACGGTGCTACCGCCGGTAAGTTCGACCTTGCTAAGAGAGCAAAAGAGCTGAACTTAGATGCGATTCATGATACCGTGCATGAAATGGCCCGCGATGAGGCTAGACATGGTAAGGCATTTGAAGGATTATTAAAGAGATACTTTGGCTAAGCTACAAGCCGAGTAAAAAAGTGATAATAACGCCGTGCGAATTTATTCGTAACGGCGTTAATTATTGCTTTTTTATTGGGCGACAGCCCTCCATGAGGAAGAAGCGTAGCGTATTCCAAATGGCTCGGCGTATTTACTTATATCCGTTTATTCCATTAGCTTGCTGGTTTCACCACAGGCTACTTACCTTTTTTAACAATATCCGTCACTATAAAAGAATCAACTTCCTCTCCATTTTGATAGGTAAAAGGAAATGGATCCTTTGGTTTTCCAATGTGAACAAATTCTATGCCATATTCATCTGTGTTCCAAAATTCATCCGGTACACTCAGTAGCATCAAGGTAGCAGAAACTCGTGTCAATTCAAAATCCTCTAAAGTATAAACAACTTCCCCGGTAACTTCATCATACAAAGATAAATTTGATACCTTCCCTGTCTTTAAATTTTTAAATTCAAATGCCCCTTTTTGTTCCAGTGCATCTCCTTCTTCCAGAAAAATTGGGTTGTAAAATCCGTAGACATATTTTCCTTCCAAGTATGGCTTCGCTACGGTTCTTGTCGTTTCCTTCACCTCTCCAAAACTATCCACTTCTTTCAAGGTTTCTTCAACAACCTGAAAATACTCTTTCCAATTATCCGTAGTTATTTCTACTAAAGACATGTTTTTGGCACAGTATTCCTTTGTTATGGCAATCCGACCATTTTCTCCAACATTATAATCTTGCCCTTCTACCGGTTTTCCCTGTTCTTCCTTTTGGCTAACCTCACTTTGAACCGTTTCCTTTTCCGTAGAATTATTACTTGTTTCTGTACTAATGTTAGTCCCTGTATTATCATTATTTACTTCTTTCTCACCGCACGCTACAAGGGATAATGACATTATTATTCCCAATACGAAAGATAAAATTTGCTTTTTCATTATGCTTACCTCTCAAAAGTCTTTGTTTATTTCCAGAATGACATATGCTTAGATTATTTTTATCATATACTGCACAAAATAACAATACCTTTATATTTTTCTCTACTCATACCCGATTATTTGTGTTATGATTATCTTACTAAACACAAACTTCAAGGAGCATACCATGAAATATTATAAGTCCCTACGTCTTGAATACAAAATAGCCTTTATTATTTCCGCAGCACTGCTTTTGTGCACTGCGTTTACTGCCTATTATGTAGACTTTCAATCCCTCAGTGTGTGGAGCCTGTACATTTGGGATACCCTTTATGCCACAGGGAATCCCACCCATTTTTATGCCCATGCAGCACAGAATATCTGGCATGCCCCACATGGCACAGTGGGGAGTGATGCTCTTATTTATATTCCCTGGGCTATTTGGAACTTTCCTATGTGGATTTTGCAACGCTTCTTCGGATGTAATCTCATGGAAAACCCGCTGATGCAGCTTTACTCCAAATGCTTTTTATTGTTGCTTATCTTTGGCAGTGCCATGATTTTCAAGAAAATCACGAAGCTGTTCCCTATTAGCGAAGACCACGCTAACAATTGCGTATTTTTATTTTTTTCCGGATTTTTTACCTTACTGAGTACTGCTTATATCGGACAGAACGATATTTTGGTTGTTTTCGTGCTATTACTGGCTATGTATGCACTGCTTTCCGGCAAGTGGAAGACCTTCCTCTTCTGGGCCGCACTGTCCATCGCTTTTAAGCCATACTTTATCTTTCCGTATATAGCCATTATTCTGTTTAAGGAAAAAAGAATACACTATATCCTTTGGTATGGTATCGTAGGCATGAGTATTTATATGGGACAAAAGTTACCTTTTCTCAATGCCCCCATGTATCAGGAATCCTTCTCCGGCGGTGCCACTCACATGATACTCCGACTGATGATAGAAAACTCTATCAACTTTACACCTCACATGGTATCTCTTTTTGTGTTGTGCCTGTTAGGGGTTTATGTATTGGCTTATTTCAGTGAATCCGGTGAAAACAGCAATGAACAAGTCATCTATTATGCTTTGCTGCCCTATATTTGCTTTTTCCTCTTTGTTCGATACGAAAGCTATCGACCATTGTACTTATTTGTATTTATGGCACTGATGATTATGGCTAAGCCGGTTTACTATCGTATCAATCTATTACTGGAAATCGTGGCATCTGCCTGCCTCATGTACTACTATTTATATAATGGCGGCTGTTTCTTTGACGGACAGTATTTACTATTGCCCGGTGCACATGATAGCTATATTTCTCTAAGTGCTTTTGTGAAAAGTCATATCGCCACCTCCTATAATACGGTATGCATGGCAGTATTTTTGCTCTGCCTTCTGATTTTTGCGGTCATCAATCATCCCGGCTTCCGCTTGCAGAACAAGGCACTGGTGATGAAGGAAGAGCGATATATCATTGTACTGCGTAGCTGCTTCTTTGCACTTCCCTTTTTAGCAGCAGTGCTCCTGAGATACTTTTAAAATGCCGGGAACAATTTTCCGAATACTTTGTCGAATACTTGACTTTTGTAAACCAATATTTTATAATTTATATTGAACATTCTGATTTTTTGTTTCTATAACAGATTGTTTTAGAACAACGTAAAAGGAGAACATCTTATGGCAAAGAAAAATGGTGCACAATCAGTAGAAGTAATTCCCGGAAGGAAAATCGTCCTTTCTGCCGGCGTAGGAAAAACAAATATCGACGAATTAAAGTGGCTTACAGAAACCGTATTAGCAGAGGCAAAAGCATGGTCTGCTACAGGTTGGGCATATATAGCTGACTGTTCTCAAATGAGCCCTGTTACTCCTGCCGAAGGTGGAGAATTGGTTGTTATGACCAAGAAATTCGTGGATGCAGGATGTAAGGCATTTGCTTTTGCAGAAGGCAAGTCTATTATGTTAAAGGTTCAGGCTCAGAAAAATACCGAACGTTCACAGACCGGTATAACAGAAGGTCACTTCGCAACAGTAGAAGAAGCACTGGACTGGTTGAAAAAAGAAGTAAATATTTAGTACATCCTTTGGGTAGGCTGTGTGCCTACCCTTTTTTGTATATCTGACCTTTTTTTCTTATTAATTTACTATTTTTTACATATTCCCTCTACTCTAAAATCCCAAAATATGATATGATAGTACTATATTTGTTGGAGGGATTATTTTGGGTTTCAGATTAGGAGAAATTGAGGAAAACAGTAATATCGTATTGCGCATCAGCAATAAAGATCTTGGCATAGAAATACACGGTACCATCAAAAAACATCTAAAGGAAAACATTTCCTTAATCAATTTGGAATATGACGGAAGCCAGCGTCTGGTTTTTGATAATGTTTTGGTGGATTTGGAATACTTTGATGATACCGGCATTCCATATATCTGGAGAAATGTAAAGGTCGTAAGCTTTAAAAACGAATATGTTTTGCAGGTAGCCGCTGATGGTGTAAAATACAATCGCCGCGGTTGTTTCCGTGTGGCTGTAGCTACCACTGCTCAGATGATTAAGGCCGGTCGTGTAGCCGGTCGTGTTATGATTCGTGATATCAGCTTGTCCGGCTTTTCCATAGCTGACCGCAAGATGGAACTGGGACTTTCCGCTGGTGATATGATATCTGTTTCCTTTGAAGATTTGGGACATAACCTCAACTTAACCGGTTGCGTTGTTCGTATTGAAGAACGTGAAGATATGATTATTTATGGATTAGAAATTAAAAACCTATGCAAGGATTTGTCATCCTATGTAAATGTAAAGCAAAGACATAACAAAAGGCAGGGCTTATAAGTGAAAAAATATATACTGGGCACCATTACCCTCATAGTACTAATAGTACTTTTGTTGATGGGATTAATGAATCGGGAACAAATAGCTGTATGGTATCGAAATATTGCTGTATCCACCACCTCTGCCCCTACGGAAGAGGTGGCTGATTTTGTGCCGACTGCTACGCCGGAAATCACATCTGCCCCCACTTCTGAACCTGTAACACCGCCACCTTTTCATGGTACTCCCAAGCCTTCCGAGGCACCTTGCGAAGAACCTACTGCGGAACCCTCTGCTACTCCTTCCGAGGAACCTACTGAAGTTCCATCCGTAGATGCAACTTCAGAACCTTCCGCGTCGCCTTCTATTGAGAGTAATACGAGTCCTTCCGCGACTCCTTCTATAGAAATAACACCGGAACCTACGACCGTTCCGACGCCCGAACCCACTCCGGTCCCGACACCTGTGCCTACGATCGTCCCGACACCTGAACCTACACCGGTTCCAACTCCCGAACCTACACCGGTTCCGACACCTGTGCCCACACCGGTTCCAACGCCAGAACCCACACCGGTCCCAACGCCTGAACCTACTCCGGTCCCAACACCCGAACCCACACCGGTTCCGACGCCCGAACCTACACCGGTTCCGACGCCTGTGCCCACACCGGTTCCGACGCCCGAACCCACACCGGTTCCGACACCCGAGCCTACTCCGGTACCAACTCCGGTACCAACTCCGGTACCAACACCGGTTCCGACAGTCGATACCAATTATAATACAACTGCTGCCAATGACCTACTGACATTGATTAACAGTCACAGAACCACGCCACTGGCTGCAGATGCCGGATTGATGAATACCGCAAATACCCGAGCACTTGAAATTACCACGAATTTTGCACATACAGGCGACTATACGGAATGTCTGGCCAAAGGACAAACCTCAGCCGCAGAAACTGTAAATGCCTGGCTGAATTCGCCGGTTCACGCTTCCATTATATTAGATGAATTTTATGTTCGTGCAGGTGTCTCCTGCTATAACTATAATGGTACTCTTCATTGGGTAATTGTTTTGATGTGGTAATCCTGTCCCCTAGTGCCCCTACCATAAGCAGAATTGCGGGGGCAATAAGTGAATTAAAACATAAAGGAAATCATACGCTCTCCAATCAGACTATCAACAGAATGATTGTGAGAGCGTTTCTGCACTTTGCAAACAGTTGAATACCTTGAGAAATTTATCTCTTTACGTTTCGAAAAATATATCTTTCGTCATTTTTACCAATTGTACTTTCTCTAAAATTATGTTATAGTCATGATAAATCATGATAGTGCTTTTCTAAGACACTATCGCTCTTATAGCATTTTTGCTATTTGCCTTCCCTTTGAAGGCTCCGGCGTTTCGCCATGTTTTCTATTCATTTATTGTTTTCTTTGAAAGGAGATTTATTTTTATGACAAAACAAAGCACAAAACCTGTACCTCGAAAACTGGAAGACCTAAATTTAATTGATAACTTCCTTTTCCAACAAATGATAACCCAAGAAGAAGCCGGAGAAGAATTTGCCCGAATTCTCCTTAGCACCATTTTAGGACGACCCATTCGTAAGGTAAGAATTATGCCACAGAAAAATATTCTGGGCATTGATACAGACAAGCATGGAATTCGTATGGATGCCTATATTCAGGAAATCTCTGATGACGAATCTGATATGGCAGATGTTGAATTGGTTCCCTATATCTATGATATAGAGCCGAACAATACCTACGAAAAAGAATCCTTGCCGAAACGTGTCCGTTATTACCATGGTATAATCGACACACAGCTTTTATCTACCGGTGTCAATTATGACAAACTTCCTAATGTGGCTATCATTGTTATTTTACCATATGATCCTTTTGGAAAAAACCGTATGGTATACACTTTCCAAAACAGCTGTGTGGAAGATCCAAGTGTTACCTATAATGATGGTGCACAGAAAATATATTTATATACCAAAGGTACTGAGGGGAACCCTAGTCAAGCCTTAAAAGATATGTTAAAATATGTAGAGAAAACTACATCTGAAAATGTTACCAATCAAGACATAGCGTCGATTCAACAGCTTGTAAATAAAGTCAAGTGTAAGAAGGAGGTTGGAATAAATTATATGAAATCTTGGGAAATGGAAGAGGAAGCCCGAAAACGTGGCTATAATACCGGATTTAGTGCCGGTTTCAACGATGGTTTCAACGATGGTTTCAATGATGGTTTCAATGATGGTTTCAGCGATGGACACAAGGACGGTTTTCATGACGGAAAAGAACAAATCAATCAGCTCATTTTACTACTTGCCCAAGCCGGGCGCACCGAGGATATCATCAAAGCTGCTCAGGATAGTGACTATCAGGAAAAGCTACTGAAAGAATTCTCATTAATTGAATAGAGTATCATAAAAACAGCTTTCACTGAAAGCTGTTTTTATACTATTCACTTACTCTATAATGACCTACTATCTCTCCCCAAACTTTTAAAACATCCTCTTCATAGCTTGCCTGAATGGGGTTACCATTATGTATAATGAAAGACACTCCATTCTTGTTACGATTTTCGGAAACAATCCCTATATGTCTTTCAAAAATCACAATATCTCCACCTTGCCACTGCTCTATTTGAGTGGTATCTAAGGTCAATGGAATTGCAGTATTTTTAAAATATACCTTTAGATTCCTTACTCTGCGAAAATCAATATTGGCATCCGGTACTTCGATATCATAATCCTCAGGATGTGCCGCAATGTCCTGCTGTACTAACTCCATTAAATCATAACCGGCATCCAACAGTGCAAACGCAACCACATCTGTACATACACCATAACCATCGTCCGGATAGCCTCCCTCATAATATTTGCTCTTATAATCAGGCTCGGTAGCTACATACCGCTTTGCATTGTTCAGAATATCTGTCTGATCGTCCATGCCGTCCTTATCCATGTCAACACTGCTTTGAAATACCTCTATGCCAAAAGCTTCTGACGGATACTTTTTATGCGGAATGTAATTGTAGCAATAGAGTAGCCAAACTACCAATAAAATTGCTGCTACACTAATCACTATATACATTATGTATCTCTTATGTTTCATAACGCCTTACAATCCTTCCCACTATATTTTCAGAAATGAATTATTTATCAGACACTATATTCACTCAAATACTCCACAGGCACTTCCTTGGTCAGCCACACTCCATTCACAGAGCAATAAAAATCATAGCCATCTGCGTACATCTTTCCACTGGTGACTTTAAATATAACCGGTTTTCCATGCCTTTTCCCTACCTTCACCGCAGTATCATAATCCGTAGATAAATGCACATACAATCTGGACTTGGGTATCAAGCCCTGTTCCTTAATGGATGCCACATACTTTTCCCCTGTTCCATGCCAGAGATACTCCGGCGGCTCCTTCTTCTCCAGTTCCACATCCACCGGAATGGAATGCCCCTGATTGGCACGGATGAGGGTTTTGTCTTCGTTGAAGCTGTATCTTTGCTTATTGTCAGTCGCCACAATTTCCTCCAGCATAGCCATATTCATCTCCTGCTCCCTACTGAGTGCTGCCAAAAGCTCCTCTACATTTGCCCAGCCATGCTCATCCAAAGTGATACCGATGGTTTCCGGTTTATGCCTAAGTATTAAACTTAAAAATTTACTGGTTTGTTCCATTCTCTTGTCCATAAAACGTCTCCTCTACTCCCCATGCTTAATCAAGAAATCCGGACTGACCGCCTTGAAGGATTGCTTGCCATCCGGGGAACGAAACACAATTCCTTCTCTCATTGTATCATACAATGCACTCTTTCCGGTAGCGTATTCTAATACTTCTTCCATGGTTTTTCCCTTGATATTCACCCTTTCTGCCACAATAGGAACGAATTTCAAACCATACTTTTCTACGATTTCTTTTGCTTCCAAAGAGCCCACCCTTCCTTCCGGAAAGATTAGGTTAAATACATACAGGTCTGCCTCTGTCACCTTGTACTTATTTCCCTGTACGTTGGGTGCGATACATTCTCCCTGAATCGCTACCCATTCACGTTCGCCTATCAACTGATAGAGTACCCCCTTCAAGTGATACCGATTCACTACCTTCCAGTAAGAAGAGCTGTCTTCATTCCACAGTCTCAGATTTCTGGAACAAACCATAAACTCATATACTTCTCTGTGGAACAATCCCTTACCCTTAGTACGTCTCAGACAAAAGGTTCCGGACTGACCATCCACCTTTTCGGTTGCCACATAGTCACAGTCCATATCCAAATAAAAGGGAGCATTTTGTATTCTGATTTCGTCGGTTTTGCTGATAAATTCCGGGAAGCCCTTTGCTTCCTTCTTGGGCAATACCAGCTTGCGAAACCATGCCCACCGCATCAAAAACTTCGGATACTTTCTTTTAGGAGTGGCTTCCTTTACCTCAGGGTCCTTATCCATGGTACCCTCGTACTGGGTAATCCCCATCAACTCCGTTACATCATCTCCCACCTGATAATTGCCCTCCGGCAAGATAGATAGAGGGAAACAAATTCCCTGGCTCAATACGCCACCCATCCTCATAGTCTTGATACGAAACTTCTTGCTCCTTAAAAATTCAAACTCCGGCTTTTCAGGAAACACAGAGTCAATTTCACAAAATACGCAAACCTGTCCTTCCTGATAATCTGCCTTCTGTACAATAACGGTCCAGCCCAATACTCCTGCCAAGACAATCCTATCCTTGCCTTCAATGGGCTTGATCCATTCTATTTTTTCAATATGTGCTAATTTCCTGCTCACATTTATTTCACCTCTATTTCTCTCCTACATAAACTAATTTTTCAATATATTCTCTATCCTCACCCTTGAAAATCGGTATCTCCTTGTCAATGACCCAGACCGTCTTGAACATGCCTAAACGACCATTGTTCTGCACTAGGTCACCCCTGTATTTTTCCGGCAAATCCTGCCTTTCCACGAAAATTTCACGCCTTACTACACAGGTTCCCCTCTTTTGAGGAATGGGCAAATCATTCCAATTAATACCCTTTTGTAACATGAGCATATCCTGAATCTCGCTGCAGGACTTGCCCTCCAGCTCCTTTTGCTTGAAGTGAGCCTGCCCTAACATCTGGATACTGTTTCGGGAAGCATCCAACTGCCGCCAATAAATACAATTGGTAACCTCCTCCTTGGGGATATTGAAGACCCTTGCATCAAACATAGCTCCCATTGCTATGGCATCAGCATACACGCCTAATAAATGCAAGGTCTTGGCTGATGGGCAATCCTCTTCTTGAACGTATGCATCTAAGGTCTTCACCCCTTCTGAAAAGAATCGGTTAAAAGCCATGGTTGCCATACTGGCCGAAATACTGCAAAGCTTCTGCACCTCATAATCAAACCATGCTGAGGTATCAAAGCTTTCATAATCCACCAAAATCAAGGATATTTCATCACTTTGACAATAGCCCAGCACACAGCCCGGTATATTTTCACACAGATATTTGGTAGTTTTCTGCATAGCCTCCATAAACACTTCATCAAAAGGACGTACAAATCCCTTGGTAAAGGTATGAAAAGCTCTGCCATCAATACGAATTATCACCGGGGTTCTTCGCATCAGTCTGGTCTTCGGTATTTCTTCATAAAAGGCTTTCATTCTGGTTCCCAAATCATCCCTCAACTTCATTTCTATCCTCTCCTTCCGAATCTCCTCCGGAATGCATCGTAATTCTCCGTATCCCTTGCAGTACAGAATACTGCAAACTCAATGGTTTCAAAATCATACTTGTACTCCGGCAAAATTTCTGCAAAAGCCTGCACTACTACTGCCGGCGGGTTCTGAAATGCACCACAACCAAAGGCACCTAAAATCACTACCTCATTCCCCTCCAGTCGGGCAATATCCAGTATTCTGGATAATCGCTTCTTATGCAATTCCTTCAGCTCGGAAGGCTTCAGAGAAACTGCCTGTGCTGCTCCGCCCGGATTCATGGCATTGGCAGGATGAAGGCGTAGATTCGGTGCTGCACAGGTCAAAATATTGACCGGATACCAGTCCTTCTCCTTTAATAATTTCGCACCTTCTCCATCCTCTCGAATCACCATAACATCCGGTGTATAAATACAATCATCATTGTACACTGCAGAGTGCAGGCTTCGATGGGGACCATAAAAGCCCGACATATTCACCGGCTGTGTCAGGTTGAAGTACAAAGTACTGCAACGACATAGGCTTTCCTCCTGAGCATTGGACCCTTTGGTCACACCACCACCGGGATTGGTAGCTGATGCGAAATTATGGACACATACTTTCTTGCCCTGATAAGCTCGTGCGGCCTCAAAGGAACGCTTCTTGGACACTACTATCTGTGCTTCCTGCGTATAGGCATGCTCCGTCACCTTTTCTACCTCATCCCACTCGTATATAATTCTCTGCTTCGCATTGCTTTCCTTTATCACCTGCTTCAGTGTCGGATCCTGCTTGCAGAGCTTCGATGTTTCCTGAAATATTTCTACGTTTTTATCTCTTTGACTCATAAATCTTCTCCTTCTCGTCATAACAGCAGTCACTCCTGCTTACTTTTCACACATACAAACTGTCTGTTATCGATTGTTCTACCATTCTTTCCTTTCTCCACACTCCTACTTTACTACAATCTTACTTCCTCTTCAATAAACCAATAGTATAACAGATATAAAAGCCAAAGAAGCCACAAAGGCTACACCCCTTGTGACTTCTCCGGTATTGTTTTTATGCTTTCTCTTCTGAAATCTTCTTATTTCCTGCCTTCTTACTCTTAAGGCGTGACTTCAGACTACTTCCTTTATAGAACAACTGATTTTTGTAAGTCTTTCCTGCCACAATAACCAATACCACTGTAGTTACCAGCAAAATAGACATATACAGAATACCCTGCCAAACGGTCACATTACCCACTACCAAATCACCCGGTAACATATAGGCACTGGTAATCGGAATAATACGCAGGATAGTGTTAATCCATTCTTTTTCCTGCAAAGGCAGCATGTAGGCACCAAAGAAGCCCGCCAGCATTATCAGCTGATAATAGCTCATGGTTTGTGCCAGATTCTCTGCCTTGGTAGCAAAGCTGGCAATCATACCTGCCAACACGCAGTAGAACAGGAAGGACAAACATACCGTAAAGAATGCCAAGGCAAAAGAACCTACAGTGAAAGCAGTACTACCCTCTTTGCTTCCCAACAACCGGAATACTTCTAACAATACATTGTTATACTCCGGATAAACTGCACTCTTTGCCACTACATCTCCTAACAAAAAGCCTGCCACCAGACAACCAATCCATAATGTCATCTGGAAAATGGCAAGGGTGGTCACGGAAAAAATCTTACCAAAAATCAAACCATAGGGACGGGTCAGTGTCAGCATCATTTCCATGAGCTTGGAGGTCTTCTCCACACTGACAATATTACCCACACTCTGACCATATACCAAATTCATCATATAGATAAAGAACATACATAACATAGGAAGTAACATGGAAACCAATTCCTCGCCGATACTCTTTTCGGACTCTCCGGCATCCAGAATAGTACCGGACACACCGCTCATAGCAATCATCAGCTTCTCCATGGGTATTCCGGAGGAGAACAGCTTACTCTGCTCCATAACTACCATCACATCCTCCAGAAAGTCTTCGCCCTCATCTTTGGTAATGCCGGAGCGTTCCGGCAAACATAGCTTCATTAAATAGCCGCCATCCTCTTCGCACAGGTGCAAAATAACATCTTTCATACCCTCAGCTTCACTGTTTTCTGCATCTTCTGCAGGAAGCTTTGCCAAAATAGCTGCATTCACCTCTTCTACACTGCCGCTTTCTTTTACAAAGCTCAGCGAAGGATAGCGCTCTTTAAAGCCTTCCAGAAAACCATCCAGATATAAAACCTCCAAACCGCTGTCATCCACTACGTGAACCACTTCGATATTGGAAACCTCTGTAGCATCCTTCTGCTGTACGAAAGCCATAATCAAACTGATTGCCATACCACCCACCAGTAGAAACAATGCCAAACCGATGGTTGTCGCCTTGAATTTCTTTGCAGTAATACTCTGCATAAAGGTAAAGGAAAATACATCCTGCCAACCACTGAATAAACCTTTATTCATGCTGCTTTCCCTCCTTTCGCTCCGACTGTGTACGATTCTTTGCAATCTGCAGAATATCCTTCAGCTTCAGTACCGAACCATTGTAGAAAATCATGGATTCGTAAACCTTTGCGGTAAAGGAGAACAACACTGCTGTCAAAAGCAATAATAAAATCATACTTATCACTGCAATACTCATAGGAATCTTGCCTAATAAAATGCTTGCAGGCACTACGAAAGGTGCAGACACCGGTAATATGCTGCAAATATTTACAAACAGCTGATTGTCGCCACCCATCATCAGTACAATACACATACCGATACCTAAATAGGAGCCCAAAATCATTACCATATTATAAAGCTTCAAACCTTCCGCCAGTTCATCAATTTTGCTGACAGAAGCACCTGCCAAACCTGCCAGAATACTGTAAAACAATACTCCACAGAGAATTATCACTATGGCAATCACGATTCCTGCGGGGGTGATGTTAGACAGAATTTGCAGCAAAGCAGAAATCTCCACAGTCTCTCCGGAGGCATTGCCCATATCCACACTACCGGAGTTACCGCCTCCAAACAATATCATATTCAACACAGTAGAGATACCATAGCTGACACCCATCACTGCGAACTGAATAATCACCAACAATAAGCAGGACAGTATCTTACCTACGATAAGTGCCATGGGACGAACATTAATCATCAGATATTCTACCACTCTGGTAGACTTCTCTGTTACAATAGAGGTAGCGATGCTACCACCGCTCATGGAAATCACCATGGTAACTGCCGTGATACCAAAAAGCAGTACCATATATTCTTCCAGAGAAATGCCCTCTGCCTTTTCCTTCTCCGGCACCAGTTCGCCGGTTTCTGTTACGAACTCCAGCTTCGTCTCCACCGGTCGGTTCAAAAAGCTCAACTGCTCCTCTGTCACCTCAATTGCCGCGATTCTGGCTTCCTCAAAGAAGGACTGAAAAGCATCGGAAAGCTTTTCACAGTCTTCCTCTTGTAAAGCTGCGTTGGAGGCCTTTACAAAAGTCAGATGGAACAACCCTGCCGGGTCATAGGACACCTGCACAATCAATTCAGTGCTTCTTTCTGCCTCTTCGTCCTCTGCCTGTTTTTCCAGAGCCTCTACATGCTCCTCAAAGGTCTGTGCAGGAGTTACATTTATCTGCACACTGCTAAAAGCAGCATCTTCCAGAGATTTGCTATAATCAATTCCCAGTCCGGTCTCATCATAAACCGTAAACTGTGTCACCTCACTCTGATAAACCTCCTCATCCTCCCCCAATTTGCCAATCAGACTGGCTACCGGCAGAGAAAGGATCAGAATGATACTAAAAAATATCAGGGAGCCATAGTAAGCCTTTTCCTTAAGCCCCTGTATCAGGGAAAAGCGAAAGACTTCCTGCCATCCTATGTAATCACTCTTCTTCATTGGCTGCCCCTGCTTTCTCTACGAAAATTTCGTGCAAGGAAGGCTCACGCAGCTCGAAGCGGATAACCTTCTTATTTTCCTTTAACAAATCAGCCAAAAATACATGTGCCTGTTCCTCACCGGTTACCTTTAGCTGAGTACCGTCCGGAGTTTCATTTACGATGGGAAGAGCATGCTTCTCTATCAGCTCTGCAAAATCCTCTTCACACTTCACAAACATGTTTACACGACCATAGCCTTTTTTAATTTCATTCAAATCGCCCTGCAAAACCGCTTTCCCACGATTCAAAATCACAATATCCTTACAGAATTCTTCAATGGTAGCCATCTGGTGAGAAGACATAATCAAATACTTGCCCTTCTCCATTTCTTCACGAATAATTCCCTTGAACAAATCTGTATTTACCGGGTCCAAACCACTAAGCGGCTCATCCAAAATCAACAGCTCCGGCTCAGAAAGCAAAGCCGCCATGAGCTGTACCTTCTGCTGATTACCCTTAGACAGCTGTTCTGCAGTCTTTGGCTTTTCCGGCTTCTTATTCTTAGTCTTCGGAGGGTACAAATATTCCTCCAGCTCCAGACGCTTCGCCCAATAAGCAATGCGCTGCTTCGCCGTTTCGCGAGGTACTCCCTTCAGCTTGGCAAAATACAATAACTGATCCATCAGTGCATACTTAGGATAAAGCCCTCTTTCCTCTGCCAGATAGCCTACATTCATGTGCATGGGATCAATCGGCTTCCCCTGCCACAACACTTCTCCGCCATCCTTTGCCAGCATACCTAAAATCATACGAATGGATGTGGTTTTTCCGGCACCATTGGTACCCAGCAGGGCATATACGCCCGGCTTCTCCAGAGAAAAGGACAGATTATCTACAACGGTCTTTTCTCCATACTTTTTGGTTAAATTTTTTACTTCTAAAGACATAGTTTCCTCCCTCATTTATCTTGGTTTCCGTGGTTGGGTAGCTATCTGTCACTCACACACCGGACAAAAAACATTCTCTGAAAAATGTATGTCGATGTCCGGACACATGTGTCCGGCCTTGTCATACATTTTTCATCGCCTGTGTTTTTGAACGGTGTATTAGGTGACAGATAGCTACCCAACCACGGATGAACTGGTGAATTTATATTATTGTGTCATTTGTGAATAGGGCTGATATCAAAAACCTTCTAGTTCTAAAAGAATTTTTTAATAAAACTTTTAATCAACCCATTATTTTAACTTTTTATATAGTGTATAGGCATTCTGATAGGTAATCTCTTCTACTTCTTCCTTAGGCAAGCCCTTTATCTCTGCAATTTGCTCTATGACGTAGGGCAGTTTGCGTGAGTCGTTTCGTTTGCCGCGGAAGGGTACTGGTGCCAGATAAGGGCAGTCCGTTTCGATGACGATACGGTCCAGCGGTACATAATCCACCACTTCCTTCAGCTTCTTGCCATTGTTGAAGGTGACTACGCCACCAACGCCGATGTAGAAGCCCCAGTCTAAAAAGGTCTTCGCCATTTCCTTACTATAGGAATAGCAGTGTATCACACCACCAATTTCCTCTGCATGCTCAGCCTTCATAATATCTACGGTATCCTGTGCGGCATCTCTGGAATGGATGACTACGGGAAGCTTCACTTCCTTGGCTAATTGTAGCTGTCGCACAAACCACTTCTTCTGAATGTCACGCTCCGGCTCATCCCAGTAATAATCCAAGCCGATTTCTCCCACAGCTACGCATTTTTCCAGAGCACATTGCTCCTTCAGCCAATCCATATCTGCCTCTGTCAATTCCCCACTATCCGTAGGGTGAACGCCCAATGCTCCATAAACAAAATCATACTGCTCCATCAGGTCTATGGTACGTTTGCAGGCACCTAAGCTGGAGCCGATATTCACGATTCGGTGAATGCCATGCTCCGCCATGGATGTCAGCACTTCTGCACGGTCTTCCTCAAATGCCTTGTCATCATAATGTGCATGTGTATCGATTATCATGCTTCTTCTCTCCATTCCTCTACTACAAAGTCTCCGTCCTTCATATATACATAATATAATTCTGCGAATCCTTCCTCAAACGTGGGCATCTCCAGCTTGTTAGAGGTGGCGGCTATGGCACAACGGGGTACATACTGCTTGCCTGTCCGTTGTTCATTGCGCTCTATAGATTCGCTGATAACAGAGCGGAAAAAGTAACCAACAGCCTGATAATCCTTCCCTGCTATCTTATCAAAATATCTTTTCCTATCCTCTTTCGTCGGGTTGGTGTTATCTATGACAAAGGACTTCTCCTTGGCAATACATTCCTCTATAGCCAGTCGCTCTTTGTTCCTTGTATTCAGAACATCCAAGCTAATATGTTCATAATCACTCAAATACTTTCGATAAAAGCTACTCTTTCCACTGGCTTGAATTCCAATAAACAGAATCATTTTAGGTTCCATTTAGAACAGCTCCTCCATCTCCCGATAAATCCCTGCCAGCCTCTCGTAAGACAAATCCGTCTCATTTAAAATAGTATAGCGGTCCGGTCTGGAGGCTGCTGCCTGCTGCCATGCACCCACGAAGATTTCCTCTGTAATGCCCCATGCGGAAGGCTTCACCGGAAGCTGATACTCTTTTAATAATCTGGTAATCTTGCCGATATTACGGTTCTGGAAGATACAAGCAGCATAGCTACCCATCGCTACTGCAATACCATGAGTGACATTGACCTGCTCACTGAAATTCTCCTCCAAGGCGTGACAGAACAAATGCTCCGAACCACTGGCCGGTCTGGAATCCCCTGCGATTTCCATAGCCAGCCCGCCCATAACCAGCGCCTGTGTCAGTATCTTGATAAAGCTTTTACTTTTCAGCTCCTTTTCCTCATTGAAACAGATGGTGTTGAAAGCCATCTTAGAAAGCATATAGGCGAAGTCATCTACATGGCTGTTCCCAACCTCATGTGCAATCTTCCAATCGTTTAAGGCAGTATACTTACTGATGGTATCCCCGATACCTGCCAACAGCTGCTTCACCGGTGCCCCCATGATAACATTCACATCTACGATGATGGCATCCGGTATCGTACACTGAAAAGTCTTTCTTGCCTTCCCTTCCGTACCCAATACCGCCACGGGAGAAGCCAGACTGTCATTGCTCAGGGTCGTGGGCAAACACAGGTACATGGTCTTGCTGACAAAGGCTGCATATTTGGCCAAATCCAGCACCGTACCACCACCGAAACCGATAATTACCTGCACATTGTTCATGCAAACATACTTGGCCAAAGCCACCGCATCATCAAAATAATTATTCTGCACCAGATAGACCTCAGAATCCTTGAAATCCTCCTGTAATGCATCTATGATACCAGAAAATAATTTTTGCAAATTTTCATCCGTAACAATAATGACCTTCTTATTGCCGATATCCGGCACACAGTCAGCCATAACCTGATCCACCTGCTCAAAAATACCTTCTTGTACGATTAAATGATAGGGAAGTCTGAAATTATTCATGCTTTAATCCTTTCTATGTCAAATATTCCTTCACTTCGAACAGGCTCTCGAAAATCCTTTCACTAAGCTGCTCCATCTCCTCCGTAGGAGGCATCAGGTCCGGTACCATAAGAGGGCGTAAGCTTCCCGCCGCAGCTGCCCGGATACCATTGTAAGAATCCTCTATGGCAAAGGCTTCCTGCGGTGCTACTCCCAGCTCCTCACAAGCCTTTAAGAAAATGTCCGGCTGTGGCTTACTGCGTGTTACCATATCGCCGCCGATAATCACCTGAAAATATTCGATGATACCCGCATCGGTCAGCTCCTGTCTCACCACGCTACTGCGTGTGGAGGACGCCAACGCCACCTTCACATTGTTTTCATTTAAATATTGTAAAAGCTCCACCACACCTTTTTTCATAGGCAGGCGACCACCATCATAATTATCATGATACAGTTTGGACATTTCCCCTTTGTAAGTATCATAAGGAAAATCCTGTCCATAACGGTTCAAAAACTTCTGCTTGGTCTCTGTACTGTTGACACCCAGACATTCTCTGCAGGCTTCCTCAATATCCGACACGCCATATTTATGGGCTATCACCTTCCAGCATTCAATAACCAGCCTCTCCGAGTCAAAAATAACACCGTCCATGTCAAAAACCACTGCTTTTATTCCTTGTTGCATGTTTTACTCCTCTCCGCAAAGATTGCATCACGTTACAACATTAAAGCCATACAAAAGAAATTATATTATTTATCCCCCTAAATAGCAATAGTACCATAGTATCCTTAATGATTTTTTCAGAATTTCTCTATGCACTCTCTTGACTTTTCACAGGTCATGGAGTAAAACAGTTTTTGGTTAATTAATACAGCCTTGGAAACAGGAGCACTTATTATGGAACAAATAAAAAAATACGAACAGGATTTTACGCAGGGACCTATTGCCAAGCAGATACTGCTTTTCAGCATTCCCCTGATGTTTACCAATGTTTTGCAAATCCTTTTTAATATGGCTGATATAGCAGTAGTGGGACAGTTTGCCGGTACTCTGGCTTTGGGTTCTGTAGGTTCCACTGCTACTTTGGTTACCCTTTTCACCGGTTTGCTCATCGGTATTGCCAGTGGTATCAATGTCACTGTAGCACATCATCTGGGTGCCAAAAACGAAAAAGATGTGCGAGAAACCGTACATACCGCTGCCCTTCTGAGTATAATAATCGGTGTACTCATTCTACTCGTAGGACAATTTTTCTCACGCCCCATATTGGAGCTGATGAACACCAAACCGGAACTGATAGATGGTGCCGTGGCCTATATGCGCATTTACTTTTTAGGCATGCCTGCACTGGCACTTTTTAACTACGGCAACGCTGTCCTCAGTGCTGCAGGTGATACCAAGCGTCCCTTGAAATACCTGACCATTTCCGGAATTGTGAATGTAGTACTCAATCTTTTCTTCGTGATTGTGTGCCATCTGGATGTAAAAGGTGTGGCACTGGCCAGTATTATTTCCCAATACCTTTCCGCTGGCTTAATATTACGTATTCTTTTGAAAAGCACGGAGCAATACGGGTTGCACCTTAACCAATTACGTATGCATAAGGACAAACTGCTTTCCCTGCTGCGTATCAGTATCCCCGCAGGTTTCCAAAATGCAATCTTTTACATTGCCAACCTGTTTGTACAGGTAGGCGTCAATAGCTTCAGTGCCACCTATGTATCTGCCAACTCTGCCGCAGCCAATGCCGACGGATTGGTTTATGATGTGATGGCAGCCTTTTACACTGCCTGCGGCAGCTTCATCGGACAAAACTATGGTGCCGGTCGAAAGAAACGTATTCTGCACAGTTATTTGATCAGTCTGACCTATGCCTTCGTTATCGGTACTGCCATGGGATTGACCATCTGGTATTTCGGCGAAGAATTTCTGGGGTTATTTACCAAAGACCCTGCCGTAGTAGAAGCCGGTATGATTCGACTGACTATAATGAGCTTTTCCTATGGTTTTTCTGCCTTTATGGATGCGGCCATTGCTGCCTCCCGTGGCTTAGGAAAGGGATTGGTACCCACCATTATCATTATCATGGGCTCCTGTGTCTTCCGTATTATTTGGATTTATACCGTGTTTGCCTATTTCGGTACCATTACATCGCTGTATCTGTTATATATTTGTTCCTGGACCATTACTGCTATAGCAGAAACTATTTATTTCGTATATGTATATAAAAAGGAACTGAAGAATTTATAATACTTAGTCTCCCGACCGGTTGTTTGAAACTGTCGGGAGACCTTTTCTTTTCCTTAATTGGACGCATTGGCTGCTGTTGCCGCAACCACAGCACACATTGCTGCCTGCTGTGCCGCAATCATGGAAATAGTGCTGCTGATGGAAGCTGAATTCATAACATACCCTGTGCCCTTCTCCATATGAGTACTGCTCACCAGCATGGCTGCATGCATCATCCGCTGCCTCTTGGTTGCCCCCAGCAGGCCATAGCCCTTCTGAGTCTCCAGATAATCCGTCACTTGGATAAGCTCCTCCACGATACACTCCAACTCCACATCCAAAATGCTGAGTGCTCCCAGAGTAGACAGTTCATAATCCGTACCGTACTTGTATCCTCTTGCTTTTAAAGCATTAAACAAAGTCTCCAATCGACTGCACTTACTCTCTGCACTACCCTCTCCCAAAGCCAATACATGGCTCAGGGACTGCACCGCATTGCCGGAGAAAAACTTATCCTTCAAAAGCCCATAACATTTCTCCACCTCTGCAATCATCCCCTGCGGACTCCTCTCTGCAAAAGCCAGCATAGCTGCAAAGGGACCGTCCTCTCCGGAAGTCAGGAACGGATGCTCCTTCTTCATCAATTGATAGATTTCACTGGTTTTCTCCACCATGTGAGCATACTGGGAAGGAGCTGCCAAACGTGCCACGATAGTAGACACTAACGGCAAATAAGGGGAAGACCAAAAATGCTTCTTCAACAATTCATGTACCGCCAACGCATCCTCTAACAGCTTATCCGCTTCCTCACTCACTGCCAGCATACAAGCCATAGGAGCCATAATACTTCCTCTGAAATCAGAGAAGATACCCGTCTTATCCTTAATCTTCTTTTTCTGCTGCTGTAGTTCTACCGCAGAAATCTCCTGCCTCTTATCAGCCAAAATCCCTGCACAAATCGGATATACGTAACTGCTCTCCCAGACAAATGCCTCCTTACTCAGCTCCCTATCCTTGATAAACTCCGTACAAACTGTTTGTAATTCTTCTCTCATCACTATCTCCCTGCCCTTTCTTCAAAGCTACTATTTATGAATAATACCTAACTTCACTATACTACAGTGCCCTCGTTCCTACAATCCTCATACCCAACACGTTAAGGAAGTTTAATGTAGCAATCTTTGCACTTTCCTTTTACATACTGCTTCCTTTTCTACATTCGGCAGTGCCCCTGCCTGTTTGAGCCAGCCTTTGTTCCTCCTGCCACTACCGGCTTATTCGTTTCTTGTACTCATTATATTTTTTTGCAAATACAATGAATATGCTCAGATATATTAAAAGCATCACTGCAAAAGCACATCCCAATACTATATTTCCCAAACGAAACTGCATAAACAGCTGAGGAATAATTATCAAGCAAAAAATAACCAGCAAAGGTATCAACCTACCTTTAAATACTCTCTGCATCATTTCCAGTCGGGAGCTGTCATCACAAAAGATACCCTCATCCCCTTTCATTTGTGCAGCAGGCTTGCGAAAATAACTGTATCCAAAGAACTCCTGCAAATATTCCCAGCCACAATCCTCAAACATCTGTATATATTCCTGCTTATGTGCCAAGCCTTCCTGATTGTAATCCAGCTGATACACTACATCCTCCGGATCACACTCCTCAAAATGATAAACCCCAAGTCCCGTCACCAGCAGGAACTTCCAACCGTGCCTGTGCATTTCCCGCAGATACTCCTGCTCTTTTTCATGCTCCATAATGGTAAACCATTTCATTTCCTTCTTCTTCACTGCCATATTCTATCCCTCCCTTGAATTTCTGTACAATCGCTCTATTCGCTTTAACTCCAGCCCCAGCACCTGCCTGCCCAGCTCTGTAATCTGATAAATCTTACGCTTCTCTTCCTCCCGCACGAAGGTGATGAGACCATCCTTCTCCATCTTCGACAGGCTTCCGTACATAGTTCCCGGGCTCAAACGTATCTCTCCGTCCGTCATCTTTTCCACTCTCTGCACTATGCCATAGCCATGATTCGGCTCCTGCAAACACAATAAAATATAAAAACCCGTTTCTGTCATAGGTACATAAACTTTTCTGATATGCGAATCCAAACCAACACCTCCTACTATTTCACGTTTCTAATCTCATTTCATTCTACGACATAGCATTCCACTTCGATGTATCGCAGTACGAGTATCGCACCACGATACAACTATATCGCACTACAATATAGTTGTCAAGAATAATTTTAAAATGAATACAGTTTCATTTTTTCTTGACAAAATCTGCGCGTCGCTTTAAAATGAAACTATATTCATTTTAAAGGAGGCCACCATGCCTAAAGTAACCGAGGAGTACATTCTCACCAAAAAACAGAAAATCATTCAGGCTGCTTACCAACTATGCCTAAGCAAAACCGTCAGTACCGTCACCATGCAGGACATTATCGATGCGACCGGTTTCAGTCAGGGAGGCATCTATCGCTTTTACAAGGATATTGATGAAATCTTTCAGGACATGCTGCGGGACAACCGCCAGCGGGTAAATATTATGGCACAGGTAGATGCTATCTTTGCAGATGCGAATGCACCTATGAAAACCGTTCTCCATCAGGTGTTTGAACTGTTGGGGGATTTCATGACTACAGAACTCATGGGGATTGTGAAAATCAATTTCGAGCTCTCTGTCCTGACCATGAATGCTCCGCAACGAGCTGAAAAAATACTAAAAGATATCGAAGGAAGCGGAAACTTTGAATATCTCCTGCAGCATACTACCCGATACCTGAAGCAACACATTGCCACAGATAATCTACAGCCTAAGGTCAGCTTCGAGGAACTTTTGACCTACCTCATCTCCTCCTACAACGGTATCGAAATGAGTAGTATCGTCAATCATTGCTATAAAAAGTTGCCTCTAACAGAATGGTACACGCCCAAAACCCAGCTAAAAACCTTAGAAACTACCTTATACTATTTATTAGGATTGGAGGATTAAGCTATGAAGCTACATGAATTTGGTACAGAAAATCAACCGGTTATGGTTCTCATACACGGAGTATTGACCCCCTGGCAGATTTGGGAGCCGCAAATCAAAGCCTTTCAGGATACCTACCATATATTTGCAGTGGCCTTAAGTGCCCACACCGAGGAAGAAGCCAGTGAATTTGTTTCCTTAGAAACGGAAGTTTCAGCTATCATTCAGGCACTCCTGGCACATCAGGTGCAGGAAATCCACGTACTATGCGGACTTTCTCTGGGTGGTGTCATTGCCCACGAAATCTGGAAAACCGGTACCCTTCCCATCCGTCATCTGATACTGGATGGTGCGCCGCTGGTACCCTTTCCCTTGTGCAGCGGCAAAATTATGACCGGTAACTACATAAGCATTATTCACAAATCCCAGAACCGAGACCCTAAAACCTTGGAAGCCTTCAAAAAGAATTTCCTACCGGAGAAGTATTTGGAAAGCTTCTTAAAAATTGCCGACCATATGACAGACTCCTCCATGCGTAACATCATACTGGCTGCTGACACTGGAAATCTCTGCACTACCGTAAATAATCAAAGCAAAATCCTATTCCTTCATGGTACCAAGGGTAACGAAATCCTATCTAAAAAAGTGGCAAAGCTTATGAAAAAGGCCTATCCCGAGACCCAAGTGGTATGTTTCAAGGGTGATATGCACTGCTACAAAGCTATTTATGAACCGGAGAAATGGATTTCTATTGTCAGGAAATTTTGCCAATAATAATATAGCAGGTGCCCCCATCCCGGACGCACCTGCTATACATTCTGTCACAATTTTTGTCTCATATTATAATCTGTATCTTCCTCCATCAGCTGCAGCAATATATCTGCCAGCACCGGGTCAAACTGTTTCCCTCTGCCCTTTATCACTTCCTGACGTATCTCCTCCTGAGACATGGCATTTCGATAACTTCGGGTAGAAGACATGGCATCATAAGCATCTGCCACCGCAATAATCCTTGCAAACTCCGGGATTTCTTCTCCCTTGATACCGTCCGGATATCCGGTTCCGTCATACCTTTCATGATGCCAACGGGCACCATACTCAATATTATCAATCTCTGTCATACTCTTTAAAATGTCAAACCCAATCGTAGAATGGCTTCTGATAATAGCAAACTCTTCCTCTGTTAAACGCCCCGGCTTGTTAATGATATCGTCCTTGATACCTATCTTGCCTATATCATGCAGCAATCCGATAAAATAGATTTCTGCCTGCTCCGCCTCACTCTTTCCCAAACGTTTCGCAATCATCTTTGAATACTCTGCTACTCTGGTAGAATGTCCCTTGGTATAAGTATCTTTTGCATCTATGGTCTGAGCAAGGGTTTCCATAGCCTGATAAGTCAGCTTCTCGATTTTCAGCTCCTTCTGGGAAACCTCCACCTTCAGCTTTTGGTCTTCCTGCTGTATTTCCACGAATTCCCGAAAAGCGGCAATCATAGCCATAATCAGCATAAATACAACACCGATGCAGATAAATTCCCCATTCATAATCACATCACGACGGAAAGATTTGGCGATTTCCAGTACGGCACCTATGACAAAACCCAGGAAGCCATATGCTGTCAGCTTATACTCTTTCAAGTAGGCATCTCTATAATCCTTCCATGTATTTATCATCACTCCGACTATCATTACACCATACAGACCCAAATTAATATTCTGCACGTCCGGATAAGAAGAAATGCCTGTCACTGTAATCACTATACAAAATATCAAATCTGCCAAGGCGGCCGCTGCTATGGCAAAATAAAACTTGCTATATCTATCGCCTTGTAAATTGTTTACGTAAATGCATACCGGAAACAATACAAGTAAAAGCATAAGATGTGCAAAATCCGCTGCCATGGAAATATTCTCAAAATACAATTGTCTCAACGGCGACTGACATACCAACCAGCCTGCAATAATAAGCACTGCCCAGCCTAGATATTCCAGATAAAATCTTCGTTCTGTCCTTATCTGTAAATACACACTGATTATGATACCAAGTACCGCAAAAACAATCATAAAAGCTGCATGAAACAGCATGGGTACGTTTTCACGAATCACCTTGTTCCACAGACCAAATACGGTGGTATAATAAACCGGTCGAATCACCCCTGCATAGGAAGAATCTGAACTAAAATGTATCCGGATTTCCTTTCCGCCATCACGTTCCGTAAGCGGTACCGATATATATATACTGAGACTGGCTTTTCCGAACAGTCTGGTGTCTTTCGTAGAATAGGTCATCCTTTCCTCGTCCCCGATGTAGATTACCATATCCTGCTTTGAGGTTCTCAGTCCCAACACAGCATCTTCATGAATATCTGTTGGCAGCGTAGTCGCTATAATGACCTCTTCTCCACGCTCTGCGTCACATTGTCCCGGCACTGCAATGGGCACTCTGCTTCCGTCAGGCAAAATCCTTTCCCATTCAGCCTCCAGATTATTACATTCCCGATTCTCTAATCTTTCACTTGGCAGATTCAGGCAACACCAGACAAAAAACACCCCTATGAAAATCAACAATACTAAAAATATGTATCTGATTATTCTTTCTACACGTTTTTCCCACATAAAATTCTCCTCTGCTTTTTTATTATATCATCTGTTCCTCATTTTACCAACAATTATTTCTGTAAAGACAGCTGTATTTACAGAAGAGTATAATTTAGTAAAAAACATTTTTAAACTCTTGACAAATCTCCTCACTCTTGATAATCTAACCTTGATATTAGGCGAAATGCTTGATCCACGCTTGTTAGGGAAAATTTCTCTAACAGGCGTTTTTTTATTTTCGAAATCCCGATTCGCTTATTTGTACCCTTATTTATCCCAAAGAAGATAGGGAACAAAACATCCTACCGCAGGACGCTTTCGCTCCGTGAAAGAACGCAGCGGACACTAGGCTCGAAAACACCTCGCCAAGTGCCGGCATTTTTCAAGGTCTTGCTTGTAGGAAATTATGTCCCCTATCTCCCATACTGTACATAAACAATAAAGTACAAATAAGCGAATTGAGTATCCCTAAATCAAGCCACCGCCTGTCACAACATTTATTTCAGGAAAAGGAGAAAACATATGGTTACCATCAGCAAATTCAGTTACGACAACCCCAGATTCGTCAATCTGCTTCGAAGAAAGAGCAGCATTCCGCAGGAAGTGGAGCTTACTGTCAAGGAAGTTCTACACAACGTGAAGGAACATGGTGACAAAGCCCTGTACGACTATATGAAGCGATTTGACCACGTAGATATCGAAGAAATCGGGCTCTTTGTATCCGAGGAGGAATTTGCCCTTGCCCGGGAAAAAGTTTCAGAAGAATTCAAAAAAGCAGTCCAAAAAGCTTGCGACAACCTGTTTCGGTTTCACAAGAAGCAGTTACCGGGTAGCTTCTGTGTCACGGAAGAAAACGGCACCATATTAGAACGAAAATACACTCCTATTCCCAGTGTAGCTGTTACGGTTCCCGGCAATATGGCACCGCTGGTTTCTACCTTATATATGAACCTGATTCCTGCCATTGTAGCCGGTGTGCCCGATATCTATATCTTAACCAAGCCACGGGCAGACGGTACCATTGATGAACATCTTCTCTATGTAGCGGATTACTTGAATGTGAAAAACTTTTACAAACTTTCCGGTTCACAAGGACTGGCTGCTGTTGCCTACGGAACCGAAACCGTGAAAAAGGTAGATGCCATAACCGGTCCCGGTAATAATTACACACAGATGGCGAAGAAGCTATTGTTTGGTGAGGTAAAAATCGATTCCATTGCCGGGCCTTCCGAAATCGCTATTATTGCAGACGAAAAGGCAAATCCTACCTTTATTGCTGCCGATATGATGTCTCAGGCAGAGCACGGTACCGGCTTCGAAGCCAGCACCACATTTTGCCTCTCCCTCCGGCAGGCACAAGAAATAAAGGAAGAAATCATTCGCTTGTGCGAGGAAAATCAATTAACGGATGCCACGCAAAAAACCTTTGAAAACTATGGGGATATTTTCCTCGTAGACTCCATATCTGAAGCGGTAGCAGCCGTCAATACACTGGCTCCGGAACATGCTGAGCTTCTTTTAGAAGATGCTCAGGATGCTCTGAACCAACTAACCAACGCCGGTGCCGTATTCGTAGGTGCATACAGCACTGAACCGGTGGGCGACTATTTCTGCGGCACCAACCACATCCTTCCCACCTGCGGAACCGCACGCTTCTCCTCCGGCATGTCCGTGCAGGAATTTATGCGTGGCTATAGTGTGATTCACTATCCGGAGGCAGCCCTCAAGAAAAATGCCGACCACATCATCCAACTGGCAGAATCGGAAGGAATGCGTGCTCATGCTCTGGCGGTAAAGGTGAGAGTACCACAATAAAAGAGAACGTTTTATCTGCCGGCTTTCAACCGAAAAGGCCGCTACGGTTCCCTTATTATGATTGCAAGTCTTATTTTATAATGCTATAATACGGAAAACAAAAAGTACCAAGGAGACAATATGAAAAAAGCAATTATCTATCTATTCATTACCATGCTAATGTTATCCATCACAGCCTGTGGTAACAAGTCCTCTGAAGCGGAACAGCTTTATGAGAAATATGCAGATTTAATTCAGGCAGTTGAAAAAAAGGATTATGCTTCCGCACAGGCAGAGTTAAATGATATCTTTGGTCAAAACTCTGTGGAAAATAACGTTACCGGAGAAACTGCACAGGAACTTTCGAAAGAACCGGAACCTACTCCCGAACCCACACCGGAACCTACCGAAGCTCCCATAGACCCAATGTTACTAAAGATACAGGAAATCGCAGTGTCCGAGTGGATTCCTTCTCTAGACTCTCGTTCCACGGAAATCGGAGCTATCAACATCCTTTCCGATGGCACCTGTACCGTAGCCGGTGAAACCTTCTCCTGGGAAGTTGTATCCGGAAATGAAAACGTGGGAACTTTACTGGTACAACGTGATGGCACTCCGGTATATGAGTTTCGTGTTACCTATGTAGAGAATGATTGTGACTTTCTCTATTTGTACAAATACACTGATGACAATACAAGACCGGAACTGATAGCCGGCAATTTCTATCGTATCAATGACTTAGAAAAGATAGAGCTTACATTGGAAAACTGGAAGGATTACTTCATCCTTACACCTCGTATATCTATTACTTATAATGCTTTTAACGAAATTGAATACGGCAATATATCCACTTATCTGGTATTGAATCCTGATATGGGTATTATTGTAAATGACAGGATTAGCAAGGTTGCCATAGAATATGCTATGAATCAAACCAGTGCAATACTTGATACGAATACAGACCCCTTTGATTTTACTTACTCTATCACCGAAACATATGGGGAAAGAACAATTATTGATGACATGTGTGCTGTTGAGTTTGATAATACAAAATACTATGGTGTAACTGTAGGTGGTGGAATATACATCGATATCCCCCATGATGATGCAGTAGATTGGGACGAGTTTACGGACGTATTGCGCATAGAAGGTGTCATCTACTACCCGATTGGTCACTAAATTTGCAGGTTTCTACTTGACATCAGTCCCAACCTGCGTATAATATAATAAAAAGAGTTCTTGACAATTACATATTTTGAAACCGTTGAAGTGGAGATAAAAATAAACGGGCACTTACAGAGAGTCGGGAGGCTGAGAACCGGCAGAATGCTATTTATTAAATGGACCACGGAGGGCATGGTCAACGGAAAGTTTTCGAAAACTTTCTTAGTATTCCATGACGTAGAGGCATACGTCAGTTGCCGGGAATATGTTAGTATTCTGTAGAGTGTGTGGATTCCACAAATCAAGGTGGCACCGCGGTATTGATTTTACCGTCCTTGACAATAGACAGTACTATTGTCAGGGACGTTTTGTTTTGTTCAGCGCCAGTGATGCGACTGAACTAAAGATTTCAAATGTCAGAAAAGGAGAACAAACATGGCAAAAGGAAGATATGGTGTTCATGGTGGTCAGTACATTCCTGAATCACTCATGGACGAAGTTTTGAAGCTGGAAAAAGCGTACGAATTTTACAAAAATGACCCTGCATTCAACGAGGAGCTGAACACTCTCTTAAAGGAATATGCAGGCAGACCTTCTCTGCTGTATTACGCTGAGAAGATGACCAAGGACCTGGGCGGTGCAAAGATTTACTTCAAACGTGAGGATTTGAACCACACAGGCTCCCACAAGATTAACAATGTATTAGGTCAGGCACTTTTAGCAAAGAAAATGGGCAAGACCCGAATCATCGCTGAAACCGGTGCAGGTCAGCATGGTGTTGCTACTGCTACTGCAGCTGCACTGCTGGGGCTGGAATGTGAAATCTTCATGGGTGAAGAGGATACCATCCGTCAGGCATTGAATGTATATCGTATGAAGCTTTTGGGTGCAAAGGTAAACCCTGTCATGACCGGTACCCGTACCCTGAAGGATGCGGTAAACGAATGTATGAGAGAGTGGACTACCAGAATGGACGATACCCTTTATGTATTGGGTTCCGTAATGGGTCCTCATCCTTTCCCTATGATTGTCAGAGATTTCCAGAGTGTTATCAGCCGCGAGGCAAGAGCACAGATTTTGGAAAAAGAAGGAAAGCTTCCGGATGTAGTGATGGCATGTGTGGGCGGCGGCAGCAATGCAATGGGTATGTTCTATGAATTTATCAAGGACGAATCCGTAAAGCTTATCGGCTGTGAGGCAGCAGGCTTGGGTGTTGACACTGACAAGACCGCTGCTACTGTTTCCACCGGTTCTTTGGGTGTGTTCCACGGTATGAAGTCTTACTTCTGCCAGGATGAATATGGTCAGATTGCTCCTGTTTACTCTATTTCCGCAGGACTGGACTATCCGGGTGTCGGACCGGAGCATGCTTACCTGCATGATATCGGCAGAGCAGAGTATGTACCTGTCACTGATGAAGAGGCTGTAGAAGCTTTTGAATATATTGCCAGAACCGAAGGTATCATCGCTGCTATTGAAAGCTCTCATGCTGTAGCACATGTGATGAAGCTGGCACCTACCATGGATAAGGATCAGATTATCATCTGCTGTCTGTCCGGTCGTGGAGACAAGGACGTTGCCGCAATTGCGAGATATAGAGGAGTGGATTTACATGAGTAAGATTAGTGAAGCATTTCAGAATAAAAAAGCATTTGTAGGTTTCCTGACTGCTGGAGACCCTTCCTTGGAAAAAACCGAGGAATTTATCATTACTATGGAGAAGGCTGGTGCATCTATCATCGAAATTGGTGTGCCCTTCTCAGACCCTATTGCAGAAAGCCCTGTGGTTCAGGAAGCGAATGTGCGTGCTCTTTCTGTAGAGGGCGGTTGTACTACCGATATGATTTTCAACATGTTGGCAAGAGTAAAGGACAAAATTACTGTACCTGTGGTACTGATGTCCTACTTAAACCCTGTATACAAATTTGGCTATGAAGAATTTATGGCAAAATGTCAGGAAACCGGTGTCAGCGGACTCATCATCCCTGATATGCCTTATGATGAAAGAGGCGAGTTGCTTCCCTTTGCGGAAAAATATGATATCGACATTATTTCTTTGGTAGCACCTGCCAGCAAGAGCCGTATCCGTATGATTGCAGGAGATGCAAAGGGATACATTTATGTACTGCCTTCCCTGAACGCTACCGATGCCCGTAACGACATCATCACCGATATCTCCGGCATCGTTGCAGAAATCCGCCAGGTAACCGATACTCCCGTGATTTTGGAGATTGGTGTAAACTATCCGGAAGCAGAGTATGAGACCATCGCTGATGGCTTCGTAGTAGAAAATGCGATTGTAAATATTATTGCTGAACATGGCGATAATGCTACAGATAAAATTTATGATTATGTGAAGAAGACTGTGGAAAGTTTATAATAGAAATGGAAATACTAAACCTAACTATTTTTTTACAGGAGGCACTATGAGAATATTATTTTATGATACCAAAAGCTATGACAAAGAATCTTTTGAAGCAACCCTTCCGAATTTCCCGGAAATTACTATGGACTTCACTACCTCTAATTTAGATCCCCTGACAGCTTCCTTGGCGGAAGGCTATGACGCAGTTTGTGCCTTTGTCAGTGATTTAGTGAATGCGCAGGCATTGAAAATTCTCCATTCAAAAGGTGTGAAGCTGGTACTCATGCGTTGTGCCGGTTATAATAATGTAGATTTGGAGGCAGCAAAAGAGTATGGCATCCGCATTATGGTTGTACCCGGATATTCGCCGGAAGCTGTTGCAGAGCACGCTATGGCTCTGGCACTTGCTTGTAACCGCCGTCTCTACAAGGCATACAACAAGGTCCGTGAAAATGATTTCAGCTTAAGCGGACTCATGGGCTTCAACTTTCATCAAAAGACTGCAGGCATCATTGCTACCGGAAAAATCGGTGCTGCCATGTGCCGTATTTGTCATGGTTTCGGTATGAAGGTCATTGCCTATGATGTGTACCCTAACGAAGCTTTGAAGGAATTTGTGGAATATGTCACTTTAGACGAACTGTTGGCTCAGAGCGATTTGATTTCTCTGCACTGTCCGTTGATGGATTCTACTTATCACATGATTGATATTGAAGCTATTAAAAAGATGAAAGACGGTGTCATTCTGGTAAACACCTCTCGTGGTGCATTAATCAAAACAAACGACCTAATCGAAGGCATTCGTATGCATAAATTCGCCGGTGTAGGTCTGGATGTGTACGAGGAAGAAACAAACAACGTGTTTGAGGACCGCTCTGATGAAATCTTAGAGCATTCCACCACCGCAAGACTCCTCTCCTTCCCCAATGTGATGATTACCTCCCATCAGGGCTTCTTCACCAGGGAGGCACTGGAGAACATTGCTACCACCACCCTGCTGAATGCCATGGACCATATAGCAGGGAAAGAAAGCCGCAACGAAGTAAAGGCATAGTGATACATTTTAAAGCAACTAATAGAATCGGGGGTGCCTTACGGCACCCCCGAAACTCACTACATTATCCACAATCCTCTACTTATATTCCACTTTAAATCCTCTAAACTCTGCCGCCTCTGTTTCCACATCACTCTGGGCATATAGTGCGATCATCACCCCTGTGAAACCACCAGCCACTTCACTGGACAGGTATCTGGTCTGGAGCTTGCCCAAATCATGCTTTACTTCCTCTCCGGCTGCATTCTTTGCCACACAGGAGAAATAGTAGTCACAGTTAGTCAGTCCTATTTCTAACAGAGCCTCGCCACTCTCGCCGATTTCCACCACATTCTGTTCACAGCTTACCCAGCCGATAGCACTGCGTTTTACTACCTGATACTTGCCATCCTTCTTACGGATGCACAAATCATAATGCTGTTCCTCATTCATATACATGGAAAGTCCGGCTTCGCCTTCCGCCATCTTCACGCGTACCTGTACGGTACCTTCCATCTCCCGCTGCCGAATGGCCAGAAATGCCGGCGATTTCACCGGTTCTTCGATGGTCAGAGCACTTGGCTTGATGAGCAGTCTCTCTTCCGTGAAATCATACCACTCCTTCTGCGGGTTACGCATATATACCCAATCCTTCTCCAAAGTAGTATTTGCAAAGGTTTCCACCAATTTACGCTTCTGTACCACACTGTCCGGAATTCTGTCAGTCTCGATTTCCATAGGTGTGATACCATTCACACCGGCTCTAAACCAACCATCCTCGCCGAAGGTCACCGGCACCAGATACACTTCTCTTCCCGTGATGTGATACGGCATCCACTTATCAATCTGACGGAATGCCAGATGTACCATCCATACATTTCCATTGTCATCCTCTACCAAATCACCATGACCGCAGCCCTGTATCATATAACCGCCCAGATTACGATTGGTCAGTACCGGGTTCTCAGGATAATTTTCAAAGGGTCCATAAGGAGTAGGTCCTTTTCCATATACTACCATATGACCATATTCCGTACCGCCCTCTGCTACCATAATGTAGTACTCATTTCCAAATTTGTATAAATGGGGAGACTCTATGTAACGACCGCCTGCACCATGATAAATACATTTAGACGGGGTCAGCTTCTTACCGGTTTCAATATCAATCTCACACTGGGTAATGCCGGACACACCCTCATCATCTTCTCCATTGCTCATGAAATAGGTCTTGCCATCCTCGAAATACAGTGACGGGTCGATACCTCCTTGCTCCACTAATATAGGCTCAGACCATTCCCCATGAATATCGTCCGTCCATACATAAAAGTTACCCATACCGCCTACATTGGTAGTCACCATGTAGAAACGACCATTATTGTAACGAATGGTAGGTGCATAGATACCGCCGGAAATCCCTTGGCTATCCAAGGGGAGCTGGCTGTCTCTGGTCAGCACATGACCTATCTGCTCCCAATTCACCAAATCTTCACTCTCAAACAAGGGCACTCCCGGAAAATAGTGAAAAGAGCTGCACACCATATAGTACTTTCCGTTTGCCTTACAAATACTGGGGTCCGGGTAAAAGCCGGGGATTACCGGGTTTGTATATTTCATTGTTCCTACCTCCGTCGAATCATTTCTTTATAAGCATAGCTTATCTGCTCACTCCTGAACACCTCAGATATTTTACAGAAAAGCTTTCCTTTTTATACCTTCTGCCGGTCCTATTTCTCACGAATTTGCAGATACCCTCTCTCTGCCATATAGCGGGTCACCTTTTTCTGTCCGTTGCAGTTGAAATGCTGGGTATCCTTGTAATCGGTCATACCATCCAAACCGATTTCGTCGATTTCGTAGAACAAATTATAATAACGCAGACCCTTTTCCTCTGCATAATCTCCTACATAATTAAAAATACGCTGTCTTCTGGCCAGGTCTGCCAAGGTAAACTCATCATCATACAAGGTATTAAAAGGTGCCACATACAGTATCAGCTCCACCTGTTCCTTTTCACAAAGCTCCACCAACAGGTCCATATATTTCTCCATCTCCGGCGGCATGGGTTCCTTTTCCTCCGGCGAGATAACCGGTATCTTCTTATTATATTTCGTCTCTTCGGAATAATAGCCGCCTCTGGGTGTAGTCAGATTGCTGACGAAATCCTCCGTGCTCAAATCCTTCCAACGGGTATGATAACGACCCAGATTCAAATAGTAATAAATCTGTTCCTCTTCTTCGATTAAATCCTCTATGGCCAGCTTCTTCGCCTCACACAAAGGCATACCATCGAAAAACATATGGGACATCTCCGGTGTCACCGTTCGGAAATCATTGGAACAATACAGCACCTCCAGCACAATGGCCTTGGGATGCTGGTATTCAATGGCTTCCATGGCCGCATAATAGGACATGGGGATAGTCTGTGCCGAGGTAGCCAGCATAAAGCTGTTAATCCCATACTCCTCATACAGCAAATCCGGGTCTATGGTACAGAACTGATGACTGTTTCCGATAAACACCATATCCACACTGTCTCGCTCCAGTGCCATGAAATTGTCCTGAATATTGGTAAATTCTTTTTCCCGCAACACATAGCTTATCCGCCACAAAGATAGCACCATGGCTACCACAAACAAGAGGCTCAGCACTATTGTCGCTACTTTTTCTCTCCACTTCATACTGCCCTCTCCTTAAAACTGAAAATAAATGAACTGTGCCGCATTGTAGGCCGGTCCATATACACCAAACACTACCACTGCCAAAATACCTATGTAAAAGAACAACCACTGGAACAACAGATTCTGCTTGGCAAATACTTCCACCGGAGAAACCTTATTATACTTAAACCATTCCACCACAAACAACAGTAGAATCGTCACTAACAGTACATTCCAATCCTTCGCATCCAGTCCTATTCCCAATAACATACCATCAAACAACACCCATGGGTTCCACGCCGTAAACATATTTTTGATAATGTGTACTGCCTGTCCCACACTCTCTGCCCGGAAAAATACCCAAGCCAAGGTCACCAGTACAAAGGTCACCAGCATCTGAAAGAGCTTGTAAGACAACACATCCGTTTTCACTCCGAAAAGAGAGGCCAGCTTCTCCCGTAGCTTCCGGGTCACCTCACCAAAAACTCGCATCACTCCATGCAACACGCCCCATACCACATAGTGCCATGACGCACCATGCCAAAGACCACTGACTGTGAATACAATCATAATATTCAGGTACTTTCGCACCACGCCCTTCCTGCTGCCCCCCAGAGGGAAATACAAATAATCCCGAAACCAGGAGGTCAGGGAAATGTGCCATCTGTCCCAAAAATCCTTAATAGAGGTAGCCAAATAAGGAGTATTGAAGTTCTCCATCAGGTCGAAGCCCATGATCTTGGCTGCTCCTCTGGCAATATAGGTATAGCCTGCGAAGTCACAATAAATCTGCAAAGAAAACAGTATGGCACCCACCCACGCAGTAATACCCACATACTGTGCATAATAATTTACATCAAATACCGTATCTACCAAAAGAGCTGCACGGTCTGCCAGCACCATCTTTAACACATATCCATAGAGCATTACCAAAGCTCCGTCACGTATCCTATCCCTGTTCCATAGCCGGATATGCTCCATCTGCTGTAGCTGCGGCAGCAGCTTGGTGCTTCGCTCAATAGGTCCTGCCACCAGCTGTGGGAAAAAGGACACAAACAATGCATACCGCAAGAAATTCTTCTCCGGCTCCAGCTTTCCCCGATAAATATCTATCATATAGCCCACTGCCTGAAAAACATAAAAAGAAATACCTACCGGCAACAACAAACTAAATGCCGGCTCTGCAATGGTAACCCCTATCCTCGCTCCGATGCTTTGCAGCGTATCCATGGCAAAGTCCAGATACTTAAACACAAACAATATGCCCAGATTGATAATCAGGCTGACTGCTACTACCAGCTTCCTGCCGATTCGCCCATCCTTCCAGTGGTACAAAAGCAAACCGGACAGATAGGTTACCACTGTAGAAAATAGTAACAACAAAGCATATTGCGCATTCCAACACATATAGAAGAAATAGCTGGTCACCAATAGCCATATGTACCTTATCTTCTTGGGTATCACAAAATATATCAATAAAACAATTGGGAAAAATATTAAGAAACTCAGTGAATTAAACAGCATGGTTTTTCTCCTGTGTAAATATACAAAATCCTTTCTCCTATTGTATACCAAAAACCCTATTCTTTCAATTCCATAGAAAAAATATATTGTCAGAAAATGCATCCTGAAATTGGCAGATTGCTACTTATGTGTTATGATAAAAAGAAAATACTTACTATACTTTTAAGGAGTTCCACTCATGTCACACACCAAGAAATTAACCCTGTCGGCACTGTTTATCGCACTCGGTATCGTGTTGCCCTTTTTCACAGGTCAAATACAACAAATCGGCAACATGCTGCTACCCATGCATCTTCCCGTTATCCTCTGCGGTTTCGTTTGCGGTGGTCCCTATGGGCTGATTATCGGTATCCTGATACCCTTGCTGCGTAGCCTGCTTTTCGGTATGCCTCCTCTGATGCCTACAGCGGCAGCCATGGCAGTGGAACTGGCCACCTATGGCATGGTCACCGGTCTGCTTTACTCCAAGCTGAAAAATCGCAGGTTCGGCATCTACTTCACCCTGATTCCTGCCATGATAGCAGGACGTATCACCTGGGGGATTGCCAGTTACATACTCTATTCCCTTCTGGGCAATGCATTCAGTTGGCAGCTGTTCGCCGCAGGAGCCTTTATCAATGCGATACCCGGAATCATTGTGCAGTTAATATTGATTCCTATATTAATCTATGCCTTGAACAAAACACATTTATTAGAGAATACCTAACGATAAAACAGACCCTATGCACACACGGCATAGAGTCTGTTATTATAAGCTCTTCATTTGCCTCAATAATTCCTCCACCGAGGTTCTATTGCACGCATTCTCCTCCATCATACTCGTTATCTGGAGAACGACTTCATCCTTCACGCCCAGCTCCAATAAATCTGTCATAATTACATCCCTGTCATAAATATATTCTCCCAGCAAGATATACACACACAACCTCCCCAGAGAAAATACATCCTCCTTTTCCCAGTCCGTTTCCTCATTCATTTCAGATGGGGAGTAAAAATAGCTGTTCTTCAAATTGTCCTTATTCTTTTTTACATTCTCCAGCACCGTATACTTCACATCTTCGGCAGTGTCCTTCACACATTCAAAGTTTGCCAAAAGTGGTTTATATCTCCCCTTAATCCGGAACAGATAAAAGGCATCCGGAGAAATATTCCGGTGATAATAGGGCGGCTCATAGGTGTGCATGGAGTGAATTCCCTGACATAGTCCCTTGATGATTTGTAGCTTCTGCTCCAAGGACAGTGTTTTCAACAATTCCTCCGACAATGTCTCCGGGAAACCCGGCAATTCATAGACTTCATAACAGTAATCACTGTTCTCCCCGGAAAGGTTCATTATCTTTCGAAGAATATTGGAAGGATCATCATAGTTCTCTTCCCACAGATTTTTCAGTGTCTCCACATCTCTTTGTCTGTCCGGGGACATTTCTCCTGTGATGGTGCTGAAAAGATAATAGCGCACCTTACCATTCTGTTCTCGCAAATACAGTTGCTTTCCCTTATTCAAGGTCAGCCCCCACTTCTCACTCATTCTTTTGGATATAGGAATAAACTCCCTCACCGGTATCATCAGACTGTCATACTTTTTCTCTACACCATAATACCTGGTCAACAGCCCATGCAATGCCACCAACACCCTGTTGCAATTGCTCCTGGTAGCTGCCAGTTCTTCTTCCTCCTCACCGCCGGCGTGTGCGCTGTTACTTCCAAAAGCATACACATATCGGTTGAATTTGATAAACTGACTGATGTAAAAGGAGTCCTCCTTCCAATCCGTTCTCCGTTGAAAAAACTCCCGTATCACCGGCTTGAAGTCCTCTATTCTCTCCTCACATAGGGAATATAGCAACTTCTTATAATCCGTATTTCTCTCTACAATATCCTTCTTCACTGCTTCCCGGATATTCTCTATACTATCTGTCGGATTCATCATCGACCTGCGTTTTGCTTCTTCGTGCAACACAAATGCTTCATAGGCAAAACGGATATTCCTGGCACACTCCCGATAATCCATCTTATAACAGCTCTCTGCCTGAACAAAAGCCTGAAACACCCTTTCATTTGCCTTGTCGTAAAGAAAGGCAAAATTGCTAATCCCTATTTTTTCTTCCTTTACCAACACGTAATTCACGCCAATTCCTCCATTCTCTTGCCTAGTGCATTACAAATCGCACTGCACTCCTCCTGCTCATTCGCCGCTACCTTTTTCAAAAGCTGCTGCAAACGCAGATATGCCATCTGTGCCTCGGTATATTTCTCCAGTTCTATATAACTCTCCACTACCCAAGAAAGAATGCGAAATACCTGCACAGTCTGCTCTTTCGTACAATGTTCCCCTATGATATTATACTCATACACATGGATTAGCTCCTTTGCCTTCCCTTTCTCCTGTAACAGCTGAAACACTTCATACCAGAAATCCAAATTCACATGATCCGTGCCGGCATAAAATCTTCTCATAACCTTTATATAGTCCCTCATCAGCCTTCGGGCAAAGTCATCCTCCTCTTTTTGATAGTGATGCAATATCAAGTCCTTCAAATACCTGCCTGTTTCCAAACTATCCGTTCCATACGCTCTGCATGCAAGCATATATCTGCTGATTTTTCCCTGCTCAATATAGAAAGGATCCTCCGTCTTTTCCCCCATCATAATCATTAACTCACTGGCCATAATAAGACTATCGTATCTATCAGCCACATAGGTTGTCTGTGAATTCTTATACATGCCCTGAGAAAGCATCTTAAAGCGCGACGAGTTTGGTGTATCCATGGCAATCATTCTACATATTCTTTTCGCCATGTCCTCCTTCCCACTGTAAAAAAGAAGCTCCGCCCGTATCAAGAGACGCATAAAACTGATATCCGTATTACAAATCATGGTCAGAAAAGGATGTCGCGCATAAGCCCGATTTCCCAGCTTATAATACTTCTTCGCCTGAGCCACATCACCCATTCTGGAATAACATAGGCCTATTTCATAATATAAATCTGCCACCAATCCCTTTTGTTCTTTCAGCTTCTTCTTTATCAATTCGGTAAGCTGCAGCTTGTATTCTATTTCCTTCTCATACACCTTTAATTCGTGATATATGATGCCTTTCAATGCCCCTGCCAAAAAGATATACTCTGCATGGACTTGCTCCTTCCTCGTCAGAATCTCATCGCTGATATTCTCTAAAAACGAATATTCCCCTGCATACAATAGGTAATCCACCATATCCCCGAGAACTCCGGCAATCCACTCCTCATAATATTCCTCTGCCAGTAACTTCTCATTTCGACACAAATATACTATAATATTCTTTATCAAAGTTCGCCCAATTGGAATGCTCTGTTCCTCGCTGTCCTGCTTCTTTTTGCCCTTTTTCTCCAACAGCATATGCAATTGTTCCGAAATACTTGTGAAAAACTCTTTTCCATAGGATATATCCTCCCGACACTCCAGAACAATAAACTCCTTTATCACCGGATGCAGATAAACCTGACGGGTATTCTGCCTCTCTTCGTATCCGAATTTTACCCAACCGCATCTCTCCAATTGATTGACATCCTCTAAATTCTCCAGCCCCAATAAAGACTGTATCGTAGACAAATCTATCATCTTATTGCCGAAAAAGGTCATGCTGAATAATATTTTCTTGGCCTGCTTCTCCAAGTTGTTTTGGTAAAACAAATTATGAATATGAGCAAACATATTCCTGCTGGTGCTTCTTCCGTCCTTTTGAAGGGTTACACTTTCCTGCAAATCCTTCTCTGACTGCTTCGTTAGACGCTCATACATCTGCAGGGGACGAATATTGCTCGCCGCAATCTGCTTCGCAATTAACTCCACCGACATGGTATGCTGCTCCACCAGCTCTAACAAATGGATTACCGTCTCTTCCTCCTCTTCCCCATAAGGATAAAACATCCGGAACAGCTCCAGCAAAGCACCCTTTTCAAGAGGCGGCACCTCCATATTCCAAAAATGTCCGTCACTCAAATGATGCCTACTGGTAAAAATAAAGTCACAATTCAAACTCAGCAAGTCCATCAGGCAATCATCTGACTGGGTATCGAAGTTATCAATAATAAACAACACCCGCTTATTACAAAGCTCCTGCAGCTTACTCAGCTTTCTTTGATAGTACTCCTCTTCTCCTTCCTTCGTAAGACGCATAAAATTATGAATAGGCAGACTGCTGTCACTGATAATAGCCTCCTTAATACTTGAGCCATATACAATCCTGCGTGTCACATCATAATCCTTCTGATATCTGCACAAATATTCATTGGCAATTTCCGTCTTACCGATACCGCCGATACCATGCAGACACAGAACATTCCGGTTTTTTAAGGTATCATGCATTTGTGCGAGTATTTCTTCTCGTCCCACGAACTGTAAATTCTTCGCCACCCCATTGGAAATAATATAAGGGGTACTGGGCTGACAAACCTTTAAAATCCCTTCTATTTCCTGCAACAGTTCCTGCACATCCCCATATCTGTCCTGTCCCTTTGGGCTCAATGTCTTCTCAAAAAAACGATTCAGCAGACCGATTACCTTGGGATTTACATTTTTTAACAGGGCAGACTCCGGATTATAACAGACACTCCCGTCATATTCTGTACTGCCTGTCAATCGCTCATATGCAATCAAACCTATGGAGTAAAAATCCGTCTGCTCCGAAATCTCCTCCAACCGTAACTCAGCCAACTCAGGTGCCGCATACTTCTTCGTATAGGACAAATTTTCCAAGCTTCCGGCAGACAATTCTTCCTTTCTGACGAGACTGTCAAAATCAAACAATATTACCAGTTCCGCCGTTTCCTTCAGTCGAAAAATGTTATCCGGCTTAATGTCCAAATGCAAATAGCCCAGCTTGTGATATTCTGCTATAACTCGAGTGGTAGCCTTTATCACCTGAAACAGCTCATACATGTTCTTGTCCAAATGTCCGGTATAATTCTCACCACTCTGATAGGTAGTCACAATATATTTCGTACCATAGTTTTCATAGATACCTTGAATATTACTGATGGAATTGACCAAGTTCTCCTGCAAACGCAACTGTGCCTGCACCTGATATCCACGTTCAAAGTACTTCATGTACTCTGCGAATTCTTCTGCATACTCTTCTACACACAAATAATGGTCACTATCCCGAAAATCCACATACTCCTCCGGATAGTACTCTTTTATTCTTACGAAGAACTTATTCTCTTCTTCATCCTCATAAGAAGCATTATATACAACACAGCTGTGCCCCTCTCCCATGATGGACCGGATAGAGAACTCCGTCCCCTCTTCCTTACCAACAGGATATAAAACAATCTTATCACCACGTTTTAATTTGTCTCGCATCCTTATCCTCCGGATAATGTACTTCCCTTCTATTTTAGCACAATTTCCTTCCGGAATCATCTATATTTTGAACCGCCGGTTCATTGATTTTACAGAGAAAAAAAGCTATTCTATAAGTAGCAAGAAACCATTTATTTTTAATATAAACCCAATATAAAGGAGGACACTTATGGCAGAATTCGAATATGCAAACATCGTTGTTGATGGCAAGAAGTTAAATGAATGGCTGAAGTGCGACGAGAGACTGGTGGACTATTCCAAGTGTAAGTTTCGTAAAAATGTCAGCAACTCACCGGACATTGTCATCTTTGATTTAGATGAATATGAATTTGACCCGGACGTAGGTGAAACCACCTACCATAACGGTGTAGACCTGGCTCGTGTAGCCGCCTGTGTGAAATACGGCTCTCCCTACAAAGGAATGTCCCTTGTCACTGCCCTGAATGGTGATGATTATGTTCGGATCTTCTTTAACAGTTTCATAGGTGCTACTATACAGGATTTCATCGTATACTTTTTCCGACTACTGGACGGAGATATTTACATTAGTGAGACCAACTATCATGTGTTCGTGAAAGGACGCCCCGCTGCCACCGAAGAAGAATGGAAAGCTACTGTGGAAAAGCTCTCCGCCATATATCGCCATAAGAATTAATTATTTACCATATCCTCCTTCAGGAAAACAAGATACTCCATTGTCATTCAAGAAACTACACCTTATACTGAACTTATCATATCAATCGGGGGATTTATGACTGAAGGAGGTAATTTATGGGGAACTACAAAAATTTTGATTTAGTCGTTTATTTCGTTGCAGACGGTGCGGTGAAAGCTACGCGGGAGAAGCTGCAAAAGGACATTGATTTTTTCCAAAAGCATATGCGTCTGGATAAAGTCTATCTGGAGCCCTTCCGTGACGGTACCTTTGCTACGGAGGAGCAGCTTCGTCTGTGCAAAGAGGTTTTCGAAGCAAACGGTATTCGCACAGAGGGCGGCATTACTACAGCCATGCCGGATATAACCGGGCATGCACCCAAGCAGCGTATGTTCAACACCCTTTGCTACAATGATGCACACATGCTTCAAACCCTGCAACAGGTTTGTGAGCTGAATGCCAAGGTTTTCGATGCTTTTATCATTGATGATTTTTATTTTACCAATTGTACCTGTGATACTTGTCGCAAAGAGCGTGACAATTACAACGTTGCACACGGTATCACTGACGGCAGCTGGCAGGCATATCGCACTCATCGGATGTATGAGGCTTCTCTGGAATATATTATTCAGCCGGCTAAGAAAGTAAATCCAAACTGTAAGATTACTATTAAATATCCCAACTGGATGGAAGCTTATCAGGAAACCGGTTATGACCCGGCCTCACAAAAAGATATTTTCGATGCTATTTATACCGGTACGGAAACCCGTGACCCTGTAAATACCGACCAGCATCTGCCCAGATATTTGTCCTATTCCTTGATGCGTTATATGGAAGCTATGGCACCGGGCAGAAACGGCGGCGGCTGGTTTGATCCATTTGATTGCCGCATATTAGATTATTATTTGGAGCAGGCTTATTTAACTGCTTTCTCCAAACCCAGGGAAATGATGATGTTCTGTTTTCAAGCATTGGTTGACACTATGAATGTTCCTGCTCTGGGCTTTCAGTTAGATAAACTGGACCATTTACTGGACCATTTGGGCGAACCTATCGGCATTCCCTGCTACATCCCCAATGCTTCGCAGGGAGAGGATAATGTGCAGGATTATCTGGGCATGCATGGTTTCCCTATTGTGACTACACCATGGTTTGAAGAGAACGCTCCGGTGATGCTTTTGACCGCTTCTTCCGCCTACGATACCGAAATCGTAGACAAACTGGAAGCATACATTGCACACGGCAACAAAGCTATCGTTACCAGCGGCTTCGTACAGGCTACTTTGGACAAGGGGCTTGCACGGATTACTTCTATCCGTGACAGGGGCAGAAAAGCCACCGTTAAAGAATTTGTGGCAGAAGCTTCCCGCTTCCACCATCGTTGGGAACGTGCCTTTGGTGCCAAACCAATAACCATCCCTGTTATGGAATTTCGCAACAATGCTACCTGGGGTGCTGTCTGCAAGGGCATCGCAGAGGAAGATGCCTACACGCTGTTCGCATTAGATACCTATGGTGACGGACAAATGTATACCTTGGTAGTACCGGAATCCTTCAGCGATTTGAAATACTATCCCAATGTTATCCGCGACCGTATGCGAAAGGAATTCGCCGTAAACGGTATTTCTCTGTCAGGCGATCCTATGATTAGCCTGTTTGCTTATGACAATGACACATTTGTCATCTACCCATATGTAGATGCGGATACCAGAGACAGCGATATCTATGTCCATATTTGTGATGCAAAGACTATCGAAAATGTAACCACCGGCGAAATCATAGCACCACTCTATTATGATAAAAACGAAGCTGTTTTCTGTCTGCGGGCTACCGTAGGCAAGTTTGTGGGCTACCGCATCCAACGGGAACAGGCATAGCCTTTTGACCAAGCATTTAGAATGATATCGTTGAAAAAGGAGATTTTTTATGACCGAACTACAGTTAAATGAACTACTTGCGGAAATGTCCCTTGGGGAGAAAATCGAACAGCTCATTCAGTTTCATGGCGGCTTTTACGGAGATGTCAAAATGATTACCGGTCCTGGGCACGACTATTCCATAAAGCCGGACCAGCAGTGGCGTATCGGAACGGTTTTGGGGGAAACAGGTTATGAGCATTTGAAGGAATTACAGGAAGGCTTCATGGCGAAACAGCCTCATCATATCCCGGCCATTTTTATGTCCGATGTAATACATGGCTACAAAACCATTTTTCCTATACCGCTGGCACAGGGAGCCAGCTTTGACCCGGAATTAACCCGAGAACTGGCAAGTGCTTCTGCCAAGGAAGCTTCTGCGGCAGGTCTGCATGTTACTTTTTCTCCTATGTGTGATTTATCCAGAGATGCCCGTTGGGGCCGATGCATGGAAGGAACCGGCGAGGACCCGTGGTTAAATGCACGTTTTGCCGAAGCAATGGTACGGGGATATCAGGGCGACGGCATGCACAAGCAGGGCAATATAGGAGCCTGTGTGAAGCATTTTGCAGCATACGGAGCAGCTACCGCCGGAAGAGACTATTCCGGTGTGGAGCTTTGCGAAAGAACTTTGTTGGAGGACTATCTTCCCTCTTACGAAGCGGCCATAAAAGCCGGTGCTCCCCTCGTAATGAGTGCCTTCAATACCATTAACCGAATTCCCTGTTCTACGAACAAATGGCTCCTTCGGAAGATACTGCGGGAACAGATGGGCTTTGATGGTGTGGTAATTTCCGATTATAGTGCCATAGAAGAAACCATTACGCATACCGCCTCTTATGACAAGGCAGACGCTGCTGCCAAGGCATTGCGAGCCGGTTTGGACATTGATATGATGAGCGACTGCTATCTTTCCTATTTGGAAGAACAGGCACTGGAAAGCGAAGAACTCCGTCATCTGATTGATGAATCCTGTTTGAGGGTATTGGAACTGAAAAATAAATTAGGACTGTTTGAGCATCCGATTCGAGGCTCCAAAGAACTGGAAGAAAAGTATTTTTATTGTGATGAGCATAAGGAGCTTTCCATTCGTGCTGCGAAGGAATCCGCAACACTTTTGAAAAACGACGGCTTGCTCCCCCTTCCGAAGAATGCTAAGATTACCATTGTAGGTAAGTTGGCAACCAGTACAAATATCATAGGTTCTTGGGCGATTTTTGCAGAAGTCGAGAAAACAGTTCCTTTTGCGGAGGCTGTGAAGCTTAGATATCCGGAGGCAGATGTTGAAGTATATCCTTATGATGAAGCAGACGAGGCCATGCTTTCCTCTTGTCAAAAGAGCGATGTGGTCATCCTCTGCATGGGCGAGGAAGATTTCAAGTCCGGAGAATCCAAGAGTCTTTCTGATGTTTCCCTGTGCAAGGAACATCTGGCATTGTTCGATACAGTATACGAGGTAAATAGAAATGTCCTTTCTCTGCTCTTCGCCGGAAGACCGTTGGCAATTCCCATGCTTGCAGAAAAGTCCAAAGCAATTTTGGATGCTTGGTATCCGGGAACCTTCGGAACTATCGGTATCTGGGAATTGATTTTCGGTGATGGGAATCCTTGCGGACGTGTCCCCATGAGCTTTCCTCATACCACAGGTCAGCTTCCCATGAGTTACAATGCCTTCACCACCGGACGTCCCATTGGAGAATGGAAGGGCTTTGTGCCGTTTGCATCTAACTATATGGATGTACCGAATACGGCATTGTATCCATTCGGTTGGGGACTTTCCTACAGTGAGTTTACCTATTCACCGGTTGTACTCTCCTGTGATACGCTTCCGAAAGGCGGCAAGATAACAGCTACCGTCACCGTCACCAATACAGGTAAGCTGGATGGCAAAGAACCGGTGCAGCTCTATATCCGTGATGTAAGGGGCAGTGTAATTCGTCCTTGCAGGGAATTAAAAGGCTTACAGAAGCCACTGATTCGTGCCGGTGAATCCATAACGGTTTCCTTTGACATCACCGAGGACTTGCTCAAATTCTATAATGAGGATATGGAATTTACCGCAGAGCCCGGCGAGTTTACGGTATGGATTGGCGGGTCTTCCCTAACGGAAAACCAAGCAACCTTTACCAAACCAGACTGATTAACACCAAAATCACAATTACAAGCATTATGATTTTTGCTATCCCCTTTGCCCGCTCTCCCATAGCACCCATATTGGGATTGGCCGGCTGGATGTCTTCATAAACCGGTAATTGCTGCAATTCATATTCTAACTCCACCTGTGACATGTCGCAGTGTGGAGTTTTTACTTTTTGGCATAATTGGTCCAATTTATCCTGATTGATATAATAACGGCTCAGCACCAATATTAATTTATCATGCTCCGAACGATAGGATACTTCATTTGGTGCCGTACCACCCTTGCGTGTACCTTCTAAGGGGGGAAGGCTTACCGGTACATCACTCTCCCGGTTTAGCCAAAGCAATATTATCGTCTTGACAAAATGATATATATTGTAAGGCAATGTGATAACATACAAAAAAGATATGATAACCCTGGCACTGGCAAAAACCATATATAAAATAGTTCTGGACGGCATGGGGAAAACAATATTAAAAATAACATTAAGTACCACCGGTATCCCGAGAAATCCCGCATATACATAGAGGTCGTGCGTAAGCCCGGTCAGTCGCTGTTTGACACTGGCTAACTGATACTCTGCCGCTGAGGTCTTCAAATTGATTTTTTGACGATACATATCAATCCTATTCAACAGATGTTGGTTCGCATTATCCATCATAGGTTTATCCTCCCAATTGATATATACTTTTCATTTTAGCACACAGATACGATATAGTAAAACTAAACTGCATTATTTCCAGGGATTCTGTAACTCTTCATCAGACTTATAATGCATTTACTTAGTAAGGTTTAGCTGATGTGAGTTAATTGTCAAGTGTTTCGATAAAATGGTGACAAAGTGAAGCTTACGCAGTTATAAGTGCCACTTATGTTATCCGATATTGAAAGTCAAATCATTCGTTGATAAAATGAAACTGTAAATTTACAAAACAAAGAGGATGATCCTATGAAGTATACAATTGAGCAGATTGAACAGGGTGAGGATGAACTTATCCTGAGATATCAGAAACCAAACCAAGAAGTAGAGTTCATTATGAATTTTATGAATTTTCCGGAAAAGAAACTGATAGGATTCAGGGACGGTTCACAAGTCGTAATCGATATCAAGCAAATTCTTTACATCGAAAGTGTTGACAGGAAAACCTTCGTGTATTTGGAGGATGATATTGTCAGGGTGGAATATACACTTACCCAGCTTGAAAGAATGCTGAACTCCGTTCGCTTTTTTCGATGCAGCAAATCCATGATTATCAACATTGATAAGGTGAAGGTATTGGACAGTCTGGCATCCAATCGGATTGATGCTACTATGTGCAATGGAGAGCACATCATCATTTCACGAACATACGCTTCTGATTTCCGCAGAAGATTGAAAGGAGATGCTTTTGATGAATAAAAAAGTGAGATATTTCTTCGAGTGCTATGTGACAAAAAAAATCGGAGTAGAAATAAAATGCTGTCTGATGTTTTTCCTAATTCTTTGTTTCTACTGTATTTACAGATGGGCTGTTGCATTCACGCAAGCAGATATTATACATATGTTAGAGATGGTTGTTTTAGCCTACTTGATTGGTTGGATACAAAATCTGCTGCATTATGATTTTGATGAGGTAGATTCTTTGCAAATCCGGGTATGGGTGTCAGTAATCATTAGCTCCTTAGTGTATGCCCTTGTCGGTCACTTTGCAGGATGGTTTGACGGAAATATCGGTGTTTGCGTTGGGTTTGGATTATACATGGTCTGTGCTTACTTATGTTCTTACCTGATTTATAAAATCAAACGAACCATTGATGCGAAGCACCTAAATGAAGATTTGCATCAATTTCAAAAAAGACTAAAAGAGGAAATGTAGAAATAGTAATTGAAAGGTAGATTATGATATGAAAAACTATGAATTTGAAAAAGTAAATGCAAAATTACTGTTGTGCGGAGCTTTCGGTCATTTGCTGTGTTGGCTTGGCGGCGATTTACTACTATATTTCATCCCCACCGGCAGATTGGATGTAACGGGTCTGTTTGATTATGAGAAAACCGTCACTATGTTGCAAGGGGTATCCCCCTTACAGTTCACACTTTCCGGCATATTCGGCGTGATTGCCATGATGGTCATTATGCCCGGATATTTTCAAATTGCGAACTTTTTAAAGCCGGTATCACCGAAATCTGCTTGTGTGGTACAGATTGGTACGGCACTTACTTGTGTAGCCGGTGCTGTAATGCACTTTACCTGCACCAGTATGCTATGGCATTTTGTAAAAGCAGGTGCAACAAAACAGGCTCACGAAATCATGCTGTCTTATTTTTTTGAAACCGGTGTAACCTCTGCAATGTGCAACATTGGTGTGTTCATAGTATGTGTGACGCTGTTCATAGCAGTTTTTAAACAAAAAACTTGTTTCCCTAAATGGGCCTGTCTGGTCAATACCATACCCTTTACCATGGTGTCCGGCATTGTATTTGCCGGGATGGGTGCAATGAATGTCGGTAGCAGTCTCATGTTTTTCGGGTTGTATTTTTTGATGAAAAAGTATAATAATCTTGCAGCATAACAAGTGTTATGTTAAAATAATCTTATCTTGGGAGAGATAAGATTATGAATGAAGAAAACAATGATGTAAAGCAAAGATTAATAGAAATAGGCAAAAAAGAATTCCTTGAGCATGGATACCTAAAAGCATCTATGAGAACTATTAGTGCTGCTGCAAATGTAACAACAGGAGCAATTTATTTTTTCTTTCACAATAAGGAAGATTTTTTCAGAGCCATACTGGATGAAACCGCTACAGCTTGGAAGAAACATCTACTGGATTACTCTGAGAGCGAAATCAATGGTAGTAAGTCCAGTGCAGAAAATGATAAAGAACTAATCACCTTTCTTTTCAACCATAAGGAAGAAGTAAGAATCTTATTTGAAAAGGCAGAAGGAACCATTTACGAAGGATACAGAGAGGAATTATGTAAAATTCTGGAAGCTGCTTTTATGGTGTTTTACGACCGCTATGGTGGTCGGGATAAAGATAGAAACATTGTAAAAATAGTAGTTCGGATGAGACTGCAAGGTTATTATGAATTGCTGCATGGAGATTATACAATGGAACAGGCAATGAAATACGCAGAACTTCTGGCGTTTTATGGAGACAGCGGTTTTGCAGGGATGATGAAACAATATAATGGTATGTTAGAAGGCTCGGTCGAATAGACCGGGCTTTTTAAATAACGAAATCCAACAAATGTTATGTACAAGGAGGAAGTAATATGCTATTTAACGAATTTGGTTCAAAGGAAAACCCACCGGTGCTCTTACTACATGGAATGATGCAGGATTGGCATACAGAGTATGAAATGCTAAAAGATTTGGAAAAACATTATTTACTTATCATCCCTGCACAGGATGGTTTTTATGACGGAAGTGATGATTTCACATCTTTTGCAGACCAAGCAAGACAAATTGAAGAGTACATACAGGCAAATCATAGCGGCAAGGTAATCGGAGCTTATGGTTGTTCTCAAGGTGGACTTATGCTGACAGAACTGCTTACCAGAAATAAAATTAATCTTGGTACTGTCATAATGGATGGTTGTTATGTTGCACATCAAGGCAAGATAGCCGGCTGGGTTACCTACAAAATGTTTTGTAAGTTTAAAAATACCGGGAAATTCCCTGCGTTGATTATGGTTATGATGAAACTCATGGGCTTGAAGGCAGAGGATTTAGGAATGATGGCTTCTCTTTATATGAAAGCCAGTGATAACACTGTAAAGAGAAACTTTATGGAAAATTACACTTACCGCCCCCGCCCTGAAATTGCAGAAAATGAAACAATGGTTCATATGTGGTGCGGAAGCAAAGAACCCTATGCGATAAAATCTTATAAAGAATTAAAAAAGTATCTGAAGCATTACAAAGAAGAGATTATGGATGGCTTAGGACATGGAGAATTCCTAATGAAACATTCTAAAGAATGTTGTGAGAAAATACACCGTTCCATATAATTGCCAGATGTGTAGTACTCTTCATCCTGTTTGACGCATGACTGGAATTAGAGTAGAATATAAAAAATGTACATATTTGTATTCTATGGAGGAATATCACTTGAAAGCAAAGAATATAGCAACAATATATGCCATATTGGCCGCCGCATTATACGCAATCAATGTCCCGCTGTCAAAGATATTATTGGACCATGTAGAGCCTACTATGATGGCTTCCTTTCTTTATCTTGGAGCAGGATTGGGACTATTTTTATATGGTTTGGTTGAAAAAAAAGATAGGTAAGGGAGAAAGAAAAGAACCTTTAACCAAAAAGGAATTGCCCTATACTGTGGCAATGGTTGTATTGGATATCGCAGCTCCGATTTTATTGATGTTGGGCATTACAATGACGAATTCTGCAAATGTATCCTTGCTGAATAATTTTGAGATTGTGGCAACATCCATTATTGCGTTAGTTGTTTTTAAAGAAGCTATCTCAAAGAGATTGTGGTTTGCCATAGCTTTTGTTACCATTGCAAGTATTGTTTTAAGCTTCGAAGGTGCCGGTTCCTTTACTTTTAATCAGGGTTCCTTATTTGTCTTGGGTGCATGCTTGTGTTGGGGCTTTGAAAACAACTGTACCAAAATGATTAGTAACAAAAGCTCCGTTGAAATAGTTGTAATAAAGGGAACTTTTTCGGGATTAGGAAGCCTGATTGTTGCTCTTCTGATTGGCGAGCACATCCCGGCAATTCCGTGGATGATATGTGTATTGGCGTTAGGTTTTGTTGCATATGGTTTAAGTATTCACTTTTATATCATGGCACAAAAGGACTTGGGTGCTGCGAAAACAAGTGCTTTCTATTCGATTGCACCCTTTTTAGGAGTTGCATTTAGTATGTTGCTTTTGAACGAACGGCCAAGCGTACAGTTTTATGTAGCGCTTATCATTATGGTAATCAGCACCTACTTCATGGTAAAAGATACCATCGAGTTACAGCATACGCACGAACATGAACACACCCATACTCACGAACATCGTCACGGTGATATCGTGCACACCCATGAACACACGCATGTTCATACACACCTCCATACACATGCCGGAGATAGTGAAGAGCATAGTCATGAGCATGAGCTGAGCGAGCATCAGCATGTGCATTATGCTTGAGAGTAAAATGTAAATCAGTAGGAGAACAACTCTAAGTACCGTTCGCATTTGCATAATGTGGGCGGTAATTTTTATTTGTATCGCCGCCAAGGCTCCTACATCCTCCAAATCAGTCCTTCATAGTGGACCGCCTTTTTCTCCGACGTGTCATCCTAGTCAAAAACGTGGGGCACATGGCAAGTCGATAGTTGCCAAGTGCAACGTTTACAAAAACTTCACTGCTCTCGTGGTGGCAAATTGACGGCGAGGTGAGAGAAATAATGATTCCGGTTGAGTTCAGGGCGGTTAGGCAGGATATGGAGGATGTATGGAGTATAAGGACGTTGTGGTGGCGGTTGAGGTTGGCGGATTCAACTTCTTCACATATACCTGTAAATAGGAACAAACTGTTACTTTACTTTTACGTTCTCAACATGTTTCACTACATATTTATAATCCTCTTTACTTACAACTTTTTGCTCATCACGATAGATAATTAGCTCTGAATCTTTTAACTCTACTTTATGTAAAACATATATCTCTCCGTCACTGTAGGTAATACCATAATTCTCCTCTTCAACTAAGCGAATTGACTTCTGTGATTCAATTGCCTGATATCCTGCAAAGAAAGTAAATGCAAGGAATAAAGACACCCACACTAAAGATTTAAAAATATATCCTCCTATTTTTTGTTCAAGAGATTCTTCCTTTTTCACTACCCTTTTATCACTTATGTGTCCGGCTACAATTAATATAATCTCTAAAATATAAAAGTATATTAAGAAACCAATCATATTGATTGAAGTTATTTCTTTTTGCGTCAACACTAATGTCGTAATAACAAGAGGAATATTCCCTATAAATAGAAGTATTAAGCTTATTAATAAATCCTTAAATCCTATCTTTATAATACACCAAACTTTCCCACATAATCTTCTATCTTTATTCCACATTTTTTGAAATACACTTACAAAATAAGAATCCACGATAAATGTTAAGTATATTGTACACAATAAAATAATGCCAAAAAAGATTACCTGAAAAACGAATCCTTCAAATTTTAAACTAATTAAGCTATTATGAATATTTAACTTATTAAAATATCCACTCCAATATACATAAATAATTAACTTAAGTGCTGCATACAGTGTTGCAAGAGTGGCAGTTGCAATTGTGAATATTACTGTAAAATTTTCTTTCAAATACTTCCAAATTTTATCTAACATAAATAATCCTTTCTTTATACTAATCTAGTCTACATACATAATAAAATAAAGCCTTTTTTAGACATGCTCAGGTCTTTTTACGCACTAGTGGCATTTCGCTTTGTGGTTAGCCAATGTCTTACCAGCTTTACTTTTGGAACTTTTACTAGATGACTTACTAGCTAATGTTTTTCCAGCTTTGCCAACTTTTCCACCATGATGTACGGCCATATTTGTACCTCCTTTGCATAATCTCCTTGCAAATGTTGGCACCTTTTGATATGATTATTTTGCGAATAACAATGTCAAGGGCAACTTTGACAAGAGAAGGGCTAGAGCTTACGCTCTGGCTTTTTCTATGTGAAGAGTTTCCTCTTACATACATTACGATATTTCCAATCTACTATTGATATATTCTTTAATCCCGCTAACTTTATTTATTTCAAACGTTTTTGATACTTCCAAGAAATAATTTCTGATTGCCTTTTTTGATATAATTTCATTAGATGATTCCCCAGGCAAGTAGTTATCTCTAGCATCTATCCATGGTGTTTCACCATGTGTAATTTGTTCTAATGCCTTTCCGCTATACATTCCAAAAGATTCTACTACTAACTCAATAACGCTTTTCTCATTATCTGATAATTCATTAAATCTATTTTGAAACATTGCAAATCTAGTATCATCAATTGGATTATACTTAAAGTTCTTAAACACTTCATATACATCAGCATATACCGGACCATGTGCCCATGCTTCGCAATCCTCACAAAATAGTTCTTTATTAAACAACACCATATAAATTCCCTGAATGTAGTAAAGCATTTTTTGTAAAGCCAATGGTGTTACTTCTTCTGCTTTTTTGAAAATATAAGAAATAGTCAATAACATTTTTTCAGACAACGCAAATATTGGTCCTAATTCATTTGCTGCATTTATTGCTTTTTTATATGCCGTTTCTCCAATTTTCTCCATATTTTCATTTAACTTATCAATCATAAATTCATGAGACTCTAATGCCCTTCTAATAATATCAGAATACTCTTTTGATGGGATTTGTCCTGCCAAATATCGTGTAATAGTAATCTCTCCAAATCCTAATGCCAATGATAACGGTGCTTTTCCAAGTTTATAGACTGCCATCAAATTGTTAATATCTTCAATACTTACAATTCCCTCCTGTAACCTATACTGTCTATCAATTTCCTGTGCATTCCTATCCATAAGTCCGGGAATATTTACGGGTTCACCACATTTCTCGCAAACGGCTTCTAAAATCTCAAATACATACTCCTTCTCTCTTATACATTTAGTACATGAAACTCGTTGTAGTTGATATGTTGTTTCTTCTCTACATTCTATACAGAACCCGGTTCTCTCCTTTGCCATTTTCTTTTCTCCCTTCAATTTTTAATATTTAATTACTTGAATTTATAAGATAGTGGATGTTCCTGCTCATGTAATGAAATGATAAATACATATTGGTTTTCCAGTTTGTTAAACTTTATATACAAGGAAACTGTTTCCTCTCCTCCGCCATACCGAGGTAACAATTTTATATCCTTACCAAATATGTACAAAATCTCATCCGGATATTTTGAATGTTCGTTCTTTACGGCATCCGAAAAATCCATTGCTGTTAATGAAAGAATTACTTTTATTGCCTCCTCTTCTGTAAATACATAATCTATATATATGTCCTGATTTTTAGCTCTAGGGGAAATCTGGTACTTTCCCTCGTTAATAGCCTCAAATACTTCAGACAGATACTGATCAACGTCTGACTTCGTTACATCCAATAGAATTAACCTCCTTTAAATATTTTATGATAGTTTTTTCAGTATACCCTATCATTATTATATTCTAATGATGGTTTTTTGTCAATAGTCTATCATTAGGATTTTGATAAAAAATACTCACTAGCTCATTATTGTACTAGTGAGTATATACTCTCCGGAAATTCTGAATTTTCTTATTGTATGTGTATTTTGGGCAACTAGAATTGCTAATCAAACTCCTTATTAAAAAAATGGCAGGGAGTCTCCCCGCCGAATAGGTTGGACCTGGGTTATTCAACCAGCCTCACACCAATTATCGTATTCTACCTGCACTTTTTCCAGTCAGAATCGCACGCTACCTTTCTTCCTCTAAATATCTATAAATTGAATAATTAATGTGCAGTTGAAGATATGTATTAGATAAACTCATAATTGCTATCATATCAAGAATTATGTCCGCTAATCTATATATATCAACCCCCCAACACTCAAGTATAAAAAGAATTACCTCTAGCACAATCACGATTATAAACACAATAATGCCACTACTGATTTTCAATTCCATTCTAGTGATATTTTTAATAGCAGTTATCAAAAATCCTACTTTTGCCTTTGCGTTTTCACCCGACAATCTATGATTCAATAACGAATTCAATGGCTTAGTGCAACTCAATGTTTTAAAAAGAATAAGTAAATTTATGCTTACCAATACTAAATAAGCAAAAAGTTTTACATCATTTGGAATCATCTTACCATTTTTACAAGCATACAATATTATGGTTAATATAATCAATCCAATAGTAACATTGAAATTTGATCTATATTTTTTCAAAGCAATCACCTAATAATCTAATTCACTTTAGCAAAGCAACTAGATTGACTATTTCCTTTCTTCTGTTTTTAACACCTTATTATTACTTTTTCTTTTTTTATTCTTTATTTCAGTCGGCAATTATTTATTTTACTACGTTTCCCTTAACTTCAAGCATTTTCTTCGCATATACTCCCAACCTACATCTCTGTGCCATATCAGGGTCATTCTCCCAAGGTTCTATCTGTGTATGCACGGAAGATGGTAATGAAATAAGATTTACGTCAAACTTCAACGATGGTTCTATCCTTGAACTTGCACTATGTATTCTCATTGAAATCTGCCAGCCCTCGTCGCATACAACTTCAATTGTATTATCCGACCCCGGCTTAAATCCTATATGATAAAATTGTGTTGGCATCTTTAATACAGGTATCTTAGCAATGGATTTTACACTTCCCGATGACTGATTTAAGGTACCAGCTATATTAATCGCCTCTACTCTAGTGGTCTTGTTTCTATCGTCTGTAATAACCTTATAGAAATCATAGCGCCCTAGTAAATAACGAATCATCTTCTCCGGAATGTTTTCATTTTCAGAGTTAATTTTTGACAATTCTTCCATAAATGCTTTCAAAACCGGGATGTAATACTTCTCTGCTTTACCTTCTACATCATTCCATAATGCCGGATTGCCTTCTGCCTTACTCTTGTCCCTAATCTCTCTAAGTTCTGTAAACAGTGGTACTACTTTATCAAAGTATTCTTTGGAACAAGGTACACCGAGCCATTCTTGACCGAAATCTATGGTATCTGATAACCTACTGTGTTTTACAGCATGATGATTATGCTTACAAGACAAACCGATTCCCCAACCATTTTGCTTTCGAATACATAAAACATCTCTAACATCGCCTTTAATCCCTTCAGCATCTGCTTGCAATGAAAGGAATAATGGTTCATTTCCATTTGGTTCCGTTAATTGAGGTTCCAATCTCTTGATTATCCTAACTGCTGCTCTAGCCGCTGCATCAAGTAATGGCTTCATGTCCTCAGAAATTTCATCATATAAATTTTGTGCTGTCTCCATTTGCGGAGATGGTTCGATGATTATTTCCTGTCCATTATTTAACTGTTCATGCAAGGCAATGACACATGCATATTCAAAGGCCTTGCCATTTGATGTTTGTATTCCTGTACCCATTTACTACTCCCCTTTTTCCATCAAAACCTCACGTAATTGCATTGCAACAAACTCTGCCAACTTTACTGGTACTGCGTTTCCAATTTGCTTATATTTACTCGTGAGATCACCACTGAATTCAATGTCTTTTGGAAATGTCTGAATTGCTGCCGCTTCACGCCAGCTCAACCTTCTCGTAATGCCCTTTTCCCCAAACTTCCACACATCCTTATCCACTTTCTCCATGTCTGGCGAGCCTGGATATAGTGTAACCTGCTTTGCCATAGCAGGAATTGTATATGACACCTGATTCCAATCTCTCTTACGATTACGCGACATATAACGCGACGAATATGGTGCATTGCACACCTCTTCCGCTGTCGCCTCTGGCAATCCTTCTAATGCCTGCTTTAAAGTCATTTGTTCTACATTAGGCACAACCAATTCAAAATCATTAATACCCAAATCTTTTCTAAATCCGCAAATGATGACTCTCTCTCTATCTTGTGGTACTCCAAAATCTTTTGCGTTAACTAATTTATAGAAAACATTGTAGCCACACGCCGAAAACTCATCAATTATCGCCTCAATAATCTGTCCGTTTCCCATCGTTAGGAGACCTTTTACATTTTCTCCCACAAAAATCTTTGGTTTCTTTGCTGCTACAATTCTTACATAGTGCTTGTACAATGCGTTCCTAGAATCATCAATCTTTCTAGGTCCACTCAAACTAAACCCTTGGCAAGGAAATCCTCCAAGGATAACATCAGAATCCGGAATGGTTTCAACATCCACTTTAGAAATATCACCGCATACGACTTCCGCATTGCTCCAATTCTGATGAGTTTTACAAGCATCTGCATCAAAATCATTTGCCCATAAAGTACGAAATCCAGCCTTTTCAAAACCCAAATCAAGACCACCCGCACCGCAGAACAAACTTACTGCTGTAAATTCTCTCATCTCAATTCTCCCTTACGGTTTTTTCTTATGATATCATTTAATGTGTCCGATAAACATCCCGCAAACTAATCAATATTTAGCGTACACTAATTTATTATATCACATGCGTGACGATGTGACTATTGATAAACTATTATTTCTCTAGTTTCTTTTCATCTATCAGTTCAAGTATTATTTCCTGTACATCCTTTAGAAAATATAATGTTTTGCTCTCGCTCCCATAGCTATTATATATTTTAGCAATAGCCACTCCTATAAATAAGGGTACCATAATCATCCACACAATAATTGCAATTTTACTCATTTCTGCAATTCTAACTGTTTCTGACATAAACACTGATATTATTGTCGAGATATATGCCGTCCATATACATTTATTATACACGTCAAATTTTTCTGAATCTCGTGTTAACAGATTTAACATCTTATCGAATTCAATCAAACCATCATAATCATACTTTCCATATGTATCTACAATGTGATGTTTCCATGACGCATAGGTAGAAAACTTTTCTTCATCCAATAATCCCTTCAGTTGCTTATTCTTCATCTTCTCCTTACACAAATGCAGATATATAACCTTCTCTTTTTGTATATCAAACTTAAAAGTTTCTTGAATATATTTCCACAATTCTTTTCTGTTCATTAATAGCTCCTTCTTAGAAGAAAAGATACTTTTTGTTAGGGCTTTAATTGCATCTTTTCATATCAAGTAAACTCCTCTCATCATCCATATTTTTACTACTATTATTCATCAATAATCAATCACTCCTCTCCTATAAATTATACAAATGTAACTATTTGTCAGTGTTTGTTATTCAATTACATAATAGCATACAGTACTAGCTTTTGCGACTATTGTTTTTACATTTTTTTATTTAATTCAACTTTTAACTAACTGCAACCTGTCAAGTATTTTTACCTTTACCTGTTATTTTACTAATGATATAATAAGTATGCTGTGAACCTCCGGCAGGAAGGAGGTGAAGCTTACAAATGAACATTATTACCTTTTTAGTCTCTATATTGGCATCTGTAGTTGCCTACTACATATGCAAGTGGCTGGATGGAGACGATGACTAATCACAGCTCAGCCCAAAACAAAAAGAAACCCTCAGGACTAGCCCTCCTGAGGGTTTTGCTTTTTGGTGAAGCTTTGAACATTCTTACCTTTGCCTAAGTTTAATATAACATTGATTTTACTGTTTGTAAATATGGTTCTCGAATTTTTCTTGCTATTTCTTTTGAAAAATGGTATACTAATTTATTTACAAAAAAAGAACCAACCCCAAGGCTCCTACGTCCTCAAAATCAGTCCTTCATAGTGGACCGCCAGGGGCTCGAACCCTGGACACCCTGATTAAGAGTCAGGTGCTCTACCAACTGAGCTAGCGGTCCGTTTTTCTTTTGTTTTGTGTCGTTCTCAACGACAAGACTTATATTATCACAAGCTTTAAAATAATGCAAGTACTTTTTTGAAAAAAATTGAAGAAATTTTTAAAACTTTTTGAACAGCTTAAAAAAATCACTTTTCTGACACTTTACAGGTCTTGCAATAGCCGTACAATTCCAGCTTGTGTCCGGTCACGGTGAAGCCATCATCTTCCAGTTCATGGTGTTCCTCTTCGGTATGCAGATGCATGTGTTCGAAAGGGCATGCATGCAAAGGGATACGCTTGTGGCAGCTCAGGCACACTGCATAGTGGGTGTGTTCGCCCTTATTCAGTTCGTACACCAAGGTGCCATCCCCCATCCAGTTACTCTTGGTCACCATTCCCTTTTCCTCAAAGGCTGTCAGGATGCGGTATATGGTGGAAACAGCATAGTTTCCACTGGTATCGGTCTTTTCGATATGGTTATAGATTTGTACAGCACTCAGGGGCTCCTTTGCCTCCAAAAGCACCTCGTATACGTCCTTACGTTGTTTGGTCCACTTTATCCCCTTGGGAAGGTTTTTCTCCTGTTCCATTCTCATTCCCTGCCTCATTCAATACCTTAATTCGCTTATTTGCTGGTTGGATATGTCAATAGTACAAATAAGCAGATTTTGTTTTACAAATTAATTGGTAACACGTCCAGCAAAATACCTGCCACCACACCAATCACATACAAAAGTGCTACGATGGTCAGGTTCTCTTTTCTATTCTTGTTCACACGAAACAGCACCAGTACGCCCACACCTGCATTCACCAATAGTCCTGCCATCATGGCTCCCAGACCCAATGCACCGCCCAGATAGAGCTGGGTAATCACGACGGAGGATGCACAGTTGGGGATGAGACCTACGATGCCGGCTACCAGAGGACCCACTACGGGCTTATTTAACAGTAATTGTCCCAGTGCCCCTTCTCCTACTTCATGAATGACGAAATTCAGCACGAAGGATATCAACAGGATGAACAATGTGATGTGTATGGTATGCACCAGTGCAGAGTGAAGGATGCCCTTTTCGCAGTGGCAGTTTTCCTCCTCGCACATTTCATGAATATGTTCGTGTTCATCTTTTTTCCCGAAGAGTATTGCATCGATTGCCAAGCCGGCTACCATACCGATGATAACCTTGATAGCCAGTAGCTTCAAAATCACGGTCACCGCTACATTTTCGCTCAACAGGATGGGTAGCATTTCATCGGAAGTCGATAAATAGATAGCCATCAGGGTACCTAAGGTAATAACTCTTCCCGCATACAGATTGGAGGCTGCCGTGGAGAAGCCGCACTGGGGCAAAGCTCCGACCAAAGCTCCCACGATCGGTCCGAAACGTCCTGCCTTCTTCACCATCTGATTGGTCTTATCCCCTGCCTTATGCTCCAGAGCCTCCATGACCAGGTAGGTCAGAAACAGGAAGGGTATCAGCTTCACGTTATCTAATAAAGTATGTTCTAAAATCTCCAAAAAATGTGACATAGATGTCCTTTCTACACAGTCGAATATGCTTTTCATTATTCTTTTCCTATCCGACCATAAAAATAGTTCTAAATGCAAATGAGTTGCAATTGCATTTAGAACTATAATCATAAATCTTTATTTTGTCAAGTTTATTTTTGCAGAATGGTAAATCTTGTCAGGAGCACCACCCACATGGATCTCGAATTCGCCTTCTTCTACCACAAAAGCTTTCTTTTCTACATCATAGAAAGCAAAGGCACGATTGGTCAGTATCAATTCTACGATTTCTGTTTCTTCCGGCTCTAGGTAAACCTTGTCGAAGGCCTTCAGTTCTTTTACCGGTCTCTCTACGCTGCATTCGGTATCGGAAACGTAACACTGCACGATTTCTGCACCTGCGTATTCCGTTCCGGCATTCATTACCTCCACCAGTACACGTACTGCTGCCTTTTCCAAATCCTCTTCCGTTTCTACCACTCCGGCACCGGGCAGTACCTCTACCTTCATATTGAGATAGTCGAACTTGGTATAGGAAAGTCCGTGTCCGAAAGCGAAAGCAGGCTGGATGCCCTCTTTTTCATAGTAGCGGTAACCATAGAAGATACCCTCCTTGTAGGTTACGCAGTCTTCCTTGCCGAATTCACCATTCTTGTAGGTAACGGTATCCTCATACTTCTCAGGGAAGGATTCCGGCAGCTTACCGGAAGGGTTCACATCGCCAAAGAGTACCTCTGCCACAGCATGTCCGGTTTCCATACCGGCATAGTAACACCAAAGGATCGCCTTTGCCTTATCTCTCCAAGGCATCTCCACCGGAGAACCTGCCACCAGCACCAGGATAGTGTTCGCGTTCACCTCCAGAAGTGCCTCGATCAAATCATCCTGTGCATACGGAAGCTTCATATTGTCTCTATCCCAGCCTTCCACGTCATAATCGTGGTTCAGACCACCTACGAAAATCACCTCGTCTGCTGTCTTTGCCAGCTCGATGGCCTCTTCATAGAGCTTCTTTCTGGCAGCCATTACTTCTACACGCTGTCTCTGCTGTTCCTCAGTCTCACCCATGAAATCTACACGGCTAATCTGTCGCTCTAAGCTGGTTTCCTGCCAATTGGCCTCGTTCACATCCTTTTTACCGGGGATGAAGTAGCCCGGTGCATAAACCACGTCTGCATTACCGCCTAAATAGGTCTTAATACCCATGAGAGGAGAAATCTCGTACAATGCCTTAATCTCTGCACTACCGCCACCGTTTGCATGCAAAATCTCTGCATTGCGGCCAATCACTGCGATACGTTTTTTCTTAGGCGCCAGTGTACCTGCCTCCATGGTGATTCTATCTTCTGTAATCGGAAGCAGCTCTTCCTCATTCTTTAACAGCACCATAGATTCTCTGGCAACATCACGAATAGCCATCTGGTGTTCTCTGGTATTATAAGCACCTGCTTTACGCTCCAGTGCATCCGGTCCAATCATTTTCAAACGATACATCATACGAAGGATATTCTTTACCTTGGCATCTACATCCTCCATCTTCACTTCGCCCTTGTTCACAGCTTCCACCAAGGGTCTTGCAAAGAAATATTCATCGAAGTTAGTGGTAACACTCATCTCCAAATCCATGCTTGCTTCTGCGGTTTCCTTGGTAGAATGTACGGAACCCCAGTCACTGATAACGGTACCGTCATAGCCCCACTCGCCGCGGAGAATATCGTTCAAAAGACGCTTATTGGCACTGCAATGTACGCCTTCAAACATATTGTAAGCGTTCATCAGAGAATAGCTGTTTGCTTTTTGTACTGCTGCCTTAAAGCCCGGCAAATAGATTTCTCTCAAGGTTCTCTCATCCACAATGGTATCCACCCATAAACGGTTGGTTTCCTGATTATTGACAGCGAAATGCTTCACGCAGGCAGCCACATCAGACTCCTGAATACCCTCGATAAGCGGTACAGCGATTTCCTCTACCAGACAAGGATCCTCACTCATATATTCAAAGTTACGTCCGCACAAGGGATCACGCTTGATATTGATCCCCGGCGCCAAAATCACATCCTTGCCGCGCCCTCTGGCTTCCTCACCCAGTACCTGTCCGCTGGCATAAGCACAACCAATATTCCAGGTGGCAGAAAGTGCGGAATTGCTGGGCATATAAGACACAAAATCATCGGAAATATTGAGAGGAACCCAGTTGGTTCCCGCAAACTGGTTACGCACACCCATAGGACCGTCAGAGCTAACCAGACAAGGGATACCCTTCGCCTCTACGCCACCACTGCGGAAAAATTCAAAACCGTGGAGCATGTTTACCTTTTCCTCTAAGGTTAACTCCTGAATAATTGCATCAATTTCTGCTTCGTAATTTCTAGTCATTTCTTGCATTTACCAATTCTCCTTTTTCTGCTATATATTCATATTCATTTATTTCCTAATTTTATAGTTGACAAATTGTAGTAAATTTAATATAATTTCAATGTTATCGGCGTGTGGCTCAGTTTGGTAGAGCGCTACGTTCGGGACGTAGAGGTCGCAGGTTCAAATCCTGTCACGCCGACTGATAACAAGCTCCTGCAAATACAGGAGCTTGTTTTATTGTGTCAAAAAAACAACCATATGTCAATTGAATTTATTTGTTTTTGTGATGTATTTTCTTGGAAAACAGTCTTTTGCAAATTATCCAAAACAGAAAAAATTCTTCTATATTGTCTCATAAAGTTCCGTATTAAATAATAATGGGATGATACCCTTTCCGATATCATCCCATTATTTATACCTATCTTATTCTTAAAATTAATTTCCCGCGAAGAATTCCTTCATCGGTGTGATACCGCTACTGAAATTAATAGAATTCACTGTTCCGGTACTGGTCCATATAATGGTAACCCCTCTTTGGTCACTTTCCCCACCGGGAAGTATCTCCATGCTACCATTTAAAGAAGTATATTCGATACCCTTTGAATCACAGTATTCCTTCAGCTGGTCTTGTGAGACAGTACTGTCGAACACGGTTCCGTCATTAAATACCAAAGTCCAAGTATCGTCAGACAAGGTGTTATCCGTATAAAACTTCATATTGTAAATCATACATTCCTTAATTGCTGTAGCCTCTTTGTAAGGATTTACGATTGCCACACTATATTGTGTTCTCGCATCTGCCTTGATTTTCACATCTTCGTAACCATTCGCTGGTAAAAATTCTGTTTCACTCAGCAATGTCCATCCCAAATCTGCATACTGCTGTACCTTTACGCCGGATCTCAAGGAATAAGTTGTTCCATCACCTCGTACCATCACTACTTCGCATAAGGTATCGGTCTTTTCTCTAAAGGCAACTTCATCAAATTCCGGCGCCTTGTCTGCGTAATTGTCCACGAAGTCCTTCGGTTCCTTATAACATGTAATACGAGCAGAATTTAAAATACCTTCCGCAAATCCAAATTGATACTTTCCTTCCATTTTATCAGAACCATAATAATAGGAGGATAACTCTTTTTGATATTCTCCGTATGCCTGCTTTAATTCATCCTCAGTTGTTTTACCAACAACCATATCCTTCACTGCTACTTCGTGCGGCTTCACTCCGGAATAACTTCCTTCCTCTAAGCTATACTTGTTCACATATACGTTGTATATCCAACAATCCGCCAAGGATTTTACACTGCTTGAAGGATTTGTAAAGCATACAGAAATCTTACCAAAGCCTTCTGTTACATTAATCAAATATTCTGTATTATAGCTCTCAGTATTGGGGCTTATTTCTTTTGCGGCAAATGCTGCCGGATCCTCTGCTTCCCATCCTGCATCCACAAAATCCTGATATGTAGCCGGTAATGTGATTACCGTTCCGTTAAGGGTAATCTCATAATTGCTCAGTGCTGCCGGTACAGGAACTGAATTATCTTTTGAGGAAGTACTAATATTTGAAATAAAGCTTCCTCCGCTATCTCCGGAACTAACATTACTGAGCTCCATAATTCCGGATATCAGCTTGATAAGACCTACTACCACGAAGATGGCTATAATAATCGCTACCTTCTTGTTATTGGACATAGGTTTCTTTTCCTTACCCGCTGCCTTGGGCTGTGATGCCGCCTTCGGTGCTTCTGCTTTCTTCGCAGCTGCCTTTTCAGCCTTTGCAGCCGGCTTTTCTTCTGCCTTCTTCTCCGGCTTCGGTGTTTCTGCCTTTGCTTCCGCCTTCTTAGGTGCAGCTTCTGCTGTAGGCATAGACTTTACAGTCTCCTTGATTTCGCCTGCATATACGGTTGCATTGTTATCTATAGTCTGTGCAGTTTCCTGTGCTGTAGCCTTAATCTCTCCTGCGTATACGGTAGCATTATCATCTATGGTCTGTGCGGTTTCCTTGATTTCCCCTGCATATACGGTTGCGTTATCATCAGCTGCCTGTACGGCTCTCTGCACAGTCTCCTGTACCGCTCCCTTTGCAACAGAGGCTACTGCCTGACCGCCTGCAATGTTCGCATCCTCCGGGTTTGCTAATGCTTTGTCCAAATCTGCCTGCAATTCTGCGATGGACTGGTATCTGTCCTTCTGACGAACTGCCATACCACGGGAAATCACATTGCTGACTGCTACACTACAACCGGGCTCTATCTCATGAAGAGGCTTCAGCTTATCCTCAAACATACGCTCCATGGAATCCTCCGGAACCGTGCCTGCGATACAACAGTAAATTGTTGCACACAATGCATAAATATCGGTCCAAGGTCCCTGTTGACCCTTACTGCGATACTGCTCCTCCGGTGCATATCCCGGCTTCAGAATAACGGACAAGCTCTTGATATCGGTCTGGGAAACTTCTCTCGCCGCGCCGAAATCCAGAAGCTTCACCTTGCCATCCTTTGTCAGCATAATATTATCCGGACTGATGTCACGATGAATTACATTATGATTATGTACGGTACCAAGCGACTTGATAACCGGCTTCATAATCTGAAGGGTCTTGTCCCAAGGCAACTTCGTATTCATTTTCAGATAATCTCTCAGAGTCTCACCTGTCAGGAAATCCATCACAATATATGCGGTATTATTCTCCTGAAAGAAATCTCTGATACCTACGATACCTTCTTCATTTGCAAACTTCGCCAATACTCTGGCTTCCGTCAAAAACTTCTCACGGTTTCTCTCAAAAAGCTCGGTATGACTACCGACACTCGCTCTCACCAATGTGGAATAGGTGTTGTTTCTGTTTACGTAACCGGACATGTAAAACTCTTTGATAGCTACCTTTAAATCCAGTACCATATCACGTCCTACATAGGTAATTCCAAAACCACCTTCCCCCATTACCTTTCCTACCTGATAACGCTCCTTCAGCATAGTACCCGGCTTCAGATGATGGGGCTCTGATTCATATTCGGCTTCCTTAAATCCACACTGACAGCTTTCACTTTCCGACTCCATGTATTCCATGCAGCCGAAACACAGCCTCTTTTCCATAAGTATGCCCACCTTTAGTTATAAAATCACGAATTCAGTTTAGCACAATCATATGAAAAAAGAAAGAGTTTTTATTGCATAACTATATACTTTTGTTATAAAATAGTAGTTGACTATTATACTCTATAGGGGGACAACATTTTGAAAGTTACTATTGCCAAACATACAGAGCTTGGCAGCCGTGAACGTAACGAAGACTTTCTGCTGACAGGCAGCACTCAAAACCATCATTTTTTCGCATTGGCTGATGGCTTGGGCGGACATGGTCTGGGAGACGAAGCTTCCCGTTTCGTTTGCGAAACTGCTATCAAATATTTTCTGGAACATCCTCAGGTTAGTAATCAGTCCTTTGACATTGTTTATAATGTTTGTCAGGAGCGTTTATTGGAAAAACAACATGATTTGCATGCATCCGGCAAGATGCGTACCACACTTAACCTGCTTTGTTTGGATGAAAATACTGCTTACTGGAGCCACATCGGAGACAGTCGCACTTACTATTTCTGTAATGGAGAGTTAATAAAGCGTACCTTTGACCACAGTGTTCCGCAGATGCTGGTTGCTATCGGTGAATTGCAGGATTCGCAAATCCGTTTCCACGAAGACAGAAACCGCTTACTCAGGGTCTTGGGCGTAGCAGGACAAACACCTTCCTTTGAAGTAGAAGCCCCCATTCCTTTAACCGGAAACCAACAGTTCCTCCTTTGTTCGGATGGCTTCTGGGAATTTATTTCCGAAGAGCAGATTTTGCTTTGTTTAGATGAATCTGACAATCCGCAACTATGGATTGATAATATGATGGAACTGGTTTACAAAAACAGTCGTGATAAAAATGCAGATAACATTTCTGTTATTGCAGTATGGATAGAAGGAGAATAAAGCTATGAAAGAAACCGTACTTTATACCGCCCCGGATACTGCTGATTCCGCTACGCTGTATGTGATTGATAAATCTGCGGAAATTCAGACCTATTCTCTGGGCGAATACACCAAAATCGGTCGTAATACCTCTACCAGTGATGCTACCGTGAAGCTTGATTCCTGCATCGCTTCCAGACAGCATGGTGAAATTCAGCGAATGGACAGTGCCTACTTTTACCGTGATATTGACAGCTTAAACGGTACTTATATCAATGGCACCCTCTACGGCAAGGAAGCCCCTGACGGTCGCAAAACCTGCAAGCTTCAGGATGGTGATGCCCTTCGTATTGACCAGAAAAACTTAAACTTCAACCATGAGGATGCTGTACTCATGATTTTCCTTTTGGGAGACAAGCCCTTGGAGTGGAATGAACAGGAATTAACCGACTCCACCGGCAATATTGAAATCGGACGTGACACTTCCAAGGAGGATGGTCTTCATCTGACAGACGAAACCATCTCCAGAAAGCATGCTACTTTTATCCATGGTGTGAACGGCTGGTCTATTATGGACCATGGCAGCAAAAACGGTGTGTATGTAAACAATGTACGCATTGAAAATGCTACTCCCCTGCATCGTTTGGATGTAGTGCGTATTGCCAACACCACCTTTATATTCTTAGGCAACAAGCTTCTCTACAATGCTAAGGAATCTGAAAATAACCAGTTGGTCATTCGCATTGCTGAGAGAAGTGTGAAGAGTCTGTTTAAGAAGCATGTGATTTTGCAAAACATTAATTTATCCATTAATCCGGGTGAAATGGTACTTATTCTCGGTGGCTCCGGTGCCGGAAAAACTACCTTCTTTAACGCTGTTATGGGCTACGAAAAGGCTGACGGACAGATTATGCATGGCGACACGGATATTTACAAGGACTACAACAAGATGAAGTATCAGATTGGCTTCGTTCCCCAGCAGGACTTGATTCGTGATGAAGATACTGTTTACAACACCTTGGACAATTCCGCAAAAATGAAGATGCCTAAGGGTACTACCCCTCAGGAATTAAAGGAACGTATTGATTATGTGTTGGAGCTGCTCGGTTTACAAAGAGAGCGTAATTCTTTGGTAAAGAAGCTCAGTGGCGGTCAGAAAAAGCGTTTAAGTATTGCCATTGAATTTATCGCAAACCCCAGCTTGTTCTTCTTAGATGAGCCGGATTCCGGTCTGGATGGTATCATGGCCACCAGCCTTATGGAAAACCTGCGTGTTATTGCGGATGAAGGAAAAATCGTAATGATTATTACCCATGCACCGGACCGTGTGGCACACCTTTTTGACAAGGTCATCGTACTGGCAAAGAGTGCTGTTACCAATAGCGGTCATTTGGCATATTACGGTAGTATTGCCGATGCAAAGGAATTTTTCGACGCTGACTCTTTGGAGGGTATTGTAAAACGTATTAACCGTCCTGACGAAGGCGGCGACGGCAAGTCAGATTATTACATAGACAAATATAAAGCATTGACTGAAGGAGAAAATTAATCATGGGAACATCGAGAATCAAACAGGTTGGAATTTATGTAGGAAAGCATTTCCGCTTATTTAAAAACGAACGCGGCTGGAAAATGATTATCTTTGCTGCAATTATCGCATTACTGGTTTCTTCCGTATTGGGAAGCAACATGTTTGTAACAGATATGGGTACCTTTTCCGGAACCTTTGCTCTCGTATCAGCCTGTATCTGGATTGGTATTTTCAACTCTATCCAAAGCATTTGTAAGGAACGAGCTATTATCAAACGAGAACATCGTACCGGCTTACATATTTCTGCATATGTAATTTCACATATGATTTATCAGGCAATTATCTGTCTGGTAGAAGCTTTACTGATACTGATTATCAGTGCCATCTTCCTGAACTATCCATCCGACACGGTATTGCTCGGAAACATTTACTTAGAATACTTTATTACTTACTTCTTGTTAACCTATGCTTCTGATGTGTTGGGACTTGCCATTTCTTCTATCGTGAAGACCCCGGCAACTGCTATGACCGTAATGCCTTTTGTATTGATTATTCAGTTGATTTTCTCCGGCATGCTCTTTACCTTAAGCGGTCCCATGAGCACAGTAGCAAACCTTACTTTAAGTAAGTGGGGCTTAAATGCCACCTGTATTTCTGCAGATTATAATACTTTGGAAAGTGTACAGAAAAATCAGATTGAAGCCTATGTCGTTCGTGCAGTAAATGACAACAACTTACCCTTAACTTCCGAGATGGTAGACCAGATTGTAGACGAAGCATATGGCGAAGACAATATCAAGGAAGCCTATATCTATGAACTGGATAACCTATTAATGCAATGGGGCATCATCCTGATTCATACATTGGTATATGGTATCATCAGTATCGTAGCACTGGAATTTGTGGATAAGGACAAACGATAAGCTCTCGAGGGCCTAAGGGTACCCGAAAGCCCGAATATATATCACATAATGCAACGTTGAAAAAACATTCGCTTCAAAGTGTATGACAATGGCGGACGATTAGTCCGACAAATGGCATACTCTTTGAAGCGAATGTTCTTTTCATCGGTGTGTGAGTGATATATATTCGGGCTCACGGGTACCTTTTACGTTCCTCTGAAACTACTTTATAGTGCCGCCCATGGATTCCAACAGGAACAGGTTCTGTGCTGCAGTACCCTTGTAATTTTCAATCTCGAACTTCTCTGCGAAGATGGCACGATTGCTGAAGCTGGGGTCTAAGCCTGCTGCCACAAAAGCATCTACAATGGAAACACCTTCATAACCTGCCAATACCTGTGATAAATCCTCTACCTCTTCTATAGTCTGCTGGTTTTCCAAATAGTCCTTTGCCAATTCCTCGCCGGCCTCAATACTGTCCTTTTCTAACTCGTAAAAGAGCATCTCTTTTTCTTCCTCATCTACAACAGTAAATACCTTCAGATCTCCTTCGTCCTCGAAGCTCCAGTCAAAATCCTCAATCTTCTTGCCGGACAAATCATAGAAAGCGAAATTCTCTGTCTGCATACTCCAGTTGGCATCAATCTCTTCTGTGATGATTGCGTCACCATCCTTCTGAAGATACTTCATCTGCACTTCCTGACCATCAAAATATAGAACAACTACCATCATATCCAAGCAAGCCAACCAACAGTGACCGGAATTCATGTATTCTGCGGCCAGTGCCACCACATCCAGCTCCTGTAATTTCTCCTCATAGTTGGTTACAGAATCCTTTGTTAAAAGCACTTCTCCAATTTTTAAGCAAGAGTCTTCTCCATCCAATACCAATTCAAACTCTGCATTATTCACAGCGGCTGCCAACTCTTCGTTTTCCATAAGCAGCTTTCCCGCCTGATCCAGTGCATATTTTCCTTCATACTGTGACACCCCGTCAGCACTGCTAACCATATAATCAATTTGGTTCTTTGCCAAATTCACCAAGTATGCATTTCCCTGTGCATCTACACCGGACCAACTACTATCCTCTACCAAAGTCATCAGTTCACCCAAATCACTGATTTCTATTTTTGTGTCCGGTTCCGCCGTAGGCTCCGGTGTGTTTGCAGGTGCTTCTGTAGCCTGGGGTACACTTGACTCTACCTGAGTACTATTGGTTACTTCCTGCTCCTTATTCTTTTTACAACCCCCAAAGGACAACAACATACTTCCCACGAGAATATACACAATTGCTTTTTTCATAAAATCCTCTTTTCTATACTTTTCGTATTTTCTATATTTTCACACTGTAACCAGTGTATCTCACCTATTACTGCACACTAACAGACTCTTACAACCGAAGCTTCGCCACAGCCTTTTCCTCTATCAGGCACTCTCCATGCTCCTGCAGATATACTACCTTATCCTCCGTAGCTCCATACAAAACACCATATTCCAAAGCATGGATGCAGGCTCTGCTATAACGCTCATAGGAGGCTCCGCCCTTTTGCATATAAAGGAAGTAGCTTTGGTCCATCCGATACAGGCTACTGCTTACCCGCAGATTGTGAGGCAGTACCTTTGCAAATTCACACAAATCTCGAATACTTCCAAACTGAAATACTGCAAAGTCAGGTCGTTTCGGCTCTGCCTGCTCTTTCTTTGCAGTCTGCTTCTTTCCGGCAGACTTTTCCTTCACCTGTTCCACAATATCCCCGAAATGCTCCTCCAAGGTCTTACGCATCTGTTGCAAATAGGCCTTCATCATAGGATTATCCTTCAATTCCTCCGGAGACTTCTCCGACAATGTAATCAACATGCCCTGCTCCGGAATCATCATAATCTGCATATCCATGGCGAACTGTGGCGGCTTGTAATCCACCTCTGCCACTGCCTGCTCGATGATTTCCTCCACAACCTCCTTAGCCTTATCCGAACGGGTCAGGAAGTCCTTGTATGTAATTTCAAACTCCTCCAGTTCTTCATTGGAAATGAAGCACTTTACGGTTTTTTCGTCAATTCTTTCTATTTTCATCTATATCCTCATGTAAATAAAACTATCATTTGCATAGAACATTATATCACATTCTGCATTTTTTTCAACATGGTAGGCGATGGCGAAAAATGCCATGCACCCCAATATCCAAACAGCATTCGGGGTGCATTCACATTTCTTACAGTTCTTCATAATCATTAAACATAATCCGTATGGGGCCTTCCTGACTTTCTACATGATAATGTCCTGCATACCAACGCTCATAGCTTAGGTTCTGCTCGATAGTATCCAACCATTCCTCTGTAGATTTATCCACCCTACTTTGGTCATAGCCGGGAATAAATGCCCAGGTAGGCTCATATTGCTTTGGCACCGTGTGAGTGAATACCACATCCACCGTCCAGTTCACCTTTTCCAACTGGCTCTCCACATATGCCTTGATTTCTTCGGAAGGCTGTTCTGTCTCGAACCAGGGAGCAAAATGCATCAGGCGGTAATACTTATCGATACTATAAGCCCCTCCGATAGCAATGCATTTCTTACCATCAAAATCATAGATTTCACCATCCTTGGCAAAGAGAATGTTCGGATACTCCTCCTCCCAATACACAATGCCTTCGTTCCACAGCTTCTCCTCATAACCGTCAATCATATAAGGTCTCTCTTCATGATTACCATGAATGCAGAATAGTGTAATGGGTAACTCGCTGATTTCTGCCTTGCGACGTTCATCATACGCATTTAAGTAGAAATTAATCCCTGCATCTCCTAATATGACAAGCACGTCATCTGTAGTGGTTTCATTTTCCTCACAAAAATCTCTAACTCTATCAAAATCCCCGTGTGTATCTCCTGTAATATAAAACATAGCTTCATCCTCCTCTTAACATCTCCTGCTCGATAAAGCCGTTCGCCTTATAGAGCACCCTTCGCACTCACAACTCTTTATAGTATCATTATATCATAGCAAAATCAGAAAAAAATAACCTGATAGTGTAATTATAGCCCCTTCAAAACCTCCCTAAAATCTCTGTTTAAATCACGCATTTCATTGTACCAGATGCACCCCAAAATCTCCGGTTCCGTATAATTGAGTGAAGAACAGATAATCACCGGAATGTCTATTCCTTCTTCCTTCAAACGCTCTATGAGTTTGAAGCCGGCTTCCGTATCCTCTTCCTTTCCGGCATCCAACGGATACTGCATATCCGTCACTATCAGCCCAAAAGGTACCCCCTGTGCTTCTCCTTCATACAGCTTCTCAAACCCTGCTTCCTGATGTCTGGCACGAACAATATTTTCCTTGCGAATACCACAATATTCCAACGCTCTGGATATGTCCATAGCCTTATACACACTGTCATCCACCACCAATACCTTTAACTTTGCAAAATCCATACCCTTCTCCCTCTCGTAAAATCTACTTTCTGATACTGAGTTTTATTCTTCCGTAGAATAAAACTCCTTCTCTGTTTCCAAGCAGAAGACCCCTATTCTGCCTCCATACCCGGCACCACAATCTATGGCAATATGATTATTTGTCCGATAAACATAGTTCGGTCTGGGGTTTCCTTCTATGGCGACCGTTGGCAAATGCCCTGTTATGATATACTTATCCGGAAAGTAAACCCGCTCATAATCATTACACTTAAAAACCAATTCATGCAGCCCATAATCCTCCAAAGGTCTCTTAGGCGAAAAATTTGCCAGTCCTGCATGTACCATGATATAGGTCTTTCCTTTTACACACACTTCCTCATACAGTGCAAATTCCTCTAAATAGTCCACAATATCCTGCTTTTCCTCCTGTGTCAGCTTGTGAAACTCATCCATGGTCACTGTTCCGCCTACATTCTGCCATTCCAGCAGCCCCTGCATCATTCCGGCATCCATAGCAGCAATGCTTTCTTCGGTGATTTCCTGCATGAGGAAACGCAGACATTGAATTCCCATGTACTCGTGGTTCCCCAAAATAGGATAAACATTCGATTGCAACATCATGTGCTGCAAAATCTTAAGTCCCCCTCTTCCGCGATCCAGCACATCTCCAATCACATACAATACATCCTGCTCTGAAAAACGGATTTTTCGGAGAACACGCAGATATCCCTCATAATCTCCATGCAAATCCGACATTACATAATGCATTCGCATCGCCTCCTTCATCATAGATACACAGCAGAAAGTATCACACTCCCTTTCCTACAAAAATGTGTCTGATAATAAATATTCTGCGTAACTGCCTAAATTCCTTTTCCCCTTCTTGAAATAAATTCTTTTACTTTTCATGAAATAAAAGTCCCATCGAGGAAAAAGGCAAATTACTTTTGCAAAAACTGCCACCTTATACAAAATACATTGACCGGTTACTTAAATTGAAGTATTCTAAACATAGGCAAAATTTACACACCTATATAATTATGTAAAAAGAAAGAGGCATTCCATGTTTTCAGATAGTGAAGAAAGACGTCAGGCAATTATAGAATATTTAACTCCTGCTTCCATGCCCATTAATGGCACCGAGCTGGCAAGGCATTTCGGTGTCAGCAGGCAGGTCATTGTACAGGACATCGCCCTTCTACGGGCTCAAAATCATCCCATCTGGTCTACCAACAAAGGCTACATGCTCACCAAACCATTGGAAAAACAGGGGGGCTGTCGCAGGGTCATTACCGTTCAACACACTCTGGAACAAACCCTTGATGAGATGCAGGCTATCGTGGACTTTGGCGGAAGGATGCTGGACATCTTCGTAGACCATGACCTTTATGGGGAAATCCGTGCAGAACTGATTATTAATGATATGGAGGATGCCAAGGACTTTTGCGAACGCATGCAAAAAAGCACCTCGAAACCTCTCAAGGTACTGACCGGAGATACCCATTATCATACCATTACCGCACCTTCCGAAAAGGCTATGCAGATGATTTTGCAGGAGCTGGAGGAAAAAGGAATTTTGATGCAGGCATAGAAAAAGGATAGGAACGCTTCGAAACGTCTCCTATCCTTCTTTTTTATCTATCCTGTTGCACTCGCAACTTTTGCCGTGAATCATCCTTCCTTCCACTGCAACCTGTGCAACTCGCCCTCCAGCTGCATGCTGGCAAAGCCCTGCTGTCGCAGTGCCTCATAAAGCACGATTGCTACCGAATTGCTCAAGTTCAACGAACGTATCTGTGGCAGCATGGGAATACGGATGCAGCTTTCCTCATAGTCTACCAGAATCTCCTCAGGAATACCTGCACTCTCCTTTCCAAACATGATGAAGTCATTTTCTCCGAACTCCACATCAGAGTAGGTATTCTTGGCTTTCGTGGTAGCCATCCAGATTTTCGCTCCCGGGTTCTTCTCCAGAAACTCCTGAAAATTCACATAACGATGCAGGTCCAAATGCTGCCAGTAATCCATGCCGGCACGCTTAATAGACTTTTCATCCAGTCGAAATCCCAAAGGCTCTATCAGATGTAAGGACGTTCCTGTTGCCACGCAGGTGCGTCCGATGTTTCCTGTATTCGCCGGTATCTCCGGCTGATGTAATATAATGTTCATGATTTTATCCACTTTCTGTAACTGTTCAGAGCCAAGCAGTTTCATCAGAAACATGCGAGAAATGCTTGCATTTCAGAGTATGTTTTTGCATGAAACTATTCGGCGGATACGCCACAACGAGGAAATGCGTAGCATTTTCGAGTGGGCTCTGAACAGTTACCTCTATTTTTTTTAATTATTCTTCCAAGCTTCCTGTCTGTATTTCACAATTTTTATAGGGAGCCACCACCGAAAACACTATGTCCTACGAGCGTGACCTTTCAAAACACCCATGCCTCTGCTCCAGCACCAAGCATATCAACAAAGGGGCACACACTACGATACTGTATGCATAACGCAGTGCTGACACGGGACCTAACAGACAGGTACCAAAGTACAAAAAGGGCAGCATACCCAACAGCACTCCCGACTTCTCCTTTTTATACAAGCACCAAAGCATGTACAAAAGTAACAGCCATATATAAGGTGCATTTCGAAAGGCATAGCCTAACAAAGGAACATAGCGATAATCATTGGTCCAAAACAATCGATTATACAGCTTTTCTGCCCAATCACAAAAGCTTTTCTTCTCAATTTCCTCTCCCAAACCAATCAATGTATGGTACAAGGATATATCAATATTCACATAAACACCCTGATTCAGAGGATACCAGTAACCCAGCGTATTGGTCACGATACTTTCTACATACTCATCCGGGAATTGCAGCCCTACCTTCAGCCAAAGCTTAAAGAAATTCACGGTATTTTCCTTTAACAGCTCTTCCTTGGCATTGTTTTTCACCGGGTCTGACAGGTAAGGATTGTAGGAAGAAATCACCTCAGGCGTAATATACATGCAGATTTCCTCATACAATTCCGGCGAAAGCTCCTCTTCCCGATAAGCTCCCACTCTGGCTAAACACTGCAAAGGTACGCTCATACTCTCCCGATAGGAGTCTGTGGTAGCCGCATTGGTATAGGAAATCAACGCCTCATTCACTAATTTTGAGAAAAGCAGTATGCATACAAACAGACCCAGAAGCTTGCCCTTCTGCTTCCAGCCCTTGATAAATACCGCCAGTACCACTCCTGTTACCAGCACCGCATACAGGGCATTGTTTCGAAACAGTGACAACAACACACCGCTCACTACCATACCTGCATAAGAGTACCATCGAAACGCCTCCTTGTCCCAAAGCATCCGTGCCAGAAAAACCATAAAGAACAGGAAAAAGGCGGCACAAAGCACATCCTTGGTAGCTGTAATGGAAAACAGGGCATGCATGGGAAACAGGGCAAACCACAGCAGGACGCAAACCTGCACTACCTTAGGCACCTTCTTTTTGAATAAATAAAGCAATACGTATGCAAAGGAAGCCGTCAGTATTAACATCTGTGCCAAAGTATAGAACTGAAAGCCTGCAGAAGCACTGCCCATAAACTTCTGTCCGAATTCATACGCCTTTCCCATCATCAGGGTATGTATCAAAGGATGATGGGTAAAATAATAACCCTCGATGACATTTTGTATCTGATACTTGGCATCATAGATAAAATTTCCCGGCCACTGGGACAAAAACAAGGGCATATAACTGCCAAAGATAATCGCCCATACCAATAGGAAATACAGTGCCGGCGTTTTTTCCAGCCTGTTATAGAACTTAATCCACCAGGCTTTCTTGCCACTCTGTGAGCACTCCTGAGTCTCTTCTGGCTTCCTGCCATTTCCTCCTTGCTCCTCTGCTACTTTCTTCTCATACCAGTCCTGTGCCTTGTCCAGGAATAAAAACAGCTCCGATATGAGCGGTACGGTCAAGGTAGATATCCCCAGTATCATAAAGATTTGCTGCACATTTTCCACTGCAGAACGGAAGATATCGTTCTCATAATGTGCATAAGCACCATACACCACTGCCAAAGTCAGAAGCAATCCACCGACGCACGAAAAGACAGACTGCCGTCTGCCTCCTCGAAGTAAAAATCGGTTAAATAGCCATATGGTCACACCGAACAGTGCCACTGCCGTTATATTAAAGCCGAAGTACTGTCCGCCCCAATAAACCGTTGCATTGCCTTGGAAGGAAATCAGTCTGGCCAGACTGAGTACACAAAGATATGCACCCACTACCAGTACGATTCTCTTCCACCAAACATGCTTTTCAAAAAATGTCCTCATGGAATACTCCTATTTCTGTTCTTCACGAAGTCTCTTTACAAACTTCTCCAGTCTGCCGATTGCCACCTTCAGATTTTCCAGTGAGTATGCATAAGAAATTCGAAGGAAGCCTTCTCCACAGTCACCAAAAGCAGTACCGGGAACCACTGCTACCTTTTCTTCCTCCAGGAAACGAACGGCAAACTCATCACTGGTCATGCCAAATTCCTTGATGCAGGGGAATACATAAAAGGCTCCATAAGGCTCGAAGCATTCCAGCCCCATTTCTTTAAATGCATGCAACAAATAACGTCTTCTCTGGTCATAAATATCACGCATTTCCTTTACATCATCATCCCCGTTTTTCAGTGCTTCCACAGCTGCATACTGGCTGGTAGTCGGTGCACACATAATGGCAAACTGATGAATCTTGGTCATCTGTGTAATAATCGGTTCCGGTCCGCAGGCATAACCCAGTCTCCAACCGGTCATGGCATACGCCTTGGAGAAACCATTGATCATAATGGTACGCTCTCTCATGCCCGGAATGGTAATAATCGAAACATGATCTCCCTTATAAGAAAGCTCGGAATAAATTTCATCGGAAATAACGAAAATATCCTTTTCAATAATTACCTCTGCGATTTCCTCCAAATCCTTCTTTTCCATAATAGCACCGGTAGGATTGTTCGGGAAAGCCAGAATCAATACCTTCGTCTTGTCCGTAATCGCCTCTCTCAGCTCCTGTGCTGTCAGGCGGAACTGATTTTCAGCCTTTAAATCAATGATAACCGGTACGCCTCCTGCTAAAATGGCACAGGGCTCATAGGAAACATAACAGGGCTGGGGAATCAACACCTCTTCCCCCGGATTAATCATTGCTCTCAGTGCCATATCGATAGCTTCGGAACCACCTACGGTTACCAGCACTTCATTGGCAAAATTGTAACGTACGCCTTGTTTTCTGTTTATGTAATTGCAAATCTCCTGCTTTAATTCCTTTATACCTGCATTGGAGGTATAGCTGGTGCGTCCCTTCTCCAGAGAGTAAATACCCTCTTCGCGAATGTGCCAAGGCGTATCAAAGTCCGGCTCACCTACACCCAGGGAAATAGCATCTTTCATTTCGCTGACAATATCAAAAAACTTACGAATGCCCGAAGGCTTAATCTCTACTACTTTATCTGCTAAGGGGTTTCTCATAGAATAATCATCTCTCTTTCGTCGTCTTTTTTCTTAGCTAATACTGTACCGTGATCCTTATATTTCTTCAAGATGAAGTGGGTTGCGGTACTCAATACGCTGCCGAGAGGTGCCAGCTTATCAGAAACAAACATGGAAATCTCCTTCAAACTCTTACCTTCCAAAGAAATCAGCAAGTCATAACCACCGGAAATCAAATACACCGCATCTACCTCCGGATAGTTGTAAATACGCTCTGCGATATGGTCAAAGCCCTGACCTCTCTGAGGAGTTACACGTACCTCAATCAAAGCAGATACCTTTTCCAAAGTAGTATTTTCCCAGTTAATCAGGGTATGATAACCGCAAATGGTTCCCTCTGCCTCTAAAGCTGCCAGCTCATTTGCCACATCTATTTCTTCTGCACCTAACACTACCGCTAAATCCTTCAAATCCATACGGCTGTTCTTCTCAATAATCTTTAATAACTGCTCTCTCATATTATTTATTTCCTCACTTTCTTCTATTTCATGTTACCTCTATACACAATGGCTCTCTGCTCCAGAGGCTCCATTCTTATTATATTACTATATAAACCGATAAATCTCATCCGTTTGGGGCTTATCTAAAAATCGCTTCTCTTCCCCATTCCATATGATGCGGTCATTGCTGTCCGTAATCTTTCCTACCACTACAGCAGGAATGTTCTGTTCCTGCAGAGCATTTACCAGCAGATTACCATCCTCCGTGGTCATCACCAGACAGCCTCCGCTGAGAAGCTCGTAGGGATTCACATCACAAAACTCACAAACCTCCACGGTTTCCTGCCGGATAGGCAGCTTCCTTAAATCAATATTCAGTCCAACGCCTGAGCTTTCTGCCAGCTCCCAAAGGGTCGCCAAAATACCACCCTCCGAAGCATCATGCATAACGCAAACGCCGGACTTTATGGCGGTTGCAGCCTCCGGTATAATGGAAAGATATTTGTCAAAGCCTGCCGCCTCGTCTATCAGGTACTCCGGATAGCGTGCCAGCATTTCTTCCTTTTTCTTACGAGCTAACAGTGCCGTTCCTTCCAGCCCTATCCACTTGGTCATCACAATATCCTGTCCGGGCTTTGCCCCCTTGGTAGGATAATCCTTACCGGCTTCTACCTTACCATAGGCAATGACAGTCGCCAGCTTCCGGCTGACATAGGGATTCACTGTAGTATGTCCGCCGGCAATCTGTATATTCAGCTCTCTGGCAGCCTGTGCGGCACCATCCATGAGCTTCTTTAGCTTTTCTTCCGATGCACGCTCCGGCAAAACGATGGACAGCATCACTGCTATGGGTTCTGCTCCTGCCGTAGCGATATTGTTGGTTGCTTTGTATATGGCACGAATCATATCCTGCCTGTCATCCACCACATACTCTGTCACACAGCTGACCAAATTCTGTCCTGCACATGAGAAAATGGCGCAGTCTTCCCCTACACCTGCGCCACATAATACTTCTTCTCTTTTGGTTTTTATCTGCTTGAGAACGGTTCTCTTTAAAATACTGTCTGACAGTTTCCCTGGTCTCATGTCTGCTCCTTATTCCATACCCGACCCACTCACCTGACAACCGGCTCGAAGTCCGAAAATATTACTGCACGGGAGCCTCCGGTGCGGGTGCTGCCGCAGGAGGTGCAGTCAGTATGGCTATTACATTTTGTACATGGTCAATATTGGAGGTAGCGATTGCCGCCAATATCTCGTTATGTGCATTGGGGTCCGGCGTCGCAACACCTACCGTTGCATATCGCGGGGTCATCTTGTAGTTGCTGGAATTTACCTGTGTACGTTCTACCTCCACACCGTTTTCCTTTACAACCTTCCACAGACGTGCCTTATAGCCGATATGTGCACTATCCTTTTCAATATAACCGATAGACTTGGATGTATCAATATAAATTACATCTGCACTGGGCGGAATTTTTTCCAGAATTTCACTTTCGTAAATAACCTCTCTGCCGGGGTCTCTGGTTTCCTTACCATAAATATTCACGGTTATTTTTTTATCCTTTACGATACCCTCTACATAAACCGGGGCATCTGTATTGTTTACAAACTTAAAATCCTTCCCCGCAGACTCCGCAATAGCTGCATCTGCACTGGGGTCCACATAAGAAACAATCATAGAATGATTGTAACGCTTGGTAACCTCCAATTCTGCCAGAAGCACAGCATTGTACAGAGTAGTAGATACCTGACAAATACCGCCGCCCAGACTGTCTACCACCTTACCATTGGAGTAAGAACCGGCCATATAATAACCGTTTGCTTCGGTAAAAGGAGTGATTTCTGCCAACATGGAGAACTCATCTCCGGGATACAGTGTGACACCATTAATCAATCTGCAACCATTTTCTACATTGGCACTTCTGGCTTTTCCGGAGGATTTAAAAGAAGTGGTATAACTTCCCAGTACATCCTTTACCTGTGCCAAATCCTCTGCATTACCGCGAGGCAACTGCTCGTCAATCACCAGCGGAATAGAAGTGGGAGAACCATCCCATTCCTCCAGCATATAATTATAAACAGTGTCTATGGAACTCTCCACATCCACCATATAACCGCTTTTGCCCTCCTGTACCTTGAACTCCTTGTTTTCTCTGGTCAGGACAGCATCCACCGCACTGGTATCAAACTGCACACTTTCCTGGGTCAGGATTTGATTGATGGCATTAATATCGTAAGAATATTCCAGCTCATAATGAATATTATCATGCTGCAAATCCTTCATGATTTTGTAACGGGTAATGACATTTCCTACCTGCCCGATATTCACTGCTTCTTCCACAATCTCCCGATTGGTCCAGGTCATCCCCAGTTCTCCGGCAGTGGTCTCCACCGTTCCGCCATTGGCTGCCTCCAGCATAATCACTGTGGGCTTCTGGCTCTCCACATATGTCTCTACCGCTACCTCTGCTTCCTCTTTGGTCATACCGCCCACATCAATATCACCGATATAAATGCCGGCTTTGATAATCTGTGCCTCCTGAGCCTCTGCATCCATTCCCATGCTTAAAAGAAGCATACATGCAAAAGTCAGAATGCCTGATTTAATGAACCATTTTTTCATAAATTTCCTCTCTCACAAAACGTATCTGTCTTGAACTAAACCACCAAATATGCTAAGGTTGGTATAACCATAGCTAATACAAGAATGACAATGATAACAGAAGAAATAACCTTCTTTGTTTTCTTGCTATGAAAATTAATCATAAGAACCTCCAAACGCACCCAACCGGGTGACTACTACTAAATTATTCTGAAAGGATATTATATATGAAAATCCCCTTTTTGGCAAGTTTATTCCTCTTTTTATGGGTACTTTGCAGACGATTAAAAAAACATTCTCAGTCCATACAAGAAGAACAGACCTCCTTCTGGCAACGGGAGCACGCTGCCAACAATGTCCGCAAAAAACCTCTGGACGATTTAAAATACATCACCATTCCCTTGGACAAACTGCCGGCTGACCGCCATTTGGACAATGAAACCGTGGAGGATTGTATATCCACGCTGACCATCCTGTCCCAAAGAAAAATTGTCAACCTCAGTTGCATTTCCAATACAGATTTGAAACTGACCTACGGAACAGCCAATATCACCGCCCTGACAGAATATGACCAGAATTATACTCTTTTGGTAACCACTCTCCAGAAATGGGCCGATGCAATTTATACATTGGGAGATGTGGATGGTACCAGAGCTCTTTTGGAATATGCCGTTTCTATTGAAAGTGATGTGACTAAAACATATTCTCTGCTGGCATCTATTTATGAGCAAAATGGGGAAAATTCCCGCATTGCTACACTCATAGAAGCCGCAGAAAAGCTCTCCTCTCATTCCGGCAAGATGATTGTCCGCAAGCTGAAGGAAGCTTACCCTTGTTCAGACCTGATGGGGTGACATACCTCCCATGTACCGGAACAGCTATGTGTAAGCTTCTATCTTCCGTACTTCTCATAAATTTTATCCGTATAACGGCTGGCCTCACCGCGGGTCAGCTTTTCTACGTCATAGTCTACCACCAATCCATGCTGTTCTATCAAACGATACAGCCTCTCCTTCTGTGCTTTCGTAGCCGGAGTTTCTTTTTTGACACTGTAGTTCAGACTCTGTGCCTCAAACACCCTATCCTCCTGCCCCGCAAACTGCTGTGTGAACAACTGATACAGCTCATGGGTTGCCCGGGCATCTCCTGTCGCCCGATGTGCAGTATGGTCTATTTCATAATATTTGCACAGGTATTCCAAAGTACGGTGTTCCAGCTGAGGCAGAAAAACTCTGGCTATCCGAAGGGTATCGATACCTTTCTTTTCAAAGGAATACTTCTGATTTACTGCTGCCTTTTTCAGGAAAGAATAGTCAAATAGAATTCGATGTCCCAACAGTGGGAAGTCCTCCAGAAAAGTGACTAATTCAGGGAATATCTGCTCTATTGCAGGGGCTTCGTCCACCTGCTTTTGCGTAATCCCCGTCAGTTCAATGATTCGCTCTTCCAGCTTACGTCCGGGATTTACAAAAGTAGAAAAGGTATCCGTTATTTCTCCGTTTACTACCTTCACTGCTCCGATTTCGATGATTTTGTCCAGCTTCGGATTTAGTCCTGTGGTTTCCAAATCTATACTAATATAGGAATCTATCATAATTTCTTACTCCTGGCAGCCTTCTGTCGCTTCTCATAGTCCGGGCACAAATGCTGCAAAAAGCATTCCTCACATTTCGGGGTAGGTGCCTTACAAATGGTTCGACCGAAGGTGATGATATGGATATTCCAGAGAATCCAATGGTCCTTTGGCAGCTCCTTCATCAGCTCGTACTCTGCCTTTACCGGGTCATCACTCTTGGTGATACCCAACTTCTTGGAAATCCGCTTGACATGGGTATCCACTACGATACTGGGTTCATGGAAAATATTACCGCGAATCACATTGGCAGTTTTTCTGCCTACCCCTGCCAGTGCAGTCAGCTCCTCGATGGAGCTGGGTACCTCTCCGCCATGTCGCTCCAAAAGCTGTTGACAACAGGCAATAATATTCTTTGCCTTGTTATGATAAAAGCCTGTGGAATGAATATCCTGCTCCAGCTCCTTTAACTGAGCCTTTGCAAAATCCTCCACACTACGATACTTCTGAAACAAATCCTTGGTCACAACATTCACACGGGCATCCGTACACTGAGCACTGAGCATAGTGGCAATCAAAAGCTGCCATGCATTGTCATGATTTAAATAACAGCGATACTCTGTGCCGTATTGTGCATCCAAGGCATCTAATATTTCCTGTGTCCTCTTTTTCATAAGGTTCTCCTTTTGAGCAAACATCTATTACTTACACTCTTATCTGCACGGTCCGGGCATCCTCATTCAACGGATTCCGCTCCTGATAATCAAACAGCACATAAACCGGTTGATTTCCCTTCACCGACTGTGGCAGTTCTTTCCTCTCCCGACGATTCGGCATATTCCACACCGGATAGAAAAAGGGCTCCATATGGGTCATACGCGCCAGCTGGCGGGAGTCATAGTCTCCATAAGCCGGCAAATACCTGCGGCTTTCCTCTTCTTTCCGATAAAAGCTGCGAATCTCCTCTTTATACTCCAACAAATCTTTGGCAAAATCCGGACGGCTTTTCAGATTTTCCCGCAGATACATATCGTAGGTCAAAAGCTCCCCATAAGCCTCCGCCCAAGCCTCATCATATTCCAGTGCAAATTCCAAAAGCACCTGATACCGATAGCTTCTGGCAGGACTGTTCACGAAATAGCCCTTCCTTTCATAAAAATCTGCCAAAGCCTCGTACATCCTAAAGGGTGTTTCAAATACTCCCTCCAAAAAACGGATTGTATGTCGGAACTGATTGCTGTTGTAATACAGCTCCACCATTTCCTCCACACGTTTTAATTTTAACACATCCTCATAGCTTAGCCAATTGGTAAACAATACCTCATAGGGTGGCTTGTCCAAATAATGAATGCCAAATTCCTCTGCCCTCTCATGCATTTCAGAGCCCTTCAGCACTTTTAAAAAGCCCAGCTGCAACTGCTGCGGTGCCATGGCATACACGCGGTTAAAGGATGCACCAAAACTGTCATAATCCTCAAAAGGCAGTCCTGCAATCAAATCCAGATGCTGGTGTACGTTTCTGCCGGCATGGATAGTTGCTACGATTTCTTCCAGCTTCTCCACATTCATGCTTCGGTGAATTGCCTCCAACGTGCGTGGGTTCGTAGACTGCACTCCTATCTCCAGCTGTACCAAACCGGGACGTAGCTTCCCCAACAGTTCTATCTCGGCATCCTTTAAAATATCTGCTGCGATTTCAAAGTGAAAGTTCGTGACACCATTGTCATGTTCTAATAAATACTGCCAGATTTCCATGGCATGCACATGGTTACAATTAAAGGTTCTGTCCACAAACTTTACCTGTTTCACCTTATGGTCCAAGAAAAACTGCAGCTCCTGCTTCACAATCTCCAAATCCCTCAGACGCACCTTTTTATCAATGGAGCTTAAGCAATAGCTGCACCTGAAAGGACAGCCTCGGGAGGATTCATAATAAATGATACGATTTTGAAAATTTTCCAAATCCTGATACAGAAAGGGCAGGGTACTGATATCCGTCAATTCCCGAGGTGCTGTGTATCCTTCCGGCAGACACAAGCCGGAAATCCCTTGCAAGCTTCCATCCTGCCCCTGTGTATAATACCCTAACAGCTCCCGAAACGTTTCCTCTCCTTCGCCAATCATCACACCGGTTACCATGGGATATTTCGCCAGAATCCGGGATGCATCAAAGCTTACCTCCGGTCCTCCCAGCCAAATGGGTACCTCCGGTAACAATTTAGAAACCTCCGGTATGAGTTCCAGTATCATAGAGATATTCCATATATAACAGGAAAAACCAATCACGTCCGGCTTACATTTGTAAATATCTGCCAGCACCTCTCCAAAGGAGTGGTTGATGGTATACTCTGCGATTTCCACATGCTTTTGCAGTTCTTCCCCCACATAGCTTCGCAGGCTGTACACTGCCGGATTGGAATGTATATACTTTGCATTCAGTGCTACCAATAAGAATTTCATGTATTGTCTCCTCTACAGCTCCAGCTTCACCGCCACCTGCTGCCAGATGTCCTCCGTAGTCTCCCCCAATGGCTTCCCGCTGAGCTTACAGGCTTCACATACCGCATGGAAGAAGTAATTCCTGCCCGTACGCAGAGTTTTCTTCACTGCCCTGTTCAAAATCATACCGTAATCGTCCAAACCACTCTCTGTAAAGTCCTGCAAAAATCCTTCCAAATCATACCCAATACTGATAAGCTGCGGCTTCCAGCTCTCCTTATCACCATCCAGTATGGCAAACTCTGCCCTGCCACCCACATTGTCAATGGCAAGCCCCAGGGAGCCGGGGTTGACATACATCTTTCCATACATTACCGTAGCCTCCTGATGATGACTATGCCCGCCCAGTAAATATTCTGTAGGAAGCTCCTTCATGACCTTGTCCTTCAGCTCAGGCTCAAACTCAAAGTTCCCCCGAATCGCCTCCGGTGCCCCATGACAAAGCATCAGCTCGGGACATTCTCCCGGCTGCACCCGCTTCACGGATGGTAAACTCTCAAAGAACTCCAAATCCTCTCCTGTTACATTCTGAAAGGTATACAACAGAGCTCCGTTCGCCGAACAGTACCGCCACCCTTGTGGCGTTTTCGCATGATTCAACAAATACTCCTCCCTGTTCCCTCGTAGCAGATAACAGGAATACTTCTGCTGCATTTCATACAACATCTCCAAAGTACGCCGGGGATAGGGGCTATCTGTCACATAATCGCCCAAACCGATGATTGCATCCACAGGATGCTTCTCTATATATGCCAAAAAAGCTTCCAATGCCTTGTAATTGCCATGCACATCACTGATAACCGCTAGCTTCATACCTTTTACTCCTTCAAATATCTGTATGTATCCCTTCTTGAGCCCTTTACGCATAATGTCGGGTTATTAACGATTATTCTTCTTCCCAGTTATAGTACAAATAATCTAAATGAGGCATGAAGGTAAGCTGCTTAGACATCACCTCTATCGTTTCCTTCAGGTTAGAATAGCTGCTGCGATAAACGGAATAAGCAATACCACAGAAGGTAGCCATAGCATATTCCTGCCAGGAGTGGTAAATCTCCTGTACCCAATCTGCCAACGCAAGAGCAGCTTGGCTATAGTCATAATTGCTTAAAATATCACAGGCATATGCCATACGAAGCACCATCATCATTTCTACGATATCCGCAGCATGGATGCCGCCTTCCGGTACATAGTCTCTTATTACCTCCCCAAAGAACAAACAGGATTCATATACCGAGCTTTTTAAAATGTCTAATTGACTGACATCAATGCCTTCCCCGTTCCACGCTGCCACAAAATCCTCATACTCAAAACCACAATGGAAAGAAGTAAAAGCCTCCTTGGTGCTTTCCACATCAGTGATACCAAGCTCTGTAGCCAAGAACTCTCTTAATTCCTGCTTTTCTTCTTCTGTAGAGCATTTATAAAAGGTCTCAACCCCCATACAATGAGGCAGTCCGGGATAAATCCTAAAAGCAGCCGGAAAGCTTAACAAAGCCCAAAATTCAACGCCTTCACAATCTTTCTTTTCACCCTTTTCCTGTAATTCCTTTTCTGCTTTTGCCAGCCATTCCTCTGCATATTCAAAAACTATCCGAGCCTTATCTACCTTTTTCTCAATATATTCCTCGCACTCCTGTAAGAATTCCTGATAGTCTTCCCGTTCCGGAGCATATTCCACTGCCTTTTCAAGGAATTTCTTTGCCATAACATATTGGTCACGCATATAAAAGATATAGGCAAACATATAGTGCCACTTCGCAATGTCTGCTGCCTCCGTACAATGCTCCTTCAGTTCTGTCAGTTCATCAATGGCTTCATGAAATTCGCTTTTATTATTATAAGCGCTGATAACCCTGAACCAGAGCTTATTGCTCCACTGTTCTCTGGGGATTTTGAAAATAGTATCCAAAATTTTGTCATATTCATCCTCATCATGCCATTTGTCTAATGCTTCATAAATCTTATCATCATCTGCGATTTTCATGTTTTTCCTCCTTATTAGCACCCCATAGGGAATTGATTTTAGAAAATTATACTATAGAAAGAGGTTTCTGTTCAAGGGAATTCTATTAGTGGCATTGTGAACCAAAAAAGCCATGATGTCGTGGACGAAACCCTCCCGGCATCATGGCATTCACCTTATAACTCCTTTATAAATCTCAGAAATGCTTCCTTACCCTCTGTAGTACGCTTGTAAACGCCTGCGTCCTCCAATACCTGCATAAACACCAGACCGATTTCATCCTCGAAAACCTTGTCAATGTTTTCTGTAGTAATGGCATCGTATTTGGGAGAGAACTCCTCCACCCAGTCTGCATGCTTGCCGAGCAGCTCATCTGCACGAATATCCGTGCCCTTTAACACAGCTTCCTTTAACTGTGCCATCTCATCCTTCAAGCGGGCAGGCAATACTGCCAGACCCATCACCTCGATGAGACCGATGTTTTCCTTCTTGATGTGATGCAGTTTGGCATGAGGATGGTACACACCCAAGGGATGTTCCTCGGTGGTAATATTGTTACGAAGCACCAAATCCAGTTCGTAGTTTTCCCCACGCTTTCTGGCGATAGGGGTAATGGTATTGTGTGCCTCTCCGTCGGTATACGCATAAATAAAAGCCTCCTCATCCGTATATTCACGCCACTTATTCAGAATCACATCTGCCAAAGCAATGATTCTGTCTGTGTCCTTGCCACTCAAACGAATGACAGACATAGGCCACTGCACCATACCGGCTTCTACATCCTCAAAGCCTTTTACCGTAAAGTGCTCCTCCACAGGTGCCTTCGCCATAGGAAACTCATAATTTCCGCCCTGAAAATGGTCATGGCTCAGGATAGAACCGCCCACAATCGGCAGGTCTGCATTGGAGCCTACGAAATAGTGAGGGAACTGCTTTACGAAATCAAACAGCTTACAGAATGTAGCGTGCTCTATCTTCATAGGCACATGTTCACTGTTAAATACAATACAATGCTCGTTATAATACACATAGGGCGAATACTGGAAGCCCCATTCGCTGCCGTAGATTTCCACAGGAATGATACGGTGGTTCTGGCGTGCCGGATGATTGATGCGTCCTGCATAGCCTTCATTTTCCTTGCAAAGCAGACACTTAGGATAACCGGACTGCTTGGCATTCTTTGCAGCTGCAATGGCTTTAGGGTCCTTCTCCGGCTTGGACAGGTTAATGGTAATGTCCAGTGCTCCGTAGGGGGTATCGGTTACCCACTTCTGATCCTTGCAAATACGATATCTGCGGATGTAGTCCGAATTTCTGCTCAAATGATAATAGTAATCGGTTGCCGCTTCCGGGCTCTCCTCCTCATAAAGTGTCCAGAAGGTATCGATGACTTCACTGGGTCTCGGCATCAGCATGCTCATAATCTTAGTATCAAACAAATCTCTATGGGTGATGCTGTCTTCTATCATGCCCTGCTCACAGGCATAGTCTAACATCCCCTTCAGAATTTCCTCTAAGTCCTCCACTCGCACGGAGATTTCCTCTTCGGTTTCGTCCAAACCGTCCAGCCCGAACAGCTCCAGCAGGCGGTTGGTGGTATAAATAATGTCTTCCTCCGGTACCAGACCGGTGATGACACCGTAGGCTACCAATTTTTCGATGTATGTAGTAATCATAATTGTTCCTCCTACTTACTCCATCACGCAAGGACCGTCGCCGATTTCCACTACGTAGAAGTCTGCTGCGTAGCCAATCTTTGCTTCATAAGCGGTGCCAACCTTTTCGATGAAGTTGTCGATTGCCTCGTCTTTTACGATGCTTACGGTACAGCCGCCGAAGCCTGCGCCGGTCATACGGGAGCCGATGACACCCTCAACCTTCCAAGCTTCCTCTACCAAAGTATCCAGCTCGATACCGGTTACTTCATAATCATCACGCAGAGAAACATGAGAGGCATTCATCAGTTCCCCAAAGAGTGCGATGTTGTTCGCCTTCAGTGCTTCTACTGCTTTGATGGTTCTCTGGTTCTCATATACTGCATGCTTTGCACGCTTGATGCGCACTTCGCTCTTAATAATGGTTTTGAACTGCTCGAATTCCTTCTCAGACAAATCACCCAGAGACTTCACCTTTACTACCTGCTGCAGCTCTGCCAAAGCAGTCTCACACTCAGAGCGTCTTTCATTGTACTTGGAATCGCCCAAGCCACGCTTCTTGTTAGAGCAGGCAATCACAATCTTAGCACCCTCCAGCTTGATAGGTGCATATTCATAGGATAAATCAGCAGTATCCAAAAAGATGGCACAGTTTTCCTTCCCCATAGCAATCGCAAACTGGTCCATGATACCACAGTTTACCTTGTTAAACTTGTTCTCAGAGAACTGACCGATTAACGCCAAGTCCTGATTGCTAACCTGAAAACCAAACAAATCCTTCAAAATATAGCCGATCAACACTTCTACAGATGCAGAAGAGGAAAGTCCGGAACCGTTCGGAATATTACCGTTTAATAAAATATCCATACCGAAAGGCACCTTCATACCCTTCTCGCCAAAGGCCCACATTACTCCCTTGGGATAGTTGGTCCAGTCTGCTTCCGGAGCCGGTACCAAGTCGTCCAAAGAAGACTCGATTACACCCAAATGTTCAAAATTCATGGAGTAAAAACGAAGCTTATTATCCTCTCTCTTTCTGGCTACACCATAGGTACCGATAGTCAATGCACAGGGAAACACATGCCCCCCATTGTAATCCGTATGCTCACCAATTAAATTCACACGTCCGGGTGCGAAGTATACCTTTGCACCTTCTGTGTCCCCGAATACTTCTTCAAATTTCTTTAATACGATTGCCTTCATGACCTTCTCCTTTTCAAACTTAACTTTTTGTTGCATATTGTTTCACCATATCTAATTAAATTCTATAAAAAAAGCAACTGAATATCTATATCGATATGTTTTTTATAGCTGTCAATATGTTAAATCCTCCGGCACTCTCCTCCTACTGCTTTACTGAAAATCTTTTCGTCACTATGAATTTCACTGTAAAAATCGTTTTAAAAATGGTATACTTCTTTCTGTAAGCTCTTTGTGCCCTCACGGCACACGAAACAGGCTTTTCATGGAGGTTATTATGTTCGGAAGTACATTAGGAAATATAATGGGTACTCTATACTTCTGCCATTTTCAGCTGGTAGGAATGTTTATTATGTCGAGAATACTGAAAAAGGAGGATGCACTGGCGAGGCTTTTACTGGGTAGCGTATTGGGCTCAGCCCTTCTGCAATGGCTACCTGTGCTCTTTGCCTTTTTGTTTGACTTTACTATGCCGGCACATATTCTGGCACTGGTAGTGACTTTGCCTGCATATATTTCGGCGTTTCGTGACAGAACCTCTCTCGGGCAGCTGGTGAAAGCCTGTCCCGCAGGCATCCGCCGACATGGAGCTTTCTTTTTATTACTGACCGGTACCATGGTATTGTGGGGGTATCTGTTGTTTCATCATACCATTCCTCTGCACGCAGATGGTGGTATATACACGGGACAATGCGGCTACGGTGATATGAATATGCATCTGGGCTTTATTACCAGTATTGCTAATCAGGGAACCTTCCCACCGGAATATTCCCTGTACCCGGGTGCCAAGCTTTCCTACCCTTTCCTGTCTGACAGTATTTCCTCCAGCATTTACCTGATGGGTGCTTCCCTGCGTTATGCGTACATCCTTCCTATGCTGGTGGCACTTCCTCAGATTATCGGTGGTGTCTATTTGTTGGCCATGACCTTGTTCGGCTCTCGTGCCAAAGCTTTGCTCACTTATGTTCTCTATATTTTTAATGGCGGTCTGGGCTTCTTTTACTTTATTGACTGGTCCAGAAACAGAGAGTTTACCATAGAAAGTATTTTTACAGGCTTTTACACTACCCCTACCAATCTGGTAGACCATAACATCCGTTGGGTGAATTTGATAGCAGATATGTTCCTGCCCCAAAGAGCCACTCTCTTTGGCTATGCGATTTTAATCCCTGCCATCTGGTTACTTTATCAGGCAGTATTTGGCGGCAAGAAAAAGTACTACCTGCCTGCCGGAATTCTGGTCAGTGCATTGCCTATGATACACACCCATTCCTTTCTGGGTATGGGACTTCTCAGTGCTGCATGGTTATTGGTATCCCTCTATAAAGCCGTTATCCCGGAAGAAAAACACAACCTTCCTGTAGGATGGATATTGCTTCTTTTCGTGGGGATTATGTGCTTCTTGCAAAACCGGGTAAACAAAGGGCAAATCCTTGCCGATGACCTGCTGTTTTTCGGCATAGCAGGTATCGCCGGTTGCGTGTTATATGGTATTTCTTTGTTAGTCCGTTATCTTCGCCTCAACGGATATCGGGAACTATTAATGACTTGGGGCATTTACTTAGGTTGCGTGTTGTTACTGGCACTTCCTCAGCTCCTGTTCTGGACCTTCGGACATGTGGTCGGCAACGAAAGCATGGTGCGTGGGCATTTCAACTGGGGCAATCAGGGCGACTTTTACCCTTGGTTTTATATCAAGAATTTGGGGCTTCCCCTCCTACTGGGTCTCGCCGGAATTTGTGCCAAGAGACGAAGAAGTGCTCCCCTTATCCTGCCTGTCTTCGTCATATGGTTTGTGATAGAATTGATTGTTTTCCAGCCCAATGTGTATGATAACAACAAGCTTCTCTATATCGCCTACCTGCTTCTGTGTCTGATAGCTGCAGACTATGGTGTGGAGCTGTATCGCAAGCTAAAGGAGCTGGGCGGTGCCAAATGGCTGGCGGGATGCTTTTTGTTCTTCTCGGTTCTTTCTGCCCTCCTGACCTTGGGACGGGAAGCAGTGTCCAAGTATCAGCTTTATAGTCCTGCTTATGTGAAGCTGGCAGAGTATGTGGATGAAAATACCCCTGTAGATGCAGTCTTCTTAACCCAGACCCGCCACAACAATGAAATTGCTTCCCTCACCGGTCGCAATCTGGTCTGTGGTGCAGACACCTTCCTGTATTTCCACGGCATTGATACCACAGAGCGTAAGGCACATTTGAAGCTTATGTACGAAGACCCTGCGGACAATGCAGCTTTGTTCCAACAATACGATGTTTCCTATGTGGTGGTCACCAATTGGGAGCGTAGTAACTATGCCGTAGACGAGCTTGCTTTGATGAGCATGTTCCCCATGATATTTGAATATCAGGATGCCCGCTTATATCAGGTAAAATAGCAGAACGCAAAAAGAAAGGATGGACTTGTTTCCAAAGACCATCCTTTCTTTTTGTAAAAATTGGGGTAGATTATTATTCTAAATTTTGATAAATTCGCATAAATAACTCTAAAAACTGTTCTCTTTCTTCCGAGGTAAATCCGGCGAAGCTGACCTGCTCCATTTTCACTACGATATCTTCTACCTTGTCAGCCAAAACCTTTCCTTCCTCGGTCAAATAAATACCATAAGCCCTCTTTCCGGATATCTGCTTCTTCTCTTTGACAATCAGATTTGTTTGCTCCATATTCTTTAACAAAGAGGTCATGGTAGCCGGTTCCACCCGACAGGCTTCTGCCAGTTCCTTCTGAACACAGCCCTCCATCTTACTCAATATGGATAACACCTTGGGCTGACCATCCGTAAGCTCCAGCTCCTGAAAATATTGACGGCTCTTCTTCCTGTGCATAGAAGAAGTACGAATTAACAATTCATGCAATCGTTCTTGAATCATTCACTGCTCCTAAAATATATTCTTGAGGAAATGATACAATCCATGCTTCCACACGCCGAAATCATGTCCTCCTTCGGTCACATAATAAATATGCTCTACGTTATTTTGCACCAATGCCTCGTGATACTCCCTCGGCCAGTGCTTCACAATATCATCGCTTTCCCCTTCTACTATCATCACAAAGGTCTCCAACTCCTTCGGTAAGGTGAAAGCTTCCTTGGTAAACAAACCATTCTCAGAAACACCATAATTGGTATATGCAAACACTCCCGGTGCCGGACAAAAGGCTCCGATAAAACCAAAGGTCTCCGGCATATTAAAACCGATATACAGGGAAGTTCGACCTCCCATGGACAAACCTGCAATAGCCGTATTCTCTCTACCTTCTGCTACAGAATAATGTGCTTTGATATAAGGCATCAAGTCATCACGCAAATCATTGATAAAATTGTTGAATGCCTCGTAATGCTTCAGGGTAAAAATATCTGCCGGATTTCCTGCATCCTCTGCTCTGGCACGAACATTGGGTATCACCACAATCATGTCCTTTGCTCCGCCTGTTGCCTGCAAGTTCCCTAATATAGTGGCAGGCTCTCCGCATAACCATTCCTTATGGTCTCCGCCAATACCATGCAACAGGTACAATACCGGATACTTCTTTGTTTCATCATAATGCAGAGGCAATATAAGGCTCGCCTTGCGAATGGTGCCTGTAGTAGTCGAAGCATATTCAATTTCCTGCACCGCACTGTAGGCAACTCCCGATTGAACTTGGTCGAAACCTTCCGGGACCTGATAACTATTCTGCATAGGAATAACCTCCACACTTATATGAATTAGGTTGCTAATTAGATTTCTAACTCATAAGGCGATTATATTCCCTATATCAAAAAAAGTCAATAGTTTCCTATCGACTTCCTGTGAATTATATGTATTCTTTTATGATTTCCACTACTTCGATATCTCCGTCCACCAAATATTCATTGATAGAGGGCTGACCATCCGGATTGGGTTTATTCTCCCAATAACATCTGGCCATACGCAAATTCTCCTCATGACTTATCGTACCATCAAAACACTTGGAAGCATCTCCAATAAAATATCTTCCTCTTATACAAAGCTTCACAATAGCAAATGTGGGGCGACCCAAGCCGATAAAGTAATCTGCCCATTGAATCGCTTCCTGCAAATGCTCTGACACATAAAGACAACCCATTCGAGAAGGATATTGGGGAAACTCCTCCTTTCTGACCTCCTCCAACGCCAGCTCCCTCAAAGCCACCTTTATAGGATACTCCAGCTCCTTGTCCTCATAGTTCCGGGGATTCTCATAAATATCTTTTACAATTTCCAACTTACTCATTACCCGGGTGTACACTCCACTGGGATGCTCTGCATCAAAGAAAATGTGTTGTCCTACATACATAGGTCGTTCTGTTACTACATGATATGCATAAAAAGTATCCATGCTAATCTCCTCCTCGTCCATTATTATAACTGCTTTGCATAGAAAATACTAACCCAAACTTTTTTCCAAAAGAAAATGAGCCACACTCTATGATATATCCTCCATCTACTTAACAGAGAGGCAATCAAAGTGCAGCTCCTATTTTACTTTTTCTGTTCTCGCAAGATACGTTGTATGCTTTTCTCTGACAGGTAATATTTCTGTGCCAGCTTCTGAACCGATATACCGTCATTATGTTCCTGCATGATTTCCTGATTGCGTCTGTCCAGCTCCTTGCGAATACTGGTACTGCTTCCCCATGCCTGACGATACTCTGCTTTTCGGGGAATATATATACTTTCCCCATCCACATATTGTTGTATCAGCTCTATAATATTCTTTGGCAGAATCTCTTCTGCTCTCCTATAGCCCATGTTCGCCTCCTAATTCCAAATTCTGCTAGGATTCGCAATGGCTATTCCAGTCTATTTACTTTGCAATAGCCACGCTACGCAAACATAACATATTTTCTCATATAAGCTTTCCTCCTGTTTTTCTTTTGCCTCTTCAGAAAAGAGTGTCTAACACATAAAGAGTTTGACAAATTGGGATTTGTCTAACGATTTTGTTCTATCCATTTGTTCAAAGGTTTGCGAATAGGCTTGGAGATATTCTCTGGAATCTCATCAATCGGAAAGAATTTCAAAGCATCAACTTCTCCCTCTTGGCATCTCAATTTTCCTGCGTACCGCTTACATACATAAACAATATCAACGTTTGATACTTCATCTCCGTTGGGATAAATGTAGTGTGTATCTTGACCTGAGAACACTCCAAACAATTCCAGACTCTCTGCAATCAAACCAGTTTCTTCAAATAGCTCTCTCTTGGCAGCTTCTTCCACCACCTCATCCAGTTCAACTGAGCCACCTGCGTAACCCCAACAGTGATTATCGTTTCTTAACTGCAATAAAATTCGATTTTCAGAATCTACAACAATTACACTGGCACCAACTTGCAGCAAAGGACGATGTCCCACAACCGCTCTCAAATCCATAATATAATTAGACATTATAGTTATCTCCTCAAATTCTAATTTATAAAACTCTATTAACCACATACAATTGAACTCCGTTCAATTGTCATCCCTCGCTCCAAAGAGCTCGGTCAATTCTAATTTGTTTCACATTACATATTATCCATATTGTTCAACATAATTCTGAAAAAGAGCATTTCCCTCCAATACCTACCTGCGAAAATCAATTCGCTTGCCCAGTTCCTTCTGAGGTTCCAAATTCGTCCGCTCTCCGCTGTGGTCATAGGTATCTGTCTCCAACCGGCGGATGCTGTCCTGTATGGTGTGCAAAGTGGTGTCGAAATCCGGCTGTTGTACCTCTCCAGCTGCAGTCAATTCCCTTGCAACATCCTCCGATGACAGCATCTTCTCGACCACTTCCTCCTGCATTTCTTCCGGTCGTAAAACCTCTTCCTCCTGAGTTGTTTCTTCCCCTTGCTCCTTCAGCCTATCAGTACCGGTCAGCTCCTCTATTTTCTCCCGCTTCTCCTCTGCCAGCTCCTCATCGGTAGGCAGCTCCTGATATCGGGCAGAGCTGACAAACTTCAGATGTGCCTTTTGAATATTGGAAACCTTTCCCACGATGTCCGATAAAAGAGCCAACTTCTGAGCCTTGGGGATGCAGGGATTACTGCTGATTTTCTTAGCCGCTGCCAGATAGCCTCCCAGCTTCTGTAGCTTCACCCGCTCTACCTCATCCTTGGTCTTGCAGTTCTCCAATTGACGCTCGTATGCCTTCTTCTCTGCCTTCATTTGCTCATAACGTCGCAGAGCCTCCGGATTATGTTCCTTTAAATAATCGATTTCCTCCGCAGTCAGAGTACCTCCGGACTCTATCTTCGCCGTGATACCGTTCATCTTATCGGCTTCCTGATTTTGCTTGACCTGTTCCTTAAACATATTCAGCTGACGCTCCTGTGGTGTCAGCTCCTTCTCCTTTTTCAAAAAGGCCTTTTCCTTTTTCTGCAGCCACTCATTATTCATCTGCATCATCTTTACGCTTTGTTTAATGGTTCCTGATATCATAAACATATCGACAATCCCTGTCCTTTCCCTGCAAATCCTTTTGCAACTACATTCTATTTTACTTATCGGCAGGAATATGCGGAGGCTTAATGCTTCTTTAGAAACATCGATGCTCCATTGCGGCGGAGGTTGCCATATCGGGCTTTTCCACCATTTCTGTCAAAGCATCACTCAAACTCTCTCGCATGCTGCTTGAAAAATTCATAATACTCCCGCACATTCCCCAGCTGTGTCCAACGCTTCACATCCACGGGCTCCTCGTCCAAGTCATAAATCTTCGCTCCCCGCATGGAAAGCAAAAAGGGCGAATGGGTAGCAATAATAAACTGACACCCGAAAAATCTGGCACTATCCTCCAAGAATTTCAACAGCTCCTGCTGCTTAGCAGGAGAAAGACTGTTTTCCGGCTCGTCTAACAGATACAACGCATTCTCCTTGATTTTCTCCGCAAAGTATAAAAAGGCACTCTCCCCGTTAGAATGTTCCCGCACATTATCATTTAAGGTTTTTCGCACAAACTTGCTCTTGGTGTTGCTGCGGGCAGTTACTACCTTTTTCAGCCGGTCATAGTCCTTCAGGGACTGCATCTGAAAGCGGTTGTTCCGCAAATCATAATACTCCTCGAACAGTTCAGAACGCTTTTGGTTGATACCCTCATTCAGACTACGCAAATTCAGCATGAAGTCGAACACATCATCACTGGTAATGATGCGGCTCTGCCGGGGAATAGAGTTTTCACAATCGTACCGACACATAGCGGTATAGTCCTCGAAAAAATTGCTACGATTGTACAAGGTATCTCTGGTCAATCCCAGCTTCTCCCCTATTACATTCAGGGCAGTGGTCTTACCCGAGCCATTACCGCCATAGAGGATGGTCACTGGCTCGAAATCCAACCTACACAATCCATGCTTGGACAAAATCTGAAAGGGATATATGGTATCAAAGCAGGTTTCCTTCAAACGAAAGGTAAAATCATACTCCTCCTCCATACTCGGAAACTGAAAAGCGGACAAATAAATCATAGGCTCCTCCTACAAAACAAAAGCCCCTTGCTTCACACAAGGAGCTCTGCTTTCCAAATATTATTCTGCTTCTACAACAGGTGCGTCAGGAGCATTCTTCTTGATGGATTCGATACCATTCATGCAGCCAGCCTTTGACTTGTAGCCCTCACCGGTAGCAATAATCTGTCCGTTGGTAGCAGTTAAACGGAAACGATACTCGCCAGCCTTATCCAAATATACTTCGAACTTCGGGTTCTTAGCAGTTTCGTAACCTTCTACGGTCTGATCCTCTAAGTTAGCAGCGATAGAATTTCTCTTAACGCTTTCGATACCGTTTAAGCAAGCATCCTTGGAAGAATATACCTGAGAAGTAGCGATAACCTCGCCATTACCAGCCTTCAAGTCAAACTTAATACCGGTGTTAGTTTCTTTTACAACAAATTTACCCATTTCGTGAGCCCTCCTATGTAATGTGTTTTTGCTACAATATTTTAATAAGATTATATCCTTTTTGTGAGAATTTTTCAATATTATACACAGAATTTTCGAAAAAATCCGCACGCATCCACTGCGATTATTCCAACTCCTCCTGCCAGGGCAGCTCTATCAAAATCGGTTCATGCTTTACTGCCGGCAAAAACTGCTCTAAAACATCCTTGGTTTGCAGCTTCAGACTGGAGGTGCTGACACAGGGATGACACCCTAAAGTCTCACTATCCAGAATCTCTTTATCGATAAGCAGCTGCACATGGTTCTCCTTGTCATTCATAAGCCCCATAACAGACACTGCTCCAGGCTTGATGTGCAAGTACTCCTCCATATACTCCGCCTCTGCGAAGGACAATCTGGCACTGTTTATCTGCTTGGACAAGTCCTTGGTCTTAAAGGGCTTGTCTCCGGGCATCATCAACAGGTAAAAATTGGTCTTCTGACGATTGCAGAGAAACAAATTCTTACAAATCGCCGCCCCCAATACCCTGTCGATTTCATTACAGGCTTCCATGGTGTTTGCTTCCTCATGGTCCATTCGCAGATATTCTATTCCCAGTTCATCCAACAAATCATACACTGCGATTTCTCTTTCCAATCTGCCGGTGCAGTCCGCCGGTCTTCCTTTGATCAGTTCCAGTTCCATTTCTGTCTCCTTTTCTTTACCCAAGTCTCAATACGTTTATTTGTACCCGGCTATTTATGTACACTATGGGCAATCGAGACTTGCAAAATATTATTCCATCCGAATCGAGTTAATACATCCATAAACTTCTTCCAAAGATAATCCTCTAAAAGCAAAAGGATATCGGGTGTCTAAATCATCCTTGGGGAACAAGAATACATAAATCGCCCCCGTAGTACCATCCTTTAGTGTATGTATCTCCATATATCCGCCGAGTTCCTCGGTCTCATAGAGATAGTAGTCCGCACTCTTCGACATCCAGGCATCTCTCAGAATAGCCGTAATTCCATACGCCAGCCCTTGCTTCCAGTTCAGGAAGCTATAATCATCCTCCGTTAGAAGTAATACTGCTTTTTCGGTAGTATAGTAAGAGTCCGGAAGCTCCTTGTCCATCGCCTCAAAGCCCTTCCTCAATACTTTGTAGCCTATTTTTGTAAGAGGGTTCTCTGACATCTTTGCAACATTCTTTTCGCCGAACAGAGCTATCTCACTGCCATCCTGAGGATCCATTATTAAGACTCCTCTCTCTTGATCCGCATTATTATATGTAACACAGATTTCTACAGAAGTGTCCCATTCCAAATCATCGGGGATACTCATGGTAACTTGGTTGTGTGAAACGGTTTGACCGCCTTCCAAAGTCACATCATACTCTGTAAAAAGCTTTGTATCGAACTCCATGTCCGCTGTTATCGACCTTACCGCAAACCACATCACCAGACGCACCCCTATCATCCAGATAAGCATGAAAACAGCAATTACAATAATAACAATTTTTAGACCTTTCTTTTTCTTCTTCATCATTTTAGCCCCCACAATTTTGGCATTTTCCATCAAGCTTCCGCCCAAGTATCTATGCTATAAAAATTTTATAATGGATGCAAAAATTTGTCAATTGCGGCTCACTCAGGAACTCTTAGCCGAAAATTTCTGCTGAAATCTCTGTTACTTGACTATTTGCAAACCCTCTCCACTTTTGGTATGATTAATCTATTCATGGTAACCACAGTGTTTGGGAGAATACTACTTCCTATGTAACCGCTAACCTCTCACCGAAAAATACCATGTATAAGGTGGCAGGAAATATATCTGCCCCAAGGAGAACCCTATGACTTATGAAAAGTACTGTGGTCAGGAGGCATTCGTGTCTCTGGCTGACCAACCCATTACCCATATTGCACCCAAGGCATTCTTAAGCTGTAAAAGAATACAGAGCCTGACCCTTCCGGATAGTCTGGAAGCCATCGGTGATTGGGCTTTTGCCCATATGCAACAGCTTACAGACCTATACTTGCCTGCCAAATCCATAACCTTTGGTAAGAAGGTGTTTCTGGACTGCGAAAAGCTGCAACGGATTCATGTATCACCGAATACTTCCGGGAATGATGGTCTGCCGCAAATGTTGGCAGCTACGGTCACCATCCTGCAGGACATGGTGCTTTTACAACCCCTGCGAGCCGGCTGCGAAGCTACCCATGGGGACTGGTTGACCGACTTCGACACGTCACTACAGGCTTTCATAGAAAGTCCGGATGAGCAAAACTTTGAACCCATATTCTACGGCTGGTTCAATGATGAGGATGCAGACAGTACCCAGCTCCCCAAATATTTACACAAACGCCGCAGGCAAAAGCTCTATTTAACCTTTTTGCGACTGCGATATTCCCTGCATTTGTCCGATACTCTGCGACAGCTTTTGCTGGACTATCTGGCAGACCACATGCCGGAGGGAAAAGAAGCACACATGCACACTATCACTTGGGAGTTACTGCCACAGTACTGCCGGGAGGAAATCATTTACATACAGCTCTTGGAGGAAGCCGGTGCCCTAACTGTCTCCAACATCCCCGCTATTATAGAGCACCTAAAGGATGCCTCCCCGGAAATCATCGCCTATCTGCTCCGCCTCCAGAATGAATTACAAAAAAAGAGCGATTTTTTTGATAAATTTGCTTTGTAAATGCGGGAAAATATTATATACTTACTATGATAGAGATGATATAGCAGGTACTTATTTGGTTCATTCTGTTCCAACGCAAGGCCCTTGAAAAACGCCGGCACTTGAAATTTTCAAACTGAAAGTGTAGAAAATTTCTTAGTGTCCGTTGCGTTCTTTCACGGAGCGAGAGCGTGCCTCAGTGGAATAGATTGAACCAAATGAGTACCTGCGGATAGCACTAATACAAGAAAGGATTTTACCATGGAAAAAATAGCAAGCTTCACCATTGACCATATCAAGCTGCAGCCCGGTATCTACGTTTCCCGTAAGGATACCATCGGTGCAGAAGTCATTACCACCTTTGATTTGCGCATGACCAGCCCCAACGAGGAGCCGGTTATGAATACCGCAGAAATGCACACTATCGAGCATTTGGCGGCCACCTTCCTGCGCAATCACCCACAGTACAAGGAGAAGACCATCTACTTCGGTCCTATGGGCTGTCGTACCGGCTTCTATCTACTGTTAGCAGGGGATTTGAGTTCTCAGGACATCGTGCCCCTGATGGTGGAAATGTATGAATTTATCCGTGATTTCAAAGACGAGGTACCCGGTGCCTCTGCCAAGGACTGCGGCAACTATCTGGATATGAATTTGCCTATGGCCAACTGGCTGGCAAAGCGTTATCTGGACGAGGTACTCTATGATATTAAGGAAGACCGACTGGTTTATCCAAGCGAAATATAATAACCATTCTTCTGTGCTACCTATCCGTTACATTCTCCGGAAAGGGAAGCATCTCACGGAACAGTGGAAGTACTTGCAAAGTGAAAGGAGCAAACAAATCGTATGAGCAAAATAGGTATTATCGGTGCCATGGAGCTGGAGGTAGAAAGCTTAAAGGCACAAATGACTGTGAAAAATACTACCAAGAGAGCAGGAATGGAGTTTTTTGAAGGCTTTTTAGATGGTGCAGATGTGGTGATCGTCCGTTGCGGTATCGGCAAGGTCAATGCTGCCATTTGTGCACAAATTCTTGCAGACATGTATCAGGTAACCCACATCATCAATACCGGTGTGGCAGGTTCTCTGAATGCCAAGCTGGATATCGGTGACATTTTGATTTCTAGGGATGTCATTCATCATGATGTAGATGTACGAGTATTCGGATATCCTCTGGGTGAAGTTCCCCAATTAGGTACCCGTGAGTTCCGGGCAGATGAAAACATGATTGCACTGGCTTTGGAAACCTGTAAAGAAGTGATTCCGGACAAGCAGGCTATTGTAGGTCGTGTAGTCAGCGGTGACCAATTTATTTCCAGCAAGGAAGTAAAGGATGCTCTGATTGCGAATTTTCAGGGGGACTGTGCAGAAATGGAAGGTGCTTCCATCGCACACACTGCTTACCTGAACAATATCCCCTTCGTCATCGTACGTGCCATTTCTGATAAGGCTGATGACAGTGCGGAAATGGACTACCCTACCTTTGAGAGGGAAGCGGCACATCACTGTGCGGCATTGATTAAGGAGTTCGTGCAGAAATTATAGAAGCAACCATAATAAAACCCTTGCCTCTACCACTGAGACAAGGGTTCTCTTTCTTTATGTAGTACTAATCTTCTCTTCTACATATTTACAAATATTCATATTGTCTTCTGCCATTCTACAGCCTACGATATACCTTCCTCTGTCATTAGTAACACGGATAATCACTCCTCGCAGGGTAGCTTCTTGCGGCAGGTCAAAATCCACGATATTCAGCTCTATCTGCTTGCCAATAGCATGAACCAAAGTTTCCTCACCGGAGGAGAATGCAAATCCACCGGCACTGATATTCACCATTTTACCTGCTGCACTGCTCTTATTATCCTCTAAAAGAAAGTTACAGGTATTGTTCAAGGACCATCTGGGATACTTTCTTCTGTGTGCAACCTTAGGATTTCCGCTAATCAGTAACTTGTAAGCATTCTCCTTACCAAATGCTACGGTTACGTTCTCCCAAATGTACATCGCATTGTCTACCACGATTTTCACCTGATAGCCTTGCTTATGATCTATGTTCCGGAAGTATTCCTTTGCATCTTCGGTAGCTTCCAACCAAATCTGCTCCTCGACTACGGAAGCAACTTCGGTCTTGTACTCCTGCTGAGCAGACTTTCCATTTTCGTAAGCAACAACTGACAGCGTCATACCCTTTTGTACATCCTTGATGCCCATGAAACCACCGGCACCCAACTCTTCCATCAGCTGACCAACAACACTTTCTATCTTTACTACATTGCGAGTGGTCTCTGCATATTTGCTCAACATGGTCTTGGTAATAGATTCGGAATTGGTCACGCTCTCATTCATGGTAACCATCAATTCCTTCACCTGCTTCATGTTGTCTACCATGTTCTTGTTGGAATCCTCCACTTGCTTAATAGCGGCATCCACAACATGGATTTCCTCACCCAACTGTTTGGAATCTTCGGTAATAGTGGTTACACTGGTATTCACCTTCTTCATCTTTTCCAAGGTTTCTGCAATGAGGGTCAAAATAGTGGTAACGGACTGAGTCATCTTCTCGGAAGTAGTTTCCAAATGCTCCAACGCTGACATAATACTGGTAGAAGATTCCTGCGTTCCGGTACTCAGGTTACGAATTTCATCTGCAACCACTGCAAAACCGCGACCGGCTTCTCCGGCTCTGGCTGCTTCGATGGAAGCATTCAGAGACAGCAAATTGGTCTGGGAAGAAATCTGCTCGATGGTACCGGTCTCTTTCTTCACCGTATCAAACTTCTCTTTGAATTCTCTTAATATCTGCTCTACCTCAGTGGAAAGCTCTGCCATCAAGGTAGTGGACTGTACCACACTGGTAAGCTCTGTGGAGCTGACTTCTGCATGTCCTACTGCCTCATTGATAATCGTCACGATTCTATCTGTCAGCTGTGCTACATGAATTACCTGACTATCAATATTCTCTGTCATTTCAAGGGAAGAAACAACCTTTTCGTTGAGCACTTCATTATTATCTGCCAACTCTTCCATACTGCCTACGACATTGTTGGCACCTTCACGATTCTCGTCCGCCAGTTCCCTGACTACCGTCACACCATCTACAATCATGGTACTGGCAGTCTTTACCTGCTCTACAGTGGTAACCACTCTCTGCAGGTTCTCCTTGATGGAACCCAGCATGGAACCATCCACAAAGTTCAAATGATTGATGGACAAAATATAACCCATATAGCAAAGAACCACTACCGCCGCCTGAATTTCATAGTCCGTGATATTGTTGGGAGCTGACATTCCGCTCATATAGCTCTTTACAATATACGCACCCAGAATAATTATATTTATGATGCCGCATTGTATAATAAAGTTTCGATTTTTGTACAAAATCAGCATACTGACTACCGGCAAAACATACATAACCGTCAGCGTAGTATGTGTGGTCATCAATACAAAAGCATAAAAAGCTCCGTAACCGATTGCAATAATATACTTGTACAACCAGGTTCCACCGCCCTTTATCTTTAACACCAGCAAACCAATAATAAACGGTATCCAGCAAAATGCTAAAAACGTGCAATAATACGGAACCGTACGTGAACCCTTTACCACCTCAATCGTATAAGCTGCAGTCAATACAATACCAATGACAATCCACATTGCCATGGCTTTTTTGTTAGAACTTTTTGCGTAGTATTCCTCGTTATAATCCATAATAGTATCCCCTGTTTTTTTATTCATGGTTCTTATTTTTATTATAACTTTTATACTAGTAAAATCAATAGAAAGATTAAAAATGTTCACTATTAATTACTGTAGCAATATATTTTGTGGATAACCGCTTGAAATTTATATAAAATCATGATATATTATAAATAAGAGAAGCACCCACTCCAAAGTGGATGCTCCCAAGTTGGTGAAATTTGTCCTATCGGACGTCACCTATCCTGTGTGCTGACAGGATAGGTGTTTTTTATTTCTGCTTGTAGTTCCTATCGAGATAGGCAAGCAATGCTATGAGTGCACTTCCGAAGGATATTAGAAGTCCTAATATTCCCAATATCACCATAATGGTTTCGTAAGCTGTCATGAGCACCACCTCCCTTCCTATGTATCATAAGCTCGGGAGGTCACCACCCTGTCATGGGTACTTCTCCACACAGATAAATCTGTGTAGAGTTATGATAGCACCTTTCTTTTATATTTTCAAGAATAATTGATTTCTAACACAAAAATTTTTATCCGATTTTACTTCTTCTTAAATACCAGCATTTTACTAAATACATAGTTTCCAATAATAACAAGTATCGCAGAAATGATGGTTGCTACAAATACATTCACTCCTATCCAGCCCAATACCTGACGTACCACAATATCCAGTATCAAGGTAAAAATACGAGAAGCCACAAACTTGCCTGCCTCTCTCAAGATATGCGGGTCTTTACTCTTAAATACAAACTTACGATTGGTCGGATAGGCAAAAATAACACCTGCCGTCCAGTTAACCGTGCTCAAGATGAAGTTCTGGAAATTGGTCGGATATAGCGGATTGCCAAATATGACAATGTTCACAAAGAACATCCAGAACCACGAAAATACGGTGGTCATACCGCCTACAATTAAATAAACAATGATTTCCTCATACTTTATCCAAAGCTCTTTTATCTTATCCTTCATATTGTATCCTCTTTCTTTCACAGTGCAACCCTCTGACTACCATAACTACCTTACACGGAAAAGCCCGGTCTGTCAAGGATTCACCACATTTCGGGCTTCTCCACGCAGGAAGGCTTCGATGTTTTGGTACACACCTTCCACGCAACGGGTGCGGGATTCCACACTGGCCCAAGCCAGATGAGGGGTTATGATCAACTGAGTGCTGTCCTTTAATTTACTGAGAGGATTAGACAGCTCTAATGGTTCTGCTTCTATGACATCCAAGCCTGCTGCCTGTATCTCACCTGCCTCCAGAGCTTCGTACAAGTCTGTATTATTTACCACCTTGCCTCTGGCTACATTGATGAGGATGGCAGTCTTTTTCATCTGTTGCAGGGCTTCTCTGTCAATAAAGTTCAGGCTCAAGTCACTCAAAGGACAATGCAGGGACAGGAAGTCGCTCTCCCGTAAAAGAGTAGCCTTGTCCACCTGAGGGTAATCTGTACAGCTGCTCTTCCCGGTAATGGAGTGGAAAATCACCTTACAACCAAAGGCTGTGGCCAGCCTCGCCACACGTTTACCGATGTTGCCCATACCTACAATACCCCAGGTCTTGCCCTCCAATTCATAAAAAGGCACATCAAAATTAGAAAACCGATCCTGGGCGCTGTAAGCACCGGACTTCACATAATTATCATAGTGAAAAAGCTTCTGGCTCAGTGCCAGTGCCAAGGTCAATGTATGCTGTGCCACCATGCCGGTAGAATAGTCCCTCACATTGCACACCTTGATACCACGGCTCTTGCAATATGCCAAGTCTACATTATCAAAGCCGGTGGCCAGCTCACAAATCAGCTTTACGTTGGGTGCATCCTTCAAGGTCTGCTCGTTCAAAGGAGACTTGTTGGCTATGATAATGTCAGCATCCTTTACTCTCTCTGCGACTTCTTCTATGGTTACGGTATTGCGATAGTAGGTCACTTCTCCAAAGTCCTGAAAACAGTCCATGGAGATGTCGGTGCCTGCACTGTTTCGCTCTAATGCGACAATCTTCATACGTGTTCTCCTTTAATAATACGAAGTTGGGAGGACATCTATCCCCCCAACTTCTTAGTTATTTTAAAAATTCTATTAAAATGTCACAAAAGCGGGCTATATTACAGTCTCTTCAACAGCTCTTCTCTCTGTGCTTCGTAGCCGGGCTTGCCAAGGAGTGCGAACATGTTCTTCTTGTAGCTTTCTACACCGGGCTGGTTGAAAGGATTTACGCCCAGTAAGTATCCGCTGACACCACATGCAAACTCGAAGAAGTAGAACAATTCACCTAGGTAGAATTCGTTTACTTCCGGAACGTTTACCATGAAGTTAGGCACCTGACCATCGGTATGAGCTAAGATAGTACCGTTCATAGCACTCTTGTTTACGAAGTCTACGGTCTTGCCTGCTAAGTAGTTCAAGCCATCCAAATCCACAGGTTCTTCACCGATGATGATTTCTTCCTTGGACTTCTCGATGTTAATAACGGTTTCGAACATAATACGTGCACCGTCCTGAATGAACTGACCCATAGAGTGCAAGTCAGTGGTCAAATCTACGCTTGCAGGGAAGATACCCTTCTGGTCTTTGCCTTCGCTTTCGCCGTAAAGCTGCTTCCACCACTCAGAAACATAGTGAACGCTGGGTTCGTAGTTTGCCAGGATTTCGATGGTCTTACCCTTACGAAGTAAGATGTTACGAAGTGCTGCATACTGAAGTGCATCGTTCTCTTCAAAAGCACATTCCAAAGCACGCTTGCGTCCGCTGGCAGCACCTTCCATTAATTTATCAATATCTGCACCGCTTACTGCGATAGGAAGCAAGCCTACTGCGGTAAGTACGGAGAAACGTCCGCCTACATCATCCGGAACAACGAAGGTTTCGTAACCTTCTTCGGTTGCAAGGTTCTTCAAAGATCCTCTTGCCTTGTCAGTGGTAGCATAAATTCTCTTGGAAGCCTCTTCCTTGCCATACTTCTTCTCCAAAAGTCCCTTAAATACGCGGAAAGCGATAGCAGGCTCGGTAGTGGTACCGGACTTAGAAATCATGTTGATAGAGAAATCTCTGTCGCCGATTACATCCATTAAGTGCTTCAAATAAGTAGAGCTGATGGAATTACCACAGAAGTAAATTTCCGGAGCCTTACGGATGCTCTTGTCTACTACATTAGCAAAGCTGTGTCCCAAGAATTCCATAGCGGCTCTGGCACCCAGGTAAGAACCACCGATACCGATTACCAACAGTACCTCGGAATCATTCTGAATCTTCTCTGCTGCTTTCTTAATACGTGCAAACTCTTCCTTGTCATAAGCTACCGGAAGGTCAATCCAACCTAAGAAATCATTGCCGGCACCCTGTCTGGATACCAAAAGCTCCTTTGCGTCCAAGGTCAGCTTCTTCATCATTTCGATTTCATCTGCGGAAATAAATGCACCTGTTTTTGAATAATCAAATGTCACTTTTGTACTCATAATCTACTCCTTATATGAAATAATTTATCATTCCCGAATACGGATTGATTATAGTTTAACAAAGTTATATGAATTATTCAAGACAAACTCAAAAATTCTTTCAAGAGTTCTTCCAGTGCTTCTGCCTCTTCCGCTTCCAACACTACCTTCTGACCGAACTCCTCCTCCAAAGGTTCCATCCCGGCTTCTTCCTCGTCCCAAAATTCCTCGACCTGTGAATCGTCCTTGTCTGCCAGCCAGCCGGCAATGGGTAGCAACTCCAAATTCCTCTGAATAGTGGTTCGCTTATTTTCCCCTGCACCATACAGCATCTGCATATCTGCTCTTGTCACCTGCATACGATTGGATAGGTGGTTTTCCAGAAAATCCACCAGATTGATTTTCAGCTCCTGACGATGCCCCTTTACATCTACCATGGTGCTCAAGGACAAGTATAAATACAGCTCCAATAGACTGAATATGTAAAAGGGCAGGATTTCGCCGAACATATTGCCCGCCATAATGCTTCGGCAAACACCTATCCCGGAAAAAACAATGGACAGAAGCATAAGCTGTCCGGACAAATGATAGAGAAAACGGAAGGAAAAGGGACCCAGTGACAATCGGTTCAAAAACTTGTCCACGAATACGCCCACGTTCGGCACTCCGTTGTTCAGCTGATAACAATTGGTGAACTTCAGCTTGCACTGCTTGAGCAATTTGTTTTTCGTGGTTGCCATATTGTCCGTTTCCTGAATCATCTGCCGGTAAAGCAGAGCCAGAAACACCCGAATCACTACACTGAAAAAGAAACAGGCAAACATGCCGATGGCTGCGATTTTTTCTTGTTCAAATATTGGAAACATAGCTTTTCCCTTCCTATCCTCAGAAACTTTATTAACCTAAGTATAATTTTGTTTGCACGTTTTTACAATATGTTATAACCGATATTTCATCGATGTTTTCTGCGTAAAACGACGATTATCAGACCTTTCCCGACAAAAGGCACCATAGGATGACAAAGCTTGCAGGGAAACGTCCTCCCCGTCTGAATACTCTTCCCTATTTTGTAGGAAAAAAAATTTTTGAGAATTGTTTCCCGCTCCATACTCTGTTATAATAGCTAGAGAATGTTACATATAAATAATCAAGTAGCTCCTTTTTCACGGATGCGTACCGACAACCTTCCGAAGAAAACGGCTACAGAAAAGAGGAGACCTATTATGAGATATCAGACCAGAGGAACCTGTTCCACAGCTATAGATATAGAAGTAACGGATGGCATCATCCAATCGGTAAAGTTTACCGGCGGCTGCCATGGGAATTTGCAGGGCATCAGTGCATTGGTACAGGGAATGAAGGTGGAGGATGCTATTACCCGTTTGAAAGGGATTCGTTGCGGCTTCAAGAATACCTCCTGCCCGGACCAGTTGGCACAGGCATTGGAGAAAATGATGTAAAAACAGGAGTGACTATCTATGAAACGAATTGTTTTAACAGGTGGCGGAACCGCCGGACATGTGACCCCGAATCTGGCACTGCTTCCCTTCTTGAAGGAGGCCGGCTTCGAAATTACTTATATGGGTTCTTATGACGGTATCGAAAAACGTCTGGTGGAAGATTTTGATATTCCTTATGTGGGAATTGCCACAGGAAAATTTCGCAGATATTTTGATTTGAAGAATTTAACTGACCCCTTCCGGGTAATAAAAGGATATGGGGAAGCACGTAAATTTTTAAAGGAATGGAAGCCGGATGTGGTATTCTCCAAGGGCGGTTTCGTCAGTGTTCCGGTAGTGCGTGCGGCTGCATCTTTGAAGATTCCCTGTATTATCCATGAATCCGACATGACCCCGGGACTGGCTAACAAGCTTTGTCTGCCGGTGGCTACGAAAATTTGTTGCAACTTCCCGGAAACCGTGGAAAAGCTTCCCAAGGAAAAGGCAATCCTGACCGGTACCCCTATTCGGGAGGAACTGGCACAGGGCAATAAACTGACCGGACTGAACATGTGTGGCTTCACCGCCAACAAGCCCGTTATCATGGTAATCGGCGGCAGCTTAGGTGCTGCCAATGTGAATAAAGCAGTGCGTGACGCACTTCCCCAGCTTCTGGAGAAGTATCAGGTGGTGCATCTGTGTGGCAAGGATAAGCTGGATAATCTCCTGCTGACCACCCCCGGCTACAAGCAGTTTGAGTATTTGAAGGCAGAGCTGAAGGACATCTTCGCCATGGCGGACATCGTCATTTCCCGTGCCGGTGCCAATGCTATTTGCGAGCTGTTGGCATTGCATAAGCCCAATATCCTCATCCCCCTGCCGGCATCCAGCAGTCGTGGTGACCAGCTGCTCAATGCTGCTTCCTTCGAAGCACAGGGCTTCTCTATCGTGATTGATGAGGATGATTTGACTACTGCTGCTTTAGTGGAACAGGTAAATTTCCTCTACGAGAACCGTCAGACCTTCTGTGAAGCTATGGAAAAGAGCGGTCAGATGGACGCTATCCCACAGATTATGGGACTGCTTCAGGAAGCAGTAAAAGAATAAAACCATCAAAAATCCCACTTTACACATGCCTATGTATGAAGTGGGATTTCTCTTTCCGTTTCCGGTGCTATTTACTTTTCTATCGCTCTCCTAAATACTTGCACTCTCCGGGCTTTACCTCTACAATGCCTTCCTGAGTAGAAACATAAACAGTCACAGCAGTAGGGTTTTTGATGGTCAGACCATCTGCAGAATATTCCTGCTTGCGGGTGGCTTCTATATACTCACAGAGCTCCATATTGGTAGCATACCAGGTATCCTCCTTGCCACTCACCTTCTCCAGGAAATTCTCCATGACACTGTAGTCATCCTTATTTCCAAACTCGTAGCTGTGTCCCCACACATACAACATAGGCAGCTCTTCCCAAGGCTGTACATTCAGGAAGCGCTCTGCCAGACCATCTAAATCACCATCATGATGACAGGTAGGGTTCCATGCCATAAAATCTGCCGGTGGGAAGAATCCATTGGTACCATTCACGGTTCTGGAGTAACGAATACCCAGACTTCTGGCCACATCGATAACCTCGCCATTGTAGCTGCCAAAAGCGTAGGACATGCCCTGCACCATATAGCCGGTTAGTGCCTCTAATGCCTTGCGGTCATCCTCCAGCTCCATAATCATCTGATGCTTGCTGAGTGCGGTCAGGCTCTTGTGCTGCACACCATGCACTGCCACCTCATGCCCCTTATAAAGCTCTGCCACCTCTTCCTTAGTCACAAAGATGCTCTCCTGCCCGCTTTCGCTTAAGCTGCCGGAGTTCAGGTGGAAGGTCGCCTTTACCTGATAACGATTGAAAATCTCTACCAGCTTGCGGTCAAAAATCTGACCATCGTCATAACTGAAGGTCAAAGCCTTCCTCTTTCCGTTTGGATACACAAATCTCATGTTTCTTTCTCCTCTCACTTTATTCCTATGCTAATGATTAACTGTTCCTGTTCCCACAAAATACGCCCGGTCAAAGCTTCCTGCTCCAACCATTTCAGGCATTCGCTGTCTGTAAAAATTTTAGGATGGGTAGTAGAATCTTCCGTACCTATCTCAGCATCGTTCTGAATAAATACCTTGCAGGGATTTCCTTCCTTATCGATGCCCTCCAGCATATATCTGGCGGAAAGTGTGCCACGCCCATCCGGGTTCACCATCTGGGTATCCACCCCACCACTCAAAATTCTGCCTTGAAAGTATTCTCCCTCACATGTACCATCAAAGAGAAGCATGTTCACGCAGCTTCCTTGAGAGCACACCTGATGGGTTTCGGTTACATTTACCAATATTCGAAAGAGTTCCATGCGTATATCCTCCACAATCCTTTACAGACCACTTAACACTATCCACAATAACAACAGCACTGCCAGAAACACGATATTCGAGATAGTGAAGAAGCCGAAGTAAGCTCCCTTGCTGCATTTATTTTCCTTCACAATATATTTATACGAAATCAGGCTGGCCATGGAAGCTATCAGGGTACCTACGCCGCCTAAATTGGTTCCCAAAATCAGCGCCTCGTAATTGTCTGTAAAGCCGGACAGAAGCAGTGCTGCCGGCACATTGCTGATGACCTGACTGGAAATCACCGCAGTCAGTACTTCATTGCCGGCGATTATGCCCTGCAGGAAGTCACGAAAGGCGGGGATTCTGCCCATGTTACCAATAAAGACGAAGAATCCTACAAAGGTAAGCAGTAGGGAATAATCTATTCGGGCAAACAGCTTCCTATCGAACAGCAATAGTGCAACTACCACTATGAGCAAGGTCACCCAGTAGGGGAACCACTTCACCTTTGCCACGGTGAATAAGCACAATACAAACAGTATCAGATACCGAAGGATGTCCCATTTGCTACCGGATAGGTGGGTTTGTGCTGTTCTGTTCTGAAACTGCTCCATAGCCTGAGTGGTGCCACCCTGTGCCCCCTTCTTTCCGAAATAAAGGCAAAGTACCAATAGTAATAAAAACGAAACCACTGTATAAGGCAATAATATCTGCATAAATTCCACGATGCCTATTCCTGCCTGACCGTACAAGTATAAATTCTGAGGATTGCCGATAGGGGTCAACATACTGCCCAAATTGGCCGCAATGGTCTGCAGCACTACCACCGGAATGATTAATTTCTGCTCTGTTTCTCCACCCAACAGCTCCAATATGATAAAGGTAAAAGGTACAAAGGTTATCAGTGCCACATCGTTGGTGATGAACATGCTAAAGAAAAAGCACAGCATCACCAGTATGAGCACCAACTGCCATACCTTTCGCACTTTTCCCAACAATGCCTCCGCAATTTCCCGAAACACTCCTGCGGTCTGCAAACCTGCCATCACCGCCATGAGGCTGAATAAAATACTCAATGTGCTGAAATCAATATAATCTATGTATTCCTTGTCTGGTGTGACAACAAACATGGATACTACAGCCAGTACCACTGCCACTACCAGAACCACTTCTTTTTTCAAAAAATCGATTAGCTTTTGCATGATGTTTTTCCTTCTTATATAGGGATACTTCAGGGTATCACTATGTTTTCCCTACTCAATAGAATAGCACAGCCATTATTTTCCGTCCAGTGGAAATACAAAAAAGGAAGCCTTATCTGGCTTCCCTCATCCATGCAAAATATGCCTCATCACAACGTTCAAAGGTACCATCCTTTTGGAACTTCTCATGGTACTCCTCCCAAATACTCTTTAGTATTTCCACATAAGGAGCCCAATCCTCGCACATCTGCTCACGGGTATAGTGTTGCACGCAGGCACCCCCCGGCTTACTTTCCAGAAAACGTCCTCCCTTGGGTCTTTGTGTCTCTGACAGGTTGCAACCGGTCTGGGTCAAAGCCACACACTCTCCTATGGCATCTACTCCGATAAAGGTGTAGCACTTGTGACGCATCCTCAAATAGAAGCAGGGACCACCCTTTTCACTGAAATAGTCCAGTGCATACAAGCCCTCCGGCTGCTCCAAAAGCTGTAGCAGCTCACTTCTTAGTCGGCTTCTCTCTTCCGGCTGTTTCAAATCAAACTGTTCGGCATCCTGACCTAAAGCCTGCCACATATCCTGAGGGGACAAACTACAGCCTCTTTCTTTACAACATCTTCCTTTGCACTGGGAGCATTCCGCCCCGGGTTTATATCCTTCCATTTTGCTACCATCCTGTATTCTTGTACCATTTTGAAAAAGGAGGGCTAACTTACGTTAGCCCTCTTGCATCATAATCCTTTAT